>CAZYWE010000006.1:0-98848 GCA_964651625.1 uncultured Nitrosomonas sp. | reverse complement strand
TCATGCCATCAGGTGCCTGGCTGTGCCAGACGCGGAATCATTCCCACTCGATTGTGGCCGGGGGCTTGCCGGAGATGTCATAAACAACACGGTTGATGCCGCGGATTTCGTTGATGATACGGTTGGATATTTTTGCGAGCAGGGTGTGGGGGAGTTCTGCCCAGTGTGCGGTCATGAAGTCTTCGGTCTGAACAGCGCGCAGCGCAACGACGTATTCATAACTGCGGTTGTCCCCCATGACGCCGACTGATTTGACTGGCAGGAAAACAGCAAATGCCTGGGAGGTTTTTTCATACCATCCGGCATTTCGCAGCTCTTCGATAAAGATGGCATCAGCCTGGCGCAATAACTCGGTGTATTCGTATCTGACTTCTCCCAGAATGCGGACACCCAGTCCCGGGCCGGGGAACGGATGACGGAATACCAGTTCATGCGGCAATCCCAGCGCCAGGCCAAGTTCGCGTACTTCATCCTTGAACAGTTCGCGCAGTGGCTCCAGCAGTTTGAGGTGGAGGGTTTCCGGTAGGCCACCTACGTTATGGTGAGATTTGATGACGCCTGCTTTTTTGGTGTGGCTGCCGGCAGATTCAATCACATCAGGGTAGATGGTGCCCTGTGCCAGCCATTTCGCATTTTCGATTTTTTCCGCTTCCTGCTGGAAGATTTCCACAAATTCACGGCCGATAATGCGCCGTTTCTGTTCGGGGTCAGTGATGCCCTTCAGCTGTTCCAGAAACTGTCTGCCGGCATCAACATAAATCACATTGACTGCAAGATTGCGGCTGAAGGTTTCCATGATCTGTTTGGCTTCATTCAGACGGAGCAGGCCGTTATCAACGAACACACATACCAGCTGGTCGCCGATGGCACGATGAATAAGTGCAGCCGCTACCGATGAATCCACGCCGCCGGACAGCCCCAGGATAACTTTATCGTCACCGACACGGGCACGGATCCTGCCAATGGCTTCTTCTGCGTAATCAGGCATGTTCCAGTCATAACCCGCTCCGCAAATATCGTGTACGAAGCGGTCGAGAATCGCTTTGCCCTGCCGGGTGTGAGTGACTTCAGGGTGGAACTGCACGCCATAAAAATTGCGTGCTTCATCTGCCATGGCAGCGAAGGGAGTAGCTGCGTTGGAGGCGGCAGCAGTAAAGCCCGGCGGCAGTCTGTTGACCCGGTCGCCGTGGCTCATCCAGACATCAAGAGTCGGGTTGCCTTCAGAATCAAGGCGATCGCGTATATCCTGAAACAGCTTGCATGGTGCAGTCAGCAGCTCTGCATAACCGAATTCGCGTGATTGTGCGTCTTCCACTTCTCCCCCCAGTTGAGCAGCCATGGCCTGCATGCCATAACAGATACCGAGAACGGGCACGCCCAGCTCAAATACAATTTGCGGTACACGCGGGGCATCATCAGTAAAGGTGGATGCCGGCCCGCCGGAGAGAATGATGCCGACAGGTGCAAACTCCTGTATGAATTGCGGGTTGATATCAAAGGGGTGGAGTTCGCAGTAAACATTGGTTTCGCGTACGCGCCGGGCAATCAGCCGGGTGTACTGCGAACCAAAATCCAGGATGAGGATAGCTGAATGCATGTTGGCAAGACGTTATTCGACGTGATAATTCGGAGCTTCTTTGGTGATCTGGACATCATGCACATGAGATTCCCGGATTCCGGCAGAGGTGATCTCGATGAACTCGGCTTTTTTATGTATGTCGCTAATGGTGTGGCATCCTAGATAGCCCATGCTGGAGCGGACTCCCCCGGTTAGCTGATGGATGACATTGGCGAGAGGACCTTTGTAGGGGACGCGTCCTTCCACGCCTTCCGGAACCAGTTTGTCCGCTTCATGGCGCTCAGTTTCCTGAAAATAACGATCGCTTGACCCCTGCTGCATGGCGGATAAAGAGCCCATACCACGGTAGCTTTTGTAGGATCTGCCCTTGAGCAGCTCGACTTCTCCCGGAGATTCTTCAGTTCCGGCCAGTAACCCTCCCAGCATGACCGAGCTAGCGCCTGCGGCAAGTGCCTTGGCAATATCGCCAGAATAGCGGATGCCGCCATCGGCAATCAGAGGTACGCCGGTATTCAGCAGTGCAGTGGCCACATTATCAATTGCTGAAATTTGCGGAACGCCGACGCCGGCAACAACGCGGGTAGTGCAGATTGAACCAGGGCCGATTCCAACCTTGACTGCATCTGCACCATGGTCTACCAGTGCTTTTGCTGCCGTCGCAGTGGCCACATTGCCGGCAATCACCTGAATTTCCGGAAAATTTTTCTTGACCCAGCGCACACGATCCAGCACGCCCTGTGAATGGCCGTGTGCCGTATCCACGACAATCACATCTGCACCCGCCTCAACCAGCGCAGCAGCGCGTTCATCGCTGCCTTCTCCCACACCGATGGCGGCACCTACATACAGCCGTTCCTGTTTATCCTTGCTGGCATAGGGATGTTCGGTTGTTCGGGTAATATCTTTGACGGTAATCATGCCGCGCAGCTCGAAGTTTTCATCGACGATCAGCGCTTTTTCAAGCCGGTGTTTGTGTAGCAGGGCCAGTGCATCTTCTTGTGAAACTCCTTCCCGGACAGTGACCAGGTGTTTCTTTGGCGTCATGATGTTTTTGACCGGCTGATCGAGATTGGTCTCGAAGCGCAGGTCACGGTTGGTAACAATGCCGACAACCTTTTTGCTTTTTACTACCGGCAGGCCGGATATGTTGTGCTGGCGGATCAGTTCCAGGACCTTGCGCACGGTCATATCCGGAGAAACGATGATCGGGTCGGTCACCACGCCGCTTTCAAAGCGTTTGACCTGCGTTATCTGCGCCGCCTGCATCCTGATTGACATGTTTTTGTGAATGATGCCAATTCCGCCTTCCTGGGCAATGGCAATGGCAAGCCGAGCTTCAGTAACGGTATCCATTGCGGCGGCAACGATCGGTATTTTGATGCGAAGCGTGCGTGTTAGCTGAGTGGATAAATCAACATCTCTGGGCAGAACTTCGGAGTGGGCAGGAAGCAGGAGAACGTCATCGAAGGTGAGTGCTTTTTGTATTAGTCGCATGCGGTCGATCCCTCACAAAACCATATTATACCGGAACCTTTTTATGCTTTCCGGCTGAGCTTCATTCGTGTTTCCTGCAGATTCCCGAACAGTCAGCGCATGTGCCAGGTGGTGTAGGTAGTTTCGCGGTTGAAATCGTCCCAGATATAAGTCGGCTTGACGATGGAAGTGGTGGGAACGATGAAGGTAACAATATCAATAGCGCCGCTTAGTGTTCGGCCCAGTGTATGAACGATTCCAACAAAAAAACCTGCGGTAACACCATAGGCGGTACCTTTAGTGTCACTGGTGATCATCATGTTTTTGGGGATTTCAACCACACCGGTAACGACGTTGGCTACACCGGTTGCCAGTTTGACTCCCATTTTCTCAGGGTAGGAATCAGCCTGGACATTGAAGGAAAGCGAGAGACACAGTGCAGCTGATGCCAGAAGTGATATGGAAAGGTGTTTCATTTTGTTTTCTCCTCTTGGATTCGAACGCTATTGACGCAGGCTAATGATGCGCCATCCGCTTTTTTTTGCATGTTCATGGAGCGTGGCATCAGGATCGACGGCAACAGGGTGTGTCACTTTCCTGAGCAGCGGCAGGTCATTGAGTGAATCACTGTAGAACCAGCTCTGCAGGAAGGAAAGCCAGGTGAGGTTGTGTGCATCCAGCCATTGTTCCAGCCGGGTTATTTTTCCTTCCTGAAAAGAGGGAATCCCGGTTATGCGGCCGGTAAATTCACCATTTTTTTGTTCCGGCTCGGTGGCGATCAGGTGATCAATTCCCAGCATCTGTGCAATGGGTGCGGTAACAAAACTGTTGGTGGCAGTAATGATGATGCACAGGTCCTTTTCTGCCTGATGTCTGGCGATCAACTCACGTGCGCCGGGTGCAACCAGGGGCGCAATTCTCTGTTTTATGAAATTGCCGCGCCATTCATTGAGTTGCTCCCGGGGATGGCGAGACAGCGGTTTAAGCTGAAAGTCCAGAAATTCGTGGATGTCGAGCGTACCGGCTTTGTATTGCTCATAGAACGCAACATTGCGGGCTTCATAGACTTCCCGATCCAGCACATTCTGTTCGATAAGAAATTGTGCCCATTGAAAATCGCTGTCGCCAGCCAGAAGCGTGTTATCCAGGTCAAATAATGCCAGTTTCATGATACGGAGTTTTGGAATTGGAAAATTGGAGCACAGAAAAACCGGATCAACTCAGCAGATTGCTCTTTCTTGCGATCTTTTGTTATTAAAGTTGATAAACATTCGTAATCACCGTTGATTATAACAGTTCACGTAACAAGGGAAGGGTGACGGGGCGCTGTCTGGTAAGTGAAAGCTGATCCAGTGCGTGGATAAGCCTGATCAGGGAAGACAGATTCCGTCGCTCGTGTTTCAGTAAATAGTGGCAAATTTCCAGAGGCAGCTCGAATCCACAGCGGATTGCGTAGTCTTGCATGACCTCGATTTTTTTTTCATCTGTCAGTTCATGCACCTGATAGACCAATCCCCAGCTCAGGCGGGTGGCCAAATCCTGGCGTAAATTCAGTTGTGCGGGTGGCCTGGATCCGCTGGCCAGAAACAGGCCATGCCTGTTATTACGAAAATGGTTATAGAGGTTGAACAACCGGATCTGGGCGGCGTCATCCAGCTGCTCGACGTTATCGACCAGCAGGCAGTCGAGATCGAAGCTGAAGTTCAATTCATCTGTTTGGTCACAGTCAATATAAAGGGTGTTGAGCTGCTGTTCTGAAAGTGTATCAGCCACTGCCTGCAACAAATGGCTTTTGCCGCTACCGGCACTTCCCCACAGATAATAAAAATAATCCTGCCGGTTGTTCGCGATCAGATTTCTCAGCGTGTACAGCAGCTCCTCATTCCCTTCGGGAATAAAGTTATCCAGAGACGGCGGGCCAATTTCAATAATATCAAGCAGCAGTTGTCTCATTGGTAGCTTCGGGGGTTTTTCTGTGGAGGTTGTTTTGAAATGGGTGCTGTCAGCATGAATACCCGGTTTGTACAGAGAGCCGAGATATATTCAGCTCAATAATCTGCATTGATAAGCCGATAGAACTGGGATACGCTTGCTTAAGAGATTTCGCTATGTTTTCTTCAATCCACTGTATGGCCAATTACCCGAAACCTTATATTCCAACACAACCCGTGTTATCACTGGAGTCATTTTTTTCAAACCGGCGCGGGCAGCAGGGTATTCCTTCTGTGCTGGATGTTGGCAGTATAAAACACGTTACCAGTGGCCGAGTTGCAATCGCGCTCGCATTAAAACAAATGGGTATCGGTAAAGGGGATAGGGTTCTGATCCCGGCCTACCATTGTCCCGCAATGGTGGAGCCTGTGATCTGGGCGGAGGCAGAACCCATATTTTATAAAATACAATCTGATACATCAGTTGACCTGGACGACGTTCAAAGTAAGCTGGATGGATCAACAAAATTGCTTATTGCAACCCATTACTTCGGGTTTCCGCAGAGTTTGGTGAAAATACGTGATTTTTGCGATATTCATGGAATATATCTGCTGGAGGACTGTGCACATTCATTTTTTGGAGAATTTGAAGGCAGGCCGATAGGTGCGTATGGGGATTATGCTATTGCAAGCACGATGAAGTTTTTTCCAATATATGAAGGGGGGTGCCTGGTTTCCGGAAGAAATAATATTGAGCAAATAGAGCTTCGGTCGGCAGGATTGGCCTTTGAGATGAAGGCTGCCTTGAACGCTCTGGAAAGAGGGCTGGAGTATGACAGAATGGGTTTTTTGAGGAAGCTGCTCGCAATCCCTCTGAAATTAAAAGATTATTTATGGAAATCAGTTAAGCAGGGGGGCTCTGGTGAAAATAAAAAGAAGATTGGCCCGGGGGCATCTGAGGGTGGGTTTGGGTTTGAGGCAGATTGGCTCCATAAGCGATCATCTTTCTCTTCAAGATGGCTTACCAGATTTACCTCCAAGGATCGGGTTATAGCTGGTCGCCGGGAAAATTATTTAGCTTTGCTGGAGGCGCTTGCCGGGCTGCCAGGCTGCAGGCCTTTATTTCCGGATCTGCCTTCCGGAGTTGTTCCCCATGTTTTTCCCCTGATTGTAGATAATTCAGCAGAAATTTTTCCTGTTCTTAAACGCAGTGGTGTGCCTGTTATTCGTTTTGGAGAATTTCTCTGGTATGGCGTTGATGAATCAGTTTGCTCCGTAAGCGCCTGCCTGTCACAAAATTTACTGCAATTCCCTTGCCATCAAGAGCTCAAATCAAAAGAGAAACAATGGATGATAGAACAAATCAGAAAAACGATACTTTCTTCTGCGGAATAGCGTAATGAGCTGGAATTTATATCCGATAAATGAATTCAGGAATTTTCAGGGCAGTTGGCAGCAGCTAAATCACACGGTATCTGGTTCACCATTATTGAGCCCTGATTTTATTTTGCCTCTTCTGGAAGTATTTGGTAGAGGTGACGAGGTTTTGGCGTGCTACCAGGAAAAAGATGAGCTGAAGGTGATGGCAATTATCTGCCAGAAGAATCAGTGGGTATGGTCTACTTTCCAGCCGTCACAAGCACCTCTGGGTATGTGGATACAAAAAGCCAGTGTGGATTTATCATCCATTCTTCCCGAGCTTTTGCAACGATTGGCACAATATCCTCTTGTTTTCAGTATTACGCAGATTGATCCGGATTTAGTTCCCAGACCGGAAACCAGTAAAAAATTGGTGACTTTGGATTATATCCAGACCGCAAAAATTACCCTTCAGGGAAGTTTTGATGAGTATTGGGCCAATCGTGGAAAAAATCTGCGTCAGAATATGAAAAAACAGCGGAACAAGCTTGCAAAAGATGGTGTGGTTACACGGCTTGAATTATGCGTGTTACCTGCGGAGATCCAGCAGGCTGTCGCGGATTATGGAAAACTTGAAAGCTCGGGGTGGAAACTGGATCAGGGTACGGCAATTCAACCATCAAACAGCCAGGGCGAGTTTTACCAGAAGGTTCTGGAAAATTTTTGTCACCGAGGTAAGGGGAGGGTTTACAGGTACTGGTTTAATGACCAGGTCGTAGCAGTAGATTTGTGTATAGAAGGCGAAGACAGTCTGATTATACTGAAAACAACTTATGATGAAGGCTGGGGGCGTTTGTTTTCACCCGCTTTTCTTATGAGGGAAGAAGAGTTTAAGCAAATTTTTGATGAAAAGAAGATAAAAAATATTGAATTCTATGGCAGAGTAATGGATTGGCATACAAAGTGGAGTAGCGAAGTTCGCACGCTTTATCATGTTAATAGTTATCGATGGCCGGCTCTTCGCATTTTTCATAGGGCTATACAGTGTTTGCGTAAAACATGTGTATAGGTACGGTTATGAGCAGCTTAATTGTGTTTATGGGAATTTTTGCAGTAGAAGAAACGGTAAAGGCAGAATAAAGATCAGTGTGGCTCATTCAGTTACGTGGTTTGTATGCATTCTCCGGCATTACCCGTCGTGCCAGCGCCAACCCCGACAAGCTGAATACCCCCGCCATGGTCAGATAAAGGCCAACCAGTGATGTGCCACCTGTATCAGTAAGTACTTGTGCGATGATCGGAGCGAGTGCTCCGCCCAGAATACCACCCAGGTTGAAGGCGATGGATACGCCTGTATAGCGTATCCGTGGAGGAAAAAGTGAGGGTAGCCATACGCCGAGCGGGCCATAAACAAATCCCATGATGAACAGCGCGAGCGAGAGCACCGCCCAGACCAGCCAGAGTGATCCCGCTCCCAGAGCCGGGCCGAATATCAATCCCAGACCAATCGTTGCAGCGCAGCCTCCCAGCAATACCTGGTTTGCATTGCTTTTGTCGGCATATATCCCCGCAAGGATGATACCGGCGGCCAGAAACAAAATAGCGGCAAGCTGGGTGATCAGGAACATTTCGCGGGCATATCCAAGCGTAGTGGTGCCGTGAGCAAGTGCAAAAGCAGTTGAAAGGTAAAAAATGGCAAAACAGGCAACTACTGTAAATGTTCCGGCAAAGGTAATGGCAGTGTGTTTGCGTATCAGTTCGCTGATGGGAACCCGTACCGGTGGTTCTGTTGCCAATGCATGGGTAAATTCAGGTGTTTCACCGATTTTCAGGCGTACCCATAAGCCAAGCGCGATCAGAATGCTGCTGGCAAGAAAGGGGATTCGCCAGCCCCATGCAGCGAAATCTGCATCACTTAGCTGCATGCCGATCAGCAGGAACAATCCGTTTGCGGCGAGGAATCCGATCGGTGCACCCAGCTGGGGAACCATGCCAAACCGGCCGTGCCATCCCTGCGGCGCATTTTCAACGGCCAGTAACGCAGCACCTCCCCATTCGCCGCCCAGTCCCAATCCCTGGCCAAAACGCAAAATACATAACAGGAGAGGAGCGATCCAGCCGACCATGGAGTAGGTGGGCAGGAATGCGATCAGCAGGGTTGATGTCCCCATCAGTAGCAATGAAGCCACCAGTGTCGATTTTCTTCCGACCCGGTCACCAAAATGACCAAACAGGATTGCGCCAAATGGCCGGGCGATAAAGGCCAGGCTGAAACTCATGAATGACAGCATCAACTGTGCGGAGGGGGATTCTGCAGGAAAGAACAATGGACCGAATACCAGTGCCGCTGCGGTGGCGTAGATATAGAAATCGTAGAATTCGATGGTGGTCCCAACCAGGCTTGCTGCAAGGATACGGCGGTGTTCATAAAATGGGCTGGACATAATCAGTTTTTCTCAGGGTGTGCGGGTGATCAAACGCAATTCCGGCTTTGCGGAACGCGAAAAGTAATGAGGACGGGGAGGTTTGTCAAATAATGGCTCGGTGTGGGTGAGAAGCAGGGTTAAATGAGTGCCAGTGCAGAAAATTGCTTACCGGGCTAATGCGTCCGTAATCTGGTTAAAAGGCTTGTTCTGCAGAAAATTGCGTATGTTGTCCGCCAGCAGGTTGATCATGCGCTGTCTGGATTCCACGCTGGCCCAGGCGGAGTGGGGAGTGATGATGAGATTGGGATGGGAGTAATCCAGCAGCGGGTTGCCATTGACGGGTGGCTCTTCTTTCAGGACATCAATGGCTGTCCCGGCAATACGACTGGAATGCAGAGCCTGCAGCAGATCGGTGTCGTTGATCAATCCGCTGCGGGCAGTGTTGATCAGATAGGCCGAAGGCTTCATCAGATTTAATTCCCGGTTGCCAATCAGGTGGTGAGTATCTTCCGATAACGGGCAGTGCAGGGTAATAAAATCTGCCTGATGGAGCACATCATCAAATGCCGTTCGCCCGGATCGAACAGATGAGGCGGATTTATGTTCGGCAATCAGCAGTTTCATCCCGAAGGCCTGGGCAAGATTTGCCACTGCACTGCCCAGTTCGCCATGCCCGATAATACCGAGCGTTTTACCTGACAGTTCCGTAATCCCGAAATCAAGAGGGCAGAAGTAGGTGCTGGTCTGCCAGCCTCCTTTTTTTATCAGTTGCTGGTACTCCACAAAACGGCAGGCAAAGTTCAGCATGAACATGAAAACATGCTGGACAACCGATCCGGTAGCGTAGTTGCGGACATTACATACCGGGATATTGCGTTCGGCGGCCGCGACGAGGTCAACATTATTGTAGCCAGTGGCTGCTATACAAATCAGTTTCAGTTTGTCTGCCGTACAGATGGCTGTGCGGTTGAGCAATATTTTGTTGCTGACAACGATTTCTGCATCCACGATCCGTTCCGTTATCTGTTCCCGGGCAGTGTTGTCATGGAAAATCCAGGGGGATACAGTTTGCTCCAGCACCGTTCTGTCGATATCACCGCGTGTTACGGAACCAAAATCAAGAAAAACGGTGAGCATGGCAGGTTATTGTATGAAAACTGGAAATGGTATTCCAGAGGAATGTATTGAAAGCCCGGGACGGTCAAATGAACTGGCTCACCTGATCTGGAAGGTTACAGAAACAAAAAAGCCGATACAGTTTCCGGTATCGGCTCGCACTTAAGCTTGAATATCAGATCACTTGAGAGTCAGGATCCACTCAGCCAGTGCTTTGGCATCAGCTTCACTCACATTGACGTTGGGTGGCATCGGGATTTGACCCCATTCACCGGTACTGCCACTTTTGATTTTCCCTGCCAGGAATTCAACTGCATCTTTTCTATCGCCAAATTTGGCTGCAACATCTTTAAATGCAGGGCCAACGAGTTTGGTATCAACCTGATGGCAGGCAACACAGTTGTTCTTTTTTGCCAACTCCAGATCTGCCTGAGCATACCCGGCCACTAACAGTGCTGAAGCAGCAAATGCACCCAACCAAGCTTTTTTCATCGCATTTTCCTTTTGTGAATGATTAAGGGAGTGCCATTCTACCGTGAAGCTTACAGATTTGCAGTAGTTCATTCAGTGAATGGATCTCCGGAAAACAACGCCTGCCCTCACATACCCGGGCACTGATTTTGTCACCCGGAGCAGAGCGAAAAGTAAGATTCCCGGGTAATCTGGAAAGTTCCAGCGGCAACGCAATTACTATTTGGCCCAGCGAGTAAGGAATCAGTGCTTTTAACCAGGTTTGCAGTTCAACCTGATTACCATGCAGTACGATAGTTTTTGTCGGCTCAAGCAGCTCTTCCAGTGCAATCAGCAGACTGCAATGCGAGCTGGCATGCAGCGATAGTGTGCTGGCAAAAATATTCAACGTGTGTTCGGCTGCTTCCAGATAACGCAGCTCGTCCAACAGATGTCCCAGCCGTTGTAAAGCAATGGCTGCAATGCCATTCCCGGCAGGAATTGCGCCATCATGGCCTGTTTTAGGCCGATGAATAAGTGCTTCATGATCATGACTGGTGAAAAAGAATCCACCGGATGTCTTGTCTTCAAAACGGGTGAGCAGTACATCCGCCAGCGTAATGGCGAAATCGAGATCTTCCTGGCGGAAACGGACTTGCAGCAGTGTCATCAGGCTGTCCAGCAGGAATGCATGATCATCGAGATAGGCATTCAGATGTGCCTTGCCATCTTTGAAGGTTGCCAGCAGGCGGCCATTCAGCCATAGCCTGCCGCGGATGAAATCCATTGCCCGTATGGCTGAACTGACCCATTCTTCGCGTTCAAAAATCTGCCCGGCACGCGCCATCCCTTTGATCATCAGCGCATTCCAGCTCGTCAGGATTTTTTCATCACGGCCCGGGTGGATACGTTGTTCACGTGTGTAAAACAGCTTTTTACGCGCACTGCTGATGAGTTGTTGTGCGATTTCCGGGCTGATCTGATGGTGTGCTGCAACCGATTCAACGGATTCTACAACTTCAAGGTGCCAAGCGTGATTCTCAAAGTTGGGTGGGCGATCAAGGCCGTAGTAGATTGCTGCCACCCGGTATTCTTCTGGCGTAAGAATGGCTGATACTGCCGCGCGATCCCAGACATAAAATTTCCCTTCCTCGTGTTCGGAATCGGCATCGAGCGAGGAGAAATAGCCAGCACCTGCTGCTGTACCAGATTGCATTTCCCGCATGACCCAAGTAGCTGTTTCTTCAACAACCTGCTTGAACAGCGGATTGCCGGTTACCAGCCAGGTTTCTGCATAAAGAGACAGTATTAGCGCATTGTCGTACAGCATTTTTTCAAAATGTGGAATTTGCCAGGCGCTGTCAGTGCTGTAGCGGCAAAACCCACCCCCCAACTGGTCATATAGGCCACCCCGTGCCATCTTCTCCAGTGTATGCGTTACAACATGCAAGGCCGATGTGTTGTTGTCAGTAACATATTGCCGCAGACAAAACTGTAATTCTGCCGGGTGGAGAAATTTGGGTGCATCTCCAAACCCGCCATGAATTTCATCAAATTGATGATTTAACTGCTTCCAGGCATGATCGATCGGCTGCCGGGAAAGAGCAGAAATATCGGTACCCGGTGCGGGGAGAGATTGAGCAAGCAATTTCAGCAGTACCGCATTCTGCTGCTCAATGTCTGTTTTACGTGTACGGTACAGTTCAGCAACTTTCGGCAACAGTTCCAGAAACCCCGGCATGCCGTAGCGTGCCTGTTTCGGAAAGTAGGTGCCGCCAAAAAAGGGCGTTTGTCCGGGTGTCAGGAACATGGTTAGTGGCCACCCCCCCGGGCGGTGGTTCATCGTGTAATGCGCACTCTGGTAAATCTGGTCAATATCAGGGCGTTCTTCGCGATCAACCTTGATATTGATGAAATTTGCATTCATCGCCGCAGCGACTTCAGGATCTTCGAATGATTCATGCGCCATGACATGACACCAGTGACATGCTGAATAGCCAATGGAGAGCAATATCGGTTTGTCCAGCGTGCGTGCGATTTCCAATGCCTCTGAGCCCCATGGGTACCAGTCCACCGGATTTTCCGCATGCTGCAGCAGATAGGGGCTGGTTTCTCCAGCAAGATGGTTAGGCATTGGATCTCCGTTCGCAGGTTGGATCAATCGGTGACAGCACCCCGGCTGGCGGTTGAGACCAGCCGGGCGTATTTTGCCAGTACGCCGCGGGTATAGCGTGGTGCAGGAGGCTGCCAGGCTGTCCGGCGGTGCTCCAGTTCAGTGTCAGAAACATTCAGCTGCAACAGGCGTTTGTGTGCGTCGATTGTGATGGAATCTCCTTCCTGCACCAGCGCAATTGTTCCACCGGCATAGGCTTCCGGTGCAACATGGCCTACTACCATGCCGTAAGTGCCGCCGGAAAAACGACCATCAGTGATCAATCCGACGGAATCCCCCAGCCCCTCACCGATCAGTGCCGAGGTAGGGGAAAGCATTTCACGCATCCCGGGGCCGCCCCGCGGGCCTTCGTAACGGATAACCACTACGTCACCCGGCTGGATTTTGCGTTCGAGGATAGCGGTCATGCAGGTTTCTTCTGAATCAAACACTCTGGCCGGGCCAGTGATGCAGGGATTTTTCACGCCGGAAATTTTGGCAACTGCACCTTCCGTTGCCAGGTTGCCTTTCAGGATTGCCAGATGCCCCTGTGCATAGACCGGATTGCTCCATTGCCGGATAACATCCTGATCGGCACGCGGTTGCCCGGGAATGTCTTTCAGCACTTCGGCGATGGTTTGTCCGCTGACAGTCAGACAGTCGCCGTGCAGCAGGCCATGTACCAGCAGCATTTTCATCACTTGCGGAATGCCGCCTGCCTTGTGCAGATCGGTAGTCACATAACGTCCGGAAGGTTTCAGGTCACAGATTACCGGTACACGTTTACGAATGGCTTCAAAGTCATCGATGCTGAATTCCACTTCTGCTGCGTGGGCGATGGCCAGCAGGTGCAGCACCGCATTGGTTGATCCGCCTACTGCCATGACGACCGATACGGCATTTTCCAGTGATTTACGGGTAATCAGGCTGCGCGGCAAAATCTGTTTTTTGATGGCTTCCACCAGTACCTCGGCAGAGCGGGTAGCACTGATCCGCTTTTCCTCATCTTCCGCCGCCATGGTGGAGGAATGCGGCAGGCTCATGCCCATCGCCTCGATGGCAGACGACATGGTATTGGCAGTGTACATGCCACCGCATGAACCAGCACCGGGGCAGGCATGGCGTTCAACTTCCAGCAGTTCATGGTCATCTATTTTGTGCGCGGTATGCTGCCCAACCGCCTCAAAGGCGCTGACGATCGTCAGATCACGGCCCTGATAATGACCGGGTTTGATGGTGCCGCCGTAAACGAAAATAGACGGTACGTTCAATCTGGCCAGCGCAATCATGGCGCCCGGCATGTTTTTATCGCATCCGCCAATCGCGATAACCCCATCCATGCTTTCCGCCTGCACACAGGTTTCGATGGAATCGGCAATTACTTCGCGGGAAACCAGCGAATACTTCATCCCTTCGGTTCCCATGGAAATACCGTCGGATACGGTAATCGTGCCAAACATCTGCGGCATGGCGCCGGCAGTTTTCAGCGCATGTTCGGCACATTTGGCAAGCGTATCCAGCCCCATGTTGCAGGGGGTGATAGTGGAAAAACCGTTGGCAACACCAACGATAGGCTTGTCAAAATCACCATCACCGAAACCGACTGCACGCAACATGGCGCGGTTGGGAGCGCGTTTTGCGCCCTGGGTAATGGCTTGGCTGCGTCGATTGTCTGACATAGTGTTCCTCATGGATGGGTGGTGAATGACAGGTCAGGCAAGGAGGAATGATCGCCGGTGATGTCTGCTGCGATCAGTTGGTGTTGCCGTATAATGCGCATTTTACCGTAAGTCAGGCTGCTGCTCATGCTCGTTCATCCTCAATTTGACCCGGTTGCAATTTCTATCGGCCCGCTTGCTATCCGCTGGTACGGGTTAATGTACCTGCTCGGATTTTCATTATTCATCCTGCTCGGGCGCTACCGTATCCGGCAACGGCCTGATGGCGTGTTTACCCGGGAAATGCTGGACGATGCGCTGTTCTATGGTGTGCTGGGAGTGATTCTTGGAGGGCGCCTGGGCCATATCCTGTTTTATCAGCCAGGCTATTACCTGCAACACCCGCTGGAAATACTCCAGATCTGGCAGGGAGGGATGTCTTTCCATGGGGGGTTCCTGGGAGTTGTAATCGCCATGATATGGCTGGCGCATAAATACCGGGCACCGTGGCTGTCTGTCACTGATTTTATTGCGCCACTGGTGCCACTCGGATTGGGTGCGGGCCGTATCGGTAATTTCATCAATGGTGAATTATGGGGGCGCCCTACTGATGTTCCCTGGGGGATGATCTTTCCACAGGTGGACAATCTGCCGCGCCACCCGTCCCAGCTGTATGAGTTTGCGCTGGAAGGGCTGGTGTTTTTTATCCTGATGTGGCTTTACTCAGCCAGACCAAGGCCGCTCGGAGCTGTCTCCGGCATGTTTATGATCGGTTACGGAGTTTTTCGCTCATTCTGCGAATTTTTTCGTGAACCGGATGATGGTTTTCTCGGCATCATGACCCTGGGCATCAGTATGGGGCAGTGGCTGTCGCTGCCGATGATTGTGGCCGGGGTCGTGCTTTTACTCTGGGCATACCGGCATGGCAGTAAACAGGAAAAATCTGTTAAAACTGCCCGGAAACCGCAGAATGAACGTAAAAGCCGGAATTGACTGCCAAAAAAACAAGGGTTTCTGAGTAGCCATGCTCACTGAGGCTTCCGCTGACAATGACTGCTGGTATCGGCTGGTTACCACGGAAGCAGGTGATACCATCCTGCAACTTACGGGTGATTTTACGCTTGCAGCCCTTGACCAGTCGCTGCCGGCAGTCAACAAAAAACTGACACAGCTGGCCAGCCAACCCAATCTGCACTGGGATCTTACTGCACTCCGCCACCTGGATTACGCAGAAGCTGTCACGTTGTGGCATTTGTGGGGCGGGAAGCGTCCCGAACATCTGCTGCTGCGCCCGGAACAGGAAAGAATGTTTCTGCGGCTGGAAACAACCGTATCGCTACCCGAACAGGTGCAGCGCAGATGGTTTCGGCCGGTATCTTTGCTGGGTGAGCATTTTCTCTGTTTTCTTGATCATCTGGCCGGTGTGATTACGCTAACCGGGCTGGTCGTGCTGGATATTGCTTTTCTGGTCACCCATCCGCGCAGGGTGCCCTTGCGGGAAATTTCTGCAAACCTGTACCGTACCGGCGCACAGGCACTTGGTATTACCGCACTGGTAGGTTTTCTGATTGGTATTGTCCTGAGCTATCTCACCTCCGAGCAGTTGCATCTGGTTGGAGCGGATATCTATATCATCAATCTTCTCGGTTTGATTATTATCCGTGAACTGGGCCCGATGCTTGCTGCTGTGCTGGTTGCGGGACGTTCCGGCTCTGCCATAACAGCGCAGCTTGGAGTCATGCGCGTTACTGAGGAGCTGGATGCACTGACAGTCATGGGTATTCGTCATAGTATGAGACTGGTACTGCCAAAAATTATCGGGCTGGGTATCGCCATGCCGCTGATTGTGGTCTGGACCGGTGCAATCGCGCTGCTGGGCGGACTAATGGCAGCAGATTTTCAGATCGAATTGAGTATTCATTATGCGCTGACCGTTTTGCCGAATGCTGTTCCGATTGCCAACTTATGGCTGGCATTGGCCAAAGGTGTGATTTTCGGGATGACAATCGCCCTGGTTGCCTGTCATTTCGGGTTGCGCATCAAGCCGAATACCGAAAGTCTGGGTGAGGGCACCACCAATTCAGTAGTCGCATCAATTACATCCGTGATTCTGATAGATGCTGTTTTTGCTGTGACTTTTTCCCATATCGGGCTCAAAGTCATAAGCTGACCGGATATGGATTCGGTTATCGAAATTACCGGACTTTACACGTGCTTTGGCAACCACGTTATCCATGAAGATATCAACCTGACAGTATATAAAGAAGAGGTACTGGCGCTGGTGGGAGGGTCCGGCAGCGGAAAAACTACGCTGTTGCGCCAAATGCTCGGACTTATTTCGCCTGCAAAAGGCAGTATCAAAGTATTGGGTGCAGAACAACATGATTATGGTCATGAAGGGCACAGAAAGCTGCGCACCCGTTCCGGAGTCCTGTTTCAGCAAGGTGCGCTGTTCAGTGCGCTGACTGTTTTTGAGAATGTGGCGTTACCACTGCGGGAAATGCGTACGCTGGATGGGGATACGATATGCGAACTGGTCATGCTGAAACTAGGCATGGTTGGTGTCGAGGCACAACACGCCAGAAAAATGCCATCCGAATTGTCGGGAGGAATGATCAAACGGGTTGCACTGGCGCGCGCACTGGCACTGGATCCGGAATTGCTGTTTCTGGACGAACCGACTGCCGGACTTGATCCTGTGCTGAGTGAAAGTTTCGTTGATCTGATACGATCCCTGCGCGAAGAGCTGGCACTGACCGTCATCATGGTGACACATGATCTGGATACGCTGGTGGCGCTTTCTGATCGCGTGGCTGTGCTGGCTGATCGGCGTATCGTTGCGCTGGGGCCAATACCGGAAATCATTACTGTCAGCCATCCATTCATTAGCGCCTTTTTTGGTGGTACGCGCGGCCGGAATGCATTACGCGCCTTGCAGCCATCCTGACGGACTGCCACACTTGCCCGCTCAAATTTCAAATACACCCAAATCAAGGAAATATCCATGTCCAACAGTACTTTGACACTTGCCCAGATGTTGATTTCCCGCCGCTCGCTGACACCTGACGATGATGGTTGCCAGAAAATCATCATGCACCGGCTGGCAGGGCTGGGATTCAAAAGTGAATCCATGAATTTTGGTGAAGTGGAAAATCTGTGGATAAGAAAAGGTGCTGACGGGCCGCTGGTTTGCTTTGCCGGGCATACCGATGTCGTGCCGACCGGACCGATAGCGCAATGGGACAGTGATCCTTTTACACCAGTGGTGCGGGATGGTTTTCTCTATGGACGCGGTGCGGCGGATATGAAATCTTCGCTGGCTGCTTTTGTTACTGCGATTGAGGAATTTGTTGAATTGCATCCTGACCATAAAGGCTCGATCGCGCTGCTGATTACTTCGGATGAAGAAGGCCCGGCAGTGGATGGTACGATAAAAGTTGTGGAAGCGCTCCAGGCACGGGGGGAGACGATTGATTACTGCATTGTGGGCGAGCCGACCTGTACTGACCGGTTGGGTGATACGATTAAAAACGGACGGCGCGGCAGTTTATCGGGCGATTTGACGATCAAGGGTATCCAGGGCCACATCGCGTATCCTCATCTGGCAAAGAACCCTATCCATCTGGTTGCACCTGCTATCGCCGAGCTTGCAAAGACTGTGTGGGATGCCGGTAATGAATACTTTCCTGCCACCACCTGGCATATTTCCAATATCCGCGCCGGCACCGGTGCAACCAACGTTATTCCCGGTGAAATTAGTCTGCTGTTCAATTTTCGTTTTTCTACCGCCAGTACGATCGATTCGCTTAAAGCGCGTGTTCATGAAATTCTGGATCGGCATGAACTTGATTACGATCTGGTCTGGGAGCTCTCCGGCAAACCTTATCTGACTCCAAAGGGAACGCTGGCTGATGCACTCAGTGCAGCCATTCACGAAGTGACAGGCATTGAACCGGAGCTTTCCACTTCGGGTGGTACTTCTGATGGTCGCTTCATTGCTGATATTTGTCAGCAAGTGGTGGAATTCGGGCCGCGCAACGCAACCATCCACAAAATCAACGAATCTGTGGAGGTTGCCGATATTGAACGCCTGGCCCGAATCTACCGGCTGACACTGGAAAACCTGCTGCTGTAGCAGTGAGTTTATGAATCCGGAGTAATACTTGCTTAATGGGTGTTTTTACCGCGAAGCAGTGCTACCAGTTTTTCACTCAACTGGTATTTGGCTGAATTTTTGCCGGCTTCACCGGTATGGCTGATTAGCCCGTTCGCAGCCAGCGTATCCAGTAGCGGTTGCAAGTCGCTATGATCTTCCAGGAAATAGGCAATACAGGGGCCCTGACGATGAAATCCCCAGCGGCCCCAGCCCCAGCCTTTATTCTGTACATAAAACTCCCGGTGAAATTTGAAATCCGGGTTATCCATATCCTGCTTCATTTCATTCAGCAAGCGCCCATGTGTTTGCCATAACTGGTCAAACAGGCTGGTAATGTGTGCGTCGGTTATTTTCTGTACTTTGCTCTCATCCGGTTTCATGAAAAAGCTGACGAGGTAAATCGTTAATGCACCGGCCAGAAATCCGGCCACCAAACTCAAAACGTCCATTTCTCCTCCATAAAGACAACGATTTTTCAGGCTGAGCAGTATAGCAAGTAAAGCGAAAATTCAGGTGAGGTCATATTGGGAATCGTTGTGATTGCACGTGTTACTGCGCACGCTGAGCAAAGTGTAAAATCCGGTTGTGCAGGATTTTTAGAGGCATTCTGTAAAAGACAAGGAGATGGGGTATGCCGACAAGTTATGACGTCAAACTGATTCGTAAAAGAGAGATTGCCGAAGGGACGATGGAATTTATCCTGGAAAAACCACCGGGATTTGAGTACCGGGCCGGGCAGTATGGTGATCTGGTATTGCCGGATTCATCCGGGGTCGATGAAAACAGCAACAAGCACGGTTTTTCGTTTGCCAGTGCACCATACGAAGATGTGCTGAAGATGGCGACACGTATGCGTGATACACCATTTAAACGCGCGGCACGCAAGATTCCGGAGGGTTCGATGGTGAAGCTGCTTGCGTTATGGGGTGATTTTACGCTGCATAAAAATGTGGCTGTTCCCGCAGTATTTCTTATCGGGGGGATTGGTATCACGCCGGTACGCAGCATCATCGCACAGGCCACGCATGATCAGACTGCACATAAAATCATGCTCATCTACGCCAACCGGACACCGGTACTGGCAGCTTATACAGATGACTTCGAACGATTTGCAGCAGAAAATGAAAACTTTACATTTGTGCCGGTTTATACCGCGACACAGGGCCATGTGAATGCCGATGTCCTCAGGCAGCATGTGTCTGACATTGCCGTTCCCCGATACTATCTTTCCGGCCCGGAAGGCATGGTCAAGGCCATGCGTTCACTGCTGGTCCAGGTTGGTGCAGATGAGGATAATATCCGTACGGAAGAGTTTGATGGCTACTGAGCGGCTCCCGGATAGCCGGAGTTGCTGTTATTGCCCGTTTTTTTGTTTTCAGTAACATATTCCATTATTTAAATCATGAAAAAAAGTACAACCATTGAAAAAATCAAGGCGCCAGAGCTGATTACTTCCGGCTGGCTGAATACGACGCAATCGGTTACGCTGGCTTCCCTGCGCGGTAAGGTAGTGTTAATGCACGCTTTCCAGATGCTGTGTCCGGGGTGTGTTCAGCAGGGGATTCCTCAGACACAGCGGATCTTTGATGAGTTTGATCCGGAGCGGGTAGCGGTAATCGGTTTGCACACGGTTTTCGAGCACCACGAAGTCATGGGGCGCGACGCACTGGAAGTGTTCGCTTATGAATACCGGCTGCGCTTTCCGATCGGGATAGATAAGCCAAATGAACAGCATTCCATTCCGCACACAATGATGGCTTATCACATGCAGGGTACACCGACGACTATTCTGGTGGATAAGACAGGCCATCTGCGCCTGCATAAGTTTGGCCACGTCAGTGATTTATTGCTGGGTGTGTCGATTGGGACGCTGCTGGCTGAGGAAGTATCTGATGAAGAACTGGCTGCAGCAGCAGATCCGGTTGCCAATAAACCCGATGCGCAGCCGGGGTGTGATACCGATGGTTGCCGGGTTTGATTTTTGCCAATAAGCTGAACGTTCTGCATAACCTCTCTGCCGTTGCCGCTCCTGCGAATGCACTGAAGCAGAAAGCAATCCGGATACGTTTTTCGTAATGATGGGGTTTTGTAGAGTTTTTACTAAAAGTGGTTTTTCCAGTCGCGGATTGCGGCAAATACGCTGACCGGATCTGTGAGCTCCCGTTTGGCATGCAGGCTGGCGCTTCGAATAATGGCCGGCTGATCACAGCGTAAAAATGGATTGGTAGCTTTTTCTATAGCCAGGCTGGAGGGAAGTGTCGGTTCATTTCGCGCCAGTTTTTCTTCTGTAGCACTTTCCAGTTTGATTAACTCCGGATTGTCCGGGTCGATTGCCCGGGCAAAGCGGATGTTGTCCAGCGTGTATTCATGAGTGCAATAAACCAGGGTTGTATCAGACAGACTGGCCAGTTTTTGCAGAGAATCAAACATCTGTTGTGCGCTGCCTTCAAAAATTCTGCCGCAGCCACAGGCAAACAGTGTATCTCCGCAAAATAACCAGTCATGGTTGTAATAAGCAATATGGCCAGCCGTGTGCCCCGGAACATCCAGAACAGCGAGCCCCAGCGGCAGCTCCGGAAATTTGAGAGTATTACCTTCAGTGAGCGGGTGGGTCAGTTCAGATACCTTTTCACTGGCCGGGCCGTAAACGGGGATTTTGAAATTTTGTACCAGTGTAGGGATACCGCTGGTGTGGTCGTGGTGATGATGAGTACAGAGGATCGCAATGGGTTGCAGTTTTTGCTGTTCTAGCCAGTTGATAACCGGTTTTGCATCGCCGGGGTCTATGATGAGGGCGAAGTGTTGATTGTGAACGATCCAGATATAATTATCCCTGAACGCTCGAACCGGAAAAACGTCAATCATTTTGCCTCCTTATAGCAGATGTCAGACGGGCCACTACCATAACTGACCATTATCCTGTCAATATGTTCGATTCTGCATTGCAGCACAGTATGCAACAGTGGTTTAAGACCGCCCCGGGGCAGTATCTGCTTGAACAGGAGCAGCGCTACTTTGATCGTGTTGTGGCGGATGTATTTGGCTATAACGCAATCCAGATCGGTTTTGCCGGAATTGATTTTTTGCGCAACAACCGGATGCCTTTCAAATTTTCTCTTGGGACGCAGGAGGGCGCATCAGCGTATGCGCTTCCCCATTTTTTGCCTGTTAAAACCAGTAGCGTTGATCTTGTGCTGTTGCCGCATACACTTGAATTTAATGGCAGCCCCCGCCAGATTCTCCGGGAAGTGCATCGGATACTGATTCATGAGGGAAAAGTCATCATCAGCGGGTTTAATCCGTTCAGCCTCTGGGGATTGCACCGTCGCATGACGAGATCAAAAACGGATTTTCCCTGGTGTGGCCGTTTCATTGATCTGCCACGTGTGCAGGATTGGCTGGAATTGCTCAGCTTTGAAACCGTTGCAGGGCAGTTCGGCTGTTATGTGCCGCCGTGTACCGGGGATAAATGGCTTTCCCGGCTGCGTTTCATGGAAGCAGCCGGAGATCGCTGGTGGCCGATTGCCGGGGGGGTTTATTTTTTACAGGCGGTTAAGCATGAATGTGGGCTGCGTATCATTAAACCCTGCTGGGATGGCTCGCCCGCGAGTAAAGAGAGAGCAGCTGCAGTTCCACAGATAGAGCGGGGACAAGGCGGATAGCTCAGGAATATCTGTTTACGGCGCGGCGTGCGTTTTGGAAGCAGCTTTGATTGAAAATACCGGGACTATATCTTCATGACAATGAACAGGGACTGATTATGCAACAGCAGCAAAATGTAAAACTGGTGGAGATTTTTACGGATGGCGCCTGCAAGGGCAATCCGGGAGTCGGAGGGTGGGGGGTTTCCTTGCAGTTTAACGGTGAGGCACGAGAATTTTTTGGCGGCGAACCCATGACCACAAATAACCGTATGGAACTGCTGGCGGCCATTCGTGCCTTGCAGGCTCTGGAATCACTGCCGGGCGCGGAGCGATCCTTGCGGATTCAGTTGCATACTGATTCACAGTATGTGCAAAAGGGAATCAGCGAGTGGATTCATTCCTGGAAAAAACGTGGCTGGCGGACAGCGGATAAAAAGCCGGTGAAAAATGAGGAATTATGGAGAGAGCTGGATCAGTTATCCGGGCGTTATCAGGTTGAATGGTTCTGGGTGCGGGGGCATAACGGCCACGATGGTAACGAGCGTGCCGACAGGCTGGCGAACCAGGGTGTAGAGTCAATGTTATCTGAAGAAGCAGAGTAATCTGGCGTGCGCTCCATTTTTCTGGATACTGAAACAACGGGCCTTGATCCTGCCCTGGGGCATCGGATTGTCGAGATTGCCGCGGTGGAGGTGTGTAACCGGCGGCTAACCGGCCGCCATTTTCATCGTTATCTCAATCCCGGGCGCGAGAGTGATGAAGGGGCTCTGCGAGTGCATGGCCTGACGCGCGAATTTTTGCGTGATAAGCCAGTTTTCCAGCAGGTTTGCAGCGAATTTCTGGAATTTATAGCAGGTGCCGGAATTTTTATTCATAACGCGCCTTTTGATATGGGGTTCATCAACCATGAACTCAGCCTGATCCGGCTTGATGCCATGCAGAATCACTGCTTGCAGGTGACTGATACGCTCATGCTGGCGAAAGAACTGCATCCGGGTAAAAGAAATAGCCTGGACGCGCTATGCGAACGGTATCAGATTGATAATTCGCATAGAACGCTGCATGGTGCCTTGCTTGATGCGGAGTTGCTGGCTGAGGTTTATCTGGCGATGACACGCGGCCAGGAAAGTCTGCTGGTGGAGACGGATACACCAGTAATGCGACAGGCTGACAATTCAACAACCAGCAAAACAAGGGATTTTTCGCTGGTTGTTCAGCCGGCTACACGGGCGGAGCTTGAGCTGCATGATCGGCTGATTGAGCGTATCAGTGCCGAAAGCAAAGGCAACTGTTTGTGGAATAGTTGAGCTTGCCCGGATACGCAGTCAGACGTTCAGTTTGGTGCGCAAGGCCCGTGTTGCCAGCTGTTTGCTGAAACTCAGTGCGGTCAGTGGTCCGCGATGTGCCTTGGCCACGACATCGTTGACCGCTGAAACCATCCACTCGACATCAGATTCTGTCAGGATGAGCGGCGGAATAAATTTGACGATGTTCATGCCATGGCCGGCTACTTGAGACAGAATCCGGTGTTCCCGGAATAGCGGCACGGTAATCAGCTGCGAAAACAGTCCTTTGTTGGCGGATTCAAGGATTTTCCACGACAGTTTCAACATCAGGCTTTTCGGTTCAGTAAATTCCAGCGCAATCATCATTCCTTTGCCCCGCACTTCTTTGAGGCATTCATATTGTTGTATCAGCGGTGTTAACGCATCCAGAATGGCAGCGCCAGTACGGGCGGAATGTTCAATCAGATTTTCTGATTCCAGCACTTCCAGCGTGGCCAGACCGGCAGCCATGGCAAGGTTGTTTTTGCCAAATGTACTGCCGTGAATGACGGCACGGTCCATGCGATTGAAAACACGATCGAAAATCCATTCCTTGCAGACCAGTGCTCCTACGGGTACAAACCCCCCGGAGAGTGTTTTGGATATGCATAGAATATCGGGCTCGACAGACCAGTGTTCGACCGCCCACCACTTGCCGGTTCGGCCCAGTCCGGTCTGGATTTCATCAGCGATGAACAGTGCCCCGTATTTGCGGGCGAGCCTGGCGGCTTCCGGCAGATAGTTGTCATCAGGTATCCAGACACCATGCCCCTGGATCGGTTCGGTAATGAAGGCGGCAACATCTCCTTCTGCCAGTGTTTGCTCCAGTGCTTCAAGATCGTTGAATGGGATTTCGATGAAATCCGGCACCAGTGGGCCAAATCCTTTTTTGTAATGATCGTCCCCTGTAGCGGAAAGCGAGCCGAGACTCAGCCCGTGATAACAGCCACGGCAGAAAATAATTTTGGATTTTCCGGTGGCGTAACGGCTGAATTTGATTGCAGCTTCGACTGTTTCCGTGCCTGAATTGGCGAAAAAAACACGATCCAATCCGTCAGGCGTTAGTTTTACCAGTTTTTCTGCCAGCAGCCCGGCCAGTAGTGACACATCGAGCTGGACGAGATTGGGTAGATCTGCATCCAGGGTGCTTTTAAGAACTTCAACGATCTCTGCATGATTGCGCCCCAGTGCAAAAACACCGAAACCGCTGAGTAAATCCAGATAGCGATTATCCTGTTCGTCAAACAGATACGCACCTTTGGCCCGGATGTAATGGCGATCAAAATCAATGGTTTTAAGGACTTTGACCATCTGGCTGTTTAGATATTTATCGTGCAGGGCAAAGTTTTCTTTGCTGCGATTCTGAATAAGATCCTGGATTTTCATGAGAGAGCTCCGAGCTGTGTTAAGTGTGCGGGTATGCGATCAAAAAATTTGCAGCATTTTACCCTAATCCATAAGGGGGTTCTGGCTGCTGTCTGCAGACAAAACTGGCAATTCCGGGGATACAATTCTTGTCAGTCGCATGCTCGGTTGAGTAGTAATCCTGATTTAAAAAACAATATGATAGCGTGTGATGATGTTGACATTTTTGGCCTGTTTGTCTATAGTTGCGGGCCGGGGCTTGTGTAACAATAAGAAAGCTCCGGAGGGTAGAGCTTTTATAATACAGGCACATTCTCCTGGTCGGTTTTTGACAGGGTTTTTGTGTAAATTCCTTTCGGGAGATTGTCCCTTGGCTGATGTGCAGGAAGCTGCATATCAATGCCGCCAAACAGGCGAACAGTGTTTCGCTGAATCTGATAAATCATAAATTCAAGTAGAGGAATGTAATGATGAAAACAACAAAAGCAATATTTGCTGGTTTTGCAGCGGGGTCATTGTTGCTGGCAGGAGTTGCTCAGGCAACAGAACACGGAGAAGGACATCATCATAATAAGTCAGCTGAATTCCATGTGGTTATCAATGCTTATGACACCACTGTTCCTGAGCTTAATGTAGAGGGTGTAACTGTTAAAAATATCCGTGCTTTTAACGTGCTGAATGAGCCGGAAGCATTGGTTGTCAAGAAAGGCCAGACTGTAAATGTTGTGGTTGAGAATAAGTCACCCATCAGTGAAGGTTTCTCAATCGATGCCTTCGGTGTTAAGGAAGTTATTAAAAAAGGCGAAACCAAAACCATCAGCTTTACCGCTGACAAAGCTGGTGCTTTCACTATCTGGTGCCAGCTGCACCCTATGAATATTCACCTGCCAGGTTCCCTTAACGTTATCGAATAACGTTTGGAGTTGAAGCAGTAAACATTCGGGCCGGATTCAATCCGGCCCGAATGTTTATGGAATCTGAAACATCACTCAACGCAGTCCTATTCTGGATCCTGAATATTATTCTCTCCTTCCGCTGGTGGATTGCTCACTCCTTTTGTGCAGTTCTTCACACTGTTGTTTGACAAATCACAAATAGGTTTTTTGTTAGAATGCCGGTCTGTGATGAACTATTTTTATGAGGTATTTGATGGCAGTTGAAAGGACTTTGTCCATTATCAAGCCCGATGCGGTAGCAAAGAACGTCATCGGACAAATTTATGCAAGATTTGAAGCTGCCGGGCTGAAGATTGTGGCTGCCCGCATGGCGCATTTGTCGAGAGTTGAAGCAGAAAATTTTTATGCCATTCACAGGGAAAGGCCTTTCTTCAAGGATTTGGTCGATTTTATGATCTCAGGTCCGGTGATTATCCAGGTACTGGAAGGTGAGAATGCAATTGCCAAAAATCGTGAACTGATGGGCGCTACTGATCCAAAGAAAGCTGATAAAGGTACGATTCGTGCAGATTTTGCAGAAAGTATTGATGCCAATGCGGTGCATGGTTCTGATGCGCCTGAGACGGCTGCCGTCGAGATTGCCTGTTTCTTTCCATCCCTGGAAATACATTCACGCTGAGCGTATGCAACGTTGCTGAACTGGAAAACCGAGTGCAATGATTAACCTGCTTGATTTCAATAAAACGGAGCTTGTTCGTTTTTGTGGGGAGATGGGTGAAAAGCCTTTCCGTGCAAGGCAGCTATTGCGCTGGGTACACCAGTTCGGCAAGACGGAATTCGCAGAAATGAGTGATCTGGCGAAGGTGTTTCGCCAGAAACTGGCGGAATGCGCTGTTGTTCAGCCCCCGGAAATCGCCAGTGATCATACTGCAGAAGACGGCACCCGCAAGTGGTTAATATCGACAGGTGCCGGTAATGCGGTGGAGATGGTTTTTATTCCGGAACCCAGTCGTGGCACGTTATGTGTTTCCAGTCAGGTGGGGTGTGCGCTGGCCTGCAGTTTCTGTTCTACCGGGCGGCAGGGGTTTAACCGTAATTTGAGCGTTGCGGAAATCATTGGCCAGTTGTGGCTGGCCAACCGGTTACTCGAAGCAGATAATCAGGGCTTGTTGCCGGATGCAGCACAAACTCAAGCCGATAAACAGGAAACAAGACGGCCAGTTACCAATGTCGTCATGATGGGGATGGGCGAGCCATTGGCCAATTTTGAGAATCTGGCAATGGCACTCGATCTGATGTTGAGTGATGATGCCTATGGTTTGTCACGTCGCCGAGTAACAGTAAGTACATCCGGACTGGTTCCCGCCTTGGATCGCTTGCGTGAGCGTTGTCCGGTAGCGCTTGCGGTTTCATTGCATGCACCCAATGACGCTCTGCGTGATGTGCTGGTGCCAATCAATAAAAAATACCCGATCACGGAGTTGCTGGCTGCCTGCGAGCGTTATCTGCCAGCAGCCCCGAGAGATTTTATTACGTTCGAATATGTTATGCTGAAGGGCGTAAATGACAGCGTGGCGCTGGCACGAGAGTTGGTGCAGGTTGTTAAAAATGTGCCATGTAAACTTAATCTGATCCCGTTTAATGGTTTTTCTGGCTCTGGTTATGAGCGGTCAGATATACAAACCATCCATAATTTTCGTGATGTGCTGATGCAAGCCGGTATTGTTACAACGATACGCAAAACCCGTGGGGATGATATTGCTGCTGCTTGTGGTCAACTGGCCGGACAGGTACGTGACAGGATGCGCCGAACGGGCATGCACGAAACAGGTAAGACAGCGGTGGCGAGGTAGCCGGGTTTTTATGAATTCAGTGTCAATAAGCCATTACAGGCAAAAATGAACAGGCTGGCTAGAATTGGAGTTCTCGGGTTCGTGGTGTGGTTGTCAGGTTGTGGAGGTGCTCCTGTCCAGGAAAAACCGACACCTGAAGAGCTGAAACAGCGTGCGTTGCAAAGTGCAAAAATCCATACCGAACTTGCCGGTCAGTACTATCACCGTGGCCAATATCGAGTGGCGATAGAAGAAGCGGAAATCGCACTGAAGAAAAAATCTGATTATGCCCCGGCCTACAATATGCTGGGACTGGTTTATATGGATCTGCTGGAAGATGATCGTGCCGAATGGAACTTTGAACGCGGGCTTGGAATTGCTCCGAATGATCCCGACATACGTAACAACTTCGGCTGGTTTTTATGTCAGCGAAAACCTGAGCGGATGGAACAGGCAATCAGCCATTTTATGGCGGCTATTCGTGATCCGCTGTATGAAACACCGGAAAGAACCTATACCAACGCCGGATTGTGTGTGCTAAAGCAAAATAATTTTGAGCAGGCGCGCAGCTATTTTCAGGAAGCACTGGTTATCCATCCCGGCTATCCCTTGGCCCAACTTGGTCTGGTGGAACTTGATTTCAGTCGTGGTGAGGTGAAAAAAGCCTGGGCTGCGATCAATCAGTATTTGCAAACGCACCCGCCTGCGCCTGCCAGTCTGTGGCTGGCTGTCCGAATTGCCCGGGTAAACGAAGATGCCAATGCGGAAACCAATTATGCCTTTCAGCTGCAAAAGCGTTTTCCTGATTCCAGGGAAGCACGGGAATTGCGCGCGGGGAAGTTGAATCATGAAAGATAATGAATTAAACGAAGCGGGTGAACTGTCTGCTGGTCGGGAATCAGCGTTTATCCATGAATCAGAGGTGAGCGAAGAAACTTTTGATCGAACAGCTACCCTCCAGGTAGAGCACGCTGATCCTGCAGGTGCAATTACCCCATCCCAGGCAACGCAAACCGGGTGCGCTATCGAGGCAGAGAAAATAAGTGTTGCTGCTTCTGGTTTTGGTCAGTTATTGCACGATGAAAGAATCAGGCGTGGCATGAGCATTAGCGAGGTTGCACGCCGTTTGCGTCTGTCTGAACAACAGGTGGAGGCAATTGAGGTACAGGATTTTTCCAGATTGCCCGCTGCTGTATTTTTGCGCGGATACATACGCAACTACGCCAATCTGTTGCAGCTTAAGGAAGTTCCTCTGTTAATGGAGGCTGTACCTCAGGCAAGGCCGGTAGACACTGCTTTTGCCAGTAAAAAAAATTCACAGCGTTTCAAGGCAATTGAACCCGTTTACCGTCCTGATCGTGGCAGTCGTGCCGGATGGTTGTATGTGGTGGTAATACTGGCCGCATTTGCTGCTTACGCAATTTATCGTGAGGAAATACCGGAGCAGCTGGTTTCTTTTTCGTCTGAAAATGGTGATCAGACCGTACCGCTGAATTCTGGTGATGGTAGTGATCAGGTGGCAATAGATTTGGCACTGCCGCTGTCCCCCTCTTCCGAATCGCCATTGGTGACGCCGGTTCCATCAGGTGCCAGTTTACCGTCAGTTGCAGCTGCGTTGCCTGAGATGCCGGTACCTTCTTTGCCGGTTGCTGAAGTGCCCCCCGGAGCCGCAGATGGTGGAAAAAAATCGCTGCATCTTTCTTTTTCCCGGGAATCATGGGTCAAAATCAAAGATAGCAGTGGCAAAGTCATTCTCGAAAAAACCCACGCGCGTGGTACCGAGCAGGTGATAGAAGGCAAGCCGCCTCTATATCTGGTAATTGGCAATGCAGCCGGAGTTAGTCTCATTTATAACGGGCGCAAGGTTGATCTTGCACCCTATACCCGCGGCAATGATGATGTCGCACGTTTTTCGCTTGAATAATCTGTATAAATTCTGAGATCCGGGTTTTAGCCATGTCTTCAAATTACGTACCAGCCCCACGCCGGAAAAGTGTGGGTGTCAAAGTAGGTTCGGTAACGGTTGGTGGTGGTGCGCCGATTGTCGTGCAGTCAATGACCAATACCGATACAGCCGATGAGCTTGCCACTACCCGGCAGGTTGCCCAGCTTGCAAATGCAGGTTCTGAGCTGGTCAGGATTACCGTTAATTCCATGGAGGCAGCGGCTGTTGTTGCCGGGATCCGTGCTCGACTCGATGATATGGGTTGCCATGTTCCGCTGGTTGGTGATTTTCATTTCAACGGACACAAGCTGCTGACCGCATATCCTGAATGTGCGAAGGCACTGGCCAAATATCGCATTAACCCGGGTAATGTAGGGCATGGTCGCAAGCGTGACGAGCAGTTCTCCACGCTGATAGAAACTGCCTGCAAGTATGACAAGCCGGTTCGTATCGGAGTTAACTGGGGCAGTCTTGATCCTGAAATGCTGGCGCGCATCATGGATGAAAATGCACGTTCGTCTGATCCGCTGGGTGCTTCGCAGGTCATGCACAAGGCACTCATCACTTCTGCGCTGGAAAGTGCTGCCAAAGCTGAGGAACTGGGGTTGGCTCGTGACCATATCGTGCTATCGTGCAAGGTTAGTGGTGTACAGGATCTGATTGCCGTTTACGGCGCGTTGGCTGGGCAATGTGACTATGCCCTGCATCTGGGGTTGACCGAGGCCGGCATGGGGTCAAAAGGAATTGTTGCCTCGACAGCGGCGCTGGCGGTACTGCTGTTCAGAGGGATTGGCGATACGATCCGTGTCTCCCTGACACCGGAGCCGGGTGGAGATCGTGCCCGTGAAGTCATTGTGGCACAGGAAATCCTGCAGACGATGGGGTTGCGTGCATTTGTCCCGCTAGTGGCGGCCTGTCCGGGGTGTGGTCGCACAACCAGTACCTATTTTCAGGAACTGGCAGAAAGTATCCAGATTTATGTGCGTGAACAGATGGTTGTCTGGCGCGAGCAATATGAAGGTGTCGAAAACATGTCGCTCGCAGTCATGGGCTGTGTGGTCAATGGGCCGGGCGAAAGCAAACATGCAGATATTGGCATCAGTTTACCGGGATCGGGAGAAACACCGGTGGCACCGGTGTTTGTCGATGGCCAAAAGACAGTTACTTTGAAAGGTGACAATATCGCCGGTGAATTCCGCGCGATTGTCGATGAATACGTGCGAACCAAATATAGGAAGAAAGCAGTCAATGCCTGAGTCAATTCGGGCTGTTCGCGGAATGAACGACATCCTGCCGGATGAAAGCGGTTTATGGGAGTTCTTCGAAGATACAATTCGCACATGGCTGGCTGCCTACGGTTATCGCAATTTACGCACACCCATCGTAGAACAGACTGATCTGTTCGTCCGCTCCATTGGGGAAGTGACTGATATCGTCGAAAAAGAGATGTACTCATTTGTCGATCATCTCAATGGCGAAAACCTGACTTTGCGTCCGGAAGGTACTGCCTCCTGCGTGCGTGCAGTAATTGAACACAACCTGTTGTATTCAGGTCCTCAACGCCTGTATTACAGCGGCCCGATGTTCCGGCATGAGCGCCCGCAAAAGGGACGTTATCGCCAGTTTCATCAGGTTGGTGTGGAAGCGCTGGGGTTTGCCGGCCCGGATATTGATGCCGAGCTCATCGTCATGTGCGCGCGGTTGTGGCGTTTGCTGGGCATTTCCGGTGTCCGGCTTGAAATCAGCACACTTGGCAGTACCGAATCCCGTTCGGTTTACCGTACCCGTCTGACCAGTTACCTGGAAAAATTCTACGATGATCTCGATGAAGATGCGCGTCGACGGTTAAAAACCAATCCGCTGCGTATTCTCGACAGTAAAAATCCAGCCTTGCGGGAAATACTGGCAGGCGCACCCCGTCTGCTTGATGATCTGGATGAAGATTCGCTGGCACATTTCGAAGGGTTGCAACGGCTTTTACGCAATCAGGGCATTGGTTTCGAGATCAATAACCGGCTGGTTAGAGGACTGGATTACTATAACCGCACGGTGTTTGAATGGGTGACTGATAAACTGGGCGCACAGGGAACTGTTTGTGCTGGCGGCCGCTATGATAGCCTGATTGCACAGATTGGCGGTAAACCGGCACCTGCGTGTGGTTTTGCTATGGGTATCGAACGAATACTCTCGCTGCTGGGTGGAAACAGCGCAATCGTTGCACGTACCATTCCTGATGTGTATGTTGTACATCAGGGAGAGGCTGCCGCTGAATTTTCATGGAAAGTGGCGGAATCACTACGTGATAACGGCTTGAAAGTAGTACTGCACAGTGGGGGGGGAAATTTTAAGGCGCAGATGAAAAAGGCTGATGCCAGTGGTGCACGGTTTGCTGCCATCATTGGAGATGATGAAGCTGCAGCCGGGCAAATCAGTATCAAACCGTTACGTGAAGCAGCAGAGCAGATCAGGGTTGATCTGGCTGGTGCTGCCGCACTTCTGGAAAACATTTAACCAAGGTGAAAAGTTAGAGCCATGTCAGCATATAACTATGAAGAACAGGAAAAAATAGACGGGCTGAAAGCCTGGTGGACAGCCAACGGTACTTCCTTATTGCTTGCCCTTGCTGTTTTTATCGCAGCAGTGGCTGGGAGCCGCTTATGGAATCATTACCAGGAAGAACAGGCCCGGCAGGCAGCTGATTTGTATGCTGTTCTCCAGCAGCATGTCGAAAAAGGAAGTGAACTCGTCAAAATAACCGATGCGGCACATTTGCTGACAGAGGGTTTCCCAAAAAGTGGCTATGCTCCCCGTGCAGCACTGATAGCTGCTCATGCTGCTGCCCAGGCAGATAATAATCAGGTTGCCGGGAATATGCTGCAATGGGTGATCGACCACGCCGAAGAATCTGAACTAAAAGATCTCGCCCGGTTACGGCTGGCAAGTGTGCTGGTTGATGAAAATAAATATGATCAGGCGCTGACGCTGTTGAATGCACAGCATGCTGCTTCATTTACCGGGCTCTATTCAGATTTGCGCGGGGATGCACTGGCCGCTGCAGGAAAGATAGATGAAGCAAGAGCCGCTTATCAGAAGGCACTGGAAAGCCTAAGTACACAAGGTGCTTACCGGAATGTCGTGCAAATGAAGCTTGATGCATTGAGAGAACCGCAGAAGTGATCAGCAATATAGTGCTGCTGACCCCAGATCCTGTTTTTCGTAACGGTTGCCGGGCGTTTCGTGCCTGTATTCTTTCTCTGCTGATTTTGCTGGGGGGGTGTGCAAGCTTGAGCGAGCTGGGAGGGGGACATTTAACCGATCTCTTCAGCAGCGATGAAGACGAGGTGGAAATCGATGAAGCCGAACTGGCCGAGCTGAATACCCTGCCCGGGATCCAGCCACTATGGCAGGCCAAACTCTCGGAGAGTAAAACGGCAGTATTTCTGCCGGTTTATAATGATGGTGCTCTGTACGCTGCTGATGAAGATGGTGTGCTGGTAAAACTTGACCCGGCAACCGGGCGCGAAATCTGGCGGGTGGAAACCAAGTCCCAGCTTTCCGGGGGAGTCGGTATCGGTGGAGGAATGATCTTGCTTGGTACTTACAAGGGAGAAGTGCTGGTATTCGATGAAACAGGCCGTTCTCTATGGCAATCCCGGGTGCCCAGCGAAATTCTGAGTCCGCCACAAACCGACAACGGTATTGTAGTGGTACGTACCGGTGACAGTAAGCTTTACGGCCTGAGTGCGACAGATGGAAAACAGATCTGGAGCTATCAGGGTGTTACGCCTCCGCTCACTGTTCGCAGCTTTGTTGGCGTAACGATTACCCGAGGGGCTGTGTTCGCCGGATTTCCGGGAGGTAAACTGATTGCACTCGATCTGTTCACTGGCAATGTAGGCTGGGAAGCAGCTGTTTCACAACCACATGGTGTTACTGAACTGGAACGCATGACCGACATCAGCAGTCTGCCGGTCGTCGATGAAAACCAGGTATGCGCTGTTGCTTATCGTGGCCGGGCGGCCTGTTTTGAAGTTTCCAACGGTAACCAGATCTGGGCTCGGGATGCATCGAGCAGTACAGGCATGGTGGTAGACAGTAGCCATGTTTACATCAGTGAAGATCATGGGATCGTAGCTGCCTATGATAAAAGCAGTGGTGCTGCTGTCTGGAAGCATGGAAAACTGGGGAGCCGTAAACTTTCAGCCCTGATGATTGCCCGAGGTGCCCGCCTGGCAGTGGGGGATGACCAGGGCTATGTCACGCTGATCAGTCGTAAGGATGGTTTTCCTGCAGGCCGCGCACCAACCGATGGCAGCGCAATATTATCCCGCCCTGAATATCTGCCGGATGGTTTTGTTGTACAAACACAAAAAGGCGGACTTTTCGCATTTTCCCTGCAATAGCCTGAGATTCCCACTTTCCGGGCCAAACGCTTTACCACAGTTTTCCTGTCATGAAACCCACACTTGTACTGGTTGGACGTCCCAACGTCGGCAAATCAACATTGTTCAACCGCCTCACCCGAACCCGTGATGCCATCGTGGCTGATATTCCCGGTCTCACGCGCGATCGGCATTATGGCCACGGCAGGATGGGCCTAAAACCCTATCTGGTGGTGGATACGGGTGGTTTTGAACCGGTAGTCAAAGAAGGTATTTTGCATGCTATGGCCAGACAAACCCTGCAGGCTGTGGATGAAGCCGATGTTGTGCTGTTTATCGTTGATGGCCGTCAGGGATTGGCTTCGCAAGACAGGATCATTGCAGAGCAATTGCGCAAAACTGGCCGGAAGCTGATTCTCGTTGTCAATAAAACCGAAGGAATGTCCTATTCATCGGTAACAGCAGAATTTCATGAGCTGGGGCTGGGTACACCTTGTGCTGTCTCCGCCCTGCATGGGGAACATCTTGCAGAACTGGTTGATTTCGCATTGGAAGATTATCCCTATGCGGAAGAAACTGAAACTCAGCCCGGTGAGGAAAAACGCCCTGTCATTGCCATTGCCGGCCGTCCCAATGTCGGCAAATCCACACTGATCAATACTTTGTTGGGTGAAGAACGCGTGATTGCATTCGATCAGCCGGGCACCACGCGAGACAGCATTTATGTCGATTTCGAATACGGCCAGCGCAGCTATACGCTGATTGATACGGCAGGATTACGCCGATCAGGCAGAGTTTGGGAAACCGTGGAAAAATTTTCGGTTGTCAAAACCCTGCAATCCATTGAGGCGGCCAACGTAGTCATTCTGGTACTTGATGCACAAAACGAGATTTCTGATCAGGATGCCCATATTGCCGGGTTCATTCTGGAAACCGGTCGTGCACTGGTTGTTGCGATCAATAAGTGGGATGGTCTGGATGACTACCGGCGTGAAATCATCAAGCACGAGTTTGAGCGAAAACTTGCTTTTCTGAACTTTGCCAATCTGCACTATATTTCCGCTTTGTACGGTAATGGTGTGAAAGGGCTGATGCCTTCAGTGGACCAGGCTTACGCTGCCGCTATGGCGCATATTCCCACACCCAGACTGACACGCGCCATGCTGGCTGCCGTTGCCAAACAGCCGCCGCCGCGCGGTGGAATGTCACGGCCCAAACTGCGGTATGCCCATCAGGGTGGAGAAAATCCTCCGCTGATCGTGATTCATGGCTCCATGCTGGAGCATGTGCCGCAAACCTACCGCCGCTATCTTGAAAATATCTTCAGGGAAGTATTCGAGCTGAAAGGAACTCCACTGCGAGTGGAATTCAGAACCGGTCACAACCCCTACGCCGACAAGAAAACGCCACTGACCGAGGAAGAAGCTCGCCGCGCACGCAGCCGCCGTCGTCGCAACCGCAAGAAATACGGCTGATCCGGAAAATAAATACCAGGAGTGGCGCGACATCGTTACGGAATGATTGACAAAATGTTGTATGCATTACGTTGATTCTCGTGAAATCACGCGAGTCGATCTGCTAACAGTTCACCATTCGCTGCAGTTACTTCAGTATGGGATTTACGCTCGATAAAGTCATACCCTGGGGACGCTCCTATGAGGAGTACGTCAACATGTTTGATCTTACGGATACTGAGCTTCGACTGCGCATTCTGGGCTGCGGTGATGGTCCCGCTGAATTCAATGCCAGGTTGTCTGCACGCGGTGGAACTATCGTTTCGTTCGATCCGCTCTACGAGTTCGATGTATCGCAGATTCGGAGTCGTATCTCGGAAACATACCAGATCGTAATGAACCAGATGCGCGCGAATGAACCAGACTATGTATGGGACACCATCAAGTCGGTTGATGATCTCGGACATCTCCGCATGTCCGCGATGAATACTTTTCTGGCAGCTTTCGAAGCTGGAAAACGTGATGGCAGGTACATCGCCGGGGAACTCCCAACACTTCCCTTTGCCGGGGGACAATTCGACATTGCCTTGTCATCCCATTTCCTGTTTTTGTACAGTGCCCATCTGTCAGCAGAGTTTCATCTCCAATCCCTTGAAGAAATGCTGCGTGTAGCGCGCGAGGTGCGGGTGTTTCCATTGATGACACTCGACGGCAAGCTCTCGCCACATCTCAATTTCGTTACCGGGCACCTTGGCAGACAAGGCTTCTATACCACAGTCAGGCGCGTATCTTATGAATTCCAGCGGGGTGGCAATGAAATGTTGTGTATTGAGCGGCCCAACCCGGCCTGCACAAAGAGCTGTACAGGTCGGTAAATTCAAACGCCAGGGCAACGGCAAGAAAGAGAGAGCCAGAATGACAAAACCAAGCCTGCAGTTAGCAACATGTTAAAGCACTACATCAGTGGTCATGCCCCTCTGACTCGGGGACAACGGGTTCTATAAACTTTGTCTGTCCGCCAAATTCCCTGCGTGTCGCTTGCTCTTTGAACTCTTCCCGATCTGTCCTATCTCCAAATTCTTCACGCCCTGCCTGGTCTTCAAATTCGATACGCTCATCCTCCATTTCGTTACCCTGGGTTGCCGACGGTGAGGCAAGTTTACTGCCGGTTTTTGCCTCAGCAGCTGCAACATATACGGGCTGGGAAAGATTTGAATCCCGGGAGGTCTGGAATGAAAATGCGGATGTCGATAAACCAGCCAGAGCAGCAATAAAAATCGTGTTGGTGATATGTTTCATGGTGTGTCCCCCCGTAAGTGGTTATAAGAAGTGGTAGCACACCTATCACATAAACGATACAGGAAGTCAAGATTTTTATGTGGCAATAAAAGGCCTCTCTTTGTTTTGGCCGGTTGCTGTACTATCGCGTAACCAGTTCGGTTTGTATTGATTATCTGATTACCCTGTTTATCGCATGAAAAAGCTCTATACAGCGAATCATTTACTGGAAGCACAGATCGTTCGTGATTTGCTGGAAAGTGCTTATATCCCGACCAGATTGTTTAACGAATATGCGCAGGGGGGGACGGGAGAAATACCGTTTACCCATACTTATCCTGAAGTATGGGTAATGCGTGATCTTGACTATGAACGCGGACGGACGATCGTCGAGGCGTATGAACAGGCTCCGCCAGTGACCGGAACTGTTTTTTGCCCACAATGCGGCGAAGGGAACCCGGGTAACTTTCAGCTGTGCTGGCAATGTGGCAGCGGGCTGGAAGTTGTTAAAGAAAGGTCTTTGCCTCCTGAAACCTGAATTTCCGGAAAAACGGATTACGCCAGGCTCATACGGGCAAACACGATGCGGCGTAATCCGTTCATAACAAAGGCAAACACGAATGATGCCACGAGCAGTGAAAAAATAACCGTGATGGGCAGGGGGGGGGTGATCCATCCGGACATTGCCACTACGATTCCGATCATCACGTCAGTGATAGAGGCGGCGATGAGCCAGACACCCGGTGGCGTTTCCCATAAGGTATTGCGTGCGCGAACTGCATAAATCGTTGCCTGGCCGGCAAATACCAGGGTGAGAAAGGCTAATGTTGTGAGTGTATCGGGTGCCAGATGGAGCCAGAAGTCACCAATCGCCAGGACGGCGACGGAAAAAGCCAGTTGTGCCAATCCAAGTACTGTTCCTGCGATGGTCAGTGCGCCGATGCGCCAGATATTGGGATTAGGTGATGGAGTAGCACGATCGGTAGTGATTGCCATCGACAGAAAATCACCCGCTACCAGCAGCACAATCATCAGCAGCGTGGTTAGAATCGCATGTCCGGTCATGACAAAACCCAGTGCGATAAACAGCACGGTAACAATCTTCTTGATGATCGAGTTGAGGGTGTAAGTCTGCACGCGTCGAAATGACTTGCGGCCTTCTTCGATGGCAGCCATGACTCCTCCCAGACCAGGCTCGGTGAGTACGAGACCTGCTGCAGCCTTGGCAACGTCGGTTGCCTGCGAGACGGCAATCCCCATATGGGCCTGACGCAGTGCCGGCGCATCATTCGCACCATCTCCACACATGCCGACAATGTGCCCCGTTGATTGTAGATCGTGAACGAGTTTGAATTTATCTTCCGGCAGTACCCCGGCAAAGACTGCGCATTCATTCGGACGATGCTGTGAATTGGGCATGTCCGGCAAGCAAACCGGGCCTGTGATTCCGACCTTCAGTGCTACTGATTCAGCCGTTGCTGGTGCATCACCAGTTACCATGAGTACCCTGACACCGTTTTCTTCGAGCTGATGAATCAGCGCGGCAGCATCTTCACGCGGAGGATCGCTCAGTGCGATCAACCCGGCGATACGTATATCCCCCTGTGTTTCGACTGCCACCGCCAGCACGCGATGACCCTGCGCTTCAAGGCGCTCAGCTTCACAGCGTGACGTTTCATCGATACCGGCAGCATTGGCGATAACAGCAAAAGCACCTTTCATCACGCGCTTCTCGCGGCCATCCGCATCAGTGAGGTGTGCTTCAGCCCGTTTTGTTGCCGGATCGAAAGCCTGAAAGGAAAGGCGTTCGGGGAGCTGATCCATTGGCCTGGCAACGGCACGGATGGCCGTATCGACCGGATCGGCGCCTCCATCGGAACTGGCAAGTGCAGCCAGATCGAGCAGTTGCGTTTCATTAAAACCCGGAAAAGGCTGTGTCAGTACGACACGTAATTCATTGCGGGTCAATGTGCCGGTTTTATCTGAACACAGGACATCAATCGTCCCTGCTTCATCAAGTGCAGAAAGGCGTGTTGCCAATACACCTCGCCTGGCCAGAACATGCGCGGAGAGCGCTGCTGCCATTGTGAAGGTGGCGGGTAGCGAGACGGGAATCGATGCGAGAATGGATGTCAGGATAATGGGTTCGATCGCGGTAAGAGACAACCCAAGCTGCCAGGCATATATCGAGAGCGCTACGATTATCAGCCCGTTAAAGGCAGCAAGGTTACGAACGACGTGCAGCACAGCTTTTTGCTGAGAGCCCGTTGTATGTGCCATTTTGATCAGTTCAGCCGTGCGCCCGAATTTCGTGTGGGCACCTGTCGCCGTTACCAGTGCTTCAGCTTCACCTCGCCGTACCAGTGCGCCGGCATAGGCAGCCGCGCCAGCACCCGTTTCGACCGGAACTGATTCACCAGTGAGCATCGATTGATCGAGCAGTATTTCTCCTGCTGTCAGGCGCACATCAGCAGGTACCACGCCGCCCAGTGACAGTTTGACAAGATCTCCGGGGACAACTTCTCTTGATGGGATGGTTATCCAGATGCCGTCTCTGTGCACGAAGGCATTCAGTGCAAGTCGTGATTTCAGTGCAGCAAGCGCCGTCCGCGCGCGACCTTCCTGGACAATTGCCACGACAGCATTGAACAGGATGAGTGCGGCGATAATGATTGCTTCGGGATATTTCCCGAGCCAAAGCTCAAACAGAATGGTTGCTTCGAGCATCCAGGGAATAGGCGTCCACAGTTTCTTAAGTGCGCGCCGGGCAAGGTTGTCCTGGCTATCGGCGATTTCATTGAAACCGTTCTGTTGCAACGCTTCCTGTGCCTGTTGAGCTGTCAGGCCGGCTATCATGATAATTTTTTCTCCGTTTCTGTCGTGAAATCGTTTGTTTCAATCTGTTCTGGCTCAGGAGGCGGAGGTTGGGTACGGTGAGAAATTTTTCCGATCAGCACGAAAAAAAGGGGTACGAAAAATATGGCCAGAAAAGTTGCTGCCAGCATACCCCCGAATACACCTGTACCAATTGAATGCCGGCTTGCTGCACCAGCACCGGAAGCGATAACCAGCGGAAAAGTTCCCAGGATAAATGCCATAGAGGTCATGATGATCGGCCGGAAGCGCAGTCGGGCTGCTTCCAGTGCGGCTTCGGTCAGTGATGCGCCTGCTGCGTAGCGTTCATTGGCAAATTCAACGATCAGAATGGCATTTTTGGCTGCCAGCCCGATCAGGGTGATCAGGCCGATCTGAAAATAAATATCGTTGGTTAGTCCTCGTGTCCAGATGGCGAGTAATGCGCCCAGCACACCGAACGGAATAGCAAGAATGACAGCAAATGGAACCGACCAGCTTTCATACAGTGCTGCCAGTACCAGAAAAACCATTAGCAGGGCAAATGCAAATATCTGTACGGATTGTCCCCGGGCATGGTGTTCCTGAAAAGAGATACCGCTCCAGTCGAATGAATAGCCTTTGGGTATCAGTACCTCGTCTGCTATCTGCTCCAGTGCTGCCATTGCCTGCCCTGAACTGTAGCCGGGTGCGGCACCTCCCAGCACCAGTGCGGAATTGTAGCCATTGAAATGGGTTACCGGGTCCGGGCCACTGTTAAACCGGGTCTTTATGACGGAATCAAGCGGAATCATAGTGTGAGCTGTGCCATTTTGTGTGCGTACGTAGATCTTGCTGATGTCATCGGGGCTGGATCGATCTTCAGGTAATGCCTCCGTTTGTACTCGGAATATCCGGCCGTATTTGATGAAATCATTGATATACAGATTGCCGAAATAAGCCTGCATGGTATCGAATACATCAGAAATTGGTACACCCAGTGCTTTGGCGCGCTCACGATCCACTTTGGTAAACAGCCGGGGCGTGCTGACGCGAAAGTTTGAACTGGCAACGGCAATTGCCGGGTGCGCCAGTGCTTTTTGTATAAATTCCTGGGTAACAGCTGCAAATTCAGCAAAATCTCCGCCAGCGGGATCTTGCAGCTGCATTGAGAATCCACCGGTAGAGCCCAGTCCGCGAATGGAAGGGGCGTTGAAAGCCAGAACCCGCGCTTCGGGGATTCTGGCAAATTCTCTGAAAGCTTCCGTAATCAGGCTGCGCGCGTGCTCACTGGCATTTTTGCGCTTGTCCCAGGGATGCAATATCACAAACATGGTTGCTCGGTTGGTTCCACGTGTTCCAAAAACAGAATCCTGGCCAGTCAATGCGTCAATCGAGTGAACTGCAGGAATGGCCAGAAAATAATCTTCCAGTTTGCTGACAGTTTCGATCATCCGTTCCATGGAAGCGCCATCCGGTAACTGGACAACGGTAATGAAATAACCCTGATCTTCCTCGGGCAGGAAACTGGTCGGAATGGTTCTGGTCAGGCCCAGGATGATGAGTATCAGCAGTGCGAATATGGTGACGGCAAGGATAGACCACTTGAGGATGGTGCCTGCCGCACCAACATAGCCGTTTTGTGTCCGTTCAACCAACCGGTTGAATATTCCCCAGAATCCACGTTCCGGTTTGTGGCCGGGTTTGAGCACCAATGCACACAATGCCGGGCTGAGCGTCAGTGCAACAAATCCGGAAATTGCCACAGATACGGCGATGGTAATGGCAAACTGCTTGTATAGCTCACCGGTAATTCCACCAAGAAAACCGACAGGAACAAAAACTGCAGCCAGCACCAGCACAATGGCGATAACGGGGCCCGTCACTTCGGTCATGGCCCTTCTGGCTGCTTCTTTGGGAGAGAGCCCACCTTTGGCCATGTGCCGCTCGACATTTTCCACGACCACAATCGCATCATCCACAACGATACCGATGGAGAGCACCATGCCGAATAATGTAAGAGTATTGACTGAAAAACCCAGTGCGTGCATTCCGGCAAACGTACCGATCAGGGAAACCGGAACTGCTGCCGCAGGAATCAGCGTGGCACGCCAGCTTTGCAGGAAGAGGAAAACAACCAGGATCACCAGTAGCGTGGCTTCAGCCAGTGTGATGATGACTTCCCTGATAGAGACTTCGACATAAGTGGTCGTGTCATAGACCATGCTGTGGGATACGCCGGCTGGAAAGCTTTTGGTCAGCCTTTCCATTTCCTGCCGGATCAGTCTGACGGTATTCAGTGCATTACTTCCCGGAGCAAGATAAGTCAGAATGAGTGTGGTGGGCACCCCGCTCAATCGCCCCTGAAGATCGTAAGACTGGGCGCCCAGCTCTACCCGGGCGACATCTTTCAATCGCACCATCGAGCCATCCGGATGGGCTCTAATGATCATGTCTTCAAATTCTTCCACTTCGCTCATGCGGCCGCTGGTAATGACCGGGATGGTGAGCTGGGTTCCGCGAGGGGAAGGTTCGCGGCCAATTCTGCCGGAAGGAAAATCACGGTTCTGTTCGCGGACAACGGCGGCAATATCGGAGGGGATCAGGTCAAACTGCGCCATTCTCACGGGATCAAGAATGATGCGCATCGTATAGTTCTGGCCACCGAAAATTACCGCGTCCCCGACTCCCGGAAGGCGTTTGATGTTGTCGAGGATACGCAGCAGGGCGAAATTCGACAGAAAGATATTGTCGTGCTCAGGATTGGTTGAGTTCAGCCCGACAATCGCCAGTAAATCGGGAGACATCTTTTTTACGGTGACGCCCTGACGGATAACTTCGTCGGGCAACTGGGGTTCAGCCAGACGCTGACGGTTCTGTGTCTGAACTTGCGCAATATCGACATCGGTTCCGATCTCGAATGTGAGCTTCATGGTCATGTGCCCGTCATTCGTGCTGGTAGATTCGTAATACAGCAGATTATCAATCCCGGGCAACTGGATTTCGATCGGCCTTGCGACTGATTCCGCCACGACTTCTGCGCTGGCGCCCGGATAATCTGCGTCGATCTGTACAACAGGCGGCGTAATTTGCGGGAACTGCGCCACAGGCAGTTTCTGTAGCGAAACCAGACCTGCAACAATAATGATGATAGACAGAACCGATGCAAAAATCGGTCGGTCGATGAAAAAATGCGAAATCATGATGGTTCCGAATGAGTGATTCAGTCGGCAAGATGGGGTAGTTTTACCCGGATCCGGGGCAGGAGTCGATGTACCTGACGTACTCGATCGCTACCCCGGCGTATGTTGCAGCATGTGGTTATTGCGGTTTTTCCTCTGTTTTTATTCCAGCTTCAGCTTCTGTCTCCGCTTTCGCTTCTGCTGCCTGTTCAGCGGAAACATTACCTTCCATAAATCCGGTTTTATGGATCTTATGCCTGCCACGGTGAGAAATTTTTCCGATCAGTACGAAAAATAACGGGACAAAGAAAATGGCCAGGAAAGTAGCGGCCAGCATACCACCGAATACACCTGTACCAATCGACATCCGGCTGGCTGCGCCGGCTCCGGAAGCCATGACCAGCGGGAATACCCCCATGATGAAAGCCAGCGATGTCATGACGATCGGGCGGAAGCGAATGCGTGCCGCTTCCAGGGCGGCTTCTGTCATTGATAAACCCTCGTCATACAGCTGATTGGCAAATTCAACGATCAGAATGGCATTCTTGGCAGCCAGGCCAATCAGGGTGATCAGGCCGATCTGGAAATAAATGTCATTATTCATTCCCCGTAACCAGATAGCCAGTAATGCCCCCAGAATTCCGAAAGGAACCGCCAGAATGACAGCGAACGGTACTGACCAGCTTTCATACAAGGCGGCCAGCACCAGAAACACCATCAGCAGTGCAAAGGAAAGCACCCATACTGATTGTCCGCTGGCCGCCTTTTTTTCCTGAAAAGAGATGCCGCTCCAGTCAAGCGTATAGCCTTTGGGTGTCAGCACCTCACTGGCTACCTGTTCCAGTGCTGCCATTGCTTGCCCGGAGCTGTAGCCAGGGGCTGCACCTCCCAGCACCAGTGCTGAATTGAATCCATTAAAGTGAGTAACTGGATCCGGACCGCTGTTGAACTCTGTAGTTACCACAGAATCCAGCGGGATCATCGTGCTTGTCGTTCCGGATTGGGCTCGCACGTAGATTTTGCTGATGTCATCCGGGCTGATCCGGTATTCGGGCGAGGCTTCTGTCTGTACCCGATAGACACGACCAAATTTTACGAAATCATTGACGTACAGATTGCCGAAATAAGCCTGCATGGTATCGAATACATCAGAAATCGGAACACCCAGTGCTTTAGCCCGTTCTCTGTTTATTTCAGCGAAAAGCCTGGGGGAACTGACACGGAAGTTGGTACCGGCAACAGCTATGGCTGGATTTTCCATCGCTTTTTTCACAAAAAGCTGTGCTGCATCAGCAAATGCCGAGAAATCACCACCGCCCGGATCCTGAAGTTGAGCCGTAAAACCGCCGGTAGAACCCAGTCCCTGGATCGAAGGTGCATTGAATGCCAGAATCAGCGCCTCAGGAATTTTTGCAAACTCTTTAAAGGCGTTTGCAATCAATCCCTGGGCCTGCTGATCCGGACTTTTGCGTGTATCCCAGTGCTGTAGCGGGATAAACATGGTGGCCTGATTCGGCCCGCGTGTACCGAAAACAAAATTCTGGCCGGTCAGCGCATCGGTTGAATGAACAGCTGGAATTGTGTGGAAATAGTTTTCAATTTTTTCAACAACCTTCTTTGTCCGCGTAAGCGACGCGCCATCAGGGAGCTGGAAAACAGTGATGAAGTAGCCCTGATCTTCTTCAGGCAGAAAGCCGGTGGGTGTTGTTTTCAGCAGACCCAGAATGATAAATATCATTACTAAGAAAATAGCCAGTGACATGACAGATTTTCTGATGAGTGTTCCAGTCGCGCCGACATAATGCGTTTGTGTCCAGTCAAACGATCGGTTAAATATCCCCCAGAATTTACCGGAGCCATGGCCTGGTTTAAGTACGATGGCACATAAGGCCGGGCTGAGTGTCAGTGCGACAAATCCGGAAATCGCAACAGATAGTGCGATGGTGATGGCAAACTGTTTGTACAGTTCACCTGTGATTCCTCCCAGAAAACCGACCGGCACAAATACCGCTGCCAGTACCAGAACGATGGCGACGATCGGCCCGGCAACTTCCTGCATCGCTTTTATTGCTGCATCCTTGGGTGAAAGCCCGCCTTTGGTCATGTGCCGTTCGACATTTTCTACGACTACGATCGCATCATCCACGACGATACCGATAGAGAGCACCATGCCAAACAGCGTAAGCGTGTTGATTGAAAATCCCAGTGCATGCATTCCGGCAAAAGTGCCGATCAGCGAAATAGGTGCTGCAACGGCCGGGATCAGCGTTGCTCGCCAGTTTTGCAGAAAGATGAATACGACCAGCACAACCAGGAACATGGCCTCTGCCAGGGTTTTGATAACTTCCTTGATAGAGACTTCGACGAATGTAGTGGTGTCATAGGGAATATCATAGGAGGTACCGGCCGGGAAGTCCTTGGCCAGCCTGTCCATCTCTGAACGGATCCGGTGTACGGTATCAAGTGCATTGGCACCGGGAGCAAGGAAAGTCAAAATAAAAGTATTGGGCCGCCCGTTCCACCGCCCTTCAAGGTCGTACGATTGAGCGCCCAACTCTATCCGCGCCACATCCTTCAGGCGCACCATGGATCCATCCGGATAAGCCCGGACGATCATTTCCTCGAACTCTTTGACTTCACTCATCCGCCCGCGCGTAATAACCGGGATAGTGAGCTCGTTTTCTTTGGATACCGGCTCGCGACCAATGCGGCCTGCGGGGAAATCCCGGTTCTGGTCACGAATGACAGCTGCGATTTCAGAGGGCATCAGGTCAAGCTGGGCCATCCGGACAGGATCAAGAATTATTCTCATGGAGTAATTCTGGCTGCCAAAGATGATGGCATCCCCGACTCCAGGAAGTCGCTTGACATTATCGAGAATTCTTATCAGCGCGTAATTTGACAGAAATAGCGTGTCCTGTGCAGGATCAGTAGAGCTCAGCGCAATGACTGCCAGTAAATCAGGTGAGGTCTTTTTTACAGTGACACCCTGACGGATGACTTCGTCGGGTAACTGGGGCTCAGCCAGACGCTGACGGTTCTGTGTCTGAACTTGCGCAATATCGACATCGGTTCCGATCTCGAATGTGAGCTTCATGGTCATGTGCCCGTCATTCGTGCTGGTAGATTCGTAATACAGAAGATTGTCGATACCTGGGAGCTGCACCTCTATGGGCCGTGCGACTGCTTCTGCGACGACATCTGCGCTGGCACCGGGATAGTCCGCATCAATTTGTACGACAGGCGGCGTAATATCGGGGAACCGGGCAATTGGCAGGCTGCTTAGAGAAACCAGACCAACTATTACAATAACGATTGATAAAACCGATGCAAAAATCGGCCGCTCAATGAAAAAACGAGAATTCATGGCACGCCTTACGCTGTTTGTTCTTAATGGTTATTCAGGGAGATCCTGTTTTTTCTCTTCCTGGTAGGGGACGGTTTCTACCTGAGCGCCAGGCAGAACCCGGTGGAATCCTTCCACGATTACCTGTTCTCCTGCATGCAAACCACTTTCGATCAGCCATTCCTTGCCGCGCCATGCGCTGGCATGTATCGCACGAAGCTCGACTTTCCCAGCATTGTCAACAATGTAGACAAATGAGCCGCTTGGTCGCTGCTGGACAGCGCGCTGCGGGATAAGGACTGCCTCTGTTCTGGTATATCCTTTGATGCGGACCTTAACAAACTGACCGGGGTAAAAATACGATTGTCCGGGGGCATCTTTTCCATCCGGGTTGGGAAATGCAAATCTGCCCTGCAACGTTCCGGTTTCCGGTCGTATGGCAACATTTGCGAAATCCAGCACCCCCTCTTCGGGATAAACACTGCCATCCGAGAAGGTCATTACGCCGTGCAACTGGAAAATACCCGGTCGTTCGACCTTGTGTTCATTCAATTCGCGCCGGCGACGGAGCAGATAGCTTTCCGGGACACTCACGCTGACATACATGGGATCCAGCTGGTCAATAGTAGTTAACAGGCTGGTTTGAGCGGCAACCAGGCGCCCTTCATAAAATTGGCTGAGACCAATCCGTCCATCTATCGGCGCAGTAATGACGGTATTGTCCAGATCAAACTTAGTTCTGATCACTTCACTTTGTGCCGCATCCAGAACTGCCTTCGCACTGCTGACCTCTGCGATAGCATCATCCACATCCTTTTTGCTGACTGCTTTTTGCTTTAGCAGCGGTTGCACCCGTGCCAGATCCTTGTTGGCCTGAAGCAGTCTAGCCTGAGCCTGAGATACCAGTGCCTTGCTGTTCCGGTAGGCTGCGTTGAATGGTACCGGGTCGATCAGGTACAGCTTGGTACCTTTTTTGATATTCCGGCCTTCCGTGAAGAATATTTTTTTGATGACACCACTTACCTGTGGGCGTATCTCAACCGGTCTGAAAGATTCAGTCTGCCCGATAAATTCCGGCTCATCCTGAATGACACGAGTGGTTACTGTGATTACTTCCACTTGAGGAGCAGGCGGTTTGGAATCTTCGGATGATTTCGTTGAACAACCGGCAACAAGTGAAAGGAGAAGTGAGATACCTGTTATGGCCAGACTGGCCTGAATGACAGGTTGACGAAGCGTTAGGTGCATGATGTTATTCCTGGTAATTCTGGTAAGGAAACAAATCAAAAATAGTTTTTATGGTGAAATGGATCTTTTAGTTGTTTTGCAGCAAACCGGTGGATACTGGCAGGGGTGTATTGGCACCTTCAGCCAGCCAGCCACCACCCAGCACTTTGTAAAGCTGGATCATGGAAACCAGATGCAGATGGCGGGCAGCAGTGAGCATTGTTTCGGCATCAAACAATTTTCGTTTGGCAAGCAACACATCAACATAACTGGTGATCCCGTTTTGATAACGCAGCTCTGCAAGTTGTAGCGCTGATGTCAGTGCCCCAACCTGTTCCTGCTGGGCCTGGTACTGATTTTTTGCTGCGCGGATAGCGGCGAGCGCATCTTCAACTTCCTTGAATGCAACCAGAATAGTTTGTTCATACTGTGCCAGTGCCTGTCTTGCTTGTGCTTCCATGGCACGCTGCTCAAATCCAAGCGTTTGTGCATTCAGTAGCGGAGCGGCGATTCCGAAACCGCCGCTGCCAAATTTACTGTTGGACTGCAGAAGATTGGATAATACCGGGCTGGAAAACCCAAAAAAACCTGTCAGTGTGATTACGGGGAGTCGTGCTGCTTTGGCAACGCCAATTCTGGCTGTGGCTGCTTTCAGGTTTTGCTCTGCCTGCAGAATATCAGGGCGCCGTTGCAGTAATTCTGAAGGCAGGCCGGCGGGGATTTCAGGAAGAGTGAATTGCCCATCCAAGGTAAACCCGCGTGTGATAGGGGTGGGATTTTTCCCTGTCAGTACGCTGAGCTCATTTTCTTTTTGCGCAATCTGTTTTTCCAGTTCGGCAACCTGAGCAGCGGTATTGGCGCGTGCAGCTTCAAACTGATTCAGATCAAGCTGGGTAGCCAGCCCGCCTTCCAGCTGTGCCCTGGAAATCACAACGGATTCTTCCCAGGAAGAAAGTGCATTCCGGGCAATATCCAGCTGGTTATCAAACTGTAAAAGGTCGAAATACGATTGTGCAACCGAACTGACCAGCGTTAGTACCACGGCGCGGCGGTTTTCTTCGCGTGCCAGCAGATCGGCACGGGCAGCTTCATTGGCGCGGCGAATCCTTCCCCAGATATCCAGTTCCCAATTCAGGATGGTTTGTCCAAAATAGTTGTAAGGTGTTGGAAATCCAGGGGTACTAAATCCACCCAGTGTACCCATTGCTGGTGCGTTGCCGCTGATTCCGACGTTTGGAACAAAATCCATTCGTGCGATGCCTAACCGTGCCTGCAGTTCTTCAACACTGGCGGTTGCCTGTTTGAGATCTCTGTTTTCCTGTAGCGCCTGATTGATGAGTGATTGCAGCTTCTCATCCCGAAGCAGTTCCCACCAGGAGAGGTTGGCAATGGATTGTCCTTCGGTTTGTGCCAGACGATAGTTTTCTGCGGTTTCAATCTGAGGGCGGGAATAGTCTGGTCCCATGGCACAGGAGGTTATCAGCAGGCTTGAACACAGCAGCAGCACTGAAGTCTGATGACGATTCGATTGAGCTGAAAAAAACCTTTTGCAGCTGAAACCGGTTTTTTCAGTCAGGCTGGATAATGCAGATGCAGCTACCTCAAAAATCCAGCCAGAAAATTCTAAATGCGGCGACATGCCATTTCCTTTTAGCTCTGAATAAAAATCCATCTGTATCACAGTTACCTGCGTATCTGGCGGAGGGACCTGTCGCATAACCGGTCAAGAATAGGTTAAAAACAAGGTCGATGAATAAAACCGTTTTTTCAGAAAGCTCCGGTTTTATCTCGGGCATCTTCACGCAAAACCGGAAATCAGACAATCGATGTTGTGAAATCAGAATCCATAACCGATATTGAACAGGTAACGAGTATCAAACTTTTCCTTGCCAGGTGCCGGTTTGCTGAAATAATCCACTTGGATCTCATTAACGATCTGGAATCCATACCATAGTGGTACGCGAATACCTGTGCGAGTACGAATGAAGAGATCACTGGCAGCCAGTCCTTCATGCGTGTGAAAAAGCTGCACAGCCCTGTTCCAGAGCCACTGATCATAACGGGTAGACCAGCGGCCGGCTATATTACTTCTATCCTTTATCCGGTTGCATGCGTTGGGGTCAGCAGGAAGCTTCCTCTGGCACTGATACGGATAATCATAAAAATCAACGTTAACATAGTCCGGGCCGGCTTCGACCGATAAATTAAGATCATCTGTTGCAAAAATCTGGTAACCGGCACCAATACCAAATGCTGACCGTAATTTGATGTCCTGGAGGCGATCATTGGTAAACAGACCGTGCGCATATCCGTACCACTGATCGTTGATGAAATGTGCATAATCTCCGTAAAGCTGGAAATTACGGGCATTCAGTACGGTTTCCTTGCTACCGTTTATATCTCTTGATTTACTGTCTGCATAATTAAACTGTCCTCCGAAAGAAACCCGATCATCTCGCCCTCTAACGACAAGATCGGTATTCAGGTTGTAGGATTGACGTTGTGTATTTCCGGAAAATATCGCACCACCCGCATTGACCTGGCCGGAAAAGAATTTTTTATTGATTTCGGCAATTTCTGACAAAGGGATCGGTTCGGACTGGTATACGCCTTCCTTTTTGATTTTCAGCGTATTGTCCGGGGAAGTTTCTGTAACACCTGTCATCTCCTCCTTGTTTTTTAATGTCAGCAATACAGGCTGAGTCGTACTAAAACTTTCAATTGCACTCCACTTGACTGATATTTTGTCCGAATAATCTGTTTTGATTTCGAGCGTGCTACCAGTTTTGTTGATAATTGTTCCTGTGATTTTGTCGCCGTTTTTAAGCAATATTTCATCGGCTTTGGCTGTTGGTACAAGGTGAACCAGACATGCGAACAATACAGCTGATAATTTCTTTTTCATTGTTTCATTGTTTTATTGTTGGATTGATTCCGGTATATGGCATTAGGCGGGATATGACGAGTGTAAGCTGAACGCAAAACTTTATCAGACAAAGCCTGTTTCTGGAAATAAAAAATCCGGGCTGTGGCTGGTTTTTCGCTGTATCGGGTTTGTTTGCGACGTTTTATTGTATTGCAATGCTGAGAGTAGGGCGATTGGATAAAGGCAGAGCCCGTTATTGGTTCATAAGTGTGTCTCTATGGGGCGGGTAAACTGCTGGGCGTAATTATCCGATGCTTATGTTGTTAGCCGGACTGGCCCGGGTTTGCGTATACGGCTGGGGGACCAGGTAATGATCCCTCTGTAGCCAAACCGGATCAGGGAAAAGAAAATTTCCCGGAGATATTTACCCTGAGCAGGACCAATATGATCTCCGAGAAGCCCAAAAACAGGCGAACCAGGTTTTATTGAGAAAATACCTGCTTATTTCTCAGTGTTTTCTGGATTACCTGCTGTTTCTGTGGTGACACAGGCCGCTTTCATGCTGAGCCGCAACCGGCCCTTCTCATCTGCCTCCAGTACCTTGACGCGTACGATCTGTCCTTCTTTGAGGTGGTCAGCAACACTTTCAACACGTTCGTTAGCAATCTGGGAAATATGGAGCAGACCATCTTTGCCGGGAAGAATACTGACAATGGCGCCAAAATCAAGTAGTTTCAGTACCGTTCCTTCGTAAATTCTGCCAACTTCAACATCAGCAGTAATATCTTCGATACGTTTTTTTGCCTGTTCTCCACCTTCACTGCTGATGCAGGCGATTGTTACAGAGCCGTCATCAGTTATGTCAATAGTCGTTCCGGTTTCCTCAGTCAATGCGCGGATCACTGCTCCTCCTTTACCAATCACATCGCGGATTTTTTCCGGGTTGATCTTGAATTTGATAATGCGTGGAGCATGAGCCGAGATGCTTTCTCTTGCAATTGGGAGGGATTGTTTCATGATTTCCAGGATATGCAATCGTCCTTCTTTTGCCTGGAGCAATGCAACCTGCATGATCTCTTTTGTGATCCCCTGGATTTTAATATCCATTTGCAGGGCAGTAATGCCGTGTTCAGTGCCTGCTACCTTAAAGTCCATGTCGCCAAGATGATCTTCGTCACCAAGAATATCGGTCAGTACGGCAAATCGGTTGCCTTCTTTGATCAGACCCATTGCGATACCTGCCACATGTGCTTTCAGTGGAACACCTGCATCCATGAGCGAGAGACATCCGCCGCAGACCGAGGCCATTGAGCTTGAGCCGTTTGATTCGGTTACTTCCGAGACTACGCGCATTGAATAACCGAACTCTTCTACAGGTGGTATGACAGCAAGCAATGCGCGCTTGGCCAGACGTCCGTGCCCAATTTCACGTCGTTTCGGCGTCCCTACCCTGCCGGTTTCACCTGTGGCGAAAGGTGGCATGTTGTAGTGAAGCATGAAACGCTCGGAATAATCGCCCTGGAGTGCATCAATCTTCTGCTCATCACGTGCGGTTCCCAGTGTGGTGACAGCGAGCGCCTGTGTCTCACCGCGCGTAAACAATGCAGAGCCATGGGTACGGGGTAATACGCCGTGGCGAATGGTGATTGGGCGGACTGTGCGAGTACCGCGACCATCAATCCGGGATTCGCCATCGAGAATGCTGTTACGTACTATTCTGGCCTCAAGCGCAAAACCAATTTCTCTAACTGCCTGTTCATCGGGGCTATCTTCCGTGCCAACCTTCAGTTCAGTAAAGACACGCTGCCAGATCTCGCTGATAGTTTCGGTTCTGATCGATTTTTGTTTTATCCGGAATGCATTGCGTAAATCGGCTTCTGCCAGTTGAGTCACTTTTTCGGTGAGTGATAAATCTTTTTCTGCCGGTTGCCAGTCCCAGGCGGTCACGCCAGCTTCATCAGCCAGTTCATTGATCATGTTGATCACCTGCTGCATCTGGTCGTGCCCGTAGGTAACGGCACCAAGCATGACTTCTTCGGAAAGTTCGTTGGCTTCTGACTCGACCATCAGCACCGCTTTCTGTGTGCCTGCTACCACGAGGTTAAGCTGGGATTCCTTGAGCTGAGTGGTAGTCGGGTTAAGAATATATTCGTTATTGATGTAACCCACACGTGCCGCACCGATAGGGCCATCAAAAGGGATGCCGGAGAGTATCAGCGCTGCAGAGGCGCCGATCACTGCGGGGATATCGGCATCAATTTCAGTGTCAGACGATAGTACCATTGCAACGATTTGTACTTCGTTATAAAAGCTGTCTGGAAAAAGCGGGCGTATTGGACGGTCTATTAGCCGGGATGTCAGTGTCTCTTTTTCAGAAGGACGACCTTCACGTTTGAAAAAACTGCCTGGAATGCGGCCGGCGGAATAGAACTTCTCCTGGTAGTCTACAGTGAGAGGGAAGAAATCCTGCCCGGGTTTGGTTTTTTTATCACCGACTACAGTTACCAGTACAACCGTTTCATCCAGGGAAACCATGACTGCACCATGTGCCTGTTTGGCAATTTCTCCAGTTTCAATGGTGAGTGTATGACGCCCGTAGGTTATGCTTTTTTTCATTGGTTCCAATTAATAATCCTTCTTTGGTCAAGTCTTGTCCAAGATTAACTGCAAAACCGCATTTAGCTGCGGAGAGCCGGGGCCGTTCAGTTTCGCGTAAGGATGCGTAACCGGGTATGTTTTACAGCTTCGCAGCTGCTTGCGATGGCTGGCGGGGAATACGGCAGTACTACACTCCCCGCGAGGTTCATTTCTTATTTTCTTAAACCAAGGCGCTCGATCAAAGTTCGATAGCCGTCGTTGTTTTTTGATTTCAGGTAGTCCAGTAATTTACGTCGGCGACTAACCATACGCAGCAAACCACGACGTGAATGGTGATCCTTGACATGTTCTTTGAAATGATCAACCAGACTGTTGATTCGCGCTGTCAGAAGAGCAACCTGTACCTCCGGTGAACCAGTATCTCCTGCCGCTCTTTGATAATCCCGCATGACCTGACTTTTTTGATCAGTTGTTACCGCCATTTACATTCCTCTGCTTGAAAATTGATCCATATACCTAACTGGTCGGTAATTTTACTCTTTAATGAAAATCTTGCCAAATCAAATCAGGGTATTGGAATGGATCAATTTATCTTTAGTGCACTCAATCTGGTGCGGATATCTTGGGGAGGGAGCGTATCCGTCGCTGGCGATTTTCAATATACTCACCCTTTATTGTTTTCAGCTGCAGAATTTTGCCGGATGATGTACGCGGCATATCTGCTCTTTCCCGGTTAACGTATCTCATGGCGCAAGTTTATTTTGATCATAATGCCACTACCAAGGTGGACAGTACTGTTCTGGATGCGATGTTGCCTTACTTCCGGGAGCATTATGGTAACGCATCCAGCGGTCATTTTCTGGGGTTGGCAGCTCGTCGGGCGATTGATCATGCACGCGAGCAGGTGGCGCTGGCTGTGGGTGCCAGTCCGGCACAAATCATTTTTACCAGCGGTGGTTCAGAAGCAAATAACCTGTTTATCCGTGGCGTGTCAGATAGTCTGAAACCCTCTGTATTGGCAGTCAGTGCAATTGAGCACCCTTGTGTCATTCGCCCGGCGCAAGCCCTGGCAAGGAAACGGGATGAGAAATGGCAGCTGCATTATCTGGCTGTGGATGCAGCGGGGCGGGTAAAAGTGAGTGAAGCTGCCGGTATTTTTACCGCAACGCGGCCCGCTATGGTTTCGGTGATGTTCGCAAATAACGAAACCGGCGTGATACAGGACATTGCTTCAATCGCTGAAGTTGCGAGAGCGCAAGGCAGCTGGGTACATACAGATGCCGTACAGGCGTTTGGTAAAATTCCGGTAAATTTTACCGAGTTGGGTGTGCATGCCCTGACACTGTCAGCGCATAAAATTTATGGACCGAAAGGGGCTGCGGCATTGGTCGTTGATCCGCGCTTACCCCTCAAACCGATTATTGATGGTGGTGGGCATGAAAGCGGGTTGCGTTCCGGTACTGAGAATGTTCCGGCAATCGTGGGGTTTGGTGTTGCCTGCGAACGTGCGATATCAAAAATAGCGGAATCTGCGTCAAAAACAGCAGCGCTGCGTAACCATTTAGAGCAAGGTCTGCTGGCAGCAGGTGCCACGGTGTTTGGATCGGATGCGCTCCGCTTGCCCAATACCTGTTATTTTGCGCTACCGGATATCGAGGGAGATACGCTGGTAGTCCGTCTGGATAAAAAGGGATTTGCTGTTGCCAGTGGGGCCGCCTGTTCCAGTGCAACGCCAGGCAAAAGTCATGTACTGGAAGCGATGAGCGTACCGTCTATTCTGGCACGGTGTGCTGTGCGCGTCAGCCTCGGGCCGGATAATACATTAGCAGAGGCCGATGCATTTCTTGCAGCGGTCAGGCATATCGTGAGCGAATTGAGGGCAATGAACACACTTTTTTACGTGTGAACACAAAGAAGGAAATTGTAATTGAATAAACCCGAGGTTGGAGATGGGCCGGCAGATGATTTTCCCTCCAGGGCAATCATTCTGAGTGCAGGGCAGGGCAGGCGACTGTTGCCTCTGACGGAAAATACGCCCAAATGCCTGCTGCCGGTGGCAGATAAGCCAGTCATTGCCTGGCAGATAGATGCACTGCTGGCAAATGGCGTCAGAGAGATTGTGGTAGTGGCTGGTTTTCAGGTTGCTAAAGTAGAGGCACTGATCGCCGAGCGCTACCATGATTATTCAACTATCAAAGTTTTATTTAATCCCTTCTATGAGGTAGCGGATAACCTTGCCAGCTGCTGGATAGCGCGCAATGAAATGTGTGCCGGTTTTCTGTTGCTGAATGGAGATACGCTGCTGGGAAATGATCTGCTGCCAGGTTTGCTGCAGACGCAAACAACACCAATTACGTTGTGTGTCGATTTCAAACCGGAATTTGATGATGACGATATGAAGGTGCAGCTTGGTCCGCAGGGACAGGTCAAACAGGTCAGTAAAAAACTGTCTGTGGAGGAAACTGATGCGGAGTCTATCGGCCTGATTCGTTTCAGCAGTGAAGGTGCCTGGCTTTTCCGGGAAGCAGTCGAGCAGGCACTGCGTGAGCCGGAGAAGCTTGGATCATGGTATCTGGCGATTATCAGTGCATTGGCAAAGCAGGGAATGGTAAACAGCCATTCAGTTGCCGGGAGCCGCTGGTGTGAAATTGATTTCATTCAGGATTTGCAGAAAGCAGAAGGTTACTTCGCCCGTGAAAAAGCACATGCTGCTGATCAATCCCGGCCGGATCATCTGTTTCAGATCCCAGGATGATTGGAAGGAGAAGCCGTGAGTGTGAAGATATTTAATGGCACCATGCAGAAATTTGGTGCACCAGATACAGTTATTTGCCAGCTTCAGCACTGGAGTGTGCTGCTGCGCCCGGTTCAGCTTACACTGGGTGCTTTGGTTCTGATCGCGCATGAACCGGTACAAAGTTTTTCTGCATTGAGTGGTGCCAGTTTTGCAGAGCTGCAAATAGTGACTGGCAAAATTGATTCTGCCCTGAAAAATGCCTTTCAACATGACAAACTGAATTACCTGATGCTGATGATGGTCGATCCTGATGTCCATTTTCATGTCATTCCCCGCTATGCGCAGGCCAGAGAATTTGCTGGAAAAACCTTTTTCGATGCCGGCTGGCCGGGCGTGCCTGATTTCAGCAAAATTAATGAAACCGATAAAGAGATGAACCGGCAGATAATCAGTCAGCTGATTTCCTGCCAGGAGTCTTCACGAGAAACAGATTGCCATGGCAGATAACACAACCCAGGCCAATTTCCCGCTATATGAAGCACGTGCACTGGTACGTGATCTGATGACGCCCAATCCCAAAATTTACTGGGCAGATTTTCTTTTTCATATTGTGCTGGGGTGGGCGGCTTTTGCTACAGCGCTTCAGGCATCGTGGCTTTCCGGCGTGCAGATGCTTTCTTATTGCGTGGCCGTACTGGCTTTTTACCGTGCCGCCATTTTTATCCATGAGCTTGTTCACCTCGAACGTGGCACATTCAGATTGTTCCGGCTAGTATGGAATCTGACCTGCGGCATCCCCTTCATGATTCCATCCTTTACTTATGATGGTGTGCATTACGATCACCATAACCCAGGGATTTACGGTACCAGCAAGGATGGAGAATATCTTCCTTTTGCTACGCAGCGGCCATCAGGGCTGGTGGGATATGTGCTGCTTTCACTGGTTTTGCCGCTGTTGCTGGTGACGCGATTTCTGTTGCTGACGCCGGTTTCATACCTGATTCCGCCATTACGGAAAATCATCTGGGAGCGTGCTTCCTCAATGACGATCAATCCTGCCTATATTCGTCAGCCGGATGCTGTTCGCAATGATCGTTACTGGCAAATACAGGAGCTGGCAACTTTCCTGTTTGCAGCAACTGTTGCGGGTAGCGTAGTGCTGGGAAAATTGTCCTGTCAGGTATTGCTGCTCTGGTATGCAATTACCATTGCGATTTTTATTCTGAACTCGCTGCGTACACTGGTTGCTCACGCCTATCGCCATGAGGGGGATGACAGCCTTACGCTGGTCGGACAATACTTGGATTCAGTCAATATTCCCGGTAATTTTCTGACCGCATTATGGGCGCCGGTCGGGTTGCGCTACCATGCCACACACCACCTTTTCATGAGCCTGCCCTATCATAACCTGGGAGAAGCACACCGGCGGCTTATGCAGCAGTTGAGTCAGAAAGAGCTGATTATGCAAACCAACCGTAATGGTTTGTGGCACGCACTCAGGCAAATCTGGCGGGAAGCTGCTATAGCAACTGTAACCCAAACCAAAACAACGCATAAGGCGGATAACTGACGTGGTCGTAGTGTTTTCCCGTTTCAGAAAAACCGTAATCGCTTGTGGATAAATCCCAGGAATTAACCCGGCTGGTGTTACTTCGTCATGGACAAAGTATCTGGAATCAGAAACGGCATTTTACGGGGTGGGGTGATATTGCACTGAGTCCGCAAGGGGAAGCAGAAGCCAGAAGGGCAGGGCAGTTGCTCAAACAGGCTGGTTTTACATTTGATGCCTGTTTTTGTTCGGAGTTGAAGCGCGCTAACGACACACTCGCTTCCGTGCAACTGGAAATGGGGTTGCACCAACTCCCGGTATACCGGATCTGGCGGTTGAATGAGCGTCATTACGGTGCACTGGAAGGCATGCGCCCTTGGGCGGCTATCCGCAAATTTGGTATCTGGCCAGTACTGAAAACCCAGATACAGTTCGATGCTATTCCTCCTTCGCTGACACTGGATGATCCGCGGGCTCCTGTGAATCAACAGCGTTATAAGGTGATTGACCGTGCCCAACTTCCACTGGCGGAAAGCATGCAACAGGCGCTGGAGCGGGTAAAGCCTTTCTGGGAGAAAACAATTGTGCCAGAGATCGTGCAGAGGAAACGTTTGCTGATTGTCTCGCACCAGGGGTTGCTAAAAATACTGGCTATGCAACTGGAAGGATTGACAGGCGCACAAATGATGCGCCTGTCAATTGCAACTGCTCGTCCGCTCTGTTACGAGCTTGATGGCTCACTCAAACCGGTAAACCGTTACTACTTGTCGTAACCGGGTTTGCCAAAAAGGGGAAGGCGACTACTTGTTGTCCCGGTTCATTTTATGGGTAATGCCAGATAAAACCCCGGTGGAAATTTTGTACAGAAGATCTGTTGTTATTTGAGTGAGTTTTACTCCTGCTTCAAATTGCGCGCGCCCGGTTGATGCCATTTGATGTGCAAAAACGGCCAGCGTGTCTTTAAGCTGCGCACCTACTGCGGTGCCATTGTGTTGCGCATGCGTCAGCAAATCTTTCAGTGTTTCGGCAATTAAGCCCTGTGTGGCAGTGGTTGCATGCTTTAACGTGTCCAGAAAAACACTTTCCAAATCTTTGAGGTCAGCTTGGGTTTTAGTCAGTTCACCATCAGAGAATTGTTTTGCCTTGCTTGCTGCCTCTTCCAGAGCCAGTTTTGAGGCGCCAGCCAATTGTGCAAAAGCGGTATCCAGTCCGCTGACCGCCTGGCCGATTTGGGATTGAGCTGCCTGGGATTGCTCACTGGCTTGCATCATCTTCTGCTGAGCGCCTTCTTGTGCGCCTTTCACGACTGCAGTGGCGATCTGTTTCAGGGATTCAATGTCCAGGCCGTTGGAATGTATCGCTTTGAGAGTGAGATTTCTGACAGCATCCTCAACGTCGCCGCCATGTGTTATTGCCTCCCTGACATCCGCTGTGAGCTGTGTGACATCTTTTTCAGGTTGGGAAGTGCCCTGGTTATTGTTTTGCATCAGAAATCTCCTTTACGAATGGTTAATACAGGCAAATACAGTGTAATTATAGGCTGATCCGTTCAATACCACCCATATAAGCCCGTAAAATTTCCGGGATGGTGACGCTGCCATCTTCATTCTGATAGTTTTCCAGAATGGCCACCAGTGTCCGCCCAACAGCCAGCCCGGAACCATTGAGTGTATGCAGCAGTTCCGGCTTATCCTGCCCCTTGCGGAAGCGTGCCTGCATGCGCCGTGCCTGGAATGCTTCACAGTTACTGCACGAAGAAATTTCCCGATAGGTTTGCTGGGCGGGTAACCATACTTCGATATCGTAAGTTCTGGCTGCTGAGAATCCCATGTCACCAGTGCATAGCAGCATGACACGATAGGGCAGCTCCAGTTTCTGGAGAATTTTCTCAGCATGACCCACCAGTGATTCCAGTGCTTCGTAAGATTTTTCCGGATGGGTGATCTGTACCAGTTCGACTTTATCGAACTGGTGCTGGCGGATCAATCCGCGCGTATCCCGGCCGTAACTCCCGGCCTCAGAGCGGAAACAGGGTGTATGAGCAACAAACTGAAGCGGTAGAGCTTCGAGTGAGACAATCGTATTCCGGACAATGTTGGTCAGTGGGACCTCAGCAGTCGGAATAAGATGCAGTGTTGCAGGGCTTGCTTTGTCCGGATTATCCGGTGTTTCCTGAGCGCCTGTCTGGACAGCAAAAAGATCCTGCTCAAATTTTGGTAACTGCCCGGTTCCACGCAAACTGTCGGCATTGACCAGATAAGGTACATAAACTTCATCGTAGCCATTTTCCCGGGTATGTGTATCGAGCATAAATTGTGCAAGAGCACGATGCAGCCGGGCCACCCCCCCTTTCAGCAGACTGAAGCGTGCACCACTCAGTTTTGCTGCTGTTTCAAAATCAATCAGTTTGAGATGTTCTCCAATGCTGGCGTGATCTTTGACAGGAAAATCAAATGTTTTAGGCGTTCCCCAGCGCCGTATTTCCTGATTGTCGTTTGCATCTTTACCGGTGGGAACATCGTCATGCGGCAGATTGGGAACTTCCAGCAATAACTGCTGCAGTTGGGTTTGAATGGTTTCAAGCTGATTTTCTGCCTGTTTGAGCGCCTCTCCCATGCTGGCTACTTCAGCCATGATCGTGCTGACATCCTCGCCCTGCTGTTTGGCAATGCCAATTTGTTTTGAAGTGGAGTTGCGTTTTGCCTGTAATGTCTGGGTCAGCGTTTGAACAGATTTTCGCTGGTTTTCCAGATGTTCAAAATTCGCCAGAGGAAATTCATAACCGCGCCGTGCAAGGCGGGTAACAGTATTTTGCAGATCATTACGTAATCGCTGGATATCTAGCATGGAAACGGGCTCCACAAATCAACAGCCGGCAGGCCGTCGAGCCGAGTTAATTAAAATAGTTGTCTGAAAATTGTTTTGGGTGCTGCTGCCAGCAGACAGGGCGGTTAAAGCAGCGTTGAGGATATTAGCACTGCAGTGGTTTTTATGACTGGAAATAGATGTCAACAGCGTTGCCTAATCTTCAAAACTGCAGAGTGAGAACAGTTTATGGCCCTGCTGTTGCAGTCGTTTGCTTCCACCCACATCGGGCAGGTCAATCACGAAGCAGCATTCAACCACAGTTCCACCTGTTTCCTGAATCAGTCTGATAGCGGCTTCCATAGTTCCACCGGTTGCAATCAGGTCATCAATGAGCAGTACACGATCCCCCCTATCAATTGCATCCACATGAATCTCAACCTTATCAAAGCCATACTCCAGCTGATAGTCACAGCCAATGGTTTCGGCGGGTAATTTACCCTGTTTGCGGATAGGGACGAACCCGGCACCCAGCGCGTAGGCGACAGGTGCACCAATAATGAAGCCGCGTGATTCAATTCCGGCAACTTTGCTGATTTTTTCTTTCTGATAACGTTGGGAGATTTCCTCAATTGTGGTGCGTAATCCGACCGGATCCTTCAAAAGAGTAGTGATATCCCGAAACATGATGCCTTCACGAGGGTAATGCGGGATAGTGCGAATATGTGATTTGATTGTCATAAGTAAGATATGGCAGGCTAAACCGGGAGCATTTTAGCCATGATTCCTGTTGCCGGGTTCAGGTGTTGTTAGTGCGGCGGTACAAGCCAACCAGCTCAGTGTGGGCCAGGATATGCCCTTGCATGGCTTTTTCCAGAACAGTTTTGGTTGGTTTGTTTAAATCGGGTAACAGGGTATCCAGAGCATACAGTTTGTAGAAATAGCGGTGCGTTCCAATCGGTGGGCAAGGCCCGCCATAGCCGGTTCTTTTCCAGTCATTTACCCCTTCGAGCGTGCCTGCCGGTAATTCTGTGGCCATCACATTTTCAGGCAGCTTTCTGGCATTTGGTGGAATGTTGTAAAGAATCCAGTGTACCCATATCATTTTGGGTGCCTGGGGATCGGGCGCATCCGGATCATCGACAATCAGAACCAGGCTTTTTGTGTTTTCGGGTAACCCGGTCCAGGAAAGTGCGGGTGATAAATCTTCATCGTCACAGGTATGACGAACCGGAATCCAACCCTGATGGGAAAAAGAGGGAGACGTCAAATGCAGAGCCATGTTTTTCTCCAAGGACACCATGCTATAGGATATGGTTGCCGGGTACATTGTATGTACCGTGATTGTCGCTTCAGGAAATTTCAGGTGTATGAAGCATGCGGTACTACTCTGCCCGGAAAATATGGTCTGCATGCTTCAATACAGTTATATCTGTTGAAGTTAAGCGTTTGCAGCTTTTTTCGAGCGGACAAAAATAAAGCCACCAACACCCGCTACAATGGCAAGCAGAATAATCTCTAACGTACCGAAATTGGAACCGTGATCGTGATCGCCACCGCCGCCAACATGAAGTGGTATTTTTACAGCAGTTTTAGTTTTGCCGGCACTATCTTCAGTTTCAAGATGAATATTGTATTGACCAAGTTGTTCGAGGTTGGCTGCAACGACAATAATGCCGGATGTGTATTTTTCAGCAGGCATATACAGCACTTCATGTGCGCCGTGTTCGCTGTTCTCATGTCCTTCCATCAACACTCTCACCGCAATGGGGACCTCGCGCGTTTCTGCATTTGAAAGTTCAACTGTCATGTTAATCTTGCCTGCATTGGGAATATGGTTGCAGTATGAATGCATGGGAGGGATGTTGCCTTCAGGGACTTCATAAACGCTGACCTCTACAGGGAAATCCCCGTTTTCAATTTTGCACCCCCCGGCTTCATGATGTCCTTCATGCGCAAGCATGAGCTGAGCCGATGCGGGAGCTGATACTAAAAACATTGATAATGCGAGGCACAGCCCTGCAATATTGCTATTTCGAAGAACCTTGTTCATTTTCTCTCCACTTTATAATTTCAAGCCTTAAGCTCTATTCAAATCAAATAATTTGGTCTGTTGTTTGACTTCAGCCTGATCTGTTCAGGCCAACGACCATGCGAATCGCCGTTGGATTGTATAACAAAAAACAAGAAAAGCAGTAAACGATATATTTCTATGACAGGATTTGTAGTCCCTGTTTTCGCTGGTTCAGCTGATTCAGCAGGCTGTTTTCAACCGTAATACTGCAGGATGTCCAGCGGGTAGTTTTTCCCGGCGAGGTAATCCGTGATGCACTGCATGACCAGCGGTGTACGGTGAATTGCCTGTTTTTCCCTGATTTCTTCGATGCTAAACCAGGTTGCCCGTACGATGCCGGTATCAAGTTTTCTTGCCGGATCAAAGCCGGTAATCCTTCCGGAGAAAGTGAAGCGCAGGTAAGTGGTACCATTCGAGGCGCAGGTCCAATGGTAAATACCGGTCAGTACTTCTGGCCGAAAGGAATGGCCAGTTTCTTCCAGCACTTCGCGACTGCATGCCTGAAGGATGGATTCGCCTGCTTCCAGATGGCCGGCCGGCTGGTTGAGTTTTATTTCGGCTCCTCTGGGAATTTCTTCTACCAGCAGGTATTTTCCATTCTGTTCAATTACGGCAGCAACGGTAACATTCGGTTTCCAGGTCATATAGTTAATTATGTAAAAGAGAATTGTATTTTTTGCGAACCTTGGATTTTATAATGTGCCCGGCAGAATGGGGTGGCTCGGTATTCCATAATTAAAGTGAATTTTATGCATCTATCTTTCATCATTCCGGCTTTTAATGAAGAGCAGCTGATCGAGCAATGTCTTCGTTCGATAGCAGATTCCGTGTCAGCCAATCAATCTTGCGGGTACACCCATGAAGTTATTGTGGTGGATAACAACTCGACAGATAAGACTGCGCAACTGGCGACACAGGCGGGAGCAAAGGTTGTGTTTGAGCCAGTCAACCAGATTGCGCGAGCCAGGACTACTGGTGCAAATGCAGCCGAAGGGGAATGGCTGGTGTTCATGGATGCGGATTGTCTGATGAATGCCGGGCTGGTGGCTGATATTTTTGAGTTGATCAAACAGGGAAAACATATTGGCGCGGGCAGCACGCTGTACATGCCGGATCAACCATGGTGGGCAGAAATACTGCTGCGAATATGGACGTTGCTCTCAGTGCTGTTTGGCTGGGCCGCTGGAGCACTGATTGTGTGTAATGCAGCAGCATTCAGGGAGGTGGGTGGATTTGATCTGACTCTGTATGCGGCAGAAGAAATTGAATTAAGCCAGAAACTCAAGCGGTATGGCCGCAAACGTAAACTTAAATTCACCATTCTGCACACCCATCCGCTTGAAACATCCTCCAGAAAAACCCGGCTTTACAATGGCCGGGAGATTTTTGGGCAGTTTGTTCGCCTGATCCTGTCTCCTTTGGGTACATTGCGCAGTAAAAAGAAACTGCCAATGTGGTACGACGGCAGGCGCTAATCGGATCAGTGATTCCGATCCCTTCAGGATTCGCAGGAATCAGAAAAGACAACCTCACTGAAACGTGCATTTGCAGTAAGTACCTGCAGTTTATCCAGTGTAATCAGCTCAATCTGTTGCGGTCCGGATGCGGTTTCCAGCAGCAAAAATTCATGTTTTTCAGCATCCGTTACAATATCCTTTGCCTTGCCTTCCATGGTGGATTGATTTTTCAGAATCAGCCTGACCTGATAACCATACATACAGGCTACTTCGACATAGTCATGCAGATCACAGGAAATTTGGCGAGTCATTACAGTTTCCTCAAATAAAAAATAATCCCGATTTTAACTGCATCTGCCAATCGGGCGAGAGCGCTCTGTTGCCGAATCCTGGCAGAGGTGATGGATTGTGCCGGTCTGGCGATGCTAATTATTCCAAAAATCAATCTGGCTTAAGGCAAGCTTGTCTGCAAAGACAGTGATCCTGCCTTTGCATTTTTCTCCTGTTGTTTCCTCTGCTTTGCCCATCACCGTCTATTTGCATTTGCTTTCGTTAAGCATCAGATTATCGCGTCAGTCTGCGGTTTCCTCGCAGTCCTTGCTGTGACAGGGGGTATGGTATCTGATAGGAGTGTTACCGTATCGCAGGGTGTCTGAGCAGGTTGTCGAGTTGCTGCAGGCGTTCCGGTGTGCCGATGTCCATCCATGTACCCGGGTAATGCGAGCCGGTAATTTTTCCGGCGGCAATCGCCTGGCGCAGTAGCGGGGCGAGTTTTACCGCCTGACCAGGTGGGACATTTTCAAAAAGTGCCGGATGATAAACGCCAATGCCGCTGAAGGTAAGTTTTTGACAGCCAGTAGTGGTTGATTCAGTCAGTTTGCCGGTATTGCTGTTCAGAAAAAAATCACCTTCCGGGTGATGATGAGGGTTGTTCACCAGCACCAGATGCGCCAGTATGCGCCCGGGATTCAATTGTATCTGCTGCGGAATGGGGTGCAGGGTTGAAAAATCCATATCGCAGAAAACATCAGCATTGATGACGGCAAACGGTTGTGTTCGGCTGGAATCGGTAAGTAATGGCAATGCATTGGCAATACCTCCGGCAGTTTCCAGCACGCGGTGTTCCGGTGAGTAGTGAATGCGGATGCCGTAACGGCTGCCATCCTGCAGCGCAGCTTCAATCATGTGGCCGAGATAGGCGTGGTTGATGATGGCATCGGTAAAACCGGCTTGAGCCAGTTTTTGCAGGTGGTGTTCGATCAGCATTTTGTCGCCTGCCTGCAAGAGTGGTTTGGGGCGGGCATCGGTCAGCGGCTTCATGCGCTCCCCTTTGCCGGCTGCCAGAATCATAACCTTGAACATCGCGTTTCTCGATCAGAAGGTGTAGCCGGCTGCAGGTACTTTATCTTCCAGCTGATCCAGTAACTGGCTGAGCGGGTGCAGCTCATGATAGCGCTCGCAGGTTTTGCGCAGGTAGTGCATGACGGCGGGCATGTCCTGCAGATAAGCGGGTTTTTGATCTCGATAATAAAGCCGCGCAAAGATGCCCAGCACTTTAAGATGACGTTGCACGCCCATCCATTCAAAATCCCGGTAGAAAGCGGAAAAATCGGTTGTTACCGGTAATCCTGCGCGCCGTGCTTTTTCCCAGTAACGGATCGTCCAGTCCAGCACCTGTGCTTCTTCCCATTGGATATAGGCATCTCTGAGCAGAGAGACCAGATCATAGGTGATGGGGCCAAAGACGGCATCCTGAAAATCGATGATACCCGGATTGGGTAACGTTACCATCAGGTTGCGGCTGTGGTAATCACGGTGCACGAATACCTGCGGTTGCGCGAGATTGTTATCGAGAATCAGGTCGAAAACTGCCTTGAGCATATTTCTCTGGTCATCAGTTGGCGCAATTTGCCGGTGTTGTGTCATGTACCAGTCAGGAAAAAGTGCCAGTTCGCGGGAAAGCAGTATCAGATCGTATTCGGGGAATATATTTTTCTCACTGGTACGCTGGATTTTGATCAATGCGTCAATGGCATCCAAGTAAAGCTGATTGGCGTTTTCTGGTGCTGTGGTCAGTGCCTGCAGGTAGGTGGTGGTGCCAAGATCGGACAGCAGCAAAAAACCCTGATCGAGATCTTGTGCAACGATGTCTGGTACATGGACAGATGCCTTTGCAAATACGCTGGCAGTATGCAGAAAAGGCCGGCAATCTTCCTGCTGCGGGGGGGCATCCATTGCAATCAGCGTTTTCCAGGGGAGGGATACGCGAAAATAACGGCGAAAACTGGCATCAGCCGAAGCTGGTGACAAAGTGAAGGATTGATCAGGATAAATAGAGTGTAGCCAGTGTTCCAGCAGTTGCAGACGATTCATTGAAGCTGATTGGAGTTAGTTGAGATAAAGGTTGCAGCGCTTGTTTCCGGTGAGGCTGAAGCTGCTGATTGGGTTTGCCTGTTGGCTGAAAATGTGAGATTTTATCCCGGAAGCCGGTAACAAAACTTTGAAATTTAATGGAGAGAAGAAATGCTGAATAAGAATGTGCTGGATGAAATTGGCAGCAAGGTAGGTGAAATTCTGGCCAGCAGTCCGGCCAGAGATGTTGAAAAAAATATGCGTGCCATGCTGTCTGGTGCTTTATCCCGGCTGGATCTGGTGACGCGTGAGGAATTCGACGTGCAGCAGGAAGTGATCAAGCGTACACGTATCAAACTGGCTGAGCTGGAAGATAAGGTACGTAAACTGGAACAGCAATTACAGCAACCTGCTGAGGTGATTTCATCAAATGAAGCTGGTGGCAGTTGTTGTGGTGAGGCACAGCAGTAGTGCGTGGTAACCGGAACCGGTTATACAAGGTGCTGGCGGGTATGCTGATTTTGTTTGAATAACTCATTTCTTCCGTGTCACTGGCCATTTTGTACAGCCGTGCGTTATGTGGCGTGGATGCACCTCTGGTCACCGTTGAGGTACATCTTTCCAACGGTTTGCCAAAATTTACCATTGTTGGTCTCCCTGATACGGAAGTCCGAGAAAGCAAGGACAGGGTGCATGCTGCCATACTGAACGGGCGTTTCAAATTTCCTGCGCGACGGATTACCGTTAACCTTGCCCCGGCTGATTTACCCAAGGAAAGCGGGCGTTTTGATTTACCGATTGCTTTAGGCATACTGGCAGCCAGTGGGCAGATTCCTGCCGGTAAGTTGGACCAGTATGAGTGGGCAGGAGAGTTGTCGCTCGATGGCAAACTGCGCCCGATTCGCGGTGCTTTAGCCATGACTTACAATGCAGCCCGTTCCGGCCGAAGTTTTGTTCTGCCGGAACAGAATGCCGGTGAGGCAGCATTGGTACGAGATGCCAGGGTTTACCCGGCCACATCGCTATTGCAGCTGTGTGCCTGTTTGACGGGTCAGGAAGCATGGGTGCCCTATCACACAGAGCCGGCCATAAACGAGGTAAAAGATTTTTATCCGGATATGGGAGAGGTCAAAGGCCAGATGCAGGCAAAGCGTGCACTGGAGGTCGCGGCAGCAGGTGGTCACAGCGTGTTGCTGATTGGTCCGCCAGGTACCGGAAAATCCATGCTGGCGAGGCGTTTGCCGGGAATTTTGCCACCAATGACGGACCAGGAGGCGCTTGAGTCGGCAGCCATTCAGTCGTTGGGGGGCGGCAGTTTTAATCTGGCTAACTGGAAATGTCGCCCGTTCCGGGCGCCGCATCATACGGCTTCTGCTGTCGCACTGGTTGGTGGAGGCGGTATTCCGCGCCCAGGCGAGATTTCACTGGCGATGCACGGTATTTTGTTTCTCGATGAATTTCCGGAGTTCGATCGGCGAGTTCTGGAAGTGCTGCGCGAGCCACTCGAATCCGGCCACATTACTATTTCGCGCGCCACGCAACGTGCGGATTTTCCAGCCAGATTCCAGCTCATTGCCGCGATGAATCCCTGTCCGTGCGGTTACCTTGGACATTACGAGGGGAAGTGCCGTTGTACGCCTGATCAGGTGGCGCGCTATCGTGGCAAGCTATCCGGCCCTCTGTTGGATCGTATTGATGTTCAGATTGAAGTCCCGGCCTTGCCGAAAGAAGATCTGCTGCGACCAGGACCGGGTGAGTCAAGTGCGGTTATTCGGGCAAGGACAACAGTCGCCCGGCAGCTTCAGCTGAATCGTCAAAATGTGCCCAACACAGAGCTGAGCGTGCCGGAGATGGAAAAGTTTTGTGTATTGGATGCCGAGGGTAAGCGTATGCTGGAACGAGCCATGACTCACCTCAATATTTCAGCCCGGGCATATCACAGGATATTGAAGCTGGCGCGAACAATTGCAGATTTATCATCAAGTGAGGCTATTCTTGGGAAACATGTAGCAGAGGCTATCCAGTATCGCCGTATGGGGATAAATTGATTTTGAATCAATAGTAATCGCCAGTACGTGCGCAGTTTTCAAACCGTGTAAATTCCCCCAGAAAGGTGAGATCAACCTTGCCAATTGGCCCGTTACGCTGTTTGCCTATGATGATTTCCGCGATACCTTTGTCCGGGGTATCCGGGTTGTAAACTTCGTCACGATAAATAAACAGAATGACATCAGCGTCCTGTTCGATGGCGCCGGATTCACGTAAATCTGACATGATCGGACGTTTATTGGGGCGCTGTTCGAGGCCACGATTTAACTGCGATAAAGCGATAACGGGGACCTGCAATTCTTTTGCCAGTGCTTTCAGTGAGCGTGAGATTTCAGAAATTTCTGCAGCGCGGTTTTCGCTATTGGGTGAAGTAGATGACATAAGCTGCAGGTAGTCGATGATAATGAGCCCCAGTCCATTATGCTGCCGATACAGACGTCGGGCACGGGCACGCAGCTCCAGGGAATTTAACCCTGCGCTTTCATCAATAAAAATTGGCGCATCATTCAGCTTCCCCAGTGCATGGGTGAGTCTTGGCCAGTCATCATCAGACAGCTGGCCTGTACGCATTTTGTGCTGATCCAATCGGCCGATAGATCCCAGCATACGCATGGCCAGTTGTGTGCCACCCATTTCCATACTGAATACAGCTACCGGTTTGTTGGTTTCCAGTGCGACGTGCTCGCCAATGTTGAGGGAAAAAGCTGTTTTTCCCATTGAAGGCCGTCCGGCAACGATGATCAGATCGCCAGGTTGGAAGCCAGAAGTTTTTTGATCAAGATCACTGAAACCCGAGGGGATACCGGTAATGTCACTGGGGTTGCTCCGGTTGTAGAGCATTTCAATTCGCTCTACCACCTGTTTTAGCAGTGGTTGAATATCGACAAATCCCTGTTTGCCGTGCGCGCTCTGTTCGGCAATTTCAAATATTTTGCTTTCTGCTTCATCCAGCAGATCGCTTGCTGAGCGGCCCGCCGGGTTATAGGTTGAATCAGTTATCTGCGTACTGATTTGCGCCAGCTTGCGTATGATTGAACGTTCTCGAACAATTTCTGCATAGCGGCGAATATTGGCCGCTGATGGCGTATTCTGTGCGATAGCGCCAATATAGGCTAACCCTCCTGCGTGTGGCAGTTGAGCAGAGTTTTCAAGGGATTCAGCAACGGTAATGACATCTGCTGGTTTATTCTGTTCGATAAGCCGGGAGATATGCTGGTAAATGAGCTGATGATCCTGGCGATAAAAATCACTCTCAATGATGATGTCTGCCACTTTATCCCACGCTTGGTTATCCAGCATCAGCCCGCCGAGGACAGACTGCTCAGCTTCGATGGAGTGAGGTGGAAGCTTGTAGATGCTATCTTCAGGGATATTTTGGGTAAAGCTGGCAGTAGGTTGGCTCATGAGAGTTGGTTAAGGCTGAAGGCGGGATCAGGATAGTAACACTGTGACACAGAAATAAAAAAAGGACCGGAAACAGTCCTTTTTTTATTTGGTTTGATTCTTAGGGGAAATCAGGCAGTAGTTTCACCGAGTACAGAAACAGTGATTTGTGCTGACACCTCGCTATGAAGTACAACAATGACTGCGTAATCACCCACCTGTTTAATTTGTCCTTCTGGCATGCGAATTGCAGATTTTTCAACCAGGAAGTCCTGTTTATGCAATTCTTCGGCAATATTCGCGTTGGTAACCGAGCCGAAAAGCTTGCCGTCCACCCCCGCTTTTTGAGAGATCTGAATAAGCAGACCATCCAGTTTAGCTGCCTGTGCACCCGCAGCCTCCAGGATTGCAGCTTGTTTTTTCTCCAGTTCGGCACGCTGGGCTTCAAATTCAGCGATTACCTTCTCGGTAGCTCTTCTGGCTTTTCCTTGTGGAATCAGGTAATTGCGGGCATAACCAGGCTTTACGTCCACAATACTACCCAACGAACCCAGTTTGGCGATTTTTTCCAACAAAATTATTTGCATATTGTTTCTCCCGGGGGCTTAGTGCTGATCGGTATAAGGTAATAGTGCGAGGAAGCGTGCCCGTTCGATAGCCACGTTTAATTGACGCTGGTAAAACGAGCGTGTGCCAGTTATCCGGGCTGGAATGATCCGGCCATTTTCACTAATAAACTCCTTCAGTAAATCAATATCTTTGTAATCGATTTCTTTGGCTCCTTCAGCAGTAAACCGGCAGAATTTCTTGCGCTTAAAAAGAGGTCGGTTTGCTATCCGATCTTTCATTCTTTTTTTATCGGCATCCTTGTTTCTTGAGAATCTCATATTGTTTCTCCATTAAAAACGTATGTTTGATATCTTATTTTCAGATAATTTTGACGTCGCATACATGTAAAACAAGCTGATTGCTTAAGCGATGCTTTTTAGCAATAAAACCCGTGATTTCGACATTTTTTTCAAGCCCGGCACATATAACCTTTTCTGCCATTTTGGCCATAGCAATTACTTCAAGCTCAAGTTCAATGTTGCGTTGAATATCGGCTTCTTGCTGGTTTGACTGGTGATTAAGCCTGAACTCAGTCACCATGATGCCAGCAGGCGTGTAGCGAGGCGAAGTCAGATCAGTGATGATTCCGCCAACAGTTATCTGATTTCTGAACATCAATGGTTAAATTAGGGCTGGGTATCGCCTTTTTCAGCAGTCTGATTACCTTCGGCAGCAAGATTTGCTGATTTAGCTCCAGGTGTGGTGTTTTCGTTATCGTCATCTGAACTGGAATAAGATGGTTTGGACTTGCCTTCCTGCATCATGGGAGAAGGGGTCGTGACTGGTGCATTCATGCGTATAACAAGGTGTCGTAGGATGGCGTCATTGAACTTGAAGTTATGTTCAAGCTCACTCAGGATTTTCTGATCACATTCAATATTCATAAGCACGTAGTGTGCTTTGTGCAGTTTTTGTATGGGATAGGTCAACTGTCTGCGTCCCCAATCTTCCAGCCGGTGAATTTTTCCGGATTTTCCGGTAATCGCATTACTGTAACGCTCAGTCATTGCAGATACCTGTTCACTTTGATCGGGATGGATAATGAATATAATTTCGTAGTGTCTCATGGTTTCCTTATGGATAAAGCCTCCCTACCACATGATGCAAAGGTGAGTAAGTAAGGCAAGGGGGTTAACTGAACTGCTGCCTGTGGCGGTAGCTGCAGGCAAAATAACAGCGACCTTTCAACATTTTTGAAAATCGCTTCGTAATTTTACTTAATTGGTGCATGAACTACAAAAAATTAAGCAATTTAATTTTCGGAGGGATAAAACCATAAAGCAGATCAGTAAATGATATTGTCCATCCACATTGACGAGGTAGAGTGATCAAGGTAGAATCGCTCCACTTTTTGTTGGGCACGTTTTGTGCTCATTAACGCGGATGTTATCGATTAAAAGCAGGCCGTTAAGGGTAGTTATCTTTATGCAGCTGATATTTTCATTGCTGGCTGCGGTCGTGTGTGGTTTGCATTCGGGGGTGGATGCTGCTGTTTCAGGATTTCTTGGGGCGATTATAAGTGTGATCGCCGGGATAGCGTACGCAGTTTTAATATCAAAACATAGAGGGTATTCGGCAGGCGAAGTTTTGCGTGTTGCATTGCGTGCGGAAGCGGTGAAGATATTTATTGTTGTGATGTTGCTCTGGGCTGTTTTTGCGATGTTTAAGGGCCTGCACCCCGTTATGTTTATTGGGTCGTTTGTTGTGGCTGTATTGATATCAGGTATGGCGTTGTTTGTGCCAGAGAAGATAAATAGATAACACCTTGGTCAATCTGTAAAGGTAAATAAATGTCCTCAGAAGTTGGATTAAATCCCACCACGTATATTCAGCATCATCTTACAAATCATACAATCAGCATTGGCGACGGCTCATTTTGGGTGTTGCATACAGATACCTTGGTTATGTCGTTACTGCTTGGGGTGGTAAGTTTGGGTTTAATCTGGCTGGTTGTCAGAAAGGCAACTTCGGGTGTTCCGAGTAAGACGCAGGCTTTTGTTGAGCTGTTAATGGAATTTGTTGATGAGCAGGTAAGAACAACATTTCATGGAAATCGCCATGCGTTTGTTGCGCCTATGGCGTTGACTGTATTTGTATGGGTGCTTCTCCTTAATGCAATGGATTTTTTGCCCATTGACATCATGGCTTGGGTCTATGAGCATGTTTTTGGCTTGCGCAACTGGAGAAGTGTGCCGACTGCGGACGTTAATACTACGTTTGCGCTCGCTTTGTCCATCTGGATATTGGCTATATATTTCAGCATAAAAGTTAAAGGTATGGGAGGGTGGATTACGGAGCTTGTATGCAGTCCATTTGGCAAGAATCCACTGCTGTGGCCCCTGAATTTGCTGTTCAATATGATTGAGTACGTCTCAAAGCCGCTGTCGCATTCGTTGCGACTGTTTGGGAACATGTATGCGGGCGAGATTATTTTTATGTTGTTGGGGATGTGGGCCGCGACAGGTGTGGCTGGTACTTTTTTTGGGGCGATACTTGGGGTAGGGTGGGCAATATTTCATATACTGATTGTAATCTTGCAGGCATTTATTTTTATGATGCTGGCGGTTGTGTATCTTTCGATGGCTCATGAATCACACTGATTGGTAAAAATTTTATTATTAACTTGAACTAAAGGGAAAAATATGGAAAACGCTCAGTTTCTTGCAATGATTCAGGCATATACAGGAATCGGTATTGGGTTAATGATCGGCTTGGGTGCTGCGGGTGCTTGTATTGGTGTGGGGGTGATGTGTGGCAGGTTTTTGGAAGGTGCGGCTCGGCAGCCTGAGATGATTCCAACCTTACAGGGTAAGGTGTTCTTGTTGTTGGGTTTGACTGATGCTTCATTCATTATTGCTGTAGGTCTGGCGATGCTGTTTGCATTTGGTAATCCGTTATTGGCTGTTATTCAGTAATAATCTATTGAATTTGTTACCGAGGTGAATAAAGGGCTGTTATGAATATAAATTTCACATTGGTCTCGCAGGCGATAGCCTTTTCTATATTTATATGGTTTACCGTCAAGTTTGTGTGGCCATATCTATTGCGGGCAATAGAGGAGCGTCAGCAAAAAATAGCGGATGGCTTGGCGGCGGGTGAGCGTGGTGCGAGAGAGTTGGAGCTTGCTAGTCAGCGTTCATCGGAAGTATTGAAGGAAGCTAAGCAACGTGCGAGTGAGATCGTTATTCAGGCGGAAAAAAGAGCTTCGGATATTATAGAAGAAGCTAAACAGAATGCCCGAATCGAAGGAGAGAAGATTGTTGTCGGTGCTAAGGCTGAAATTCAGCACGAGGTGTTCAGTGCTCGCGAATCATTGCGTCAGCAGGTGGCTGTATTGGCTGTGCAGGGGGCATCAAAGATTCTTCGTCGAGAGGTAAATGCTAAAGCACACGCAGATTTATTGGCATCAATTGAGGCTGAGTTAAAATAAATGGCTGAAGCGATAACAATTGCACGCCCATATGCAGAGGCGTTATTCAAACTTGCGCGGGAAGGTAATTCATTATTTTCTTGGTCAGAGATGCTTGGTGTTATTCGTTCTGTTGTTCAGGAGCCGCAGATAAGGGAATTAATTAATAATCCGCAAATTTCGGCAGCTAAGTTATGTGAGATTATTTTGAGCATAGGTGGTAAGAAAATAAGTGACGATGGCAGGCGACTGGTATTGCTGCTGATTGATAACCGGCGGTTACTCGTTTTGCCACAGATTTGCGACCTGTTTGAGCAATTTAAATCGCAGCATGAGGGGGTGTTGGAGGCTGAAATAGAGTCAGCATTTCCTCTTAACTCTGATCAGGTGGTGAGGCTTGTTTCAATTCTTGAGGAAAAATTTCAGCGTAAAGTAAAGGTTGATATCAGTGTTAAGAGTGAACTCATCGGTGGTATCAGAGTAAAAATTGGCGATCAGATAATCGATAGTTCTGTACACGGAAAGCTGGAAGCCATGGCGACGGCACTCAAAAGCTAGGAGTTATAAAAAATGCAGTTAAATCCATCAGAAATTAGTGAATTAATCAAAAGTAAGATTGAGGGGCTTTCCGTAACTTCGGAATTTAAAACGCAGGGGACAGTTGTATCGCTGACAGATGGTATTGTTCGCGTACATGGTCTTTCCGATGTGATGCAGGGGGAAATGCTCGAATTTCCAGGGGGAACGTTTGGCTTGGCGCTCAACTTGGAGCGTGATTCAGTTGGCGCGGTTATCTTGGGTGCGTATGAGCATTTGAAGGAAGGTGATATTGTTAAATGTACCGGGAGGATTTTGGAAGTTCCGGTGGGTGAAGCGTTATTAGGTCGTGTTGTTAATGCTTTAGGGCAACCTATAGATGGAAAAGGTCCAATAGCGGCGCAAGGTAGAGAGCCTATTGAAAAAATTGCTCCTGGTGTTGTGTGGCGTAAATCAGTAGATCAGCCCATGCAGACTGGTTTGAAGTCGGTTGACTCTATGGTGCCTGTTGGAAGGGGTCAGCGAGAATTAATAATTGGTGATCGTCAGACAGGTAAAACGGCAGTGGCGATTGATGCAATTATCAATCAGAAGGGTGAGGATGTAATTTGTATTTATGTGGCAATTGGGCAAAAAGCATCATCAATTGCTAACGTTGTCAGAAAGCTGGAAGAGGTGGGTGCAATGGCCTACACAATCGTGGTGGTGGCTTCTGCTTCAGAATCAGCTGCAATGCAATATATTGCTCCTTATTCCGGCTGTACCATGGGAGAGTATTTTCGTGATAAAGGTCAGGACGCACTTATTGTTTATGATGATTTAACTAAGCAAGCGTGGGCATATCGTCAAATTTCTCTATTGTTGCGTCGTCCACCTGGGCGTGAAGCTTATCCAGGGGATGTTTTTTATCTGCATTCGCGTTTGTTGGAAAGAGCAGCGAGAGTTAATGCCGATTATGTCGAAAAGGCGACTGACGGGAAGGTAAAAGGGAAGACGGGTTCTCTTACTGCGTTGCCCATCATTGAAACTCAGGCTGGTGACGTAACGGCATTTGTCCCAACTAACGTAATTTCTATTACTGACGGTCAGATATTCCTTGAGTCTGATTTGTTTAATGCGGGTATACGTCCAGCTATCAACGCTGGCATCTCTGTTTCAAGGGTTGGTGGTGCAGCTCAGACCAAAGTAATTAAGAAATTAGGTGGTGGTATTCGTCTGGCTTTAGCTCAATACCGTGAGCTTGCAGCCTTTGCTCAGTTTGCTTCAGATCTTGATGAAGCTACACGTAAACAGTTGGAACGTGGAAAAATGGCAACTGAGTTAATGAAGCAATCTCAGTACGCTACTCTAAAAATTTCTGAGATGGCGTTGACGTTGTTTGCCTTGAATAAAGGCTATTTTGATGATGTTGATATAAAGCGTGCTTTAGCTTTTGAAGCGGCATTAAAGAGTCATGTACGCAGTCATCATGGTGCGATACTGGAGAAAATTGAAACAAATAAAGAGCTTGATGCCGAAACAGAGAAGGCATTAGAGGCAGCTATCCAGGAATTCAAGCAAAATGGAACCTATTAATCCATGGCAAGCGGAAGAGAAATACGCAATAAAATCAAAAGCGTAAAAAATACACAAAAAATTACGCGTGCCATGGAAATGGTTGCTGCTTCTAAAATGAGGAAAGCGCAGGATCGTATGAAGAGAGCGCGCCCTTATGGGGAGAAGGTACGCAATGTTGCTGCGCATATGAGTAAAGCAAGTGTTGAGTATCGCCATCCATTTCTGTTAAGCCGTGATTCTGTTAAGAAAGTAGGTATTATCGTTATTACCTCGGACAAAGGTTTGTGTGGCGGACTAAATACGAATGTATTACGCAGAGCACTTAACGAAATTAGATCGTGGGAATCCGAGAATCAGCAGGTAGAAGCTTGTTGCATAGGAAACAAAGGATTGGGTTTTATGAGTCGCTTGGGTGGTGTACAAGTGATTTCTCAAGTCACGGGGCTGGGGGATGCGCCTAATATGGAAAAGTTGATCGGCGCAGTTAAAATAGTTTTGGATGCATATACAGAAGGTCAATTAGACAAAGTGTATATTTTTTATAACCAGTTTGTTAATACGATGAAACAAACACCGGTTATGGAACAACTACTCCCTTTAACTGGTGAGCGTATCACTGGTGATGGAGGTGAAACTAAGCCTGCCCGTGCGCCTTGGGATTATATTTATGAACCAGAGGCAAAGCCCGTTATTGATGACATTATGACTCGATATATAGAGGCATTGGTGTATCAGGCGGTTGCTGAGAATATGGCGTCGGAGCAGTCAGCAAGAATGGTTGCAATGAAGGCTGCGTCGGATAACGCAGGCAACCTGATTGACGAGCTGACGCTTATTTATAACAAATCGCGCCAGGCAGCTATTACCAAAGAACTGTCAGAAATTGTGGGTGGCGCGGCTGCTGTTTAAGTATTATAAATTTGCATTTAGGGAAAAGTGATGAGCCATCAAGGAAAGATTGTTCAGTGTATTGGTGCTGTAATTGACGTTGAGTTTGCGCCAGAAGAAATACCAAAAGTATATGATGCTTTGGTAATGGAGGGATCAGAGTTAACACTTGAAGTGCAGCAACAGCTTGGAGATGGGGTCGTCAGGACTATTGCTCTTGGATCATCAGATGGTTTGCGGCGTGGAGTGATGGTCACTAATACGCAAAAACAGATTTCGGTTCCGGTCGGTACAAAAACACTTGGGCGGATTATGGATGTTCTTGGTAGGCCTATCGATGAAATGGGTGCGATTGGGGCCGATACCTTAATGCCTATCCATAGAGCAGCACCAGCTTTCGATGAATTATCAGCATCAACTGAGTTATTGGAAACTGGAATTAAGGTTATTGATTTAATTTGCCCTTTTGCGAAAGGAGGTAAGATTGGTCTTTTCGGTGGCGCCGGTGTAGGTAAAACCGTAAATATGATGGAGCTTATCCGTAACATTGCAATTGAGCATAGCGGGTATTCGGTATTTGCAGGTGTAGGTGAAAGGACACGTGAAGGTAATGATTTCTATCATGAAATGAAAGATTCTAACGTGTTGGATAAGGTGGCTCTGGTTTATGGCCAGATGAATGAACCTCCTGGCAATCGTTTGCGTGTTGCGCTTACTGGACTGACAATGGCTGAATCTTTCCGTGATGAAGGCCGAGATGTGCTTTTCTTTGTGGATAATATTTATCGCTATACTTTGGCGGGTACTGAGGTTTCTGCATTATTGGGGCGCATGCCATCGGCGGTAGGGTATCAGCCAACGCTTGCGGAAGAAATGGGACGGTTGCAGGAAAGAATTACTTCTTCCAAGGCAGGGTCAATTACATCAATTCAGGCTGTTTATGTTCCTGCAGATGACTTGACTGACCCATCCCCTGCAACGACTTTCGGTCACTTGGATGCTACTGTGGTACTTTCAAGAGATATCGCTTCACTAGGAATTTACCCGGCGGTTGATCCGCTCGATTCAACTTCGCGGCAATTGGATCCGTTGATTGTCGGTGAGGATCACTACAATACTGCACGTGAGGTTCAGCAAACATTGCAGCGATATAAGGAATTACGAGATATTATTGCAATTCTGGGTATGGATGAGCTTTCACCAGAGGATAAGCTGTCGGTTAGTCGTGCTCGTAAGATACAGAGATTTCTTTCTCAGCCATTTTTTGTTGCCGAAGTATTTACTGGGTCACCGGGCAAATATGTTTCATTGAAAGAAACAATTAAAGGGTTCAAGGGAATTGTTAATGGTGAGTATGATGATATCCCTGAACAGGCTTTCTATATGGTAGGCGGTATTGAGGAAGTACTTGAGAAATCTAAATCATTGCAGTAAAAACAGCTAATTGACAGGTAGTTAATGGGTACGATATTCCACTTAGATATAGTGAGTGCGGAGGAGTCTATTTACTCCGGGCCTGCTGAGTTTATAGTTGCACCAGCAATGATGGGTGAGGTGGGTATTTTTCCTCAGCATACCCCTATGCTGACCCGAATAAAATCAGGTGTCGTTAAAGTCAAGGCTCCACTACAAAATGATGAAGAAATTTATGTCTCTGGTGGCATGCTTGAGGTACAGCCGGATGTTGTGACAATTCTCGCCGATACTGCTGTTCGTGGTAAGGATTTAGATGAAGCCAAAGCTTTGGAGGCCAAGAAACAGGCTGAGGAAGTCATGAAAAACAAGATTTCTGAAATTGAATATGCGCGTGCCCAAGCTGAATTAATTGAGGCAACAGCACAGTTGGCAGCCATACAGAAGCTGAGAAAAAGAGGCCACTAAAAGCTTCGGTAGATGTGTAATAGATATAACTAAAAAAGGGCGATTAAAAATCGCCCTTTTTTTATAGTAAGGGTGTTTTCTTATTTTGTTTTGCTATTTCCATAACTTTCTTTTTTATATACTAAAGCTACATTCTTATTGATTACGATGTAGTGGGGTGGTTTCCTTACTGCAGGATGTGGCATGTATATTTGCGGTAATAAAGAAATTTCCATAGAGGGCGAATAGCGCGTGTTATATGTTGATGTTGTGGTGTTAGCAGCTGGGATGGGTAAGCGGATGCGTTCGTCGTTACCCAAAGTGTTGCATCCTTTGGCGGGGAAGCCAATTTTATTGCATGTTCTGGACACGGTTCGTGGGCTATCTCCCGAAAGAATATGTGTCATTTTTGGACACGGAGGTGAACTGGTTCGCCAAACCATTGGCGATCAATCAGATTTGATCTGGGTAAAACAAGAGCAGCAACTTGGAACGGGCCATGCCGTAAAACAATCGCTACCCTATCTTGCTAGCAAAGGCGTAACACTGGTTCTATTTGGTGATGTGCCGTTGGTAAAAAGTAATACACTTAAAGCTTTGGTAGAAACAGCGCACGAAGATAGCCTTGTATTGTTGACTGCTGAACTGGATGATCCAACCGGCTATGGTCGAATCGTGCGTGACCCTGAATCAAACCGTATCCAGGCGATTATAGAGGAAAAAGATGCTTCTCCATCGCAGAAAAAAATTCATGAAATTAACACAGGTATCATGGTTCTTCCAAATCGCTATCTGAGTGATTGGCTCAATAAGTTGAGTAACACCAACACACAGGGTGAATATTACTTGACTGATATTATCGCTATGGCGGTGGAGGCCGGAGTTCAGATTGAGACTGCCAATCCGGCTTCAGCATGGGAAGTGGTTGGAGTGAATGACAAGGCTCAGCTAGCCGCCTTGGAACGTGTTTATCAACGGGATATCGCACACAAATTAATGGAACAAGGAGTAACGTTTGCGGACCCGTCGCGTTTTGATATGCGTGGCCAGTTTATATGCGGGAATGATGTTGAAATTGATGTTAACTGTATCTTTGAAGGTGATGTGCGCTTGGGAAATGGTGTGAAAGTTCATGCCAACTGTATACTCAGAAATGTAATTATATCAGATGGATCAGTGATTTACCCTTTTAGCCTGATTGAAGGTGCTGTGCTGGGGAAAAATTGTCGAGTCGGCCCGTTTGCCCGCATCCGTCCAGGTACACAGCTTGATAATGCTGTGCACGTGGGAAACTTCGTGGAAATTAAAAATAGCCATATCGCTTCTGAAAGTAAGGTTAATCACCTCAGCTATATCGGCGATACTGAAATGGGCAGGCAAGTTAATATTGGTGCTGGCACGATTACCTGTAATTACGACGGGGCCTTTAAACACAGAACCATTATCGAGGATGATGTGTTTATCGGCTCTGATACACAACTGGTTGCGCCGGTAACTGTAACGAAAGGATCAACGATTGGCGCCGGTTCCACAATTACGCGTGATACGCCAGAAGGGCAGCTTACATTATCCCGAGCTAAACAAACGAGTATCACCAACTGGAAGCGGCCGAAAAAACCAAAGGCTGAAGCTGTTTGAATAACCGGATTTAAGTAGAGGTTAGGGTTATGTGCGGTATTGTTGGGGCGATTGCAAAAAACGATGTGGTGCCTTTTTTGCTGGAGGGCTTGTCCAAGCTAGAGTATCGTGGTTACGACTCAGCTGGAATCGTGGTTGCAGATGGTACGCTGCAGAGGCTCAGGACAACAGGGCGTGTTTCAGAACTGAGCAAGCTGGTTGATGCCGGAAAAACATCAGGATTGACTGGTATTGCACACACTCGCTGGGCAACGCATGGCGCCCCCTCAGAACGTAATGCTCACCCTCATTTCTCCGGAGATTACAGGAAGATCGCTATTGTTCACAACGGCATTATTGAAAATCACGAAATTCTTCGCCAGCGTTTACAGCGGGAAGGGTTTGAATTTCTGTCGGATACTGATACCGAAGTAATTGCACACCTGATTTCATCTCATCTTCGCACGACTGATAATTTGCTTGAGGCTGTTTGTCTTTCCATAGATGAACTCCATGGAGCTTATGCGGTTGCGGTCATGGAAGAATCGCATCAAGATCGTATTATTGTTGCCAGAAATGGCGCTCCGCTCTTGCTTGGAGTGGGTGACGACGGGCTGTATGCCGCTTCCGATGCATCAGCTCTGGTACAGGTTACGCAGCAAATTATATACCTGGAAGAAGGAGATGTGGCGGAGCTGTCCCGTGATGGATACCGGATTCTGAATTGTCTGAATTCTGTCAGCGGCTGTGAGGTCACTCGTAAAGTGACTGAAACAAGTTTGACGCGTGATGCGGTGGAGCTGGGTCCATATGCACACTTCATGCAGAAGGAAATTTTTGAGCAGCCAGTCGCTGTGGCAAATACACTGGAAATGGTACTGAATGCACAATCGGTATCTGCTCAGTTGTTTGGCAGCGAGGCGCAAACAATTCTTGCACAGACTAAAGGTGTGCTGATACTTGCTTGTGGAACGAGTTATCACGCCGGTTTGGTTGCAAAATACTGGCTGGAAACGATTGCAAAAATTCCTTGTAACATCGAGATTGCCAGTGAATATCGTTACCGTAATCCCATTGCTGATCCGGCCACGCTGGTTGTTGGTATTTCTCAGTCTGGCGAAACTGCTGATACGCTGGCTGCACTCGGTTATGCAAAATCATTGGGTCATCGCTACAATCTGGCGATATGCAACGTTCCCGAGAGTGCTCTGGTCAGGCAAACTGATCTGCGTTTTCTGACACGTGCCGGCCCTGAGATCGGTGTGGCTTCTACCAAGGCTTTTACTACGCAATTAGCAGTTTTGCTGTTGTTTACAGCTGTGCTTGCAAAGATACACGATAAACTGCCGATCGAAGCTGAGCAGAATATGATTGCTTCTTTGCGACATTTGCCAGTTGCCATCCAGCGCGCTCTTCAGTGTGAATCTGAAATCAAAAAATGGGCTGGAGATTTTTCTCAGAAACATCATGCTTTGTTCCTGGGACGTGGTGTGCATTATCCAATTGCGCTGGAAGGTGCGTTGAAACTTAAGGAAATTTCATACATCCATGCTGAAGCTTATGCGGCTGGCGAGCTCAAGCATGGCCCTCTCGCACTTGTAGACAGTGGCATGCCGGTAGTCGCCATCGCTCCGAATGATGCTCTGCTGGAGAAGCTGAAATCCAATCTGCATGAGGTGCGTGCACGAGGAGGAGAGTTGTATGTGTTTGCCGATGCGGATTCACGTATCGAGGAAAGTGAGGGAGTTCACATCATCAGACTGGCTGAGCACAGCGGTGTGCTTAGCTCAATCCTGCATACTATACCATTGCAGTTGCTGGCTTATCATGTAGCTTTGCAGAAAGGTACTGATGTTGATAAGCCCAGAAATCTTGCAAAATCTGTTACGGTCGAGTAGCCAGCCAAGCTGAACATTGCAATAAATATGGAAGTGAGTTGCAGATAATCAAGGTTTGAAGTCTCGGCTATTCCAATACTTTATACAACTCCAGAGGAGTGGTAGCATTCTTTACTTTCAACGGTTGAAGGAAGGCAATGGCTGGTCATAGTAAGTGGGCTAACATCAAGCACAAGAAAGCCGCGCAAGATGCCAAGCGGGGAAAGATTTTTACCCGTTTGATCAAGGAAATCACGGTAGCAGCCCGGTTGGGTGGAGGGGACCCAAACAGTAACCCCCGGCTGCGATTGGCGATGGATAAAGCTTTTGGCCATAATATGCCGAAAGATAACGTTGAACGTGCGATTAAGCGAGGTTGTGGTGAGCTTGATGGTGTCAACTATGAAGAAATTCGCTATGAGGGGTATGGAATATCTGGCGCGGCGGTCATTGTTGATTGCATGACGGATAACCGTACGCGAACAGTTGCCGATGTTCGCCACGCATTTACTAAATATGGCGGTAACTTGGGGACGGATGGTTCGGTTGCATATTTGTTCAAACATTGTGGTCAGCTGCTGTTCGCACCAGAAGTAGGTGAGGCGCAGCTTCTGGAGGCGGCGCTCGAAGCAGGTGCGGAAGATGTTATCAGCAATGAAGATGGCAGCCTGGAGGTAGTTACTGAACCGGATACCTTCGTATCAGTTAAAGATACGTTGGAAAAGGCTGGTTTTAAGGCTGAGCTGGCAGAAGTTACCTGGAAGCCTGAAAATGAAGTTTTGTTGCAGGGGGATGAGGCGATCAGGATGCAAAAATTGCTGGATGCTCTGGAAGATCTTGACGATGTGCAGGATGTTTATACCTCGGCGGCTTTGGATACCTGACCTTGTTATCTTCCGCCAGGGGTGTTCGCATACTGGGAGTCGATCCTGGTTTGCGTGTAACAGGTTTTGGCATCATTGAGAAAATTGGGGGTCAGCTGGTCTATATTGGCAGTGGCTGTGTTGTAACCGGAGAGACCGGATTGCCAGATCGGTTGAAAACCATCCTGAGCGGACTTAACGAAATTATTCAGCAACATAGTCCAGAGCAAGTTGCTGTAGAGCAGGTTTTTGTCAATATCAACCCGAAATCAACATTGTTGCTCGGTCAGGCGCGCGGTGCCGCCATCAGTGCAGCAGTCCTACATGAACTTTCCGTATATGAATATACCGCCCTGCAAGTCAAGCAGGCTGTGGTGGGGAATGGTCATGCGCACAAGGAACAGGTACAGGAAATGGTGATGCGATTGTTGGGTCTGGGTGAGCGGCCGAAACCGGATGCAGCTGATGCACTGGCATGCGCCATTTGTCATGCTCACGCAGGAACCGGTTTGTTGGCCTTGAATACCCGTAACCGTTCCAGGCGAGGCAGACGTTTGTGATCGGTAGACTTACCGGCTTGTTGCTGGAAAAACACCCGCCACTGGTGCTTCTGGATGTAAATGGCATCGGTTATGAAATTGATGTCCCGATGAGCACCTTCTGCAAACTGCCTGGTATTGGCGAGAAAGTAACGCTCCATACCCATTTCTGGGTGCGTGAGGATGTGCATTCGCTATTTGGCTTTATGACGGAACCGGAACGTGTGTTGTTTCGCCAGCTGACAAAAATTTCCGGTATTGGGGCGAGAACAGCTTTGTCAATCTTGTCCGGATTGAGTGTCGATGATTTGTATCAGATTGTAGTGGCGCAAGATAGTATTCGTCTGACCAGAATTCCAGGTATTGGGAAAAAAACTGCGGAGCGTCTGCTGCTGGAGTTGCGCGATAAAATCAGCGTGCCGCTGGTTTTGCCTGAAACGGGAATAACGGCTCGGGATATTGGTAAGGACATACTCAATGCATTAACCGCACTGGGTTATAGTGACCGCGAAGCTGAATGGGCTCTCACACAGCTGCCAGACGGTGTGGCGGTATCTGACGGTATCATGCAGTCACTCAGGCTTTTGTCGAAAGCGAAATAATATCCTGCTGGCTTTTAATGATTGAATCGGATCGTATTGTCACAGCCGCCCCATTTTCTTCCCGGGAGGAGGCTATGGAACGGGCGCTTCGTCCGGTTCAACTGAATGACTATGTTGGTCAGGAGAAAATCCGCGAGCAGTTAAAGATTTTTATTGAAGCGGCCAAGCTAAGGCAGGAGGCACTGGATCACGTGCTATTGTTTGGTCCGCCAGGGTTAGGCAAAACAACACTTGCCCATATTATCGCCCGTGAAATGGGGGTGAATTTGCGCCAGACTTCTGGACCGGTGCTGGAGCGTGCGGGTGATCTGGCTGCTTTGCTGACCAATCTGGAAGCTAACGACATTTTATTCATCGATGAAATTCATCGGCTTTCGCCCGTAGTTGAGGAAATTCTGTATCCGGCGATGGAGGATTATCAGCTTGATATCATGATTGGTGAAGGGGCGGCAGCAAGGTCAGTCAAGATTGATTTGCCGAGTTTTACTCTGGTGGGTGCCACTACGCGCGCAGGCATGTTGACTAACCCGCTGCGAGATCGTTTTGGGATCATTTCCCGTCTGGAATTTTATACTGCTGGTGAGCTGAGCAGGATTGTTAACCGTTCTGCCGGGCTGCTCAATGTTGACATGACTGCTGATGGCGCCGGAGAAATTGCACGCCGATCCCGGGGCACGCCACGCATCGCTAATCGTTTACTGCGCAGGGTGCGTGATTTTGCTGAAGTCCGGGCAAATGGGAGTGTTAATCGTCAGGTGGCTGATGAAGCTTTGCAGATGCTGGATGTAGATGCCAGTGGTCTGGATGTGCTGGATAGAAAGCTTTTATTGGCAGTACTGGAGAAGTTTGGTGGCGGGCCAGTGGGGGTGGATAATCTTGCAGCGGCCATCAATGAAGAGCGTGACACGATTGAAGAAATACTGGAACCTTATCTCATTCAGCAGGGTTTTTTGCAACGCACACCTCGTGGCCGGGTAGCAACAGCTATAACCTATCAGCATTTCGGTATCATTCCACCGCACCAGGCTGCGGCACCAGGTCTGTTTGATGCGGATTAAGGGCTGTTACCCGCTACAATCCACAACCAGAATTAACCACCTTTCCGGGATATTTTTATAAAAATGGAAGCAGTTTTTGTCCACCCCGTGCGCGTCTATTATCAGGATACAGATACGGGAGGTGTTGTATATCATGCGTCTTACCTTAATTTTATGGAGCGTGCCCGCTATGAATGGCTGCGTGAGCTGGGATTTACGGTGGATACCATGATTCGGTCGCACAAAATGATTTTTCTTATTCGCTCGCTCAGCATCGAATATTTCAGACCGGCTGTGCTGGATGATCTGCTGGACATTACTGTTAAAGTGGTTGAAATTGGCAGAAGTCGGATCACGTTGCAGCAGCAGATTTTGCATGAACAAGGTACACTTGCCAGCGCTACTGTCCATGCAGTGTGTGTTGGAGCAGAAACACTGAAACCGATCAGCATTCCGGCACCACTTCGCCAAAAAATTGAGAAACAGCCATTATGAGTAAAACAATTACCCAGGATCTGTCATTTTTTCACCTTGTTGGTAGCGCAAGTCTGCCTGTTCAACTGGTTATGCTGTTATTGCTGCTGGCTTCGTTTGTTTCCTGGTGGTTCATTTTCAGGAAGCTGTTCACCCTTCGTCAGGAAATTAAACAGACTGACGAATTTGAAGGGATATTCTGGCGCGGATCAGATTTGAATGCGCTTTATCAGCGGGCTACCAATGCACGCCATGCAGTAGGCAGCATGGAGCGGATTTTTGAGGCCGGGTTCCGTGAATTTACTAAATATCAATCAGGTGTTGATATCGGACCCATCATGGATAGTACCCGTGGTGCAATGCGGGCCGTATATCAGCGGGAAATGGACAGGCTTGAATCACATTTGTCGTTCCTGGCGACTGTGGGGTCGGTAAGTCCATATGTCGGATTGTTTGGAACGGTGTGGGGCATCATGAACGCTTTTCGTGAACTGTCCAACGTTGGGCAGGCTACTATCGCACATGTTGCGCCAGGTATTGCTGAGGCGTTAATTGCAACGGCAATGGGGCTTTTTGCTGCGATTCCGGCGGTGATTGCGTATAACCGCTATGCCAGTGATACTGCCCAATTGGCAACCCGTTATGAAAGTTTTATAGAGGAAGTGTCCAACGTCTTGCAACGTCGCGTGGCTAAGCCTCGGGATACGGCGAATTTCTCATGACTCAGCGGCGCAGCAAACGTCGGTTGATGAATGAAATCAATGTCGTGCCATACATCGATGTCATGCTGGTGCTGCTTATTATTTTTATGATTACAGCACCTCTCATCCAACCGAATCAGGTGGAATTACCCGAAATCGGAAAATCATCAGCGCCGCCAGTGGAGCCTTTGGAAGTCTCGATTGCCGCAAACGGAAGTATTACGTTGCGTGACCGTGCTGGTACGAATAAGGAGCAGCAGGTTAATCGTGGCCAGCTGGTGGAACTGATCAAAGCCAGGCAGGCAAAAAATACTGATCAGCCTGTTGTGATTGCAGCAGATAAAAATGTTCGTTACGACGAGGTAATTCAGATAATGGATCTGCTACAGCAGCAACAAATCCGGAAAATCGGATTGTTGACCAAATCAAAATAAATTTTAGGATGTAATGGCGTGATGGCCCGGTTACCCGGAGACAATAGTGAACCGGGAAAAGTGCGTTCGGCATTATTTGCTTTGCTGGTACATGTCATATTTCTCGCGTTACTGGTGTTTGGCCTGAACTGGAAGAATGAAGCACCCGAGGCGATGTCTGTTGATTTGTGGGCTGATTTACCCCGGCACTCTGCTAAGCCTTTACCTCCTGTTGAAAAGGTAACTCCTAAACCCGAGCCAGTTAAAACGCAGCCACAGCAACGGACACAACAAAAACCTCAACCCCAACCAGTGATTAAGGCTGCGCCCCCGCCTGCGCGTAAACCTGAGATTGCGTTCAAAGATAAAACAGAAAAAACTCCGCCTAAAGAAGAGGTAAAGAAACCGGAGGTGATAAAAAAGGAAGTACTGAAAGAAGAGTCTGTCAAGAAGCTGGTGGAAAAACCGGTATCGCCCAAGGAAGAGGCAAAGAAACCTGAGCCCAAAATCGAACCAAAGCCGGAACCAGTCAAGAAAGAAGTACCTAAAACCGAGCCGGTTAAAAAAGTCGAACAGAAAACGGAGAATAAGGATGATGCCCGGCAGAAAGCTGAGGCACAAAAACAGGAACAGCAACGGGCAAGTGAGGCAGCGGCAGCACAGGCTAAGGCTAATGGCGAAATCGATAAATATAAAGCCATGATTCAGGCCAAGATACGCAGCCGGATCATTATGCCGCCTGATCTTCCGGGAGATCCTGTCGTTGAATTTACCGTAACGTTGTTACCGGGCGGAGATGTTCTGGCGGTGGCTTTGCGTAAGTCAAGTGGTCACACTGCTTTTGATGAAGCAGTAGAGAGGGCGGTTTATCTCGCTAAGCCGTTACCGTTGCCCCCGGATCCGGGATTATTTAATGCATTCAGGAGCCTGGATCTCAAAGTTTACTACCGCGAGTAGTTTTGATCTGCATTTATAACAAGTTATGACGAGAGTTGATATGCGTAATTTTTTGTTTTGCACGATTGTGTTTTTATTGTCATGGGTAAACACACCGTTACAAGCCGCGCTTAATATCGAAATATTTGGGGGGGGCAATAATAAAATTCCGATTGCCATTGCGCCTTTTAATGGCGAAAGAGGACTTTCGCAAAATATTTCAGCAATTGTGTCAGCTGATCTGGAGCGTACCGGGTTATTCAAACTGATTGATGCGACTGGTTTTGCTTCGCAAGGGCCTGATCAGATCAGATATCTCGACTGGCAGGGGCGCGGTGCGAGCGCGCTGGTTGTCGGTGGCGTCTCTATGTTGCCGGATGGACGGATGGATATTCGTTTCCGTTTGCTGGATGTTGCCAAACAGGCGCAACTGACGGGATTTAGTGGCACTGTTACATCCGAGCAGTTGCGTGCTTTTGCACATCGGATTGCGGATATTGTGTATGAAACACTGACAGGTGAGCCGGGTGTATTCAGTACGCGAATCGCCTTTGTCAGGAAACAGGGTAACCGATATGCGTTGCAGGTATCGGATTATGATGGATTTAATGCGCGTTCACTGATCGAATATACCGAGCCAATCATTTCTCCGGCGTGGTCGCCTGATGGAAACAGAATTGCTTACACCTCCTTTGAAAAGAAAAAGCCGGTGGTATATGTACAAACACTGTCGACCCGTGAACGCAAGGCAGTAGCTAATTTCAAGGGGAGCAACAGCGCACCGGCATGGTCACCTGATGGCAGCAAGCTGGCTGTAGTTCTGACATTGCATGGTGGATCACAGATCTATCTGATTAATACGGACGGCAGTGGATTACAGCGAATTTCACAGAGTCCCGGGATAGATACGGAGCCAAGCTTTTCACCGGATGGAAAATGGCTGATGTTCACCTCGGACAGGGGGGGGAGCCCGCAGATCTACCGTATGCCAGTATCTGGAGGAGCCGCTGAAAGATTGACTTTCGAAGGGGATTATAATGTCAGCTCTCGCTATAGTTCAGACGGAAAACGGTTTGTTTATATTCACAGGAATGCCGGGCGGTTCAGTGTTGCCATTCAAGATTTATCAACACGCCAGATGCAATTGTTAACCGATTCCAATCCGGATGAATCTCCCAGCTTTTCTCCTAATAACCGCATGATTCTGTACACAACCGAGATGGGTGGCCGTGGTATATTATCTATTGTTTCCAGTGATGGGCAGGCGAGGAGTCATTTTTCCAGGGAAGCTGGCGATATTCGTGAGCCGGTCTGGGGGCCATTACTGAAATAGCAGTAAAAGGTGGGGAAGCGCTCGTAGAGCGCAAGTTATTTATTTATTTATTATGGTGAGAAATGAGAAAAATTTTTGCGGTACTGGTAGTTTGTCTGTTGTCAGCTTGTGCCAGTGATAATGCTCAACAGGCTTCTGGTGTCGAAGATCACTCTTATGGCAGGGAAGGTGAAGGTGTACGCGGTGGAGCGGGGACAGATGGGTTTGGGATAAATCCTCTGCAGGATCCCAATAATATATTGTCCCGTCGCAGTGTCTACTTTGACTTTGACAGCTATACGGTAAAGGGTGAGTACCGCGATCTGGTTCTCGCACATGCCGCCTATTTGCGCGACAAGCCTAATGCGCAGGTATTGCTGCAAGGCAACACCGATGAGCGCGGAAGCCGGGAGTATAACCTCGCACTTGGACAGCGTCGTGCAAACAGTGTAAGAGACATCCTGCTGTTATCCGGTGCCCGTGATCAGCAGGTTGAGGCAGTCAGTCTGGGCAAAGAAAAGCCGCGTGCACTCGGGCATGATGAAGCAGCCTGGTCTGAAAACCGGCGTACAGATATTCTCTATGTTGGGGAGTACTAATGTTTTTGCGTGCTTTCCTGCCATTACTCTTGCTGGGTTATTGTAACGCTGCACAGGCTGCGTTGTTCAGTGATTCTGAAACGCGTGAGCAGCTGGAAGCGTTACGTATAAAAGTGCATGAAATGGAAACACGCATGAAACGTACCGAAGAGGTTCTCATGGGACAGGCTTTAATTGAGTTGCATACCCAGGCAGAGGACCTCAAAACGGAAATGGGAAAGTTGCGGGGGCAAATAGAAGTTTTGGAGGATGAAAATCGGTCACTGCGCAAGCAGCAAAAGGATTTTTACCTGGATCTCGATAACCGCTTGCGCCAGGTTGAATCTGGCCCTGCAGGAGCTTCAGCACCAGATGCTAAAATTTCTGCCTCATCGTCAGAATTAACTGCTGCTGATATCAGAAATGTTAAAGGGGCTGCTAAAAAATCTACGGTTATTTTGCAATTACCAGACGCAGCACAGCGCAATCGCTATGACGCAGCCTATGCATCGGTTAAAAATGGCGATTATCTTGGGGCAATTACTGGTTTTGAGAGTTTTTTAGCACAATATCCCCAATCTGCACTCGCCCCTTCCGCCGCTTATTGGATTGGAAATGCATATTATGCACTGAGGGATTTTGATAAGGCGATTGCTGCCCAACAGCAGTTGATCAGTACTTACCCGGATAGCCCTAAAATTCCGGATGGACTTCTCAATATGGCGAGCAGCCAAATTGAGGTTGGACAGAAGGTTGCTGCCAGGAAAATACTGGAGGATCTTATTGCCGCCTATCCGGGTACTGAGGCAGCAACAAAAGCCAGGCAACGCCTGGGATCTCTGAAATAAGCTGCAAGATAAGTTTTTGGCTGGGTTGGCGGTGTTGCCAAAATTTAGCCTGATTCATGTCATGCCATTAAATTTTCCTCTGTGACAGAGGAAAATTTCTGTTCCGTTAAGATCGCGGATGCTACGAATTACAGAAATTTTCTACTCGCTTCAGGGGGAAACCAGCCGGATGGGGTTGCCCACTGTCTTTATACGCCTTACCGGGTGTCCATTACGTTGCGGGTACTGCGATACAGCTTATGCATTTTCTGGTGGAAAAAGCATGAGTATCAGTGAAATCATGGATGCGGTAGTTTCATATTCTCCACGCTACGTTACTGTGACTGGTGGTGAGCCACTAGCTCAGGCGAATAGCCTGCCGTTACTGGCGGCACTGTGTGACCAGGGGTATTCTGTATCTCTTGAGACCAGTGGGGCACTGGATATATCCCAAGTTGATGCGCGTGTATCAAGAATAGTGGATATAAAGACACCAGGATCCGGCGAAGTGGAAAAAAATCACTGGGCAAATCTTGCTTGCCTGACTTCTCACGATGAAATCAAGTTTGTATTGTGCGATAAAGCGGATTACGATTGGGCAAGACGGAAGCTCCTGGAATTGGAGCTGGACGTGGTTTGCCCGGTATTGTTTTCTCCAGTTCACAGCCAGCTTGCGCCAGCAGATCTCGCTGCCTGGATTTTGCGTGATCGTTTGCCGGTTCGTTTGCAGCTTCAGTTACATAAGTTGCTTTGGGGAGAATGTGTTGGCAGATAAAGTACGCGCAAGCTGAGCTCATGAAAAAGGCAGTTGTACTGTTGTCTGGGGGTATGGATTCTGCTACAACGCTTGCCATTGCCCGGCAGAGCGGGTTTGCCTGTTATGCCTTGAGTGTCAATTATGGTCAGCGCCACACTGCTGAGCTGGTTGCGGCAGCTCGAATCGGTCAATCCCTGCAGGTCAGTGATCACCAGTTTCTCAAACTGGATCTGACTGTTCTGGCCAGATCTGCATTGACTGATCTTTCTGCTACCGTACCAGCGCATAGCACCGGCACCGGTATACCAGTGACTTACGTGCCTGCCCGTAACACCATTATGCTGTCGCTGGCTTTGGCTTGGGCGGAAGTATTGGATAGTCAGGATATTTTTATTGGTGTAACAGCTATTGACTATTCCGGCTATCCCGATTGTCGGTCGGACTATATCAGCTCGTTTGAGAAAATGGCGAATCTGGCCACAAAAGCAGGAAGAGAAGGGCGGGGAGTGGCTGTACACGCTCCTCTGGTCGATTTATCCAAGCGTGAAATCATCCAGCGTGGTGTGGAACTGGGAATAGATTATGGATTAACAGTTTCCTGTTATCAGGCAGATGAAGCTGGACTTGCTTGCGGTCAGTGTGATGCGTGTCATATCCGGCGGACGGGTTTTGAGGCGGCAAATATTTCTGATCCTACGCGTTATCGTGATAAACAGGTAGTATGGTGAACGCGGGGAAGGGGTTTACTGCCGGCTGCGCTCAATACAGATACCAAGCTGTTTTACTCCGGGGACGACATCCAGCTTTGCTGCACTGACTTTAACCCGGGGTGAACCGAATTCATCCAGGATCAACTGAGCAATTTTTTCTGTCAGCACTTCAAGTAAAGAAAAGTGTTGCTGACGGAGCATAGTGCTGATCCGATGAACAACTTGAGCATAATCCAGCGTATCTTCAATACGATCACTTTTGCTGGCTTGTTGAGAAGGTAGAGCAATCTCGATATTCAATTCAATAGTTTGCGGAATTTTTCTTTCCCATGGGTAAATACCGATCAATGTTTTGGTTCTGAATTCTTTAAGGAAGATGGTATCCATGAAAATATTCCGGGTTGGCTTGAGATTACGGGCAGTGTCCGAGTTATGTGATTTTAATTTATTTACCGGAATATCAATACGTTGATGATTACAGGAATTCTGTTTCTTTCTGCCTATTTATTGGGCTCAATTTCTTTTGCCGTAGTGGCAAGCTGGCTGTTTAAACTTCCGGATCCACGCAGTTACGGTTCACGAAATCCCGGAGCGACCAATGTATTACGTACCGGGAAGAAAGTAGCCGCCGCGGTTACTTTACTGGGAGATGCGGGTAAAGGCTGGGTGGCAGTTGAGGCAGCTAAATACATGGAAAATATTTGGAATTTAGGTGCCGAGGCCGTTGCGGGTGCTGCACTGGCTGTATTCCTGGGACATTTATTTCCTGTTTTTCTGGCATTCAGGGGGGGGAAGGGGGTTGCTACATCAGCCGGCATACTGTTGGGATTAAATCTTGGGTTGGGTGCACTGTCCATTTTAACTTGGATAATCGTCGCTCTGGTTTCACGAATTTCTTCGTTGTCAGCCTTGTTATCAGCGTTGCTTGCGCCGTTGTACGCATATTTTTTACTGGATAAAGGGATGCTGATAATAACCGTGTCGATTATATCGATATTTTTGATAATCAAGCACCGGGCAAATATTGCCAACTTGGTTGCCGGTGAAGAGGCGAAGATAGGCAAGAGTAGTTAACCTTTGTTATTTCTGTAAATTTTCCATGTTCCAGCGAGCTTTAACAGTAAAGCTGCCATTTGTCTTGGGCAATTCGTTGAGTTGCTGTAAACGTAACGCGCCTGCTAACGCGATCATTGCTCCGTTATCTGTGCAGAATTCCAGTTCCGGGAAGAAAACAGTGGCACCAGTCTCTGTCAGGTGATACGTTAACTTCTGACGTAACCGGCTGTTTGCTCCGACACCACCCGCTACAACCAGTTGTTTTAACCCGGTAGTGCTCAACGCGGTTAAGGATTTTCTGACCAGAACGTCGGTAACCGCGTCTTCAAAAGCAAAGGCTATATCAGAGCGTGTCTGACCATCTTCTCTATGTTTGTTAACCAGCAAAGCGGCTGCTGTTTTTAATCCGCTGAAACTGAAGTTCAGGTCATTGCTGTTGAGCATGGGGCGTGGGAGCTTGAACCGACCTGCTCGACCTTGAGTTGCCAGTTCGGCAAGTAATTTTCCACCCGGGTAATCAAGTCCGAGTAATTTTGCTGTTTTATCGAACGCTTCTCCGGCGGCATCATCTACGGTTTCACCTAATAACTGATACCGCCCAATACCGCTGACTTGCATCAGCTGAGTATGTCCTCCGGAGACTAGTAATGCTATAAACGGAAAATCAGGCGCCGGGTCAGATAAAAGCGGCGAAAGGAGGTGGCCTTCCAGGTGATGGATATTCAGTATGGGTAGATTGCGCGCAAAAGCCAGAGCACTGCTAAAACCTGCTCCAGCCAGCAGCGCACCAGCAAGCCCGGGACCTTGTGTATAGGCGATGGCATCAATAGCTTCTAAAGAAACATCTGATTGTCTGAATAGCTGTCTGATGAGTGGCAGTACGCGACGGATATGATCGCGTGAAGCAAGCTCCGGTACTACGCCGCCATATTCACGATGCATGCTGACCTGAGAGTGCAGGGTATGGCCAACCAATCCCTTTTGGGTATCATAGAGGGCTACACCAGTTTCATCACACGAGGTTTCAATACCTAATACGAGCATTTTGTAATTTTTGGGGAGGAGATCTGTTTGTGAAAATCAAACTTGCTTTTGAAAAAAAATGATTGATGCTAAACTAGCGGAATTTTTCGAGGCCAATTAGAGAACGGTTGGTTATTGGGGAAAATGGTTGGCTATGGTGTTTGGAAAAATTATAGTAGCCTGATTTATAGCTTAGTTTTAGCTGCAGAGCAAATCGGTTGAGAGTTGCTCTGCAATTGAAAAACAATTAGAGGAGACCGAAAGGAATTATCACTTTATGACTACTGTTAAAGTCAAGGAAAATGAGCCATTTGAAATTGCAATGCGGCGCTTTAAGCGTTCTATTGAGAAAACAGGTTTGCTGACCGAGTTACGTGCCCGGGAATTTTATGAAAAACCTACGGCTGTCCGTAAGCGTAAGCATGCCGCAGCAGTGAAGCGTACCTATAAACGACTTCGCAGTCAGATGTTGCCGCCTAAGTTGTATTGATTTCTTAAGTTTCCCTTGATATTTATCTCATCATGCTATGAATTTAAGGCAAAGAATAACCGAAGATATGAAATCGGCTATGCGTGCAGGAGATGTAAAGCGCCGTGATGCGTTGCGTTTACTGCAGGCTGCATTAAAACAAAAGGAAGTTGATGAGCGAGTTGAGCTGGTCGATGCCGCCGTGGTTGCCGTGATGGAGAAGATGCTTAAACAGCGTCGGGATTCCATTGCACAATACGAGGCGGCTGGGCGCCAGGATCTGGCAGATATTGAGAAGTTTGAAGTGGGGATTCTTCAGGTTTATATGCCTGAGGCGCTTGGTGACGCTGAGCTCAATACCATGATTGATGAGGTGATCGCTTCAATTGAAGAGGGCAGGCCTCCAAAAATTGGAGAAATCATGGCGTTACTTAAGCCAAAACTTGCAGGTAGAGCAGATATGGGAAAAGTCTCCCAGCTGATTAAAACAAAAATTACTGGTTAGCTGATAGGGACTGGCTGGTTTTATTTTTTTCCGGATTACTTCGGTAGAAGTGATTTCGGGTAGTTTTAATCGAAGCAATTCTTTCTAATCTGGCTGATAAGTGATTGAACAATCGTTTATTCAGGAGTTGCTGGATCGTATCGATATTGTCGATATTGTTGGACGATATCTTCAGCTTAAAAAAGCGGGTGCAAATTTTACGGCCTGTTGCCCTTTTCATAATGAAAAAACCCCCTCGTTTACCGTAAATTCATCCAGACAGTTTTACCATTGTTTTGGTTGTGGCAAGCATGGAAACGCCGTCAGCTTCCTGATGGAACACAGTGGATTTAGTTTTGTCGAGGCGGTTGAGAATCTTTCGGCGCAAGCAGGTATGCAAATGCCTTCCACGGGAAATACGCATCTAATCCTGTCTGAATCTGATAGGGCTTCATCGGATAAGACTGGGGATAGCGATACGCAATCTGAAACTAATCTTTCTTCAGCTGGTTTATACGAGCGCATGGAGCAGGCAGCCAGGTTTTATCAGGCACAACTCAAACGATCCGAGCAAGCGATTGCTTACCTGAAAGGCCGGGGAGTGTCAGGACAAACTGCTTTGCACTTTGGGATCGGGTATGCGCCTCCAGGTTGGCAGAATCTCTCAGGGGTTTTTACTGATTACCCTGCTGATGACCCTGGCCATCCGCTGGTACAGGCGGGGTTGGTTGTGGCGCATGACAGTAAGAAAAACTATGATCGCTTCCGTCACCGAATCATGTTCCCCATTCTGGACCGTAAGAAGAAAATAGTAGGTTTTGGAGGGAGGGCGCTTGATGGAGGTGAGCCCAAATATCTGAACTCGCCAGAAACCCCGTTATTTATCAAGGGTCGGGAACTCTATAATCTGGTGTCTGCCGGCCCGGCAATCCGAAAATCTGGTCGGATAGTCGTAGTTGAAGGCTATATGGATGTGGTAATGCTGGTGCAAAACGGTATTGAGTACGTGGTGGCTACTTTGGGTACTGCAACGACAGCGACGCATATTCAGAAATTTTTGCGCTATACCGATGAGGTGATTTTTTGTTTCGATGGTGATACGGCAGGAATTAAAGCTGCCTGGCGAGCTTTGGAAACCAGTCTGTCGCAACTTAGGGATGGAAAAGACATCAGGTTTTTATTTCTGCCGGATAAGGAAGATCCGGATAGCTACATTCGTAAACATGGCCGGGTTGCGTTTGAAGGGTTGTTAGAAAAAGCTCAGCCGCTATCAGTATTTTTTTGTAATGAATTATCCAGCCGGACGAATCTCGGTACAAGTGAAGGCCGCGCTCGATTGATTCAGCAAGCAGGAGCTTTATTGGCGCAGATCAATGCCCCTATATTGGGATTCATGTTGATGAAGCGTATTTCCGAGTTGGCTGGTGTGGATCAGGGCCAGTTGGCGGCATTTCTTAAGGTTGGCAAGAAGAGCCGATCTTCTGTAACTCGCCCTGAAGTATCCAGGCCATTATCCGTTACCCCCTGTCGCAGGCTGGTCCAGATTCTGCTGCATGCACCGGATTATGTGAACAGGCTGGATATGGCGGTTCTTGCAGTGAGTAATAATGAGGAAAGTGCTGAAAAAAAACTGTTGGTTGCCTTGGTTGATTTTCTAAAAAACGTATCTTCTGCTTCAGAAGGAGAATTGAATGCAGTGACGATTATGTTGCATTTTGACCAGACCCCTTATCGGGCTTTATTGGAAGAGATAGCCCGGGATATGTACGTAAAAGATGAAAACTGGAATATTGATGCCGAATTTATCGGGGGGGTGAGGCGATTGCGGGAGATGCAAAAGAAATCAAGGATGAGCGAATTGCACAGTAAACCGCTCGCTTCTCTGACCGCGGAAGAAAAAGATGAGTTGCGCCAACTGATACTTTCATGATTTCCCGGAACTGTATATGAGGAGACCAGTCTACTTTTGGTGAATATCAAAGCAATAAAGTGAAAAGTGGTCGATTGCAGCTACATCTGATCATATGTTAAAAATAAGCCGGAAAACTTGGTATAATTAAAGGCTTTCTGTTCGATTTGTCTCTAGTCTTAATGGGTGCTCTGCATGGCAAAAGCAAAAATGTCGGGATCAGCTAAAAAAAATATCGCTACGTCTACTGAAGCGGCTGAAACAAAAAACAGTAAATCACATACATCCGCTTCAGATACAGAAGTAAAAGTGGTTAATAAAAGCACGAAGAGTACCCTTAAGGCTGAGGTAGGGGCTGTTTCCATTAAGAAAGAAGCCGTTGCCGCTTCCAGGAAAAAATCTGTTAAAGCACCTAAACCAGACGGTGATTCTGTAATTCCAGTGGAACAGGATATGTTGCCCGCCATGGAAGTTTTAGAAGATATTGGGGGGATTGATGAGACACAGGAGAAAACAAAACTCAGAAAAAAAAATAAGAACACCCCACCGGAAAAACAAATTGCCGATTTGAGTGAGGGAGTGTCAGTATCATCTGATGATGATATTGAATTACGCAGAATGCGTTTGAAGAAATTGATCATGCAGGGTAAGGAACGTGGCTACCTGACTTACTCCGAGATCAATGATCATTTGCCGGATGACATGCTGGATGCCGATCAGATTGAAGGCATTATTAGTATGATCAACGACATGGGTATTTCCGTGCATGACGAAGCACCTGATGCAGAGGCGCTGCTGATGTCGGATGCTGCAACAGCAGTAACTGATGAGGATGTCGTGGAAGAAGCGGAAGCAGCACTTTCCAGCGTGGATTCGGAATTTGGCCGTACGACCGACCCGGTGCGGATGTATATGCGCGAAATGGGTTCGGTTGAGTTGCTGACACGAGAAAGTGAAATAGAGATTGCTAAACGCATTGAAGATGGTTTGCGGCATATGATTCAGGCTATTTCAGCCTGTCCGACGATCATAGAAAATATTCTTGGGCTGGCTGCAGATGTAGAAGATGGCCGGTTACGGGCGGATGAGCTGGTCGATGGTTTCCTGGATGATGAAGAAGAGGAAATCATGGGCAAGGAGATGTCTGAAGAATCACTGGATCAGGATTTTGATTCAGATGATACGGAAGATGAGCGAATGGCTGCGGCTAGTGCCAATATGCTGAAAATGAAAGCTGAGGTATTGGAACGTTTTGCTGTTATTCGCCAAACCTACGAGAGCATGCGAAAGATCATCGACAAAAAAGATGATCGTCAGGATAAAAAATACAAGCAACTGCAGGAGAAAATTTCTACTGAGCTAATGGCAATGCGTTTTTCTGCCAAGATGGTTGAGAAGTTGTGCGATACACAGCGTGACATTGTCAATGATATTCGCAGTTGCGAGCGCAAAATTGCCGAGCTGTGTGTTACACGTTCGGGAATGCCACGAAACTATTTTATCAAGGTGTTTCCAGGTAATGAGACAAATACTGACTGGATCAATTCGGAAATCGAATCTGGCCAGTCTTACGGCCAATCACTTGAACATTTTCGTCCTGCCATAATGGAGCAGCAGCAAAAAATGCTTGAACTCCAGAAGCAAGCCAGCCTTCCTATCAGGGAACTTAAGGAAATAAACCGTCGTATGACGACTGGTGAGGCCAAGGCGCGTCGAGCGAAGCGCGAAATGACAGAGGCTAATTTGCGCTTGGTTATATCGATTGCCAAGAAGTATACTAACCGTGGGTTGCAGTTTCTTGATTTGATTCAGGAAGGTAATATCGGATTGATGAAGGCTGTTGACAAGTTTGAGTATCGGCGCGGGTATAAATTTTCAACTTACGCGACGTGGTGGATTCGTCAGGCAATTACGCGCTCTATTGCTGACCAAGCGCGTACCATCCGTATTCCGGTACACATGATTGAGACGATTAACAAAATGAATCGTATCTCCCGCCAGATTCTGCAGGAAACCGGGCAAGAGCCAGAGCCGGCAGTGCTGGCCGAGAAAATGGAGATGCCTGAAGAAAAAATCAGGAAAATTCTCAAAATATCGAAAGAGCCAATTTCGATGGAGACCCCGATTGGTGATGACGAAGATTCTCATTTGGGAGATTTTATCGAGGATGTCTCAACCATGGAGCCAGCAGACGCTGCTGTTTATGCAGGTTTGCGTTCTGTGACGAAAGATATACTGGATTCTTTAACACCTCGTGAAGCTAAAGTACTGCGTATGCGTTTTGGCATCGAGATGAATACAGATCATACTTTGGAAGAAGTTGGAAGGCAGTTTGATGTAACACGTGAACGCATCCGCCAGATTGAGGCAAAAGCATTGCGTAAATTGAGACACCCAGCCAGGTCAGATCGTTTGCGTAGTTTCCTGGATAATGGAAATTCCTGATAACTTACCTGTTTTTTGATCTGATTGGTTTAGTAGGCTGTAAAGCTTATGTCATCAGGGTCTGTAGCTCAGTTGGTTAGAGCAGGGGACTCATAATCCCTTGGTCGTAGGTTCAAGTCCTACCAGACCCACCATTCAAGAAGTCAGCCTTGCGCTGGCTTTTTCCTGTTCACCCGATATGGGCGCACTCTTGTGGGTGTAAGTCCCACCGTAAGTTGATCATAGCGAACGAAGCGAAGCGCAACTGTATGAGGGTGACTGATTAGGGAGGAAGCGTGGAGCGAGGCTGCGTAAACCCGGCGGTTGTGCAGTGAAGGAGTGCGTTCTTACCGGGGGGCTCGTCTTATGGCACAAAGGCCGACGTCTGAAAGACGGAGCGATAAGTCAGCAGAGGCCGTAGTAGCTGTGGTGGTAAAGTAATTTCAGACTGAGGTAGGTCGTCAACCGTGGAGTCCAACGGATTAAGCGGCCATCTGTTTTG
>CAZYWE010000005.1:0-101114 GCA_964651625.1 uncultured Nitrosomonas sp. | reverse complement strand
CTGTCTTGACTAAGGGATGCTGAGGAAGTAGTCTTATTGGCCAAGTATTGCGGGAGTGAGGGTAGCTGGTTATCTGGGAGGGGTTTAGGTAGCTGGTTATTGTTTAGTTTACTGGAGTAGCGGTAAATAGATTACGGAGGAGAGAAATGAAATTAGGGGAGTGGATAAGGGGGGTATTGCTGTGCACGGGGTTACTGGTGTGCGGAGCGGTACAGGCGGACATATCGACGGTGCCGGACGAAACGTATGATGCGTTGAAGCTGGACCGTGGCAAAGCGACACCGAAAGAGACCTATGAAGCGCTGGTCAAGCGTTACAAAGACCCTGCGCACGGAGCGGGCAAAGGCAAGATAGGCAACTACTGGGAACCGATAGCGATCAGCTCCTACATGGACCCCAACACCTTTTACAAACCGCCGGTATCGCCGAAAGAAGTGGCAGAACGCAAAGACTGCGTGGAATGCCACTCGGACGAGACACCGGTATGGGTAAGAGCGTGGAAGCGCAGCACCCATGCCAATCTTGACAAGATACGCAACCTCAAGGCGGACGACCCCCTGTACTACAAGAAAGGGAAGCTGGAAGAAATCGAGAGCAACCTGCGCTCGATGGGCAAGCTGGGAGAAAAAGAAACCCTCAAGGAAGTTGGCTGCATTGACTGCCACGTTGACATCAACGCCCAGAAAAAAGCAGACCACACCAAAGACGTACGCATGCCCACAGCTGACATTTGCGGCACCTGTCACCTGAGAGAATTTGCCGAACGTGAATCAGAGCGCGACACCATGATCTGGCCGAACGGACAATGGCCGGCAGGGCGTCCCTCCCACGCACTGGACTACACAGCCAACATCGAAACCACCGTCTGGGCAGCCATGCCGCAGCGCGAAGTGGCAGAAGGCTGCACCATGTGCCACACCAACCAGAACAAATGTGACAACTGCCACACCCGTCACGAATTCTCGGCTGCAGAATCACGCAAACCGGAAGCCTGTGCCACCTGCCACAGCGGCGTGGACCACAACAACTGGGAAGCCTACTCCATGTCCAAACATGGCAAGCTGGCTGAAATGAACGGAAACAAATGGAACTGGGAAGTTCGCCTGAAAGACGCCTTCTCCAAAGGTGGCCAGAACGCACCGACCTGTGCAGCCTGCCACATGGAATATGAAGGGGAATACACCCACAACATCACCCGTAAAACCCGCTGGGCAAACTACCCGTTTGTTCCGGGGATTGCCGAGAACATCACCAGCGACTGGTCTGAAGCCAGACTGGACTCTTGGGTGCTGACCTGCACACAATGCCACTCCGAGCGCTTTGCCCGCTCCTACCTGGATCTCATGGACAAAGGCACCCTGGAAGGGCTGGCCAAATACCAGGAAGCCAACGCCATCGTACACAAAATGTACGAAGACGGCACCCTGACTGGCCAGAAGACCAATCGTCCGAACCCGCCGGAACCGGAGAAACCCGGATTTGGCATCTTCACCCAGCTGTTCTGGTCGCAAGGCAACAACCCTGCCTCACTTGAACTGAAAGTACTGGAAATGGCAGAAAACAACCTCGCCAAGATGCACGTGGGATTTGCACACGTTAATCCGGGTGGCTGGACCTACACTGAAGGCTGGGGTCCGATGAACCGTGCCTATGTTGAAATCCAGGACGAATACACCAAAATGCAGGAACTGTCAGCCCTGCAGGCCCGTGTAAACAAACTGGAAGGCAAACAGACCAGCCTGCTTGACCTCAAGGGATCCGGCGAGAAAATCTCCCTGGGTGGCTTGGGTGGCGGCATGCTGCTGGCAGGAGCGCTTGCACTGATTGGCTGGCGCAAACGTAAGCAGACACAGGGTTGACCGCACCATTGACAACTGACCAGCGTGCACAGACGCGCTGGTCAGACCGACTCCTCCCGTCACTGGGGATTTTACTGGTGACGGGAGGTTTGGTTTTGCTGGCCTGGTATATTTGGCTGATGCTGACCCCGGATACGGCACCGTATCGTTATCAGCAGGTAACCACCGGCAAAGCGAGTGAATTTCCCGAACTTGAACTGGAAGCCTGGCCTGACCTTACCATCAGCCAGTACAACGTCCGGATTGAAGAAACCGAAAAACCCATAGCACAAGCCTGGTTTGGCCAGCGTGAAGGCCAGCCGCGCGTACTGCTTGACTGGAAAAACCAGGCAGGTGAACCTATCCTGGCGCTGGACCGGAAAGCATCTGAATTAAGTGCGCTTGCTGCCGCGATAGACAAATACGCCCCGCGTGATGCCCTGCTGCTAAGCTGGTGGGACACCTCGCGTCAACTGGCGTTACTGACCGGGCGAGACGTACTGTTTCACACCCCGCTGCACGAACCACTGATCATCCCACCTGAATGGCGGCCCCATACGCAAGCCATCCTCGCGTATGAAAGTGAACAGACCGCACCGGCCGATCCGCAGGAACAGGAACTGTTTCAGCGATTTACCCAAAGCCTTGTCAACCCGCTGACAGAAGGACTGGGCACCCTGCGGCAACTGGCAGGCAAGCGGGACGCCTACCTCATCGTACATATCAGCGACCTGTACAAGCTGGGACTGATGTACCCGGACAGATTCGGCGTTGCCTACAAACCGTACCGCCTGACCGGAAATCTGCACGGCATGATCAGCCATGTCAAAACGGAAATGACGAATCACGGCTATTACGCCTACACATTGCAATCGCTGACTGACGAACTCATCCGAGCCTTTTTCCTGACAGATGAAGCCAGCTACAACACCCTGCTGGCCAGACTGCTGCCGTTTACCAGCCAGCCATCCCCAGTTGAACTCACCGCGCCGCAACTGGTTTACCAGCAGGGAGGCTACTGGGTATACCGGCTGACAGGGAAAACACCGGCAAAAGCACAGGATTTCCCGCAGCCGGCCCTGGGCAATCATGATAAAACGACGGATTCAACCCTTCCAGCCGATCAGGTACAATAACGGCCGGCAAGTCGGAACATAACCGTATTCAAACCCATAAAACAAGAGGAGAGACCATGAAAATGATGATAGCCTGCGGGCTGATAGCTGCGGCCCTGTTCACCCTGGCAAGTGGACAGAGCCTGGCGGCGGATTCCCCGTTTGAAGGCCGCAAGAAATGCAGTTCCTGCCACAAAGCCCAGGCGCAATCGTGGAAAGATACAGCACACGCCAAAGCGATGGAATCGCTCAAACCGAATACCAAAGTGGAAGCCAAGCAGAAAGCCAAACTGGACCCTGCCAAAGACTACACTGAAGACAAAGACTGCGTGGGCTGCCACGTTGACGGCTTTGGCCAGCCGGGAGGTTACACCATTGAATCCCCCAAGCCGATGCTGACAGGAGTGGGATGTGAATCCTGCCATGGACCTGGACGCAAATACCGGGGAGAACACCGCAAGGCCGGACAGGCATTTGAGAAATCAGGAAAGCACACCCCGCGCAAAGTTCTGGCAAGCAACGGACAGGACTTCAGCTTTGAAGAGCGCTGCAGTGCCTGCCACCTGAACTATGAAGGTTCCCCATGGAAAGGAGCCAAAGCGCCCTACACCCCGTTCACACCGCAAGTGGATGCGAAATACACCTTCAAGTTTGACGAAATGGTCAAGAACACCAAAGCCATGCACGAACATTACAAACTGGAAGGCGTATTTGAAGGCGAACCGAAATTCAAATTCCATGATGAATTCCAGGCCAGTGCCAAACCTGCCAAAAAAGGAAAAGAGTAATGACCAGACTGCAAAAAGGATCAATTGGCGCCCTGCTGACCGGGGTACTGCTGGGTATCGTCCTGGTGGCTGTTGTATTTGGTGGGGAAGCCGCGTTATCCACCGAAGGATTCTGTACCAGCTGCCACTCCATGACATATCCGCAAAAGGAACTGAAACAGTCCACCCACTATGGTGCACTGGGTGTCAATCCCGGCTGCAAGGACTGTCACATTCCCCAGGGGATAGAGAACTTCCACCTGGCGGTTGCCACGCACGCGATAGATGGTGCCAGGGAACTGTGGCTGGAGATGGTCAACGACTACTCCACGCTGGAGAAGTTTAATGAAAGAAGGCTGGAGATGGCGCATGATGCCCGGATGAATCTCAAGAAATGGGACAGCGTTACCTGCCGTACCTGTCATAAGAAACCGGCGCCTCCGGGAGAAAGTGCTCAGGCTGAACATAAGAAGATGGAAACAGAAGGAGCGACCTGTATAGACTGTCATCAGAATCTGGTGCATGAAGAAGTACCGATGACGGATCTGAATGCCAGCCTTGCGCAAGGCAAACTGGTATTGAAGCCGGAAGATGACGGAGGAGATGATGAAGGTGAAGAAGATGAGGTGGAAGTCGAAGTGGATGAAGTTGACACCGGGAAAGCCGGCAGCGACAGCGACTCTTCCTCCAGCGACGACGACAGCGATAACGACGAGTAAGTTGTAAGTTGATGTGGTGTGGCAGGGATATATCTTTGATACATCACAGAACAAGCTGTGATCTTCTGGTGTAGGTTAACCATTTAACCATCCCTGAGATTGCAGCTTGTTTTTATCAGCAGAATTATTTTGTAGTTTAAGAGTTGTGTATGTTGGCAGTTGTTAGCGGCAGCACAGGTAAGAGGTACGATGGATAACAAGCTCTACATTAAGACGTTTGGCTGTCAGATGAATGAATATGATTCAGACAAAATGGCTGATATTCTTTTGTCTGAGAAGGGCATGGTGTTGACTGAAGCACCTGAGGAAGCTGATCTGATTTTATTCAATACCTGTTCAGTTCGTGAAAAGGCACAGGAAAAAGTTTTTCACGATCTGGGCCGTGTGCGGCATCTCAAAAAAAACAAGCCTGAACTTTTGATCGGTGTAGGTGGATGTGTAGCCAGCCAGGAAGGTTCGGAGATAGTTAAACGTGCACCATTCGTAGATTTAGTATTTGGCCCCCAAACATTGCATAGATTACCTGACCTGATTGACGCTCGCAGACGCACAGGTCAGCCGCAGGTAGATATCAGTTTTCCTGAGATAGAAAAATTTGACCATTTGCCACCCGCACGAACAGACGGTGCGACTGCTTTTGTGTCGATAATGGAAGGTTGCAGTAAATACTGCAGCTTTTGTGTTGTACCGTATACACGAGGAGAGGAGGTTTCCAGGCCACTTCATGATGTCCTTGCAGAAATAGCTGGTTTAGCGATGCAGGGGGTTAAAGAAATTACGTTACTTGGACAAAATGTAAACGCTTACTTTGGCAGGATGGGTAATGGTGAGGTTGCTGATTTTGCAACCTTGCTGGATTACATTCATGAAATCCCCGGAATGGAACGTATTCGATATACCACCTCTCACCCGAGGGAATTTACGGCCCGATTGATTGAAATGTACCAGCGTCTGCCTAAATTAGTTGGGCATGTGCATTTGCCTGTGCAATCCGGCTCAGACAGAGTATTGGCTGCAATGAAGCGAGGCTATACCACTGTTGAATATAAATCCATTATTCGTAAACTGCGTCTTGTTCGCCCGGATATATCAATATCATCTGATTTTATTGTCGGATTTCCTGGCGAAACGGATAATGATTTTGAAGCAACGATGGAGCTGATCAACGATGTAAATTTTGATGAGTCGTACAGTTTTATTTACAGTCCACGCCCGGGGACACCCGCCGCAGATTTACTCGATGACACGCCGTACGAGGTAAAGTTGGCAAGGTTGCATCGTTTGCAGGAAAAAATACAACTGAATGCACAGGCAATTAGTCAGGAAATGGTTGGTACTGTCCAGCGCGTTTTGGTAGAAGGTTCATCCAAAAAAGATCCTGGTGAGTTTTGTGGAAGAACGGATAATAACAGGGTGGTTAATTTTGCTGGCCATGCGGGGTTGGTGGGAAATTTTACTGATATCAAAATAACGGCTGTTTCTTCACATACATTGCGTGGTGAAATTTCCTGTTTACAGTAACTATGACGTTTTCAGATACCTGCTGCCTGGTTTGACTGCTGCTTGAACCCAAATATGACAATGACTCCTCTTGGAGCGGTAACAAAATCTAGTCCGGTTGGGCTGACATTGTCTCCCATAGATAATGAGCGTCTGGCTAATTTGTGCGGTGCGCTTGATGAAAATCTCAAGCAGATTGAATCTGCTTTTGATGTGGTGATTTCGCGAAGGGGAAATCACTTTAAGCTCCATGGTCCAGCAGACCGTACTCAGCTTGTGATTCGGGCACTTAAAAAGTTTTATGATGATTCGCACCAGTATCTTGGTGTTGAACAAATTCAGCTGGGTTTAATTGAAATTCAAAATAACCTTTCTCCTCCTTTAACGGATTCAGACAGCACTGTCGTAAGTTCCAGTGCAACACCTTTGCAGCTTATTACTCGTCGCGGCAATATTCAGGGGCGCACTGCCCGGCAGACAGGTTACCTTTTTCAGATAAAAAACCATGATGTTACTTTAGGTATTGGCCCGGCCGGCACGGGTAAAACTTACCTTGCTGTTGCTTGTGCGGTAGATGCACTGGAGCGTGAACTGGTTAGCCGGGTTATTTTAGTACGTCCGGCGGTAGAAGCTGGAGAAAGGCTGGGATTCCTGCCGGGGGACATGGTTCAGAAGGTGGATCCCTATTTGAGACCGCTCTATGACGCATTGTATGATTTGATGGGATTTGAGAAAGTCAGCAAATATTTTGAAAAAGGCATTATTGAGATTGCACCACTGGCCTTCATGCGTGGTCGCACACTCAATCAGTCATTCATTATTCTAGATGAAGCCCAAAATACAACACCAGAGCAGATGAAAATGTTTCTGACGCGTATCGGTTTTGGCTCTAAAGCGGTTATCACCGGGGATGTTACGCAAATAGACCTTCCTAAACACCAAAAGAGTGGTTTAGTTGAGGCGGAACGAGTCCTGAAGAATGTAAACGGGATAGCATTTACCCACTTCAGAACGGAAGATGTTGTCCGCCATCCGTTAGTCCAACGTATAGTGGATGCCTACGAGAAATATGCTCCGGACAGACAATCCAGCTGAACCTTCAAGTCGCAAACAAAAACTCAAGTTAACAATACAGTTTGCAGTTGATAAAACAGATATTCCAAGCAGACATTTGTTTCGTAAATGGGTTGAAGCAGCATTGAATAAACCTGCAGAAATAGTGATTCGTGTTGTTGATCTGCAGGAAGGTAAAATTCTGAATCATGATTTTCGTGGCAAGGATTCTGCAACCAATGTGTTAACGTTTGTGTATGGTGACGAGATACCACTTCTGGGCGATATTGTGTTGTGCGCACCCGTGGTTTACAACGAAGCATTACAGCAGGGCAAAGACTTGGTGGCTCATTATGCGCACCTTACTGTTCATGGTGTTTTACATTTACAAGGCTATGATCACATCAGCGATGAAGACGCTATTGTAATGGAATCGCTCGAAACAGAAATTATCACCAGACTTGGTTACCCTGATCCCTATGTCATTCAACACTGAGACTGAGATGTTGTAAGTGGCTACGAAACCCTCTTCTTATTCCCAATGTTATACATTTTATGAGCGAAACCTCCACTAAGGCCGGCTGGTTTGAACACATCAGTACGCTACTTTCACGTAAACCGGAAGATCGTGAGCAGTTGCTGGTTTTGTTGCATTCTGCTTGTGAGCGTAACCTGCTTGATGCGGACGCATTAGTCATGATCGAAGGAGTAATGCAGGTTTCTGAAAAGCAGGTGCGTGATGTGATGGTTCCTCGTTCGCAAATGGACACGATCGATATTAGTGAGAAACCGGAAGAATTTATTCCATTTGTAATCGAGACTGCTCATTCACGTTTTCCAGTGACAGATGGCAGTAAAGACCAGATTATCGGTATATTATTGGCAAAGGATTTGTTGCGTTATTACGCGAGCAGGGAAGCGTTTGATATTCGCGATATGCTGCGCCCAGTGGTGTATGTCCCTGAATCCAAAAAACTGAATATTCTGCTTAAAGATTTTCGCAGTAATCGCAACCATATCGCGATTGTCGTTGATGAATATGGTGGTGTGGCCGGGTTTATCACTATTGAGGATGTTTTGGAGCAGATTGTCGGAGATATCGAGGATGAATATGATTTCGACGAGGATGACACCAACATTGTTGCGGATACGGATGGTCATTATCGTGTCAGGGCAATTACAGAAATAACCAGCTTTAATGAGGCATTGGGTGCAGCGCTCGGAGACAGTGAGTTCGATACGATTGGCGGACTGGTTATCAATAAATTTGGCAGGCTTCCCAGGAATGGTGAATCCATTGCCATTGAGGATTTCAGTTTTACTGTCTTGAGAGCGGATAGTCGCCGTTTGCATTTGCTGGAAGTAGAGCGTATCAAGCCTGATCTTGCTGAAAACACAGGTTTTCATGATTCTGTTTGATTTTTTTAGCCATGTGCTGATTTATCCTGGAAGCCAGAAAAATGAGTGATCGTGAAATCGATCAACAGTTGGTGGAAAAAGTACAACATGGCGATAAACGTGCATTTGATCTGCTGGTAATTAAGTACCAGCGGCGATTAGCACGTTTGCTGTCACGGTTTATCCGTGATTCTGCGGAAGTAGAGGATATTAGTCAGGAAACTTTCATTAAAGCCTATCGGGCATTGCCCTCTTTTCGAGGTGATAGTGCTTTCTACACCTGGCTGTATCGGATCGGGGTCAACACGGCCAAGAACTTTCTGGTATCACAAGGTCGTAAACTTCCTGCAACCATTAACGGGTTCGATGCGGAAGAAGCTGAAAATTTTGAAGGTGCTGATCAGCTTCGGGAAGTAAACACGCCGGAAAGTGAACTTATGGGAAAACAGGTTGCTCAAACGGTCAACCAGGCGCTTGAGACTTTGCCTGAGGAGTTGAGGACAGCTATTGTTCTCAGGGAAATTGAAGGGTTGAGTTATGAAGAAATTGCTGATGTTATGAATTGCCCTGTTGGTACAGTGCGGTCGCGTATATTCAGGGCACGTGAAGCGGTTGCGGACAAGCTGAGACCCTTACTGGGTACGGATAAGAACAAAAGGTGGTGACGAGAGGTGGAGCTGTGAAAAATAAAGTATCTGAATTGGTGGATGGTGAGCTTGATGATGTGGAAGCAGGCAGGGTTATTGATGCAGTCAAAAGCGATAGCGATTTGCTTGCCGACTGGAAAATTTATCATGCAATTGGTGATTCGTTGCGTCAGTCAACCGCTGGCATGGATATATCGGAACGGGTCAGGAGTCGTTTGGCTGATGAGCCGTTTTTATTGGCACCTTATCCCCATAAAGCCCACCAGAGTCGCAAGCAAAAACTGGTTAGTCTCTCAGTTGCCGCCTCAGTTGCGGCGTTATCAATCGGGTGGTTAGTATCTCAATCAGTGGAACAGCCCGAAACAGTACGTAAAGAGATGTACATGGCTAACAGCCATGCCCCTTCAACAGGAGGAGCGCGCCATCCTTTATCAATGGCTTTCCAGCCGGTATCTGCATATTCTTCTCCTTCCATACCCATGAGTAATTACTATGGTCATTATCCGCTGGTGTATAAAGATCCGGTCCATGGGAGATCGGTGCGTTACCCGGTAGAGGCGGTATCTTCTTCTGCTGAGCCAGCCAGGGACCGTGCTGTTTCTACAGTTAAGTAGTGTAAGAATCGGGTCTGCGTGGTCTGCAGAATAAAATCGTGGTTAAGCACATAGATGTTTCTTGATGAGTAAGCACATGATTGACATGGCTTCCCGGAATAACTTTTATCAAGGTATGGAGCAAAAATTGGTGAATAAAATTACGAACCCGGGGCGCAAGCATATTCTTGCGATTTACCTGTTTATCGTGGCTTTAATAGCATTGCCAGCTTCATTGCATGCAAAGGAGTTGCCGGATTTTACTGATCTGGTGGAGCAGCAGGGGCGAGCGGTTGTCAATATTAGTACTGTACAGACCCAGCAGATTGATGCGAACCATTTCCTTCCTGAAATTCCTAATATCCCCGAAGACTCTCCTTTTTATGAGTTTTTCCGCAGGCATATGCAACCTTTCTCCGGCCCGAGAAAGTATGAATCCCGCTCACTGGGTTCTGGTTTCATCATCAGTAAAGATGGTTATATTCTGACCAATGCGCATGTAGTTGAATCAGCCAATGAAATCAAAGTCAGGTTGACTGATAAACGAGAATTCAATGCAAAAGTAATTGGGGTTGATCGGAAAACGGATGTGGCTCTGCTAAAAATTGATGCGGATGATTTGCCTGTAGTTACGCAAGGGAATCCGGAACAGCTCAAGGTTGGTGAATGGGTGGTTGCGATTGGTGCTCCTTTCGGTTTTGAAAATACGGTTACAGCCGGGATTGTAAGTGCAAAAGGGCGGTCACTTGCTCAGGAGAGTTATGTGCCTTTTATTCAAACTGATGTGGCAATTAACCCGGGTAATTCAGGTGGGCCTCTGTTCAATATGAAAGGGGAGGTTGTGGGGATCAATTCACAAATTTACAGCCGTACCGGTGGTTTTATGGGGCTATCCTTTGCCATTCCGATTGATGTGGCAATGGAGATTGCCAATCAGCTCAAGACCTTTGGCAAAATTTCGCGCGGTAGAATTGGCGTCATGATCCAGGAGATGACGGATGAACTGGCAGAGTCGTTTAATCTGGATAAATCGCGTGGTGCACTGGTCTCTTCAATAGAGAAAGATGGGCCAGCTGATAAGGCAGGTATCAAGATAAGGGATGTGATTCTGAAGTTTGATGGCAAAAATATTGATACTTCAAGTGATTTGCCTCGCATTGTTGGCAATACAAAACCAGGTGCAAAAGTACCTGTTGAAGTGTGGCGCAATGGTTCAATCAAGAAATTGATGGTAACTGTAGGGGAAATGTCCGGGGATGATAGTGTTCCCTCCCTGAAACAGGGTAAATCGGGTGATGTAACCAGCAAACTGGGGCTCGCTCTGAGAGAACTTACTGCTAATGAGAAGAATCAGCTTGGGGTGGATAATGGTTTGCTGGTTGAGGAAGTTTATAACGGGGCTGCCAGAAACGCAGATGTCCGCCCCGGAGATGTCATCCTGGGGTTCAATAATCAGGATATAAATTCCATCAAGCAGTTTAATAAATTGCTGGATGATGCCAAAAAGGGCCGGAATATTGCTCTTCTGATAAGAAGAGGAGATGTTACGACCTTTATTACTATGAAAATAGATGAGTAAAATTGGCTCTTGGTGTGATGGATAATCAAATGCAATCTAAAAAACTGATTGTATATGGAAGGGAAGGCTGTCATCTTTGTAAAGAAATGATTACTTCCCTTCAGGATTTGCAAAAAAAATCCCGATTTGAGTTTGAAGTGGTCAATATTGACGAGGATGAGCGTTTAGCACAACTTTATACGGAGCGCGTTCCCGTTCTCTTTGCTGTTAACGAAAATAAGGAGCTTTGTCATTATTTTCTTGATACAGCTGTGGTCAATGCTTACCTTTCCTGAATTTAAGCATAAGGCTGGCGTCAGAGTCAGATACTTTTGCACTGTAAACCCTGCGACCTCCCCTTCTGTGCTATTCCACTTCATACAGCATAAATTATTAACAGATTGATGCTTGTAACAGCTTCCTTTTTTTGTTGTCCCTGGTTATCAGGATTTGTCTGGTTGCTGCTGTGTAAATGAGGGGCGTAAAACCTATCTTCCCCTTGCTGATTTGTATACAATCGCCCCTTTCGCCCCCGATTTTTGTCAATTTTCCTGCCAATTGGTGATCCCTTTTGATACAGCATATTCGTAATTTTTCCATTATTGCGCATATTGATCATGGCAAATCCACGCTTGCTGATCGCATCATTCAGTTTTGCGGTGGTCTTTCCGATCGGGAGATGGAGGATCAGGTACTCGATTCGATGGATCTGGAGCGTGAACGTGGTATTACCATTAAGGCACAGACCGCCGCTTTGCGTTATCAGGCCAGGGATGGCAGGAGTTATTTGCTGAATCTGATTGATACCCCGGGACACGTTGATTTTTCCTACGAAGTATCCCGCTCACTTTCTGCCTGTGAAGGTGCGCTGCTAGTTGTAGATGCTTCCCAGGGAGTTGAAGCGCAGACAGTTGCAAACTGTTATACCGCAATAGAACAAGGTGTCGAGGTTATCCCGGTACTCAACAAAATCGACTTGCCTGCTGCAGATCCTGACAGAGTGATTGCTGAGGTGGAAGATATTATCGGGATTGAGGCCAGGGACGCTTTGCGTATCAGTGCGAAGACTGGCGAAGGGGTGGATCAGGTATTGGAAATGATTGTGGCTCAGATTCCACCTCCCAAAGGGGATATTGATGCGCCACTTAAAGCATTGATCATAGACTCCTGGTTTGACAGCTATGTTGGTGTTGTGATGCTGGTTCGGGTCGTGGATGGGGTGCTGAAACCAGGCAATAAAATCCTGTTGATGTCCAGCAAAGCAAGTTATTTATGTGAAGAGGTCGGCGTTTTTCAGCCCAAAGCGGTAAGCCACGAATCCTTGGGTGCGGGCGAAGTGGGTTTTATCATTTCAGGAATCAAGGATTTGAAATCTGCCAAAGTGGGAGATACGGTAACGCTTGCCGATCGTCCTGCCACGGAACCACTGGCGGGGTTCAAGGAAATCAAACCACAGGTTTTTGCCGGGCTGTATCCGGTTGAATCCAATCAGTATGATGCGCTGCGCGCTGCGCTGGAGAAGCTGCAGCTGAATGACGCTTCTCTGCATTTTGAGCCGGAAACTTCACAAGCATTGGGTTTTGGGTTCCGATGCGGATTTCTGGGGTTGCTGCATCTGGATATTGTTCAGGAGCGATTGGAGCGCGAATATGATATGGATCTCATTACCACTGCACCTACAGTGGTTTACCAGGTTGCTCTGCGTGATGGCAATGTGGTTGAGATCGAGAATCCATCCAGATTGCCGGATCTCTCCAGCATAGAGGAAATCAGGGAGCCGATCATTACTACAACAATTCTGGTTCCTGAAGAGTATGTTGGTGTGGTAATGACATTGTGTACCAGCAAACGGGGAATCCAGAAAAATATGCAGTATATGGGCAGGCAAGTGATGCTGGCCTATGAAATGCCGCTAAACGAGGTGGTTATGGATTTCTTTGATAAATTGAAATCCGTGAGTCGCGGCTATGCTTCACTTGATTATGAATTCCTTGAATTCAGGGCAGCTGATCTGGTTAAGCTCGATATACTGATCAATGGTGATCGGGTGGATGCATTATCCCTGATAGTACACCGTGCCAGCAGTCAGTATCGCGGGCGAGAGCTGGCGCAGAAGATGCGTGAACTCATTCCGCGACAAATGTTTGATATTGCCGTGCAGGCAGCAATTGGCGCTCATATTGTGGCACGTGAAAATGTAAAGGCATTGCGTAAAAACGTACTGGCGAAGTGTTACGGTGGGGATATTACCCGTAAACGCAAGCTTCTGGAAAAACAGAAGGCAGGTAAAAAACGTATGAAAAGGGTTGGCAATGTCGAAATTCCTCAAGCAGCGTTTCTTGCCATTCTGCAGGTGGATAGCAAATAACACTGCTGGCAGTCAGGGTGGATAGAATACTGGTTGGTATATTTCTGGGTCGAGTAAGTACTGGGGCATTATGAATTTTCCATTGGTGTTGCTCATTTTGTTGGTGGTGACGGGCGGAGTCTGGCTGTTTGATTATTTTGTGCTGAGGCATCAGCGTGTACCTGATAGTACCGAACCATGGTGGATCGAGTACCCCAAGAGCTTTTTTCCCATTATTCTGATTGTATTCTGCCTGAGGTCATTTCTGGTAGAACCTTTCAAAATCCCCTCCGGCTCAATGATTCCAACATTACTGATCGGGGATTTTATACTGGTCAACAAGTACACCTATGGGATTAGACTGCCAGTTGCCAACCTTAAAATTATTGACATAAATGAGCCACAGCGTGGTGAGGTCATGGTATTCCGTTTTCCGGAAGATCCCTCTATTGACTACATCAAACGGGTGGTTGGTGTGCCGGGGGATACGGTTACTTATCGGAATAAGAAGCTGAGTATCAATAATATTCCCGTTCAGCTGGAGCAGGATGGAGACTATAAATATATCGATGGCCCGGGGTATATCTATGCTCAGCGGTTGAAGGAAGATATAAATGGCCATGAACATGACATTCTGATCAGTGATGATATGCCCAATATTCAGCTGACGTCCGTTCATCAATTTCCAAACCGGGAAAATTGTTCTTTTGACAGGACAGGCTTTTCCTGCAAAGTTCCGGAAGGAAATTATTTTACGCTGGGTGATAATCGTGATGGCAGCAGTGACAGTCGATACTGGGGGTTCGTGCCAGAAAATAACATTGTCGGCAAGGCTTTTCTGATCTGGTGGAATTTCAGTGATCTGGGCAGGATAGGTACGTTGATCAAATAAATAACCTGAATCTTCAGTATGTCGCGGGAGCTATTTATGTATTCAGATTTTTCAGCAAACAGAAGACAGCAAGGAATAAGTTTGCCAGGGTTGCTGACATGGTCGGTAGTCGTCGTGCTGGTAGCGATTCTGGGAATGCGCCTGGTTCCTGCTTATATTGAATTTGCTGCTGTTAAGCGGGCATTGGTTACTATTGCCAGCGATCCTGAATTGCGCACTGCAGGAACTCAGGCAATTCGCCAGGCGTTTGACAAAAAAGCGGCTATGGATGATATCAAGTCAGTCAATGGAAGTGATGTCATTATCAAAAAACAGGATGAGCAAGTTGTACTGAATGTCAGCTATACAGTGATAAAGCCCTTATTTGCGAACCTTTCTTTACAGATTGATTTCGATGCCGCCAGTAATCGATGATCAGTTCCATGCCTGTTGTGCGCAATATAAAAAACAAACGGATAAAAATACTGAAAGAGCGGGATTACACATTTCTCTCGCAGAAATTAGGTTATCTCTTCAAACAGCCTGATTTACTTCAGGAAGCGCTTACGCACCGCAGTTGTGGCTTTCCGCACAATGAGCGTTTTGAATTTCTGGGCGATAGTGTACTGAACTGTGCAGTATCGACATTGCTGTTTAAGCGCTTCCCGTCATTGCCGGAAGGAGATCTGACCCGATTGCGCGCCAATTTTGTTAATCAGCAGGCTCTGCATCAGCTGGCATCTGTTCTGGGTATAGGAGAGCTGATTCTGCTCGGTGAGGGTGAACGTAAAAGTGGCGGACATCGTCGTCCTTCAATTCTGGCCAATGCAGTGGAAGCTATAATTGGTGCGATCTATCTCGAAAGCGGGTTTACCACGGTTGAACAGATTATTGCTGCCCTGTATGAGCCGCTGATTAAGCAGTTGGGGCCGGATATTACCAGTAAAGATCCCAAAACCCGGCTGCAGGAATTTCTGCAGAGCCGCAAGATTGCCTTGCCGGAGTACAGTGTGCTTTCAGCCCAGGGTGATCCGCATACACAGATTTTTCAGGTGGAATGCGTTATTTCCAAATTTGATATTCGAACAACAGGCGAAGGGACCAGCCGTCGCCGGGCAGAACAGGAAGCTGCACGACAGGCATATGAGCTTGTCAGTGTAAGGCACTGAGCGGCAGTACTCACCGGTACTAAATTACTTTTCTTGATCAATCGTATCTTCTTTCATCCGGAAAGCTGCATATCATGAGCACACCTGAGTACAAAACAGGCTATGTAGCCATTGTGGGGCGGCCCAATGTTGGTAAATCAACATTGTTGAATCACCTGATCAAACAGAAAATCAGTATTACTTCCAGAAAGGCGCAAACTACCCGCCACCGGATTCACGGAATTCTGACGGATACGCAGTCACAATTTGTTTTCGTGGATACTCCCGGTTTCCAGACACGCCATCGCAGCCAGCTTAATCAGACAATGAACCGGGTTGTTCTGCAAAGTATGCAGGATGTAGATGTCGTTGTGTTTGTGATTGAGGCGGGGCGGTTTGGCCATGAAGATGAACAGGTTCTTGAGAAATTGCCGCGGAATCTTCCTGTCGTTCTGGTAATCAATAAAATTGATACGCTGGCAGATAAATTGCAGCTGCTTCCTTTTATCCGGAAAATAGCCGGGTTATTTGAGTTCTCGGATATTGTTCCCGTTAGCGCTCTGCAAAGCAGGCAACTGCCAGCCCTGGTTGAAGCAATTCGTCAACATCTGCCAGAGAATCCCCCTATATTTGCTGAAGATGAAATTACAGATCGAAACGAACGGTTTCTGGCATCAGAGCTGTTACGGGAAAAGGTTTTCCGCCAAATTGGAGAAGAAGTACCCTATTCCGTCAGTGTGGCAATAGAACAATTTACCATGGAGGGTAATTTACGGCGTATCCATGCCTGTATTCTGGTGGAAAGAGAAAACCAGAAGGCTATCATTATTGGTAAGCAGGGAAAAAAACTGAAGGAGATGGCCACGCAGGCGCGCAAGGATATGGAAGTACTGTTCGATGGCAAGGTTTATCTCGAAGTGTGGGTTAAAGTGAAGTCCGGCTGGGCGGATGATGCTGCTGCACTAAGGAGCCTGGGTTATGAATAACGGGAAAAATGTTAAGAATTACTAACTGACTGGAAGCGAGCGGAAAAACCGGATAATCATGATAGCTTTGGGTGTCAATATTGATCATGTGGCAACTGTGCGGCAGGCACGTGGCACAATGTATCCCAGCCCGATTGAGGCAGCACTGATAGCAGAGGATAATGGTGCCGATGCAATTACACTGCATTTACGTGAGGATCGTCGCCATATTCAGGAAGAAGATGTCATTATCCTGCGTGGGCAGCTTAAAACCAGGATGAACCTGGAGAGTGCCGTGACGGAGGAAATGGTTGCCTTTGCCTGCCGGATTAAACCGCACGATATTTGTCTGGTTCCTGAACGGAGAGAAGAGCTGACAACTGAAGGTGGACTGGATGTAATCCGGCATTTTGAGCAGATCAGCACAGCATGCGAACGTCTGGCAGAAGCCGGAATCCGTGTTTCATTGTTTATCGATGCGCAGGCTGATCAGATTGATGCGGCGATTAAAGCGGGCGCCCCCGTGATTGAACTGCATACCGGTCGTTATGCGGATACTGAAACATTCAAAGCACAGCAGGCTGAACTGGAAAATATCCGTACCATGGCAGCTTATGCCTTTGGGCGAGGGTTGCAGGTTAACGCCGGGCACGGATTGCATTATGAGAATACTGCACAGATTGCTGCCATACCGGAGATTTCCGAGTTGAATATTGGCCACGCCATCGTTGCCCGGGCGCTGTTTGTTGGCTTTGCCGAGGCTGTTCGGGAAATGAAAGCCCTGATCCGGAAAGCCAGTGCATGATCTACGGTATCGGGACTGATCTGGTCGATCCTGCCCGTATTGCCCAATCGCTAGAACGTTATGGTGAGCAATTTGCCAAACGTGTGCTGGCAGATGTGGAATGGCCGGATTTCCAGGGTCATGTCAAACCCGCACTATTCCTGGCGAAGCGCTTTGCTGCCAAGGAAGCCTTTTCCAAAGCGGTCGGCACGGGGATGCGCGCCCCGGTTATGTTTGGAAATATCGCTGTTCAGCACGATTCACAGGGAAAGCCGTATTTTGAATTCCATCAGGAGCTGGCAGGCTGGATAGGGCAGCGCGGTATTACCAGTCATCATCTCTCCATCAGTGATGAGTTGACCATGGTCAGCGCCTTTGTTGTTCTGGAAAAACAGTGATGTCACCTGGCCCGTTGATGCTCGATATAGCGGGCACGGAATTAACTGAAGCAGATCGTACCCGGCTGAATCATCCGCTGGTGGGGGGGGTCATTCTGTTTACGCGGAATTACACATCGCCGGCGCAACTGACAGAACTGACAATGGCAATTCATGCACTAAAACATCCACCCCTGCTCATTGCAGTGGATCAGGAAGGCGGCAGAGTACAACGCTTCCGGGATGGTTTTACACGGTTGCCACCAATGCATGCGCTGGGGGAAATTTACGATAAAAAACCTGGCCTGGCATGTCATCTGGCAAAGCAAACAGGTTATGTGCTGGCTTCAGAACTCAGGGCATGTGGTGTTGATTTGAGCTTTACACCCGTACTGGATCTTGATTATGGACAAAGCTGTGTAATCGGTAGCCGTGCCTTCCATCGTGAACCACAGGCAGTGGCTGATCTGGCAGGCGCCCTGATAAATGGATTGAAACTGGCAGGCATGGCGGCGGTGGGTAAACATTTTCCTGGCCATGGCGCAGTTCAGGCGGATACCCATGTTGAAACTGCTGTTGATTCGCGCAGTTATACGGAGATTGAAAAGGAAGATCTGGTTCCTTTCCGGAAAATGATTGATTCCGGTTTGTCCGGCATCATGGCGGCGCACGTGATTTACCCTGCGATTGACACGAATCCGGCGGGATTTTCCAGTACATGGCTGCAGCACATTTTACGGCGTGATCTGGGATTTGCAGGCTGCGTTTTCAGTGATGATCTGTGTATGCAGGCCGCCATGAATTATGGCGGCATCACTCGTCGGACAGAGCAGGCCCTGCAGGCGGGATGTGATATGGTGCTGGTATGTAACGATTCCGGTTCAGCTGATGAGCTGCTGCAATCCCTGCAATGGGAGTCCTCTACTGCCAGCATAGCCAGACGCGAATGTATGCGTGGACAACAACAAACCGCTCAATCCATGGCGCAACTGCATAAAATGACACAATTCATTCAGGCTGCAGCAGAGATTGGCAAAATTGATGTGATTCATAGCAGTGTGTCATAGTGAGTGCCGACCTTTTATTGTTCCGGATAGTTCAGGCCGGTTTTTTCAACAAGCTATTTGGATTATTTGACTGATATGGATAGTTTATTTGATGTAGCAGTTATTGGTGCAGGGCCGGGTGGCTATGTGGCAGCTATTCGCTGTGCACAGCTTGGCCTCAATACGGTATGTATCGATGACTGGAAGAATGATCAGGGCAAATCCAGCCTGGGTGGGACCTGCCTTAATGTCGGTTGTATTCCTTCCAAAGCACTGCTCGAATCTTCCGAGAATTTTGAGCGCGCCGGACATAAGTTTACTGAACACGGTATCAGAGTGGAGGGATTGTCGATTGACGTTCCAGCCATGATTGCCCGCAAGGACAAGATCGTCAAAGCGTTTACCGCTGGTATTGGCATGCTGTTCAAAAAAAATAAAGTGACAGCTATGTATGGCCGGGGGGCATTACAGAAGCGCAATGATACAGATGACAGCTGGGAAATCCGGGTAAATGCTGATGGTAAGGAGCAATCGGTACGTGCCAGACACATCATCATTGCGACCGGTTCCACGCCCCGTACCCTGAAAATTGCGCCGGTAGATGGTATTAACGTACTCGATAATGCAGGCGCACTGGCTTTACGGCAAACACCTGTAAAGCTCGCCATTATCGGTGCAGGGGTGATTGGCCTGGAGCTCGGAAGCGTCTGGCGCAGATTGGGTGCGGAAGTGACACTGCTGGAAGCGCAGACGGATTTTCTGCCGGCAGCAGATGAGCAGGTCGCTAAAGAAGCCTACAAGGCGTTGACGCGCGATACCGGACTTGTTATCCACACTGGGGTAGAGATCAGCTCAACCAAAGCAGATGAACAAAGTGTGGAGATTGAGTATGTTGATCATGACGGGAATGCACAGAAGCTGAAAGTGGATAAACTTATCGTGGCCGTGGGACGCGTGCCCAATACCACCGGACTGGGAGCCGAAGAAGCAGGGTTGAAGCTCGATGAGCGCGGGTATATTGGCGTGGATGAATTCTGCCAGACCAACCTGCCGAATGTGTATGCAATTGGTGATGTTGTAAGAGGGCCGATGCTGGCGCACAAGGCTTCCGAGGAAGGCGTTGCGGTTGCGGAACGGATTGCATCAGGTCAGCAGGGAGGAGCGGATTCAGCTGGTCATGTGAATCTCGGCATGATGCCCTGGGTAATCTATACCGCACCGGAGATTGCCTGGGCTGGTAAAACGGAACAGGCGCTGAAGGCAGAAGGGATTGCCTATAAAGCAGGCCAGTTTCCGTTCATGGCCAACGGACGTGCCCGCGCGCTGGGAGAGACAACCGGGTTTGTCAAAGTTCTGGCTGATGCGGAGACGGATCGTATTCTGGGTGTACACATGGTTGGCCCTTATGTTTCTGAAATGATTGCGGAAGCTGTGGTTGCGATGGAATTTTCCGCCAGCAGCGAAGATTTGGCCCGTATCGTACATGCGCACCCTTCATTATCTGAATCGCTGCACGAGGCTGCATTGGGTGTGGATAAGCGAGCCATTCATATCTGATAACGATGAAACTGCTGCTTTTTTGTTTGTTGCTGTTTCCGATAACCGTATCTGCAGAAGCCGGTAACGAAAAACAGATTTGGGAACTGGAAGCAGCCATTACGCAGCAGCAGCAGGAGCAGCAGATTTTGTTCCAGCAGTTTCAGATGCTTCAGGAATTGCGACGTAACGAGATAGCGCAAGTAAACCAGCCACAGCCTGCCGGGGGTAATGTCATTATCAGTGGCGAAGCGCCAAAATACGAGGATATTGCCAGGCAGCGCAAGGAACACGCTGAAAAGATACATCGTTATACAACAGAATTACACGAGCTCTACACACGCTATCAGGAAGCTGAAGATGAAAGGCGAGCGTTAATCGAGCGGTTGAATGGTCTAATACCAGGCAAGGATGCTGCAACGGAGTAGAAGAAGCGGCCAGCGTATAGAGACTACTATTCAGACTTAACCATAAGCTATAACTATCAGGAGGAAAGCAGATGAACCTCAAAAAATGGACGGACGAAGAACTCGCATCCGCCCGTGATCAAATTGAAGGGTGGCGTACCAAACATGATCAATCGATCTGGAACGGGCGCAAGGGAAACATAGTTGGGCTGCTGGGCGTGTTTGGCATCTCAACTGGAGTGGTATTTTTAACTTTCGATGGCATTGATGTGACAGGTTTTATCCCGATACTGCCGGGTACAGCCGTTTGCTTCACCTGGTGGAAGATAAAACAGCAATACAAGAAAAACAGTGGTTTCCTGGATGAAGTTAAAGAAGAAATCACACGGCGTGCAAAAAAGCTGGAAAAGGTTGAGAAGGTAGAAAAGGCCGAGAAAAAAGTAAATCCTGATCCAGTTGCCTGAACGGGTGACTAAACGAAACTGCCATGCCTGTTTATTGGCTCAAGCATGGTAATGATTTTCTTCAGTCAGTGCTGGTGGAACATATCCGATGGGCCTGCTACACGTGGGCAGGTGTTGATGATTGTGCCAGGTGGCAAAACTTCAGATATGACAGAGTATTTCGCCGTGTACTATGGACATCCAGCCATCCTCAGCTGCGGCCCAGTCCAGCCATGCTTTTGAGATGCGCTCAAGATCGTGCCGGGATGCAATACGTTGATCGCACAGTTGTCCGGCAATCTTCGATTCCAGGATACGTTCTGCCCACATGCTTCCCCACCAGTTCCGTGCTTCCGGCGTCGATAAACACCAGGTGCTAGAGGTTGAGGTTATGTTACTGAACCCGGCCTTTTGTGCCCAGGACAACAAATGCCGTCCGGCATTTGGTTCTCCCCGATTTGTACGGGCGGCCTTCTGATACCAGTCCATCCACTCATCCAGTTCTGGAAGCTGCGGAAACCAGATGAATCCTGCGTAGTCGCTATCACGCGCAGCAACAATTCCACCAGGCTTGCATACCCTTTTCATTTCCCGCAATGCCTGAACCGGGTTGCTGACATGCTGCAATACCTGATGCGCATGCACGATATCGAAGTGATTATCGGGAAATTCCAGCGCGTGAACGTCACCCACGACGAAATCGACATTACTCAAGCCATGGCGGTTTACTTCATCTCGTGTCAAATGAAGCGCCTGTCCGGTCGTCTCAAGAGCGGTAACGCGGCCCGGTGAGAGCCTTTCCGCAAAATCTGCCGTAATCGTTCCTGCACCAGAACCCACATCAAGAAGATTCCTGCCCGAAGCAAGTTCAGAGAGCAAGTACAGCGCTGAGTTTTCAACGGTACGATTGTTATGTGAACGCAGCACTGAACTGTGATAACCGTGCGTATAGGCGGGGCTACTATTGGCCATGATCTATCGGTTAATGTTTGTCCTGGCTATGTCTACGCTGAAAATGCCTTTTGTCCAGCCATGAAAGCTGCTGATTTTCGGGGGTGTTGAAAATGGAGGGTTACCTCCCGATCAAACGGTTTAAGTTGTGTTTCGGGAGGCATAGCTTCAATCTGTGCAAACGCCCGACATACACCACTCGTGGTGTATGCTTTCCCGTAAACCCGCATTCTGGCTGTAAATTAAAGTCTGGCCAGTACTTTGGCAACGGTTTCGCCCATCAGGGATGGGGTAGGGCAGATGGTTACGCCCAGCTCTTTTAACCGTTCCACTTTTTCCGCGGCGCTTTCACCAGCCGAGGAGATAATGGCGCCGGCGTGACCCATTCTTCTGCCAGGCGGTGCAGTCAGACCGGCGATGTAGGCAACCAGCGGCTTGCTCATATTTTCTTTGGCGAATATTCCAGCTTCCACTTCCATCGGGCCGCCGATTTCACCAATCATCAGCGCAACTTTGGTTTCAGGATCTTCTTCCAGTTTTTCCAGCACATCCCGGTGTGAGCTGCCAATAATGGGGTCTCCGCCGATACCAACCGAGGTGGATATGCCGATATTCAGCCGCCGCATCTGGTCAGCAGCCTCATAACCCAAAGTACCGGAACGGCCAACCACGCCAACAACACCCCGGCTGTAGATATGTCCCGGCATAATGCCCAGCATTGAACGCTCCGGGCTGATGGTGCCCGAACAGTTGGGACCGGTCAGCATCATTCTGTCCTGCTTCGGAAACAGACGTAAGAAGTTTTTGACAGTCATCATGTCCTGGGTTGGGATGCCATCGGTGATGGAGACACAGTATCTGATACCGGCATCAGCCGCTTCCATGATGGAATCTGCGGCAAAAGCTGGTGGAACGAATACGATGCTGGCTTCTGCGCCAGCCTGTTCAACTGCTTCCTGCACGGTGTTGAATACCGGCAGCCCCAGGTGTTTTTGTCCCCCTTTGCCGGGTGTGACGCCACCCACTACATTAGAGCCATAATCGATCATTTCCTGGGCGTGGAAGGTGCCGATCCGGCCGGTAAAGCCCTGGACGATGATCCGTGTCCGCTCATTGATAAGAATTGCCACTTGCTGTTCCCCTTATTCGTATCGTGTTATTCAGGCTGCGGCCTGGTTGCGTGCCTGTACTGCTTTCTCGGCGGCTTCTGCCAGTGTTTCTGCAGTGATAATGGGCAATCCGCTGTCAGCGATGATGCGACGGCCTTCTTCCACATTGGTGCCGGACAGGCGCACTACCAGAGGAACAGTCATTCCAATATTTCGCACCGCCTGGACCACGCCCTCAGCAATCCAGTCACACCGGTTGATCCCGGCAAAGATATTGACCAGCATGGCTTTGACATTTTTATCTGCCAGCACCAGGCGGAAAGCCTTTTCAGTACGCTCGGCGGAAGCACCGCCACCCACATCCAGAAAGTTGGCAGGTTCACCACCAGCCAGTTTGATCATGTCCATGGTAGCCATTGCCAGCCCGGCACCATTGATCATGCAGCCGATATCTCCATCCAGACCGACATAGCTGAGGCCCGCTTCAGCAGCAGCAACCTCACGCGGGTCGATTTGTGAGTTATCCCGCAATTCAGCGATTCGTGTGCGGCGGAACAGTGCATTCTCATCGAAACTCATTTTGGCATCGAGTGCGATCAGCTCGTTTTTGCGTGTTACTACCAGCGGATTGATTTCAAGGATATTGGCATCCAGATCGCGCATGGCGCGGTAGCAACCCTTGATTGTTCTGATGGCGTGATTGAGCAGCTCATCTCCCAGACCCAGGGCAAATGCCATGGTTCTTGCCTGGAAATCCTGCAGACCGACGGCAGGTTCAATATGGATTTTCCTGATGGCATCCGGATGGGTGAGTGCCAGGGTTTCAATATCCATTCCACCCTGCGCAGAGCCCACCATGACAATACGTTCATGGCTGCGATCAATCATGAATGCAAGATACACTTCGCGGGCAATGTCGGTACCTGCTTCGATATACAGTTTTGAACAGAGTTTGCCTGCCGGGCCGGTCTGGTGGGTAACCAGTTTTTTTCCCAGCAGCGATTCAGCTGTCGCTTCGATTTCTTCATGTGTTTTGCAGACTTTGACACCCCCCGCTTTGCCGCGGGCGCCGGAATGAATCTGTGCCTTGACAACCCAGACATTGCCGTCGATTTCGCGGCTGCGTTGAACCGCTTCTTCCGCAGTGTGCGCCAGTCCACCTTCAGCCAGTTTGATACCGTAATCAGCCAGGATTTCCTTGGCCTGATATTCATGGATATCCAATATGTTCTCCCTTGAGTTTTATGGAATGGTCAGGTTTCAGGAAGCCGTAAAGGGTCTGGCATTTTTTGCCGGATTCCATGCCGGATGGCGGGGTGCAGATCGCTTCAGGGCTTCCTGTAGGTTTGTTGCGGTAGTTACCTGCTTTTGGCAGCAATTGCCTCTGCCATTTTGACGATGTTGTTGGCCATTCTTTCCGAGGCGGCGTCAATTAACTTGCCATCCAGTGCTGCAGCACCTTTTCCCTGCGCAGCAGCTTCTTTCATGGCTGCCAGGATTCGTTTGGCCTTATCGACTTCAGCGGCTGGCGGGGTAAAGACCTCGTTGGCCAGTGCTATTTGTGAAGGGTGAATCGCCCATTTGCCTTCACACCCCAGTGCAGCAGCGCGTTTTGCAGCCAGTTTGAAACCTTCCGGATCCTGAATATCACCAAACGGTCCATCAATCGGGCGCAGGCCAAATGCACGACAGGCAACGGTCATCCTGCTGATAGCGGCATGCCACTGATCACCCGGGTAATCAGGGTTGAGCCCGCCGATATTGGTGGTGCGGGCGCGGTTACTGGCAGCGTAATCGGCTACGCCAAAATGCAATGCCTCCAGGCGCCCTGCTGTTCCTTTGCGGGCGATGTCTTCAACATTGGCCATACCAAGTGCGGTTTCAATCAGCGCTTCTATGCCGATCCTGTTTTTCAGCCCCTGTTGCATCTCAAGCTGGCTAAGCATGGCTTCCACCATATAAACATCCGAATAAACCCCGACCTTGGGAACCAGCAGCGTATCGATCTTATGTCCGGCCTGTTCAACCAGATCAACTACATCACGCACCATGTATTGGGTATCCAGCCCGTTGATACGCACAGAGAGGGTAATACCGTGGCCTTTCCAGTCCAGATCATTGATTGCCTGAATGATGTTTTTTCTTGCCTGGAGTTTGTCATCCGGCGCTACAGCATCCTCCAGATCCAGAAATATGAAATCCACACCACTTTTCAGTGCTTTTTCAAACATTTCAGGGCGAGAGCCGGGAACAGCCAGTTCGCAGCGTTGTACACGCGGGTTTTTATTTTCATACAGGGTGTGGCTCATTATTCCTCCAACAGATTAAATGTGATGTGTGAATACCGGAGCGCATAAACGCTGCCGATGGGTACACCGGCCACTTGTCGTGGCCATCAGGTGCGTGGAATTATTGATCGGGAGTAAAACCGGAGACACGGAAGTGATATTTTTGAGCAATTTGGCAGCATTACCAGTCAGGTCGGCGAAATTATAGCATCGGCTGTAATCCGGTTGCGGTTTATACCATTTGGATTCGGCTGTTTTGGACAGCAGTGTCTTGTTATAATTGTTTCCAGCGTTGCGTAGCTTGCGACGGTTGGAGTGCAGGTTTTTATACACGCGGGTGTAGTTCAATGGCAGAACGGCAGCTTCCCAAGCTGCATACGAGGGTTCGATTCCCTTCACCCGCTCCATTTGGCCGGAAGTGGCTGATGGTGCTTCCTTCTCAATTTGTGGAGTGTGAACCCATATATTTCCGTACTTCATGAGGCTGTTGAGCCTCCGGTTCCTTATCTTTATCCGATAAAATCCCCGTGCCCATACCCTCCTTTAACCAGTAAAAAATCCCGGAAAAACCTGATGGCTATGCGTTCAATCAGACAACTGTTGCACCTCCTGTTTGCAGTTTTATTGTTACTGGCGTCCTGCGGCACAGTTTCAGCGGAGAAAACCATGACAACTCCGGAACCTCTGAAAATCATTGGCTGGGTGGAGCTTATCCGCCTGGAACCCTGGGGAATCAAGACGCCTGCCCGAATTGATACCGGTGCCAATACATCTTCCATGAGCGCACGTGATATCAGCGTGTTCAAGAAGAATGGCAAAACATGGGTTAAATTTACGTTTGACTTCAGAAAGGATACCGGGGAGCGTTTCGTCGAAATTGAGCGTCCGCTGGTTCGTATGCTTAAAATCAAACAGCATGATGGCCCCTCGCAGGAGCGCCCGGTAATCTCCATGGAAATCTGTCTGGCGGATGAGATCCGGGAAGCAGAATTCGATCTGATCGACCGTCGCGCCCTGAATTACCCGGTGCTGCTCGGGCGTAAGGCACTGGCCGGATATGTAATGGTTGACCCAGCGCGCGCTTATCTTTCCAAAGCAGTGTGTGGCCATACCAAGAAGAAAAAGAAAGAGAGCGAATCAACTGATTCCGGGCGATCTGAATGAGAAAACTGCATCTATTTTTGCTGACGCTGATACTGTGCGTTACAGGATTGGGACTGGCCTATTACAAAATAGCGGTAATCGGCCTGCCTTTAACCGCATCGGAAGAGGCGCAGGTGTGGAACATCGAAGCCCGCATCAGTTTCCGGGCCAAACCGGATAGCGCAATCAAGGTAACTTTACCGCTTCCTTTCAACCCGGCCGGTTATTCCATTCTCGATGAGGATTTTGTCAGTGCGGATTACGGCCTGGCAATCGAGCAGGATAATTCCGGCCGCGTGGCGCGATGGGCCAAACGCAGGGCGCATGGCAAACAATTGCTGTTTTACCGGGTTGTATTATTCGAAAATGAAGAAGCTGCGCACAAACCGGATGCAGCGCCTGTTTATCCCAAACCTCCCGAGTATCCCGAGAAGCTGGTGCCGGTGATAAAAGGCGTACTGGACAAGGCGCGTCAGCAATCGGCTGATACCATTTCCTTTGCGCAACGGGTGATCGAACAGCTGAATTCTGCAGCATCCCTGCCGGAACTGAAATTACTGATGAAGCATGTCAGCCGCACACGTAATCTGGCAAAAAGCCTGAACTGGATTCTGGCTGGTGCGCGTATTCCTTCCCGTGTCATTCGCGGATTGCGTCTGCAGGACAACAGGGAATACACGGATCTGGAGCATTTTCTGCAGGTTTATGATGGTGAGCAGTGGCGCACATTGAATATCAGGGATGGCCGGGAAGGTCTGCCGGCGGATTTCATCATCTGGCAGACTGATGATGACCGCTCTTTTTCGATCGAAGGCGCTTCTGAATCCGGTATCCAGTATTCGGTTGCCAAAACAGTGCAGGAAACCATCGATATTGCCGGGTTCCGTTCAGCGGAAAAAGGTTCTCACCTGATGGATTTTTCGCTGTACTCGTTACCTGTGCATACCCAGAATGTGTACAGGGTGCTGCTAATGGTGCCGCTGGGGGCACTGGTTGTCGTGTTTATGCGCAACATCATTGGGATCCGTACTTTCGGTACATTTATGCCCATCCTGATTGCAATGGCCTTTCGTGAAACAGAATTATTCTGGGGGGTGATCCTGTTCAGCCTGATCGTGGGCCTGGGACTGTTGCTGCGTGCCTACGTCGAGCAGTTGAAGCTGCTGCTGGTTCCCCGTCTGGCGGCAGTGTTGACCATGGTTGTCCTGTTGATGGCAGGGGTGAGCGTCATCATGCACAAGCTCGGATTTGAAATGGGGCTGTCCGTTGCCCTGTTCCCGATGGTAATCATGACGATGACGATTGAGCGCATGTCGCTCACCTGGGAAGAAGCCGGGCCGATGGAAGCCTTCAAACAAGTATCTGGCAGCCTGCTGGTGGCGGTGATGGGTTATCTGGCCATGAGTATCAGCGAACTCCAGTACATGTTCTTCATGTTTCCCGAGCTGTTGCTGGTGGTGCTGGCGGCGATCCTGTTGCTGGGCCGTTACTCCGGCTACCGGTTGATGGAACTCTGGCGCTTCCGTGCATTTGCACGAAACAAGCCGTAACGCCATGTTCGGATTTCTGGGGAAACTCAAAAAGAGTGGGGTGGTTGGCATGAATCAGCGTAATGCTGATTTCATTCTGCATTACAACAAACGCTCACTTTATCCGCTGGTGGATGACAAGCTGCGGACCAAGTATCTGGCAATAGCTTCTGGTATTGCGGTGCCTGAGCTGTATGGCGTGATTGAGATTCAGCATGATGTCGCCAATTTTGCCAACATCGTCAAAGACCATGAAGATTTCGTAATAAAACCGGCGCATGGTTCGGGTGGCAACGGGATTTGTGTCATTACCGGCCGCCTTAACAACCGTTATCGCCAAAATAACGGCGATTTGCTGACTGGGGAGGAAATTGAATATCACATTTCAAATATCCTCAGTGGTCTTTACAGCCTGGGCGGACAACCGGATCAGGCGCTGATCGAATACCGGGTCAGGTTCGACCCGTTGTTTGAAGCAGTTTCCTATCGTGGCGTGCCGGATATTCGCACCATCGTCTTCAGGGGGATTCCGGTTGCCTGCATGGTGCGCCTGCCAACCCGCATGTCGGATGGCAAAGCCAATCTTCATCAGGGTGCAGTGGGTGCCGGTATTGATCTGATGACCGGGTGTACGACACATGCCATCTGGCAGAATTTTCCGGTTGAACAGCACCCGGATACCGGTGCCACCATCAGCGGGCTGCAGATTCCACACTGGCATAAACTGCTGACACTGGCGGCGCAATGTCATGATCTCGTTGGGTTGGGATACTTGGGTGTGGATGTCGTACTTGACCGGGAACTCGGGCCACTGGTGCTGGAACTCAATGCCCGCCCAGGCCTGTCTATCCAGATCGCTAATCGCAGAGGTATAAGCCGTTTGCTGGGAAAAATCGCCAGACTGAAGGAAATTCCTGCTTCGGCATCGGATCGCGCCACATTGGGGCAGGAGTTGTTTCTGGAAAATCAGACCTGATTTTTCTGTAGCTTTAGCGTTGACTGGCTGCCTGTACGGCGGTTAAGGCAATGGTATACACAATATCTTCCACCGACGCGCCGCGTGACAGATCATTCACCGGCTTGCGCAGCCCCTGCAGCATGGGGCCGACACTGACCACATTGGCGCTGCGCTGTACCGCCTTGTAAGTGGTATTGCCAGTATTGAGATCCGGAAAAATAAACACGGTAGCGCGCCCGGCAACCGGGCTGCCCGGTGCTTTTTGCTGGCCCACACTGGCAATCGCAGCGGCGTCATATTGCAAAGGGCCGTCAATTGGCAGATCGGGGCGTGCCAAACGGGCAAGCCGGGTGGCTTCGCGTACTTTTTCCACTTCCTGTCCACTGCCGGAATCACCAGTGGAATAACTCAGCATGGCTACGCGTGGTTCAATACCCAGTGCCTGTGCTGATGCAGCGCTTTGCAGTGCGATATCGGCCAGTTCTTCGGCAGTTGGATTGGGATTAACCGCACAATCGCCATATACCACCACCTGTTCTGGCAGCAGCATGAAAAAAACAGAGGAGACAAGTTTAAAACCGGGTGCCGTTTTGATCAGTTGCAAAGCGGGGCGGATGGTATTGGCGGTGGTATTGATCGCGCCGGAGACGAGGCCATCGACTTCACCTGTCGCCAGCATCATGGTGCCCAGCACAACGTTGTCCTCCAATTGCGCCAATGCCATGGGTTCATTCAATCCTTTATGTTTGCGCAGCTCCACCATGGCTGCCACATAATTCCAGCGCACTTTTTCCGGATCAATCATTTCAAGCCCTTCGGGCAGGGTAATGCCACGTGCATCGGCCATCGCTTTGACAGCATCAGGTTTTGCCAGCAGCACGCAACGGGCAATTCCTCGTTCCTGGCAAATGGCCGCTGCCTGAAGGGTGCGTGGCTCACATCCTTCCGGTAATACGATGCGGCAGTTGGCATCCTGTGCCCGTTTGACCAGGTGATAACGGAAGGCGGAAGGAGAAAGGTGCTGCTCCTGTGGTTCACCACAGCGCTTGATCAACAGTTCCTGGTGAATATGGCCCGCTACAAAGCTGGTGACATGTTCAGCGCGCTCATGATCATCCAGTGGAATCTCCCGGTTCACGTGATGCAGGCTGGTGGCGGTATCGTATGAATTGGTCGTGACGGTGTAAACCGGTAACCCCCTGGCCAGTGCTCCTTTGCACAATTCCAGTACACGCGGGTCGGGCGGGAAATCACTGCACAGCAACAGCCCTGCCAGCGGCACACCATTCAGCACGGCAAGACTGGCGGCGATGATGATGTCATCCCGATCGCCTGGCGTGACCACCAGCACTCCGGAGCGTAACAATGCTACTGAATTGGAGGCGGAACGGGCAAACAGCACGATATCCTGCACACGGTGTTTTTTACTGTCACCTGCATTCACGATGCAGGCTCCCAGCTGTGTGGCAACATCTGTCATGCGAGGAGCATTTAAGGAATCTTCCCAGGGAATACAGCCAAGAATCTGGAAGCCGGACTGGCGGAACAGGGTGGAGTGGCTTTTTAGCTGCTCAAGAAAATCATCAGGATGAGCGGTGCGAATTTTATTGAGGATCACTCCGGATAAACGGGGATTCTGAATGCCGCCAAAAAATTGGGCATGAATTTCAATACGGTCTGCAATCGCCTGAGGTGTGTCATCTTCGGCAGATGAAACGAGAATGATATCGGCATCGAGACTGCCGGCCAGCTCGGTATTTATGCGTGAAGCATAGCTGACATAGCGTGTGGGCACCATGCCTTCCACCACCATCACATCATAGCCTTCGGATGCCTGCTGAAATCGCCGGACAATGTCTTCCATCAAATCATCCATCTGGCCCTCGCCCAGCAGATGCTCAACCGCATCTAACGGGAGTGGAGCGGGTGGTGTCAGCCCCAATGTTCGTGAGATCAGTTCAGTGGAATATTCCGGCCCGGAATCACCGGGATGCTGCTGGGCAACAGGTTTGTAAAAGCCTGCCTTAAGGCCGCCATATTCGAGTGCCCGCACCAATCCCAGACTGGTTGAAGTAAGCCCGACACCAAAGCCGGTAGAGGCAACAAGGAAAGTATGCATATTTTTATTCATCCCATGTAAAGGCTGATGAAAAACTAGGTGTTATGGAGTTACTGTTGGCGATTGTTTCAGTACAGCTTCTGTATCCCGTGCAATTTGCCGTTCTTCGTCGGTAGGCACAACCAAAATGCGTATGCTGCCCTCAGCCTGAATAGTGCCGGCTTTGCCGTGTGCACACGCAGCGTTGGCGGCAGGATCAATATACAGATTCAGCAAGTGTAAATGAGTGATTGTTTTTTCACGAACCAATGCTGAATTTTCACCAATGCCACCGGTAAAAATCACACCATCCAGTCGGGGCAGCGCACAGCTGAGGGCTGCCAGTGATTTTGCCAGGCGATAACAAAACACCTCGATAGCTAATGTTGCGCCTGTATGGCCGCTGAGCCGGGCCTGTTCCAGGGTGCGCATATCGTTTGTCAGGCCGGAAAGCCCGAGCAGGCCACTTTCTTTGTTTAACAGCTGATCAGTTCTTTCCAGATTCCAGCCCAGGGTGCGGGCAAGGTAGCTGTGCAGGTTGGGGTCAACATCGCCGCTGCGTGTGCCCATTACTACGCCTTCCAGTGGTGTCATGCCCATGCTGGTATCCTGACTCTCGCCATTTACGATCGCGGCAGTTGAACAGCCATTGCCCAAATGCGCGGTGAGCCAGCAACTGTCATTGACAGGCAGGCCGGTCATTTGTGCAGCGTACTGGCTGACATATTGGTGGCTGGTACCGTGAAAACCGTAACGGCGTACACCATGGTCACGATAAAGCATTTCAGGCAGGGCGTATCGGCAGGCATGTTCGGGCAGTGTCTGGTGGAAAGCTGTATCAAATACAGCAACATGGGGCAGATCGGGAAACAAGTCTTGCGCGGTTTCAATACCCAGTAAATTAGCGGGATTATGCAGGGGAGCAAGTTGCGTGGTAGCGCGCACAGCATCCAGTACAGCGGGCGTAATGATTTGTGCCGAGCTGAAATGTTCGCCACCATGTACGACACGATGGCCAATACCGAGCAGGCGGGAACCGGCGATTTCCTGCACTTTGGGCAATATGGCGGCAAGCGCAGCGCGATGGGTGGGTGTGGCTAATGATTGCGTATTTTCCTGATTATTTTGCTGCCAGTGTAAAAGACCTTCATCGTTACCAGCGGCCAGCCGCTCCGCCAGGCCACTTAGCAGAAAGCCACTCTGTGAGGGATCTGCCAGAGCAAATTTGATAGATGAACTGCCACAGTTGATGACGAGCACCAGTCCCTGATCCATGCCGCTTTCTCCCTGAATCACGCAAAACCTGCATCATGGACGAATGCAATGTCTTCTGCCAGTTGTGGGTGCTGGTATTTAGCCAAGGAGGGTCATTTGCTGATGCAAATTGTCCGGAAGGCACGATAAAAATACCGGGTTGCTTCATTACATTCGTAGCTAAAGGCTGCTCTTCTTCGTAAGGACAACACTCTCATTCATCCTCGCGATGAGCAGTGCAGCGTGGCGATCTATAAGTGGTGATGCAACGGAGAGGCTGGATTGCTTCACGCCTGTGGCGTTCGCAACGACCTACCATACGCCGTCATTACGAAGCCTGTAAGGCTGTGGTAATCCAGAAGCGGTGATGGCAACGAAGAGGCTGGATTGCCTCAACTCTGCAGGTTTCGCAATGGCAATTTTCCGCTGTCATTACGAGGAGGCGGCGCCGACGTGGTAATCCAGCAATTATGTCAGCAGGGTGTAAAAATAACTGGCTCGCTCTGTTGAAATGGTTGTATCGGATTGCTTCACGCCTGTGGCAGCGCAATGTGACAAGATCATCACTGCTTTATTTCAACGATTCCACCCTGCCGGGCTGTTCCCCGGGTGATGCGTCCAGTGTGATTGCGCACCTGAACGGTTTCTCCTTCGGCAGCGGCAGCAAGTGCTTCGCCTTCCGTGCTGACGGCAAATCCCGCCCCGGTTACGGTAAGCCGTACCTTTTGCCCGCGTGAGATGACATGTGGGGCGCGCAACTGGTGGGTACGTATGGGTTGACCTGATGCCAGGAAGGTGGCCGCCACTTTGCCGATCACCTGATCGGGATCAGTGATTGCTCCTCCGGGAATGCGCACGAGATCAGCTTCTTTGCTCACGATGTCCTGGCTGTCTATTGTTTTGCCCATGCTGATGGGTTGTGCGGCGTGTACAACGCTGGCAATTACTTCGATTTCAACCGGGACATGGACTGTCCAGCTGGCTTCACCCTGACAGCGCACCCCCACCGAGAATTTTCCCCATATCCGCCCACCTGCCGGTAAAAAAGCCTCTGGTTGCTGGCATGGGCGAAGCGCCTGCTGGCGCGTATCCGGTTTGTTCATCCTGATAATGACTTTGCCGGGCAGCTGGCGGGTTTCATGACGGACAAAATCATCTACCACGTTGAGCAGGGTTGCTGCCGGTGAGTCTCCACCAGCGATCGCTGCCACCGGAATCAGGATGCAGGCCAGTGCAGGCAGCAGGAATTTTATTTTCATCGTATCGGGTTAGGCGTTGAGGTGAGTGACCAGTGGATGATGGTAAATGACCTGTGCGGGCAGTTTTTGCCGCGGACGGCAATTTTTGCCGCTACGTTCCGCATGGTATCGCCGTGGTGTTATGGCTAATTCAGGAACTGAGGGGGGATCATGAGCCAATTTGAATTATTGATCCCGGCAGGGAGGTGAATCGAATCTGGCACGGTTCATGCTTAATGTATTAGTGAATACTTTGCAGGAGAAAAGCATGGTCAGCAAGCTGGAAAATCTGGTCAATTTTAACCAGAAAGCACTGGGGTTACGGGCATCCAGACAGGAATTACTGTCCGGGAATATTGCCAATGCCGATACCCCGGGTTTTAAGGCAAGAGATTTCGATTTTGCCAAAGCAATACAGAACGCCCAGTCGCCGCAGCAGATGCAGCATTCTGCTCTGGCGACTACCGCGCCCCGGCATATCGGCCTGGCAGATTTCAGGTCGATCACCTTTGTACCAAAGCAGTACCGTGTACCACAGCAGCCCAGTATTGATGGTAATACCGTCGATATGGATACCGAACGGATGCAGTTTATTGATAACGCCATGCGTTACGACGCCGGGATGACGTTTATCAGCGGCCAGTTCCGTACCTTGTTATCAGCCATTAAAGAAGGAAATTAACAGCCATGTCCCTATTCAGCGTATTCAATGTTGCCGGTTCATCCATGGCCGCCCAGTCACAACGGCTGAACGTTGTGGCCAGTAATCTTGCCAATGCAGACAGCGCCACCAGCTCGACCGGAGAAGCCTATCGCTCCCGCCAGGTGGTGTTTCGCACGATTGATGTCACAGCGGATAAAGCCAAGGGAGTCAAAGTGGCGGGTGTGGTAAATGACCCTTCGCCCATGCGCGTGGTGTACGACCCGAAACATCCCATGGCGAATGAAAAAGGCTATGTCACCCTGCCCAACGTCAACGTGGTGGATGAAATGGTCAACATGATGTCGGCTTCGCGTTCCTATCAGAACAGCGTTGACATGATGAACGTAACCAAAACGCTGCTGCAGAAAGCACTCACAATCGGTCAATAAAAGGAGAAAACATACCATGAGTCAGGTACAGAACAATTCCAGCCTGTCTGAATTGCTGGCTTCAAATAGCGGCAGTATCAAATCTTATCGTAAAGCGGAGGAAGACCCGCAGGACAGATTTCTCAAGCTGCTGGTGACACAAATGCAGAACCAGGATCCGCTCAAGCCGATGGATAACGCGGAAGTGACCAGCCAGATGGCGCAGATCAGCACCGTGAGCGGCATCGATAAACTTAACAATACGCTGGAAAAGCTGGTGGCTGATTCTGATGCACGCCGTTCGTTTGAGGCTGCCTCCATGATAGGTCGCAATGTTCTGATTCCGGGGGCGGATATGAAACTGGAAAACCGTACAGGTATCGGCGGATTTGAACTGACTGAGCCGGTAGACAAGCTCGTTATCACCGTCAAGGAGGCTGGTATTGCCGTGCGTGAAATCGATCTCGGTGCACAGGCCGCCGGTGTGGGGACTTTTGTCTGGGACGGTATGGCCAGTAATGGTAATCCGGCGACTGACGGGCAATATAACTTTGCCCTGAAGGCCATGCGCGACAACAAGGAAGTATCTGCCTCGGCTCTGGCATTTGGCCCGGTCAGCAGTGCTTCAGCCGGCAAGAATGGTGCATTGCTGGATGTGGGTAACCTTGGTTATGTTGGTCTGGATGCAATCAGGAAAATATTTTAAGCGGGAGAATGGATCATGGGTTTTCAACACGGATTAAGTGGATTAAGAGGGGCTTCAGCCAAGCTGGATGTCACCGGTAACAATATCGCCAACGCCAACACGGTTGGCTTCAAACAGTCGCAGGCGCAGTTCAGCGATGTCTTTGCCAATGCACTGGGAGGAGGCAGGAACCAGATCGGGATTGGTACGCAACTGGCAGCGGTTGCGCAGGAGTTTACCCAGGGGAATGTGACGCCTACCAACAACCCGCTGGATGTGGCGATTACCGGGAATGGCTTTTTCCGGATGAGCAACAATGGCACGGTCAGCTACACCCGTAACGGCCAGTTCCATCTGGACAAGGACGGGTTTCTGGTCAATGCAAGCAACTACAACGTCACTGGTTTTTCAGCAGATGCTTCCGGCCATATTATTCCCAATATCCCGGTCAATTTGCGACTGCCTACGGCAGACATGACGCCGAAGCCCACCACCAGCTTTATGGCAGGGGTTAATCTGGATGCGCGAGTAGATTTGACAACGCAAACTACAACTCCTGCAACATCTCCTACAACGCCCCCTACAATCCCAACTTTTAGTGCGACTGACCCGAAAACCTATGCTCATTCTACTTCAGGTGAAATTTTTGACAGTTTTGGTAATTCTCATTTGATGACTTTGTATTTTCAAAGAACAAACCCAGCTGCCCCGGCAGCTTCGGCTTGGAATGTATTTGCAACTGTGGAGGGGGCAACGTCAGCAAGTGGAGTGCCATTTTTATCCCCACTTAATCTGACTTTCGATCAAAGCGGAATTATGGATGCATCTGTTGCGCCGGTTAATGTCAATGTGACTTTTGATGATCCCACTATCCAGCCACTTGCGTTTTCACTGGATCTAACCCGTTCCACCCAGTTTGGCAGCAAATTCGGGGTGAATGCGATGAACCAGGATGGGTTTGCTTCGGGCCGTCTGGCCGGGTACAGCATTTCTGATAATGGTGAGATCAGGGCCAGTTATACCAATAATGTCACGCGCACAGTCGGGCAGCTTGCATTGGCAGGATTTTCCAATCCCAATGGTCTCAAGTCGATGGGAAACAACCAGTGGGGTGAGACGGCTGAATCCGGATTGCCATTGGTGGGTATTCCGCAAACCGGCATTCTGGGTTCACTGCAATCTTCCGCAGTGGAAGAATCCAATGTCGATCTGACAACCGAGCTGGTCAGCCTGATCATGACGCAGCGCGTCTATCAGGCTAATGCCAAGACTATCGAGACACAGGATGCAGTAATGCAGACCGTCATGAATATTTGATGGCTTTCTGTTTAACCCTGATTAGGTGACGATTCAAAAATGGACAGACTGATTTACACCGCGATGACCGGTGCATTGCACACCATGACCCAGCAGGCAACGGTTTCCCATAACCTGGCCAATGCTTCGACCACAGGTTTTCGGGCCCAGACTGATGCGTTCCGGGCAGTGCCCGTTTACGGGGAATCGTTACCTACCCGTGCCTTTGTGCTGGATTCGACTACAGGGGCAGATTTTACGCCGGGGGCGATCCAGCAGACCGATCGGCCGCTGGATGTGGCGGTGCAGGGCTCCGGCTGGATTGCGGTCCAGCTGGAAAATGGCGAAGAAGCCTATACCCGGCACGGCAATCTCAAGATGGATACCAGCGGTATTCTCCAGACCCAACAGGGGTTCACTATCAAAGGGGAATCCGGGCCCATCTCGATCCCGCCTGACAGCCGGATTGCGATTGGCAAGGATGGCAGTGTTTCAGTGCTGCCGACGGATTCGAGAATGACTTCTGTCTCGATCGTCGGGCGAATCAAACTGGTTGATCCACCTGCCGAACAGCTCGTTCGGGGAGAAGATGGCCTGTTTCGGCTGAAAGAGGGAGGACAGGCGCCTGTCAATGAAAAAGTTGCCCTGATTGATGGCGCACTTGAAAGCAGTAATGTCAATGTAGTCAGTGAGATGGTGAAAATGATCACGCTTGCCCGCCAGTTCGACATGCAGATGAAAATGCTCGAACACGCCCAGCAAAATGCCCAGCAGGCGAGTGAAGTCATGACACTGAGAGGTTAGCAGCTAGTTATGGAAATGCCGATTGGATCAATGAGCGTCATTCAGTGCTTAAACGACGGAAATACTGGATCACCACGCAGCTTTGCTGCTCGTGATGACGGAGTTGAAGCGTGTACAGTAAAAACACTGTCGATGACGGGATTGAGGCGTGCGCAGTAAAAAAACACGGTCATTGCGAACGCCAGCGGCGTGAAGCAATCCAGCTGACGAGATAAATCAGCATTTCCTCAGCTCCATTTTTATTTTTTAAAGGGTAACGCGCTATGGTTCGCTCATTATGGATTTCAAAAACCGGTCTGGATGCACAACAGACCAAAATGGATGTGATCGCCAATAACCTGGCCAACATCAGTACCAACGGCTTCAAACGGATGCGCCCGGTGTTTGAAGATCTGCTGTACCAGACCATTCGCCAGCCAGGCGCCCAGTCATCCGAACGGACTCGTCTGCCTTCCGGCCTGCAGTTGGGAACCGGGGTGCGGCCAGTGGCAAATGAAAGCATTTTTCTGCAGGGTAATTTGCAGCAAACCGGTAATACACGCGATGTGGCCGTTCAGGGAGAAGGGTTTTTCCAGATCCTGCTGCCGGATGGCACGCTGGCTTATACCCGCGACGGTGCATTCCAGTCCGATCAGGACGGACAGCTGGTGACCGCCAGCGGTTTTCCGTTGCAACCATCGATTACGATTCCCCCGAATACACTGAATATCACGATTGGACGTGACGGCACGGTATCTGTCCTGACAGCAGGCTCACCCCAGCCGCAACCTGTCGGCAACATCCAGTTGACCACATTCATCAACCCCGCCGGATTACAGCGTTTTGGCGAGAATCTCTACCTTGAAACCATGAGCAGCGGCGTGCCTAATCCGGGAATTCCGGGCACGAACGGAACCGGGCTACTGAATCAGGGGTTTGTGGAAACGTCCAACGTTAATGTGGTGGAAGAACTGGTCGAGATGATTCAGACGCAGCGTGCGTATGAAATCAACTCCAGATCAATCTCGACTTCTGATCAGATGCTGGCCCGGTTGACTCAGCTTTGATGAGCTCAGGTTTCCGGGTACTTTCACCGGATTATGCAACTCCTGATTTTAGGGATGGACAGTGTTCAGGTGTCATGGAATCGTTTATGAGAAATCGTGGTTATCTGGTTTTATCTGTACTAATCGTCATGGTCTGTATGGTATCGGGGTGTGCGATTACACCCACCCCAAAAGTACAGCAGCCAATGACAGTCCGGCCACCCGAGCCGCGGATCATTCCTGCAAGCCAGAGCAATGGCGGGATTTATCAGGCGGCATTCAACTATCAGGTGAGTGGGCGTTATACCCCGTTATTTGAGGACAGGCGCGCCCGCAGCATTGGTGACACCATCATTGTTACGCTTAATGAAAAAACCAATGCGAGCAAGAAAACCGGCAGTAACGTCAATCGTGACGGGAGTTTCGATTTTTCAGTTCCATCCTTCCTTGGCTTGCCGCTGAGTTCCTTTTTTCAGAAGCTTAATGTGGAGACTGAGACAAAGAACAAGTTTGATGGCAAGGGTGAGAGTTCCAGTAATAACGAATTTAAAGGCCAGCTCACCGTTACTGTGATCGACATACTGCCCAATGGCAATCTGCTGGTCAGTGGCGAGAAGCAGATTGGTATCAATCAGGGGTATGAGTTTATCCGGCTTTCCGGTGTGATCAACCCGATCAATATCATGAATAACACCGTGTCATCGATACAGGTAGCGGATGCGCGTCTTGAATACCGGGGCAACGGTTATTTGGATGAAGCACAAACCATGGGCTGGCTGTCACGATTCTTCCTTTCGATTTCACCCTTCTGAGCATAGCGGGAACATAACATGATGAAATTATCCAAGCGGGTTCTGAATTTTGGTTTGCTGGTCTGCCTGGCTGTTTCTCTGCCAGCCACTGCCGAGCGTATCAGGGATCTGGCCAATATCCAGGGGGTACGTACCAATCAGCTGATCGGTTACGGGCTGGTGGTGGGTCTGGATGGTACGGGAGATCAAACCCAGCAAACGCCGTTCACCGTGCAGAGTATCGTCAGCATGCTGGGGCAGCTGGGTGTCAATCTGCCGCCGGGAACCAATCTGCAGCTGCGTAATGTGGCTTCAGTCATGGTCACCGCGACGCTGCCCGCTTTCGCTGCACCGGGGCAATATATTGACGTGACGGTTTCATCCATGGGGAACGCCAAGAGTCTGCGTGGCGGTACTCTGCTGATGACGCCGCTGAAGGGAATTGATAACCAGGTATATGCCGTGGCACAGGGGAGTCTGGTCATTGGTGGTGCGGGTGCCAGTTCGGCAGGCAGCAGTGTCCAGGTCAATCATTTGGGGGCAGGGCGTATCAGCGCCGGTGCCATTGTGGAACGTGCCGTACCCACTGTGCTTGGCCAGGGAGAATATATCCACCTGGAATTACGTGACACCAACTTCACCAACGCGCGGCGTATCGTGGAAGCGATTAACAGCCGCTATCCGCGGGGAACGGCTGCAGCACTGGATGGCAGGGTGATTCAGATCCGGGCGCCAATGGATAACACCCAGCGGGTTACATTCATTTCGATGATTGAGGATCTTGATATTGCGCCATCGCTGGCGGCTGCCAAAGTGATCATCAATGCCCGTACCGGATCGGTGGTCATGAACCAGATGGTGACGCTTGAACCCAGTGCGGTCGCGCATGGCAATCTTTCAGTGATTATCAATACCCAGCCGATCGTCAGCCAGCCGGGGCCGTTCTCGCAGCGTGGAGAAACGGTGGTTGTGCCGCAGTCGCAAATCGAGGTGCGTTCAGAAGAGGGTAACCTGATGCTGTTGCCGGGATCAGCCAGCTTGGCGGATGTGGTAAAAGCACTCAACGCCATTGGTGCTACACCACAGGATTTGCTGGCGATTCTGCAGGCGCTCAAAGCGGCCGGGTCGTTGCGGGCAGAGCTGGAAATTATTTGATTAGGTTGGCAGTATGATCAATTCACCTGATCTTTCCGGCCAGCTGGCCATCGATGCGCAGGCAGTTGACAGGCTGCGCAACCAGGCCAGACGCGATCCACAGGAAGGGTTGAAGCAGACAGCAAAGCAGTTTGAGGCGCTGTTTCTCAACATGATGGTCAAGAGCATGCGCGAGGCGACCCCCAAGGGCGGGTTGTTCGATAGTGATCAGTCGCGCTTCTATACCCAGATGCTTGACCAGCAGCTGGTGCAGAATCTTTCCGAAAAAGGCATTGGTCTGGCGGATGTGCTCGTACAGCAGCTTTCCAAAACAGTTGAAAAGGAAACTTCGCCTGGTAACGCTGTCAGTCAGGCCGAATCATTGCTGACTTCCATTACCGGAAAGGATGAGGAACCGCTGGTTTCACTGGCGCCGGGGCAAATCAGGGATCTTCCTTCCCGGCTTTGGGCAAATGTTAACCAGGGTACAGCCAGGCCAAATTTTTCCACTGTTTCGCCGGCGGCACGGGCGGAAAGAATGGGAATTGCTGCGAGCTCGCGCAGTGAAGAACCTGATATTTCAGTCGTGGATCAACCCAGAGAGTTTGTGCTGAATGTGTTGCCACATGCTCGCAAGGTGGCGCGTGAAACCGGGATTCCTGAACATTTCATGATCGCGCAGGCTGCACTGGAAACCGGATGGGGTAAATACCAGATTCGCCGGACAGACAGTCAGCCAAGTTTCAATCTGTTCGGGATCAAGGCAGGTGGGAGTTGGCGTGGTGGTGTGGTGGAAGCGGTAACGACCGAATATGTGGATGGCAAGCCGCAAAAATGCAGGGAAAAATTCAGGGCTTACGGTTCGTATGAAGAAGCATTCCGTGACTATGCGAGGTTACTGCAGAACAATCCCCGTTACACAGAGGTATTAAAAAGCCGCAGTGCTACCGCTTTTGCCTGGGGGTTGCAGCAGGCCGGTTACGCAACTGATCCGTCTTATGCGGAAAAGCTGCTGAAAATTATCAACAGTGATGCCTTGAGCATATAGCGGGATTGACGTGGGAAAGAAAAAATTATTTCCTGAAATCCGTTTATACGTGCGGTAATTCACAGCTGCTGTAATGACAGCGGGTTAGAAAGAATAGCCCGGATTGCACCAAAAATTACCTCAATTCTGCCGGGATCCTGCCGTAAATAAATACAGACAATTTACGAAAATCGAGGACAGAAATGACAAACAGCATCATGAATGTGGGTGTTTCCGGATTGCGGGCAGCTCAAGTCGCCCTGCTGACGACCAGCCACAACATCAGTAATGCGACAACCCCGGGCTACAGCCGCCAGCAGGCCATCCAGAGCGCCAATACGCCATTACCCAACAACAATGGATTCATCGGCCGAGGGGTGCAGATTGCTACTGTGCAGCGGGTCTATAACCAGTATCTGGTCAGTCAGTCGCTACAGGCGCAGGGCCAGAGCAGCCAGCTGGACAGTTATTACAACGAGATCAAACAGATTGATAATCTGCTGGCAGATACGACTTCCGGACTGTCACCGGTACTGCATGGTTTTTTCAATGCAGTGCAGGATGTGGCTTCCAATCCTGCTTCTGTTCCTTCCCGTCAGGCAATGCTGAGCAATGCTGAATCGCTGACAGCCCGGTTTCAGCAGATAGATCAGCGCCTGTCGGAAATGCAGGAAGGAGTAAACAGCCAGATTACCGGCAGCGTAACTGAGATCAATTCACTCGCCCGGCAGATTGCCGGGTTGAATATGAATATCCAGGCAGTGGAAAGCTCTGCCAACGGGCAGCCGGCTAATGATCTGCTTGATCAGCGCGATGCGCTGGTGCGTGATCTCGGCAAAGTTATCAGTGTGGATGTCGTGCGCCAGAATAATGGCCATTACAACGTATTTATCGGTAACGGCCAGTCACTGGTGGTGGGTTCAAGCGCCATGACACTCAAGGCGGTGCCTTCATCGAGTGATCCGCAGCGTCTGGTGGTGGCGATGGATCAGCAAGGTGGAGAAATCGTACTGCCCGAGCACCAGTTGCAGGGGGGCAGCCTGGGCGGATTGCTGGCTTTCCGCAGTGAAACGCTGGATTCAGTGCAAAACAGTTTTGACCAGCTTGCATGGGGAATTGCCGATACGTTCAATGCCCAGCATGAATCAGGATTTGATCTGCAGGGAAATCAGGGTGGGGCTTTTTTTGAAGTAATGGACCCGTCCCACGCTGCCCGCAATATCAGGGTTGCCATCAATGATCCTGCTTTAATTGCTGCAGCGGATAGCGACGGCGGGGTGACGAATAACGTCAACGCATTGAAGCTGGCTGGGCTGCAGACGGAAAATACCCTGCAGGGTGGAACGGCATCCTATCAGTCTGCTTATGCCAGGCTGGTCAGTCAGGTAGGTAACAAAACCCGTGAACTGGAAGTGACCAGCAAGGCGCAGGAAAGTATGCTCAATCAGACAGATCAGGCGCTGCAATCATTGTCCGGTGTCAATCTGGAGGAGGAGGCTGCCAATCTGCTGCGCTATCAGCAAATGTTCCAGGCATCCAGCAAAGTGATCGAAATCGGCAATTCGCTGTTCGATTCACTGCTCAGAATCTGATCAATTTTTGACGGAAAAAGGAATTTATCATGCGCGTAAGTACCAGCACATTGTACGACCAGGGCACCCGATCCATGCTGCAGCAGCAGGATGGGATGTTTAGGCTGCAGCAGCACCTTTCCACCGGCAAACGCATTATGACGCCTTCGGATGATCCGATTGGCGCAGCGCGTGCCCATGAATTATCGCAGTCACTGTCACTGAATGCACAATACACTGACAATCGCCACCGGGCGGCAGACAGCCTTCAACTGGTAGACAGCACGCTCGGCAGTGTTTCTAATGTTATCCAGAATATGCGCACCATGGCAGTGGCAGCCGGTAATCCGGCATTTTCCGACAGTGAGCGGAAGATGATGGCTATCGAGCTGCGTGGCCACTTTGAGGAATTGCTGGGATTGGCCAATACCAAAGATGAACAGGGAAATTATCTGTTCTCCGGCTTTAAGGGAAATACCATACCTTTTGAACAGACAGGCGGTGTCGTGACGTATCAGGGTGATCAGGGACAGCGCCTGATACAGGTTTCCGGCTCCCGTCAGTTACCGGTAAGCGAAACGGGTGATGCCATTTTTGAGCCGGGCGGGCAGAGTCTGTTTACAACGGTTGGTGATTTCGTTACAGCACTGGAAACTACCGGTGGCATACCAAATGGTGCAGTGGATACCGCTTTACAGGATCTCGATGTTGCGCTGGACAATGTTCTGACCAGGCGGGCAGCGGTTGGGTCACGATTGCAGGAAGTCGATGCGCTGCAGCAGATTGGGGAAGATACCGCCATCCAGTATCAGCAATCACTCTCACGTCTGCAGGATCTGGATTTTGCGCAAGCCATATCCGACATGACACGCCAACAGGCATTGCTTGAGGCTTCACAAAAATCCTTTACCCGTATCTCGGGGTTATCGTTGTTCAATATCATTTAATTTCCATCATTTACCCGATTTCAGTGGGCTCCCGGCATATCAGGTAAACTGGCGACAGTTTACTTTTTGGGCATGATATGGACCGGGAAGATTTTTTTCTGAAGATTGCTGAACTTCATCTCAAGCGTGTGGAAATTCTGCAAACGGTTGAGTGGAGAATTACATTAAGCCTCTGGACGTTCGTTGCGGGTGTCGCAATGGTGAGCCTGGCCAATGCAGACAAAGTAAAACAGGCCGCTGTAGCGATAGAGTGTTACGGTGTCAACGGATCTGCTGCCATATTGTTACCAATAGCCCTTATTTACATAGGGCTCGGGTGGTTGTATGCCCTTGAATTCTGCAAGAAGAATTACAACAGTCTGGTAACGGAACGCAACCGCTACCAGCGTATGCAGAATGAGGCAATAAAGCTCGTTCTGAAAGGCAAGTCTGCAGATTTTCTGATCGAGGCCGGGGCTGAAGATAAGCGGTCCTCTGGATCAGAGCTCAGTGAGCCCTCCTTCAAACAGCTGTCTGGCAATGATTTCAGAAAATCAGGGATATGGCAATTCAAGATATGGACTACAGCAGCGCTGATGTTTTTCTCATGGCTGCTTGTCCTGATGATAGTGGTTCCTTCAGCCAGTAAACACCTGAATGATTCCGTAACGGCCACTGGTAAGCCAGTCGGGGTGGAAGTGGAGAGTTCCAGCCGCAATCTCAGCCGGGAGGCCGACCAGCACTTCTGATTTCAGTGTGCGCAAACATACGGCAGGGTGGCTAAACCGCTCGAAGAAGTAGCGTTTTTCCATGGTCTGCGGCCAGTGGCGGTCACCAGTGAAATAGCGGTAATTCAGATCACCCTTGAAGATGACCAGTTCTGTATTTGCAAAAGTCTCGCGGGTAGCAGATTCATCCTCACAGAAACAGACAGGCAACCCCAGAGCAGGACTGGCACGCAGAACCAGCCGATTGTGCTGTAACAGTTGTGTGATGTCTGCTCCCAGCTTTTTCGCGGCCGAAATGGATGAGTTCACCAGTTTTCCGATCAGATCTTCCATATCAATCATGGTCATATCCGAAACAAACATCGGCCAGGGTCTGACATGCGCAACGATATGTGAGCAGCGCTTGCTGATGTGGCGGATCAGCAGCAGATCAGTCAGCACATCCATGCCAGCGTTATCGAACACAAAGTCAACCCGGCCCCAGCCGGAATCAAGCAGCCTGCCGACCGCGTGACTGTCATCCACAAGCAGTGAGATCTGGCTGGCGTCGGGAATGGATTGCTGGCTGAGATCAGCTGTATTTCCAGTGACCGACCAGTGCAACAGTCGGGTGATGTTGCAGTATTCATCGCAATGATCAGCCAAAGTGGCAAGTGACTCGATGGCCTGCAGGTTGGCTGCTTCTTTGACTGATCGGAAAGGATCAGCCGGTGTGGCCGTGTTATAGCCGAAAGCCAGCAGAATACGGGCGTAGAAGTAGAGTTCCACAGTAAGAAATGGCATGTCTGTCCAGCGTCGCCCGATATAGGATCTGATCACCTGATCGAGCATGCCGGAAGTGGCAGGGGGGAGTGGTGTGATTGTTCCTTCCTGTATTTCAGCTGCGAGCCGTTGCAGCCTTTGCGTGATACAGGTATCAGTGCTGTTTTGCAGCAGGTTGTCCAGGATGGCGGGCAGCCGTTTTCCCAGTGTAAATGCTGCAAAGGAGCCAGGTTCTCCGGTGGTCAGGAAGGGTGGAAGCGGGATTGGCTGATGAAGAGACATGAATAAGGGCGGGGTTGAACTTGCTCGCTGGGTTCAGCATTGTACCGGCAGGGTCGCAAAGCAGCCATGCTCCGGTATCCGCAAGCCTGAAAGCTGTCATCACTGTTTCAACCCGCAAAAACGGTAGCCTACACCGGTTTCTGTCAGCAGGTAACGCGGGCGTGAAGGGTCGATCTCGATCTTTTTGCGCAGATTAGCCATGTGTACCCTGACATAGTGTGTATCCCCGGCATGGCCCGGGCCCCAGACAGCGTGCAGTAATTGTTTGTAAGTAAGCACACATTCGGGGTGGCTGATCAGGTGAGTCAGCAGGCGATATTCGATCGGTGTCAGATGCAGTATCTCGCCAGCACGGCTGACACTGCGCCTGGCGAGATCGATACTGGTGTCACCAAAGGTGACCAGCGGCCCGCCCGTCTGCATTTGTATGTGCTGCCGGCGCAACTGGGCACGCACACGCGCCAGTAATTCACCCGCACCGAATGGCTTGACCAGATAATCATCCGCGCCGGTATCCAGTGCTGCAATCTTGTCTGCCTCATTGCTGCGTGCTGACAGCACGATGATGGGGATGGCTGACCAGGTCCGCAAATCACGAATCAGATCCACTCCATCACCATCGGGCATTCCCAGATCCAGCACCAGAACATCCGGGCGGCGTGTACCCGCCTCAATCAGGCCACGCTGCAAGGTGGCGGCCTCGAACACCTCATAGCCTTCACTCGTCAGTGCCAGGCGGATGAAACGGCGAATATCCGTCTCATCCTCGATGATCAGAATGCGTACCTCATTCATGGAGTTTCCCTGTCCGGAAGTGCCGCGTGAATCTGGCTGCCGTCATCCTGTGGCGGATCTCCCCGCGGCAAAGTGATGATGAACCGGGACCCTGTCACCTGATCCTGTTCAATCCGGTTCTCTCCCTGGATCCTGCCACCGTGTGCCTGAACGATGGCGCGACAAATCGCCAGACCCAGTCCGACACCGGGGGTAGTAGTCTCCCTGCTGCCACGCTCAAATTTTCCGAATACAAATTCCTCGCTCCCGACAGGCAAACCGGGGCCTTCGTCATCGACAGTGATACGCACATCGCTGCCAGCTGTTTTCGCTCCAATATGGATGGCCGTACCTGCCGGCGTGTACTTGGCCGCATTCTCCAGCAAATTGATCAATACACGTTCAAACAGCGCAGCATCCAGATGCAGAAGCGGCAAATCCTCGGCCAGCCGTACTTCGACAGGATGAGCGCTCAATACCGGATCACAAGCGGCAAGGGCACTTCCCACTACTTCCTCAAGCGGTTGCCATTCACGGTGCAGTTGAACCCTGCCCGACTCCAGTCGCGCCATATCCAGCAGGTTATTGACCAGCGTGCTCATACGCAGGGCGGATTGACGAATGGCACTGGCAATCTCGATTTGCGGATCCGTCAGCGGTGGTGACAGCAGATTCAGCGTATCAGCCAACCCCACCAGTGACGCCAGTGGTGTGCGCAGATCGTGTGAAATAGCCGACAGCAATGAATTGCGCAGCCGTTCCGATTCGATTTCCACCGTGCTTTCCCGTGCCACGTCGATGTAATGGATACGCTCGAGTGAGATCGCCAGCAGTGAAGCGCAGGTATCCAGCAGCTGGCGTTGTTCAGGGGTCAGTAAACTGGCTTGTGCCGGCTGCACCGCCAGTACACCACGCAGGCGCATGGGTGCTTTCAGCGGTAACATCAGACAGGCACAGGAAGGCAAGGTATGGGTGCCGTGACCAGCTGCCTCCCCCTTGTCAAAACACCATTGCGCCACTGCCATATCGACATCGGCACTGGCACCAGGCTGCACTTGTAGCTGATTGTTATTGTCAACCGTCAGCAGGGCTGACTTGGCAGTGAATTCAGCCGTTATGAAGTTCGCGCCGACCTCTGCCACCTGCCCGGCGAGCAGCGCTGCCGACAGCTCGCGCGACATCTGGTAAAGCCTGCGTATGCGTCGCTCCCGCTCGCCAGCGGCATTGGCCTGTGCCCGCAGACTGGCGGTAAGCTGCCCGATTACCAGTGCTACTACCAGCATGACGGCGAAGGTGATCAGATACTGCACGTCGCTCACATGTAGTGATAAAAGTGGCGGAACGAACAGGAAATCGGATATTGCCACGCCCAGAAATGCAGCCAGAACGGCCGGTCCGCGCCCGTAACGCAAGGCTATGCCAACAACGGTGAGCAGAAACAGCATGATGATGTTGGTAAGCTCCAGCACGCCATGTAACGAGGTTGCCAGCAGCGCCATTGCACCGCAGGCCATTGCAGCCACGATGTAACCTGCCCACCGGACGGAGGATGCACCAGCCATCCACTGACGCCAGTAAGGATTTGCCCGGGTTTCTTTTGGCAGAGGTACCTGGAGCACATCCATATCAGGCGTTTGATCTGCCAGACGCTCGGTGAGTGTCAGGCCCCAGCGCCGCAGCCCCGGTCGCCGCCCCAGCACCAGGCGTGAAAGGTTGTGTTCGCGTGCGTAGCGCACCAGTACCTCGACTATCTCAGCACCCGCAGGTGTGGCCGTGGTTGCTCCCAGTTCCTGCGCCAGCTTGAGCGCATGCAGTGCCTGCTCGCGCGCATGACCGCTTACACGTTGCATGGATGGCGCATCAACAAATACCGCGTGCCAGCGCAGATTGGACAAAGCCGCCAGCCGTGCTGCGCTGCGTACTACCATTTCGCCACCTGATCCCGGGCCGATACAGGCCAGTAGCGCATCACGTGTCGACCACACAGGCCGGTTCACCGTGCCAGCGCCGGTGCTCAGACGCCAGCGCTGCATCTGCACGTCTACCCGGTCGGCGGTGCGGCGCAGTGCCAGCTCACGCAGCGCAATCAGGTTACCCTTGCGGAAGAAGTTGGCGGCCGCGCGTTTGGCCTGTGCCGGGATATACACCTTGCCTGCCGCCAGGCGCGCCAGTAGCTCATCCGGAGGCAAATCGACCACTACGACTTCTCCGGCAGCATCGAATAAAGTGTCGGGCACCGTCTCCCGTACGCGAATGCCAGTGATTCCGCCGACGATGTCGTTCAGGCTTTCAAGATGCTGTACGTTCATCGTGCTCCATACATCAATGCCGGCGGCCAGCAGTTCTTCCACATCCTGCCAGCGTTTGGGATGACGTGAACCGGGTGCATTGCTGTGTGCCAGTTCATCCAGCAGTACCAGTGGTGGTTCGGTGCCACCCGTGTACGTGGCGCCAAAAGCCAGTGCTGCGTCGAGATCAAATTCCCTGAGTGTATGTCCGCGATAGGGCATGTCTTTCAGCGGCAGCAGAGGGAGACCGGTGAGCAGTACCGCCGTTTCCGGGCGGCCATGGGTTTCCACCAGGCCAACTGCCAGCGGTATGCCCTGGGCCTGTGCTGCGCGTGCTGCCGACAGCATGGCGTAAGTCTTGCCCACACCGGCTGAAGCACCAAAGAAAATTTTCAGGCGTCCGTATTTTGCCTGTTCCTCCTCCTGTTGCACCTGTTGCAACAGCCTGTCCGGATCGGGGCGCTCATCTGATGGCATGACTGGAACAGGCGTGGTCATGGATTCTGTGATGCCTTGAACTGACCAGAGCCGGTAAACATTTCCATGGTTTTCCTTTTTTATACCAATCCCAGGGCAGCGAGCAGCAGGTCAATGGCCTTGATGCCGATGAAGGGTACGATCACACCCCCCAGGCCGTAGATCAGCAGATTGCGTCGCAATAGTGCCGCAGCACCGACAGCACGGTACTTCACACCTTTGAGCGCCAGCGGGATCAGGAACACGATGATAAGCGCGTTGAAGACCACCGCAGACAGGATGGCCGACGACGGACTGGCCAGCTGCATGACGTTGAGTGCACTCAGTTGCGGGTAAGTACTGACGAAAGCTGCCGGGATGATGGCGAAGTACTTGGCCAGATCGTTGGCAATGCTGAAAGTGGTGAGCGAGCCGCGCGTCATCAGCATCTGCTTGCCGGTCTCCACAATTTCGATCAGCTTGGTCGGATTGCTGTCCAGATCGACCATATTGCCGGCCTCCTTGGCGGCCTGGGTGCCGGTATTCATGGCCACGGCCACATCGGCCTGCGCCAGTGCGGGCGCGTCGTTAGTGCCGTCGCCCGTCATGGCCACCAGCTGGCCTTTGGCCTGGTAGTCGCGGATCAGCGCCAGCTTGGCCTCGGGCGTGGCTTCGGCCAGGAAGTCATCGACTCCGGCCTCGGCGGCAATCGCTGCGGCCGTGAGGCGGTTGTCGCCGGTGATCATCACCGTCTTGATGCCCATGCGGCGCAGCTCGGCAAAGCGCTCCCTGATACCGCCCTTGACGATGTCCTTGAGCTCCACCACACCCAGCGCGCGAACCTGTGTGGGGCTGCCGGTAGCGGCCGTGCCTTCGGTCACCACCAGTGGTGTGCTGCCCCGGCGTGAAACTTCGTCCACCGTGTGTTGCAATTCGCTCGGGAATGAACTGCCCATCGACTCGATATGACGGCGCACGGCATCAGCTGCACCCTTACGGATGCTGCGGCCATCATCCAGATCAACGCCACTCATGCGTGTCTGCGCGGTAAAGTGTACAAAGTGCGCGCCCAGTTTGTGCACGTCGCGTTCGCGCAGATTGAACCTGTGCTTGGCCAGTACCACGATGCTGCGGCCCTCGGGCGTTTCGTCGGCCAGTGAGGACAGTTGCGCGGCATCGGCCAGCTCTTGCTCGCTCACGCCCCGGGCAGGGATGAAACTGCTGGCCTGGCGGTTGCCCAGGGTAATGGTGCCGGTCTTGTCCAGCAGCAGTACGTCCACATCGCCGGCAGCCTCAACCGCGCGACCCGAGGTGGCGATCACATTGGCCTGCATCATGCGGCTCATGCCGGCCACGCCGATGGCCGAGAGCAGACCGCCGATGGTGGTCGGGATCAGGCACACCAGCAGCGCCACCAGTACCGTGATGCTGACCACTGTGCCGCTGCCTGCCTGAGCTACAGCAAAGCGGGAAAACGGCAGCAGTGTGGCAATCACCAGCAGGAACACCAGCGTCAGCCCCACCAGCAGGATGGTCAGCGCGATCTCATTGGGCGTCTTCTTGCGGCTGGCGTTCTCCACCATGGCGATCATGCGATCGACGAAGGTTTCGCCCGGATTTACGGCCACGCGCACCACGATCCAGTCCGACAGCACGCGCGTACCGCCAGTGACGGCAGAAAAATCGCCACCCGATTCGCGGATTACCGGTGCCGATTCACCGGTGATGGCGGACTCGTCCACCGAGGCCACGCCGTCGATCACCTCGCCATCGGCCGGGATCATCTCACCCGCTCCAATGAGCACGATGTCGCCTTTGCGCAAGGCATCGGCTTCAGTGGGCAGCCATTGCAGCTCGGCGCGGGTGTGCGGGGGCTGGTAGTCGCCCTGGGCCAGTTTCTTGGCCCAGGTGGTTTTCTTCAAGCCACGCAAACTGGCGGCTTGCGCTTTGCTGCGGCCTTCGGCCAAAGCCTCGGCAAAATTGGCGAACAGCACGGTGAACCACAACCACAGGCTGATGGCGAGAATAAAGCCGGCAGGTGCTTCGCCATGGCCATCCAGAGATTGCAGGAACAGCAGCGTGGTGAGGATGGCGCCCAGATAGACCACGAACATCACCGGGTTACGCCACTGTGCCTGTGGTGCGAGCTTGCGCAGCGCATCCCACAGGGCCAGGCGCATGAGGGCCGGGTCGAACAGGGAGAGGGATTTTTTACTGGACATGGTGATCTCCGTGGGGCTGCGTGTTCATGGCATCGAGGGCCAGATTCAGGGCCAGTACGTTCACGCGCGGCTCGCCCAGCAGGCCGAGCCAGCGCTCCTCGATGTGCCGGGTCAGCAGTGTTTGCACGGTCTCTGGCGTCAGCCTGCGTGCCTGGGCTACGCGTGCCACTTGCAGTTGAGCATTGGCCGGTGAGATGTGCGGATCCAGCCCTGACGCCGAGGCGGTGACGGCATCAACCGGCACCGGCATGTCAGCGGCAAGGCCATTGATCTTGCGGTAGGTGGCCACGCGCTCCTGCACGCTGGCGAGCAGTACCGGGTTAGTCGGTCCCAGGTTGCTGCCGGCCGACAGCGCGGCGTTGTAGGGCGCAGGCACGGTCTGGCTGGCGTCCCGTGGATCGGGTGCCGTGGTGCTGGAAGGGCGCGGGTGGAAGTAGGCGGCGCTCTCAAACCACTGGCCGATGAGCGCTGAGCCGACTACGGTTCCATTGTGCTCAATCAGGCTGCCGTTGGCCTGCTGCGGGAAGGTTAGCTGCGCTACGCCCGTGGTCAGAAGAGGATAGGCCACACCAGTGATCAGTGCCACAAAGGCCGCACCGCGCAGACAGGGGCCGAACAGACCAGAAAGCGGTGAGCCGGTCATTTCATTCGTATTCATGATGAGCCTCAATCAGGGTTAAACATGGCCGGCCAGCATCTGCAGCTGCTCGACCACCGGGCCCAGCGCCAGGGCCGGCAAAAAGGTCAGCCCGCCGACCACCAGCACCACGAACACCAGCAGGCCCATGAACAGCGGCGTGGCGGTGGGGAAGGTGCCCGGGCCTGCGGCCACGCTCTTCTTGGCCGCCAGCGAGCCGGCCACGGCCAGCATGGGCAGCAGGGTGAAGAAGCGACCGATCAGCATCGCCAGGCCAATGGTGGTGTTGAAGAACGGCGTGTTGGCGTTCAAGCCCGCAAAGGCCGAGCCGTTGTTGGCCGTGCCCGAGGTGTAGGCGTACAGCACCTCGGCAAAGCCATGCGCGCCGGGGTTGGCCAGGCTGGCTGCGGTGTCTGGCCACAGGCTGGCCAGCGCGGTGAAGCCGAGGATGGAGGTGGGGTGCGCCAGCACCGACAGCATTACCAGCTTGATTTCACGCGCCTCGATCTTCTTGCCCAGAAACTCCGGCGTGCGCCCGATCATCATGCCGGCCAGGAATACGGTGAGGATGGCGTACTGGATCAGGTTGATGAAGCCCACGCCGTCGCCGCCGAACACGCAGTTGAGCATCATCTGCGCCAGCGGCACGAAACCGCCCATGGGCGTGAGCGAGTCATGCATGGCGTTGACCGAGCCGGTGGTGGCTGCCGTAGTGGTCGCCACGAACAGCGCCGTGCCAGCGATACCGAAGCGCAGTTCCTTGCCTTCCATGTTGCCGCCCGGCTGCGCGGCCGACAGAGTTTGATCCGCCCCCACCCGGGTTAGCAGCGGGTTGCCGGCCTGCTCGGCACTGAAGACCAGCGCTAGAAAGCCGATGAACATCACCACAAAGGCGCCAAAAAACACCCAGCCCTGCTGCTTGCGTGCCAGCATCAGGCCAAAGGTCACGGTCAGCGCCGACGGAATGAGCAGCATCGACAGGATGTGCAGTACATTGGTCAGCGGCGTCGGGTTCTCGAATGGGTGCGCGGCGTTCATGCTGAAAAAACCGCCGCCGTTGGTGCCGATGTGCTTGATGGTCTCGAAGCTGGCCACCGGCCCCAGGATGATCTGCTGGCGCGCGCCTCCTTCGAGCGTGCTGACCACGACATCGCTGGAGAGGGTCTGCGGCATCCCCTGCCACACATACACCAGCGCCATGACAAAGCACAGCGGCAGCATTACACGCCAGAGCACGCGCATGAAATCCACCCAGTAGTTGCCGATGTCGTGGCTGCTGGCACGCGAGAGCGCCCGGATGAAACCGCCGGCAGCGGCTGCGCCTGCGGTGGCGCCGCAGAACATCAAAAAGGTGATGGCCACCATCTGCGTGGCGTTGGACAGGCTCGCCTCGCCCGCATAGGCCTGCCAGTTGGTATTGGTGATGAAGGACGCCGCCGTGTTGAAGGCCAGGTCCGGCGCCTGCGCCGCGTTGCCCAGGTCGTTCAGCGGCAGCCAGCCCTGCAGGCGCAGCAGCAAATAGCCCAGCGCCATCATGGCGGCGTTGGACAAGAGCAGCGCCAGGCCGTAGCGCGCCCAGCCCATGCGCTCGGCCGGATCTACACCCAGCGCGCGGTAGCTCAGGTGCTCCACAGCCCAGTGGTGTTCACCCTGAAAAGCATGTGCCAGCCAGTGGCCCATAATGACAGCCAATCCGGTCATCGCTACAAGTACAACAGCAAAACCGGGAATATTGAGTTCCATGAAATGAATCCCCTGGAAATTAACTGCTTAAAGGTGCCGCAGCACCAATATAAACCACGCGGCAATAGAGAAAAAAATGACCGCAGTGCCAATGAAAATGATGTCTTGCATGATGCCAAGTCCTCCGGCAGTTAGAATTTTTCCGGCCGCAACAGGGCGTATCCGAGGTAAACAAACAAAACCAGTACGCCTGCAGCAGCAAGCCAATGGATGAAAGCGAGTGAGATCATGTTGTCCTCCTTCACGACAGTGGTTTTATGTGGAGGGTGTAAAACCGGAGGTCCTCTCCATCACACATGGAGAAATACTACTGCTGCGGGAATCTGACTGTGATAAAGATTGTGTAAGGACGTATCAAGATAATATCAAGACAGCTGCTGCCATTAGAACAGTGGCCAAGAGTTGCTCTGGCAATCTGGCAGAGCCGGAAAACTATCCGGGTGCCCCATCAAACGGGTTGGATGATTATTGTGGATAATACGAACAGTAGGGGTGCGACGGTGCCGCTACATACAGCGACGGCCCGCTTCCGGCCATGCTGTGTTACAGCGGAAGGTTTTTACAGTGCTGTCCATCCTCCGTCGATAACCAGATTCGCACCAGTCATATAACTGGATGCATCCGAAAGCAGAAAAATGATTGCTCCACGATATTCATTTTTTTCTGACATACGCCCCAGAATGGTTCGTGATGCATAGTTGCAGGAAAACTCGGGATCATGTTTATTCCAGATTCCGCTGGGGGTGAGCAGATTGACGCGGATGGATGTATTCATATAGTAGGCGGCGAGGAATTTTGTGAGTCCCAGCAATCCTGCTTTACATACTGAATACACTGCTGGTTTATACGTTTGCGCCTCCTGCCTGGTCTTTCTGTAGATACGCTGATCCGGCCCTACAAGGCCATAGTTGGATCCAAGAAAAACGATGGATCCTTTTCCGGATTTTTCCATTATTCTGCACGTGGCCTGAGCAAGCTGGAATGCACCGGTCAAATTGACATCCAGCGAAGTCTGCCAGAGCGCTACAGGAAATTCAGTAAATCTTGAAAAGCGGGATGTATCAGAACCTTGCTCAAATTTCGGGTCAATCGCGGCACTGTGAACCACCCCGTCAATCTGACCAAACCGGCTTTCACATAACTGCGCGATGGATTGACATGAATCCGCACTGGTAACATCCAGAATCTGAACCAAAACCTGTGAACCCGGATATGCAGAAGTTATTTCACCTTTCAATGACGCCAGCCTGTCACCATCCAGATCACCCAGTATGAGGTCTGCACCGGCAGAAGCTGCGGCGAGAGCGAATTCCGTACCGAGGAGACCGGTTGCACCGCTGATGAGGATTGCGCGCCCGGTAAGATCGAAGGGGGTTTCTTTATAGGGATGGTTCATAATCTGACCTGTCGTCCGGTTTGAAGGGATTGTTTGGCTGCGAGCGCCATATTGAGTACATCCACGCCATCCTGCAAGGTGACCCGCGGGATTGATTCGCTGGGAATGCCTTCGATGAATTCTTTCATCAGGGACAGGAAAAGTTCATTCCGGTCCCATGAAGGCGCCAGGGATACTTCCTCCAGGATGTGCCCGTCCTGCTTCAGGGTGGTAAGGCGAGAGGGATAATCCCAGTCGACGATACCTTTTTCAGCCACGATATTCATGTGCCGCACTGGTGGTTTACGCCAGTAGTCCATCCGAAGCTGAACACATATCCCCCGTTCTGTTTCAAACGAGATGAGTGCAGTATCTTCTGCGGTAACTTCCAGAGAAGTTCGGTGTCCCCCAACAGCAAACACGCGCTTTGGTTTCCCGAAAAGCCAGTGCAGATAATCCAGCTCATGGATCAGTGTGAGTATAACGCCTCCACCCTGATCAGCCCGGGCTGCATAACTTTGTCGGTAATCCTCCCATGGATGCCAGTCAGGCAAATACTCTCCCAGATCGACTTGTACGGAATATATCTTCCCGAGTCTGCCCTGCTGCATCCACTCTTCAATCTTCCGTAATCCCGGGTGCATTCTGAGCTGACACCCCACCAGTACCCGGGGTCCGCGTGGATCAACATAGCGTGTCAGTCCGGACAGATGCCGCTTTTCATGTGCAACAGGCTTTTCCACATAGACGTGGCATCCGGCCCTGAGTGCTGCAGTGAGTGTTTTCAGGTGTAAAGAGGTTGGATTGGCCACCACCACCAGATCAAAATTCTGTCTGAGTGCGTGATCCAGGCTCTGAAATACGCTTATATTTTCTGGAACAATCTGTACCGGGGGGGGCAGATTCCGGGTGCGTACTGCGCCCAGCTCCCGGATTCCGAGTGCATGCAGATTATTGATATGCCTGATTCCAATGGAGCCAAGCCCTACCACCAGAGCTTTCAAAGCCGAAGTGCTCACAGGATGATGCCCCGTTTTTCCATCAGAAATTCGGCCAGCTGGAATGAAAACTCGTCATCAATATCGATGGAATCTTTACCCTCAATCTTCAGCGGCAATATACGGGTGCCCGTGAGCGATTTTTTTTCCAGAATCGTTCGGGTGCGTATCAGATCCAGATAGCCTACCTGCCAGTAAACTTTGGGCAGGCTTTGCCTTGGTTCATTAAAAGGCTCCGCAATACCGGGGATATTCAGTAAAGGCCGCATGAGACCATTTTCATCAATGGTCCACATCTTGTAAGGATTCTGTGCCGGCTCGGTGACTCCGCGCACAGAATCAGCATCAGGATTTTTTTTCAGAAGCTCGACTGCCTCCTCTATTTTTCCGGCACTGCGCGCGGGAGAAGTGGGCCGAAACTGGAAAATGGCATCGGGAAGGGGGATATGATTTTGTTCCAGCCAGTCCAGAAAATGCAGAAACACCGGCAGATCGCGCGTATCGTCCTGCGCTAGATGAGCCGGCCTTAAAAAAGGCACTTCTGCGCCGGCATTCCTTGCGATCTCTGCAATGGCCTCCGAATCGGTGCTGACAAACGTTCTCTGTACCGAAGGCGATTTGAGAGAAGTTTCTATTGAATGGGTAATTAGCGGTTTGCCACATAGGAGCCGGATATTTTTATGCGGCACCGCTTTTGATCCCCCGCGCGCGGGGATGAGAGAATAAATCAGCATGGGCCGGAATTTGACAAAATCAGATCATCCAAACAAAAAACGTGCGAGTGAGACGTAGCGGGCAATTCTACTGTTTAAGCCTGCCCGGTGCACATAAACTGTAAAGGATCTTTTACGGTTTTTATCCGGATGCAGGTTCCCGGCCGGCATTCACAGGCAGAAAATCTGCCGGGGTAATGAAACAATGGTATAAGGCACAGATGTTCGTTACATAAGCACCGTCACAAAAATTCCAGGTGATGTGATATTTTCAAAGTCGAAAATATATGGATTTTCATATCTCCTCCTGCCATACAGACCCAACAGTAATTACCACTATCGAACAGGATTTGCAGCATGCGTATTGAAAAAAAAATCAAGGACTACCTGGTATTTTCCGGGGACAGTATTCTTGATGCCCTGAAACGTATCAATGACAATCAGTCCCGTATTGTTTTCGTCGTGCAGGATAACGGGGTAATGGTTGGTGCGGTCAGCGATGGTGATGTTCGGCGCTGGATAACCCGGACAGCTGAATTTGATCTGAATCTGCCGGTTGACAACGTAATGAACCGGAATTTCATTGCCCGGCCGATTGCTGAATCCCAAAACCAGATTGCAGATCATTTTGACCATAAGCGCGACATTATTCCACTGCTCGATGAGCAGGGGCGCTTCGTTGCCCTGGCAAGAAAATCAGCTGTGGGACTTCAGATCGGGGATTTTCTGATTGCCGATCAGAGCCCTGCATTTGTAATTGCAGAAGTGGGTAATAATCACAACGGCGATATTGGCCTTGCGAAAGAGCTGGTGAACCTTGCAGCAGAAGCCGGGGCAGACTGTGTCAAATTCCAGATGCGGGATCTTTCCTCTCTGTATTCGAATCAGGGCAGGAATGCGGAAGCGGGCTACGACCTGGGGTCACAATATACCTTGGATCTGCTCAATAAATTCCAGCTGAGCCATGATGAACTTTGTCAGGTATTTGATTACTGCAGGCAGCAGGGCATTTTGCCCCTGTGCACTCCCTGGGATCTGGTCAGCGTCCGTATACTGGACGAATACGGGCTGGAAGCTTTTAAGGTGGCCTCGGCTGATTTTACCAACTACGAAATGCTGGAAATTCTGACCAGGACGGGCAAACCGCTGATCTGTTCCACCGGCATGAGTTCAGAATCAGAAATCAAAGGTTCAGTAAGTCTGCTGCGCCGGCTGGGGGCGTCCTTTGCCCTGCTGCACTGTAATTCAACCTATCCTGCACCCTTCAAGGATGTCAACCTCAACTACCTGCCGCGTTTGAAACAACTGGCAGGTACCGTAGTAGGCTATTCCGGCCATGAACGCGGATTTTCGGTGCCCTTGGCTGCCGTGGCCCTCGGTGCCCGTATTGTGGAAAAGCATTTTACCGTCAACCGCAACATGGAAGGCAACGACCACAAAGTCAGTTTGCTGCCGGAAGAATTTGCAGAAATGGTGCGGCAGATTCGCAATATCGAAGAAGCCATGGGACAAGGGGGCGAACGGGCACTCACCCAGGGGGAGATGATCAATCGTGAGAATCTGGCCAAGAGTCTGGTAATCAATTGTGATCTGCCGCAGGGGCAGCTCATCAGGCGCAGCATGATCGTAGTGAAAAGCCCGGGGCAGGGCCTGCAGCCCAATCGCATCGATGAACTGGTGGGCAAGGTGGCACAGCGTGATTTCAGGGCCGGAGATTTTTTCTTTGAGACCGACATCACCCCAAAATCAGCCAAAAAACAGCACTACACGTTCTCTCGCCCTTATGGGATTCCGGCGCGCTACCACGATTACCGGGCGCTGATCGAGGGGATGAAGATTGATTTCGTTGAATTTCATCTGAGTTACCACGATCTGGACGTAAAGCTGGCCGATTATTTCTCTGCGCCACTGTCAATCGGCTATGCCGTGCACAGCCCGGAGCTTTTCGCGGGCGATCATATTCTTGATCTGGCGAGTAGTGACGCTGATTACCGGGCTCATTCCATTGCTGAGCTGAAACGCACTGTGGCGGTGGCGGCCGGGTTACGCCCGTATTTTCCGGAAACAGCAAAACCGGTACTGGTGCTCAATGCCGGGGGGTGGACACCACAAAATTTCCTGCCGGTTGAAGCACGCATGAGACTTTACGACAGCGTGGCCAAAGCGCTGAATGAGGTTGACCTGGGAGCTGTTCAACTGGCTATTCAGACCATGCCGCCCTTTCCATGGCACTTTGGGGGACAGAGTCACCATAATCTCTTCGTTGATCCGGATGAAATTGCAGCGTTCTGTGAGAGAACCGGTCACCATGTCTGTCTGGATGTATCGCATTCCATGATGGCCTGCAATTATTATCAGTGGGATTTCGTTGAGTTCCTCAAAAAGGTGTTGCCCCATACCATTCATCTGCATGTGGTGGATGCCAGGGGAGTTGATGGCGAAGGTGTGCAGATCGGCCATGGGGATGTCGATTTCACCATGCTGCGTGAGCAGTTAAGCAAATATGCGCCCAAGGTACAATTCATACCTGAAATCTGGCAAGGCCATAAAAACAGGGGAGAAGGATTCTGGTCAGCCCTTGCATTCCTGGAAAAAACAGGGCTCTGATCAGGTTCAGGGCTGATTCCAGACCAGAAATAACGGTTTACTTTGATGCTTGCGTGCCTGATAACGGATAGCGGCGCAGTCCGGGTTTTGTTTCCGGGCGTTTCCACTTGAACGCGGCACAGATTATTGGCAGGTGCGAACAACATGAAAAGATTGGCAGGATTCTGGCGCAGGCAATTATGGGGGCTGGTTTCGCTGGTCATTTTTCCTGGCGTTTGTTTCCCGGAGATGAACCTGAATCACATTGCTGCCGGCAGCAGAACACCTCCATTTTTTCCTGAGATCCGGGTGAGCCACAGTTTGCAGTATTTTCTGTACTCTCCTGTTCCTGTCTTGCCGGTTCCGGTCTATCCCGCGATGCAATGGCTGTATCCATGCTATCCATTGGCCAGCTGCATCGTGCAGCAGCCATACCGGAAATATAAACATCGTGAAAAATGGCAGCAGCCCAAACCGGTATTCGGGCAGGGCGCCCCTCTGGCAGACGAATCCATGGCAGCCTGGCGGACAGGTTTACGGCCACCGGCGGAGCCATTCCGTACTGATGAACTCCAGATTGTCCCGGCATTACGGGGGCATAGCCTGATACGGCCGCAATACCGGGAGGCGGGCAGTATTCTCCCCCGGTTTTCTGCTACCGGCACCAAGTAATTTTTTATGGAAAAGTACTGGTAATGAGCCCTGGAATCCGGATACGGGTTTGTTCTTCCGGTGACGAAACCGCGCTTGCGCTTACCGGTGGAGCTACATTCCTGGAAACTTTTGCTGGTGTGCTCGAAGGACAGAACATTCTGGCGCATTGCGCCAATGCCCATTCGATTGAGTGTTACCGGGACTGGCTGACAGACAGCCGTTACAAGCTCTGGCTGGCTGAAATCAGCCCGGGTAATGCGCCCGTTGGTTATATGGCGGTATCGCCCCCTGAACTGCCGTTGCCGGATATTTCCGGCCGTGATCTTGAGCTGAAACGCATTTATGTTTTCAGCAGATTTCAGGGAAAGGGTGTGGGCAGGAAGCTGATAAAGGAAGCCATTGCGGAGGCATACACCCGCAAGATGGAGCGGTTGCTGCTTGGGGTGTATGTCCATAACGATGCTGCAATCAGCTTTTACACCCGGATGGGGTTTCGCCGGCTGGGACATCGCAAATTCAGCATGGGTGGACAGATGTGTGATGACTACATCATGGGACTGACGTTGTGAAACCCAAATGCTCGTTTGCGCTATTTCCGGATCGCCTACCGTATTTCTGTCTGCACGTCCGGTTTGATCATGGTCATGCTGTCAGTAACCACTGCTATCATCCGCACCAGAAAGCGCGGGGCAATCACGCCGATTGCCGGTGCGCCGATAAAAGAAACGAGATCTGAATGCCCGTACTGAACTGGATCGGTAAAGAAGCTGTCGTCAGACACCACAAGGATGTGCCCTTCCGCCTGCTGGAGCCGGTGGCGGAACTCTCGCTCCCCTCGCCCGCAAGCGGGAGAGGGGCAGGGGGTGAGGGGCATTTCGGCGGCAACCTCATCGTGCAGGGTGACAACCTGCACGCCCTCAAGGCGCTGCTGCCACGCTACGCCGGAAAGGTGAAATGCATCTACATCGACCCACCCTACAACACCGGCAACGAAGGCTGGGTGTACAACGACAACGTGAACAGCCCGGAGATTCGCAAGTGGCTGGGCGAGGTGGTCGGCAAGGAAGGCGAAACCTTGGACCGGCACGACCGCTGGTTGTGCATGATGTACCCGCGCCTGGTGCTGCTGAAGCAGTTCCTGCGTGAGGACGGCGCGATCTTTGTGTCCATCGACGACAACGAAGTCGGCAATCTGCGGCCCTTGATGGACGAGATCTTTGGTGTCCGCAACTTCATAACCGGCTTCATCTGGCGTAAGGTCGACAGCCCGAACGACAACAAGGTCCCGCTCACACCCGACCACGAATACGTGCTGGCCTATGCCCGCAGCAAGGACCGTCTGAAGCTCGCGCAAATGTCGGCGCCGGGCATCGTCGAGGCCTATGGGCGTGTCGATGATCAGGGACGTCGTTTCCGGGACCGGTTGCTCAAGAAAAACGGCCGAAACAGCCTGCGCCGCGACCGTCCGACGATGTACTTTCCGTTGATCGCTCCTGATGGCAGTGAGGTCTATCCAACCCATGACAACGGTGAGGAGGCTGTCTGGGCAATGGGCCTATCGGGGATTGATCGGCACAAGGCAGCTGAAACACTGATCTGGAAACAGCGTCAGCGCCAAGGGCAGACGGTGTGGGAACCCTACACGCGCGAGTTCGCCCCGGAGGATCCGAGACGTCCATACCCCAGCATCTGGGCCGACTTGCCGACTATGCGCCAGGCCAAGGCGTTTCTGCGCGATGTATTCAACACGGCAGACCTGTTCGATACGCCCAAGCCGGTAGAACTGATTGAGCGGATCCTGCAGATGATGAACGACCCCTCGGCCCTGGTGCTGGACAGCTACGCGGGTTCCGGCACCACCGGGCATGCAGTGCTCAAGCAAAACGCCGAAGACGGTGGAAATCGCCGATTCCTGCTGGTCGAAATGGATGACAGCATCGCTACTCGGGTTTCAACGGAGCGCGTGAAAAAGGTGGCGGAGGGCTACACACCCGATGGTGGCGAGCAGGTCGAAGGCCTCGGCGGCGGCTTCCAGTTTTGCCGCCTGTCCGCCGAACCGCTGTTCGATGCCGATGGCCAAATCCGCAGCGATGTGACCTTCGCGCAACTGGCCGAGTTCGTCTGGTTTGTCGAAACTGGCACCGGTTTTCCTCACCCCGACCCTCTCCCGGCGGGAGAGGGGGAAAAAACATGGTCGCCGCTGCTGGGCGTGCACGAAGGCCGCGCCATCTACCTGCTCTACAACGGCATCCTCAAGGACAAATCGGTAAGGGGCGGTAACGTACTCACCGGCCCGGTATTCGATGTGCTGCCGAAGTTCGCCGGCCCGAAAGTGATCTACGCCGCCGCCAACCGCATGGGTGCCCGCACCGCGCGTGAGGGCATTACCTTCAAGCAGACCCCTTACGCGCTGGAGGTGTGACGATGAGCGATGATCGCAAAGTCATCATCATCGCTGGGCCGAACGGTGCGGGTAAGACCACCTTTGCCCGCGAGTTTTTGCCCAATGAGGCGGCTTGCCCGGTGTTTGTCAATGCGGACTTGATTGCGGCTGGGCTGGCCCCCTTTGCACCCGAATCTGCAGCAGTGCAGGCCGGGCGCTTGATGCTGACCGAACTGGAGCGGTATTTTTTGGCAGGGCAGAGTTTTGCCTTTGAAACTACGCTGTCCGGTCGAGGCTATATGCGCCACATCCGCGAGTGGCAGGCTGCCGGGTACCGGGTCAAGCTGATTTTCCTGCAACTTGACAGCGAGGATGAAGCCATCGCTCGTGTGGCACAACGGGTTCGCCAGGGCGGGCACGACATCCCCGAAACGACCATTCGCCGACGCTTTGCCGCCGGACGGGAAAATTTCGAGCACCTGTATGCGCCGCAAGTGGATGCATGGGCTTTGTACAACAATTCCGGCCCACAACCGGTACTACTGGACTGGAGTGAAAAACCATGAACAAACAACCCATCGATACGGCACGGGATGCCGATCTGCGCCTGACGCCGCAAGCCATGCAGCGTGCGGCACGGCGTGCTCGGGAACTGGCCGCGCAAACCGGCACGGCCATTGTGGTCAGCCGCGACGGGCTGATCGAACATATCCACCCCGAGCTGGAAGGCGGCAGAGGGTTCGTTCAAGAGCCTGCGGTGCCCTGCGGTGACAAGTTATGAGCGCATTTTCGCCAAAACTCTATCAACAGCAAGTGCTCGACAGCGTGGAAGCCTATTTCAAGGCCTGCCACGAACTGCCCTCGCCCTCGATTGCCTTCACCGCCACCACCGAACGCCTGTGGGGGCGCGGCAACCCGTATAACCCGCTGTCGGGTTTTCCGCTCGACATGCCGTACTTCTGCCTGCGCGTGCCCACTGGCGGCGGCAAGACCTGGCTGGCGGCGAAAAGCGTCCAGCTCGTCAATACCCACCTGCTGCGCTGTGAGCACAGCGTGATTCTGTGGCTGGTGCCCAGCAAGCCGATCCGCGAACAGACCATCAAGGCACTGAAGGATCGCAGTCACCCGTATCACGCCGCGCTGCGCGAGGCGGGCCCAATCACGGTGCTGGATCTGGAAGAAGCCAAGAGCGTGACCCGCGCTACGCTGGACACCTCGACCACGGTCATCGTCGCCACGCGCCAGGCATTCCAGGTGGAAGAGGAAGAGTGTCGCAAGGTGTATCAGTCCAGCGGCGCACTGATGCATCACTTTGACAACCTGTCGCCGACGCAGCGCGATGAGTTGCTGACCGATGGCGAGGGCAGCGAGCGCACTACGCCGTATTCGCTGGCCAACGTGCTGCGCCTGCGCTGCCCCTTCGTGATTGTCGATGAGGCGCACAACAGCCGTACCGAACTGGCCTTCGACATGCTGGCGCGCTTTCGCCCCAGCGGCGTGATGGAGCTGACCGCCACGCCCGATCTGGAGCGCACGCCCAGTAACGTGCTGCACAGCGTGTCCGCCGCCGAGTTGAAGGCGGAAGAAATGATCAAGCTCCCGGTGGTACTGGAAACCGAACCCAACTGGCAGCAGTGTCTGGCCGACGCCATTGGCCGGCGCGATGCTCTGCACAAACTGGCGGATGAAGAACGCCGTACCGGTGCGCCGTATTTGCGCCCGCTGGTATTGATCCAGTCCGAACCGCGTCGCGCCGGCATCGAGGTACTGGATTTTGAGAAAGTGAAGAACGAGCTGATCACCAACCACGGCATTCCCGCCGGCGAAATCGTGGTGGCCACCGGCGAGGAAAAGGGGCTGGAGCAGATCGATGCCGATTACAAGCTGGGCATTGCTGACCCGGCTTGCCCGGTGAAGTTCGTCATCACCCAGAAGGCGCTGGCCGAAGGCTGGGACTGTCCGTTTGCCTACATTCTGGTGAGCATGGCTTCATTGTCATCGGCCACGGCGGTGGAGCAGTTGCTCGGGCGCGTGCTGCGGCAACCCGGTGCCAGCCATCGGCAGGCGAAGGCATTGAATCAGTCCTATGCCTTCGTAGTGTCGCGCAACTTTGCCGAGACGGCGGGCGCATTGCGTGATCGTCTGGTGGCCGGGGCGGGCTTCGAGCGGCGTGAAGTCATGGAATTTGTTACTGCTGCAAAGGCTGAGCAGGCACGGCTGGACCTGGAAGGCCACGCCGGGCGCGTGGTCGTTCGGCCGATTGCGATTACCTTATCCGAAAAGCCTGACCTGAAGAATGTGCCAAAACCGGTGCGCGACAAGGTGAGCTGGGATGGCAAGCTGAATACGCTGACCATCAGTACGCCACTCACGGAGGATGAAGCCGAAGTGCTCAAGGCCTCGGTGACCTCGGAAAGCGCCGCTGCGGCAATTGTGGAAGCGGCCGAAGTCAGCCGCACCACGGCGATTGAATTCTTCCAGACGCCCGCTGAGTTGGGTGAGCGCTTCCGCGTGCCGCAGTTAGCCTTGCGGGTACAGGGCGAGCTGGCACTGTTTGATGACCCGGAGGTGCTGGAATATCTGTGGGATCTCTCACCCTACGATGCAGCACCCACGGCCGATGACCTGACGGTATTGGGCGCGGCACTGAAAGTTTCTGACGGTGGTGAAATAGATATCAATGAAAAAGGTCAGGTCATATCGAGATTCCTGCCTGATCTGCAACGCGATTTGAACCTCGTTTATCAACCCGAGAACTGGGATGAAGTCCGCATCGCCACCTGGCTATGCCGCAATCTGCCCGAGCCATCGCTGACCCACCCCAGCAAGCAGGCGTTTGTTGCGGCGTGGCTTATCGATTTGCTGCGCCGCCCAGGCTTCACGCTGGCGCGCGCCAATCTGCAGAAGTTCCTGATCCGCAATCTGATTGAGGCGCGTATTCGTGAACTGCACAAGAAGGCCATTGGCAAGGCGTTCCAGCAGACGCTATTCGGTGACGGTGCGGCCGAACGCGTGGCGGTGACCGATCAATACGTTTTCGAGTTTCATGCCCAGGCCTATGCGCCGAGCCGTGACTACGATGGACGCTTCGGATACTTTGATTTTCGTGAGCACTTCTATGGGCGCATGGGTGACTTCGACAGCAGGGAAGAATTCGAATGCGCCTGCCAGCTGGATAGGTTGGCGCAGCAGGATCGGATCCAGTTCTGGGTGCGCAATCTGGTTCGCCGCGAAGGGTGTTCGTTTTTCCTGCAAAAGGCGGATGGTCGTTTCTACCCGGATTTCCTCTGCCGATTGCCCGGTCCAGAAGGCCAGCCGGGGCCGGTTCTTGCGGTTGAGTACAAAGGAGCTGATCGCTGGAACGGGGCAGGAGATGATCGTTTGATCGGAGGCCTGTGGGCCGGTCTGTCAGAAGGCCGTTGCCGGTTCGTGATGATCAGGGACAAACGGTGGGAGTGGATTGAGGAAAAACTGTAATCGTGCCAGTCCGGCGTATGCCGGCAGGTTGCGATTGCATCAGGGGCGGATTTCACGCTTTGATCTATCGGCATCCGGGGAAGGATAAAAAATTTGTGCCGGATCAGACTGGCCAGCTTCCCGATCTCTCTGGCTGAGGAAAATGTTATAAACTCTTTACCACCCGCGGCGCAGTACCCATATTTCATAAACGGGGCCGTGCAATCAATCTCGAACGGACAATATATGACTAGAAATGTGAAATGTATCCGGCTTGGACATGAAGCAGAAGGGCTGGATTTTCCGCCTTATCCCGGAGAATTGGGTAAACGGATTTTTGAGAATGTTTCCAGACAGGCCTGGGGTCAGTGGATAAAGCACCAGACGATGCTGGTGAATGAAATGCGGTTGAATCTGGCGGACATCAAAGCACGCAAGTATCTGGCCACCCAGATGGAAGCCTATTTTTTTGGTGAGGGTGCTGACCAGCCGGTAGGTTACACCCCTCCGGAAAAATAGATAAAACCGGATCGCTATAGCAACAATAGCCATTTTTCATCTGCCAAAAATTTTTGAGTGGTGATCTCCTGTGATAAATGGTGAGCCAGATGTGGTGCCGGTAATTAAACCGGAGATATTGGTAACCAGACAATTTCTGAATCGCGAGCTCAGCCAGATTGAGTTTAACCGCCGGGTGCTGGCGCAGGCGGAAGATGAGGAAATCCCCCTGCTGGAGCGACTGCGTTTTATCTGTATTGTCAGCAGTAATCTCGATGAGTTTTTTGAGGTTCGTATCGCCGGACTGAAAGAACAAATCAAGCTGGATGTGCCCGGTTCCGGTCCGGATGGCATGGCGCCGGGCCAGGCGTTCGAGCTGGTGTCGGAGCAGGTGGGTGAACTTGTTTCCCGACAATATCAGCTGCTCAACGGCAATATTTTGCCTGCGCTGGCAGAGCAGGGCGTCAGTTTCCTGCGGCGTGGTTCATGGAATGACAGTCAGCGCGAATGGATCAGGGATTTTTTCTTTCGTGAACTGATGCCGATGCTCACGCCCATTGGCCTGGATCCCCTCCATCCTTTTCCGCGTGTGCTGAATAAAAGCCTGAATTTTGCCGTCGCACTGGAAGGCAAAGATGCTTTTGGCCGTAATTCAGGTGTGGCAATCGTCCAGGCGCCGCGTATCCTGCCCCGCCTGATACGGCTGCCGAAAGAAATCAGCAGCAGCCCCTGCAGCTTCATTTTTCTGTCATCCATTATTCATGCGCATGTCGGCGAGCTTTTTACGGGTATGCACGTGGTTGGCTGTTATCAGTTTCGTGTTACCCGCGATAGTGATTTGTATGTGGATGAAGAGGAGATCAAGAATCTTCGTGTGGCATTGCAGGGCGAACTGCTGCAACGCCATCTGGGGGACGCTGTCCGGCTGGAAGTGGCAGATAATTGTTCGCAGCAAATGGTGGAATTTTTACTGGGTCAGTTTTCCCTGAAGAGTGAAGATCTGTTCCAGGTAAACGGACCAGTCAATCTGGCGCGGATGATGCAGGTTTTTGATCTGATTGACCGGCCTGATCTCAAGTTTCCACGTTTTATTCCAGGGATGCCTTTTTCTCCCCAGAAAAAGAAGGCGCATAACATCTTCGAGCTGGTCAGCAAAGGCGATATATTGCTGCATCATCCCTACCAGTCGTTTCAGCCGGTCATTGAATTTATCCAGCAAGCCTATCTGGATCCGGATGTGGTGGCAGTCAAGCAGACAGTTTATCGCACGGGTTCCGATTCCACGCTGATGGAAGCACTTGTGGCTGCGGCCAGGCTGGGAAAGGAAGTGACGGTAGTGGTGGAACTGCTGGCCCGGTTTGATGAAGAAGCCAACATCAATTGGGCAAAGCGGCTGGAGGAGGTAGGTGCTCACGTTATCTATGGTGTTTTTGGCCACAAGACTCATTGCAAAATGGCCATGGTGGTACGGCGTGAAGCAGGTCAGCTGAAGCGCTACGTGCACTTGGGCACAGGCAATTATCATCCCGGTACAGCGCGTGTCTACACGGATTTTGGTTTGCTGACCTGTCATGAGGAGATCTGTGCTGATGTCAGTGAAGTATTTTTGCAGCTGACCGGATTGGGTAAGGCGAGCAAGTTGAAGCATCTCTGGCAGTCGCCATTCAGCCTGCATGGCCAGATTCTGAACAGCATCCAGCAGGAAATAAAACACGCCAAGGCAGGGAAACCAGCGGCCATTATTGCCAAAATGAATGCATTACTGGAGCCGGCAGTGATTCAGGCGCTTTATGCAGCTTCTGCTGCAGGTGTAAAAATCAACCTGATTGTACGGGGAGCCTGCGCATTGCGGCCCGGTGTGGCGGGATTATCAGAGAACATCCACGTGCGCTCCATTGTCGGGCGATTTCTGGAACATACCCGTATTTTCTATTTTCTCAATGGAAAGCAGCACAATGTTTATCTGGCGAGTGCTGACTGGATGTCGCGGAATTTCTTTCGCCGTGTTGAAATTTGTTTTCCGGTACTCGATCCACGGTTAAAGAAGCGGGTGATTCTGGAGGGGTTGAAACCCTACCTGCGTGATAATGTACAAGCTTGGGAAATGAATGGCGATGGACATTACAAGCGCAAATCCGCCAGGAAAAACAACAGATTCAGTGCTCAGGAAGTTTTGCTCGCCAGACTGGCCGCACCACAGTAAAACGGGATACGGTTGAGTGTGATTTCACTGAAATGCAGATAAAAAACACCCCGCAGATCCGGTTAATTGCGTTTCCGGAAACATGCGGGGTGTTTGTGCAGTTATCTTTGGATTACTTGATGATTGCTTTTAATTCGCCACGCAGATAACGGTTTGCCATGGTTTCCAGCGAGATCGGTTTGATCTTGCCAGCCTGACCGGCAGAACCAAAAGCTTCGAAACGGGCTTTACAAATGTCCTTGGCTGCTGCAGTAGCATCTTTCAGGAATTTGCGCGGATCGAATTCACTTTTGTTTTTTGCCAGATGGCGACGAATAGCACCTGTCATGGCCAGACGGATATCGGTGTCGATGTTGACCTTGCGTACACCGTACTTGATGCCCTGCTGAATTTCCTCTACCGGCACGCCGTAGGTTTCTTTCATATCTCCGCCGAATTCACGGATGATTTCCAGCCACTCCTGCGGTACCGAGCTGGATCCATGCATAACCAGATGGGTATTGGGGATTCTCTGATGAATTTCCTTGATCCGCTGGATGGCGAGGATGTCACCCGTAGGTTTGCGGGTAAATTTATACGCGCCATGAGAGGTACCGATGGCAATCGCCAGCGCATCCACACCGGTTTTCTTGACGAAATCTGCAGCCTGCTCGGGGTCGGTCAGTAATTGATCATGTGACAGTTGTCCTTCGGCACCATGGCCATCTTCGGCTTCGCCCTGGCCTGATTCCAGTGATCCCAGGCAACCCAGTTCACCTTCTACTGAAACGCCTACGGCATGCGCCATTGCAACTACCCGGGAAGTGACGTCTACATTGTATTCGTACGATGAAGGAGTTTTTCCATCTTCTTCCAGCGATCCATCCATCATTACGCTGGAAAAACCGCTGCGGATGGCGTTGATACATACAGCAGGCGAGGCACCATGATCCTGATGCATTACCACGGGAATATGTGGATAAGCTTCGACTGCTGCAGCAATCAGATGACGCAGGAAAGCCTCCCCGGCATATTTGCGGGCACCGGCTGAGCCTTGCATAATGACCGGACTGTTGCATTCATCAGCTGCCTGCATGATTGCATGGATCTGCTCAAGGTTATTCACGTTAAAAGCCGGAAGTCCATACCCGTTTTCTGCTGCGTGATCCAGTAACTGGCGTAATGATACAAGTGCCATTGAAGCCTCCTTTTATATAATAAAATTAATACACTGATTTCCTGATAAAACTAAAACTTTGTATTCCTGAAACAGGGCCGTTGAGTGCCAGACAGCGTAAACAGATGCTGGTATGCCTGAGTTAAGATCAAAAACCTGCTGATTATAAATTATTTTCATCACCAGTTTGGTAATGCCCGGCGATGGTGTTGTCTGCGTTTTTTATAGATTCTTCGGATCGGAAAAAGGTTGATGGGGTATTTCTTTTATTGCCTGCATACCCGTTTTGGAGCCTCCTACTTTGACAATTTTCATGGTATTTGTCCCGCCCGCTTTGCCAACCGGCTCGCCAATTGTCATGATGATCAAATCTCCGTCCCGTACCGCACCGCGTTTGAGTAACTCATCCTCAGCCAGGCCGAGGATAATTTCCGGATCACATAAACCTTGCCCGAACTCTATCGGATAGACACCGCGGAAAAGGGTAACCTTTCCCAAAGTATCTTCTTGCGGACTGAGTGCAAAAACAGGTACTTTGGAACTTCTGCGGGACATGAACAATGCTGTTACACCGCTCTGTGTCAATGCTGCAATTGCCTGAATTTTCAGTGAACCGGCCGCGTACATGGCGGCGCGTGCAATCGCATCTTCGACACTGGCAGGCTGTATATCAGGGGAACGACGTGTACTCAGGTTGGGTGTATATTCCTTTTCTGCTTCAAGGCAGACTCTGGCCATGGCTTCAACCGCTTCCACCGGATATTGTCCGGCAGCCGATTCTGCGGACAGCATAACGGCATCTGTACCATCCAGTACCGCATTGGCAACATCCGATACTTCTGCACGTGTCGGAATGGGGCTGGAAATCATCGATTCCATCATCTGCGTGGCGGTAATCACCAGCTTATTGGCTTCACGGGCGGATCGTATCATTCGTTTCTGCAAGGCAGGAACCGCAGCATCTCCCACTTCAACTGCCAGGTCGCCACGTGCCACCATGATTGCATCAGAAGCTTCCAGGATGTCATCCAGTGCCAGAATAGCTTCTGAGCGCTCGATTTTTGCCATGAGCAAACTATGCCCCTGAGCTTCCTGCATCAACGCACGGGCGCGCCGGATATCTTCACCAGAACGGGGAAAGGATACTGCGAGATAATCGGCACGAAGAATTGCTGCTGTTTTGATATCCAGTAAATCTTTTGCTGTGAGTGCAGGCGCACTTAGTCCCCCGCCTTTCCGGTTAATCCCTTTGTTATTGGAAAGAATCCCACCCTGTAAAACCACACAAAAGATTTCACTGCCCCGGACTTTGGTAACAGTCAGAACAATACGCCCATCGTCTAACAGGAGTGTGGCACCTGTTTCAACATCATTGGGGAGCTCCCGGTAGTCCAGCCCGACCCGTTCCCGATTTCCCAGCTTGCATTCTGCATCAAGTATGAATTCATCCCCGGATTTGAGCAGGATCTTCCCCTGATCAAATCTGCCGATACGGATTTTCGGTCCTTGCAGATCAGCCAGTACGCCTACTGTTCTGCCTAGTGACCGAGCAAGCGAACGAACCAGTTCTACGGAGGCGATATGCTCATCTTTTGTTCCATGTGAGAAATTGATACGGACGACATCGACACCACCCTCGATCATTCTCCCCAGTGTTTCAGAGTTACTGGAGGCAGGCCCCAGTGTTGCTACAATTTTGGTTCTTCGCATCATTTCAGGAATTTCCGGAAGAAAATCTTCTCAGACCTCACTTTGCACGTTGTTCCAGAATCTCAACAGCAGGTAGTTTTTTTCCTTCCAGGAATTCCAGGAATGCTCCTCCGGCGGTCGATATGTATGAAACTTTGTCATAAATATCATACTTTTGAATGGCCGCAATTGTGTCACCGCCACCGGCCAGAGTGAAGGCTCTGGTTTCAGCAATTGCTTTGGCTATGGCGAAGGTTCCTTCACCAAACTGATCAAACTCAAATACACCAACCGGACCATTCCAGACTACCGTACCGGCTTTCATGATGATATCAACCAGTTCTTGTGCACTCTTTGGTCCGATATCGAAGATCATATCGTCATCAGAAACAGTATTGGCTGCCTTGAGAACAGCAGGTTCATCTGCCGCGAATTTTTTTCCGACCACGACATCGACAGCAATGGGAATAGTTGCATTACGCTTGCTCATTTTCTCCATCAGGGATTTCGCAACGGGCACCAGATCATCCTCACATAGAGATTTTCCAATATTATTGCCTGCAGCTTTGAGGAAGGTGTTGGCAATTCCTCCCCCTACTACGAGCTGATCTACCTTCTCAGCAAGCGATTCCAGAACAGTCAATTTGGTGGAAACCTTGGATCCACCTACAATCGCTACCAGTGGGCGAGCAGGCTGGTGCAGCGCTTTTGTCAGTGCATCAAGCTCTTCGGTCAGCAGGATACCTGCACAAGCGACGGGTGCATATTTTGCAATACCGTGTGTTGACGCTTCAGCGCGATGTGCTGTACCGAATGCATCCATCACGAATACATCACACAAACTGGCATATTTCCTTGCAGTTTCTTCGAGATTTTTTTTCTCACCTTTATTGATCCGGCAATTTTCCAGTATGACCAGTTCGCCAGGTGCAACCTCAAACCCGCCATCAACCCAGTTTTTAATTAGTCGAACGGATTTCCCCAGTCGCCGGGTAATATCGTCCGCTACTGGCTGGAGTGAATTTTCCTCCGTCCAGACGCCTTCTTCCGGGCGCCCTAGATGAGAAGTTACCATTACCCTGGCGCCTTGCTTCAGGCAGTGGTTGATCGTTGCCATTGAGGCGGTAATCCGTGCATCTGAAGTTACTTTTCCATCTTTTACAGGAACATTCAGATCAGCACGAATAAAAACACGTTTATTCTTCAGATCAAGATCGACAAGTTTAATAACTGACACGTTGACTCCACATTATTAGCTGGCTAAAGGAATTTACAGGGTAATCAGGAGAAAAATCATCTGCTGCTCAACAGAAAGGAAGATAAAGACGCATCCAGGCCATTTTGTTCGAAAAACAGATCAACAGTAATTTTCCGGAAGGTTTGTCTTCCGGTTTTTCTGCGGCTGTTATTTACCGGACTGAGCAGAAGCAAATTTTTCCTGTCTGTTGAAGTAACAAAGCTGTAACCAGTTGAAACCGGTTACAGCATGACTGCTGGAAAGCCATACAAGATGGCTGTTCCAGTTACACTTGTATTAAAAGTTACCTTTGCTGTTTAACGGCCATGGCCTGCGATAACCCTGACCATTTCCAGAACTTTGCAGGAATAGCCCCATTCGTTATCGTACCAGGCAACCACTTTTACGAAATTCTTGTCAAGCTGAATGCCGGCTTCTGCATCGAATACTGATGTGCAGGTTTCGCCACGAAAGTCTGTTGAAACTACTTTCTGGTTGGTATAACCAAGCACACCTTTCATTGAACCACCAGAGGCAGTTTTCATTGCATTACAAATGTCTTCGTAAGATGCGTCTTTCTCAAGTTCAACGGTTAAATCCACAACCGAAACATCAGAAGTGGGAACGCGGAATGCCATACCAGTCAGTTTTTTGTTCAATTCAGGAATCACCACACCTACTGCCTTAGCTGCGCCGGTAGAGGAAGGAATGATGTTCTCAAGAATACCACGCCCACCGCGCCAGTCTTTGTTGGAAGGGCCGTCAACTGTTTTCTGCGTGGCTGTGGCAGCGTGGACGGTTGTCATCAGGCCGCGTTTGATTCCCCAAGTATCGTTCAGAACTTTTGCAATCGGCGCCAGGCAATTGGTCGTGCATGATGCATTTGAGATGATTGCTTCACCCTGATAGGTTTTATCGTTTACGCCATAAACGTACATTGGCGTGTCGTCTTTAGACGGAGCAGACATGACCACCTTGCGAGCACCTGCTTTGATGTGTTTTTCACAATCCTGCTTAGTCAGGAACAGGCCAGTTGATTCAACAACAACATCCACGTTGACATCACCCCATTTCAGTTCCGTAGGATCCTTAATAGCAGTCAGACGAATCTGTTTGCCATTTACGACCAGATTGTTGCCGCTTACGGATACATCTCCACGGAAGCGGCCGTGGACGGAGTCATGCACCAGCATGTAAGCCAGATATTCCGGTTCCAGCAAATCGTTGATTGCAACCACTTCGATATCATCAAATTCTTCAATGGAAGCACGAAAAACCATTCGCCCGATACGACCAAAACCATTGATACCAACTCTGATTGTCATTCCTCTTTCTCCATATTTTCATTAAAAAACTGTTTTTATAGGCGAAAACAAATTTTGTTTACCCTTACACAATCCTTTTTACCGCGCCTGCGACATTCTCAACGGTAAATCCAAAATATTCGAATAGTTTTTCTGCAGGAGCAGATTCACCAAATTTATCAATTCCGATGACTTCGCCTTCAAGCCCAACATATTTGCGCCAGTAATCGGTGACGCCAGCTTCTATTGCAACACGGCGGATTCCCCTGGGCAGGACATTATCCCGGTACGCCTGATCCTGCCTGTCAAAAATACTTGTACAGGGCATGGATACAACGCGCACGGCAATACCGTTTTCTGCCAGTGTTTTCTGCGAAGCCATTGCCAATCCAACTTCCGAGCCGGTTGCGATGATAACCGCCTGTGGCTTGCCGTTTGCTGCCTCGGAGAGAATATACCCTCCTTTTCTGATCAGGCTGATCGTTACTGCATCCCGTTTCTGGAAGGGCAGATTTTGGCGGCTGAATATGAGGGATGTCGGGCCCGCTCTGCGTTCGATGGCGGACACCCATGAGATGATCGATTCGACGGTATCGCACGGACGCCATACATCCATATTAGGAATCATGCGTAACGTGGCTGTCTGCTCAACTGGCTGGTGAGTTGGGCCATCTTCACCCAATCCGATCGAATCATGAGTAAAAACAAAAATGTTACGGATTTTCATCAATGCCGCCATGCGCAGAGCATTGCGGGCATATTCAGAGAACATCAGGAAGGTGGCACCGTAGGGAACGATCCCGCCATGCAGCGATAAACCGCTTGTGATTGCACTCATACCAAATTCCCGTACGCCGTAATGAACATAGTTGCCGGTTGTGTCTCCGGTAATGGCTTTGGAGCCCGACCACATGGTCAGGTTGGAGCCAGCCAGGTCAGCCGAGCCGCCGATCATTTCAGGTAATACTGGTGCAAGTGCCTCAATTGAGTTTTGTGATGCTTTTCGAGTGGCGATGGTTTCTTCCCTGGCGTTGACTTGACTGATGACACCTTCGACATGATCTGCCCATTTGACAGGTAATTCACCGCTCATTCTGCGGGTGAATTCTGTGGCTTCAGCAGGATATTTTTTGCTGTATTCTGCAAACATGGTGTTCCACGCGGATTCCAGCGCCTGACCTTTGGCACGCGCATCCCATGCATCATAAACTTCTTGTGGAATTTCAAATGGCAGATAATTCCAGCCAATGTGAGGACGGGTAGCAGCAATTTCATCGTTCCCAAGTGCTGCACCATGGATATGGCTGGTATTGGCTTTGTTGGGAGAGCCCATTCCAATTACCGTTTTGCAACATATCAGTGTGGGTTTGTCCTGTACTTTCTTCGCTGTTTCAATGGCAGCCTGTATTGCTACGGGATCATGCCCGTTAACATGTGGAACGACATGCCAGCCATAAGATTCGAAGCGTTTGGGGGTGTCGTCCGTAAACCATCCTTCGACATGTCCGTCAATGGAAATGCCATTGTCGTCATAGAAACAAATCAGCTTGCCCAGCTTCAATGTCCCCGCCAGAGAACATGCCTCATGGGAAATGCCTTCCATCATGCAGCCATCACCCAGAAATACGTAGGTATGGTGATCCACGATCGGGTAATAGGGGCGGTTAAATTCTTCTGCCAGGATTTTTTCTGCCAATGCCATACCAACAGCATTGGTAATGCCTTGCCCCAGTGGTCCGGTTGTGGTTTCCACGCCAGGAGTGTAGCCATATTCGGGATGTCCGGGAGTTTTGGAGTGAAGCTGACGGAAGTTTTTAATATCCTCAATGGACAGATCGTAGCCGGTCAAATGAAGTAAAGCATAGATCAGCATGGAGCCATGGCCGTTTGATAACACAAACCGGTCCCGGTCTGCCCATTTGGGGTTTGCCGGATTGTGGCGCATATGATGAATCCATAATACCTCCGCAATTTCCGCCATGCCCATTGGCATGCCCGGATGGCCGGAATTGGCTTTTTGGACGGCATCCATAGCCAGCGCCCGAATCGCACTGGTCAGGTTGTTGAACACTGGTGCGCTGAAATCGTTAAGTCCTTCCTTCATTTGTTATCATCCTCGATTATTCAAAAACCTCAGTTCAGCGTTATGCGCCATGTGACTGCAAAGCCGGCATAAAAAAGCCATTATCTCTTAAGTCCAAATAGTTCACAATATGGGGGCTTCTTCACACTTGTCCCGGTTGCCGGTTGAATTCAGGGGAAAAGGGCATGGTAAAATAACCAGTTGAAAGGTATCATTACGCTTTTAGTTGGCTCTGAGGTCAGATATTAAGGGAAGCGTGGCCGAGCGGTTTAAGGCACTGGTCTTGAAAACCAGCGATGGGAAACTATCCGTGAGTTCGAATCTCACCGCTTCCGCCATTCGCAGTTTGGCAGCTCCCAAATTGCATTTGTGTTGTTAATGGCAATGTCAGCATACTCTTTTAACATTTTCCTGATGGTTTTTGCTGTCCCCTGCCGAAAACGGAAAGATATTTCTTGGGGATCTGGAAATATGGTAGCTGTGCAGAGCTCATGTCAGAAAAGAAACCAGCATGTTGGCTGGTATGAAAAAATGGAGAAAATTTAACAATGAGCGTTCCTCTTCTGCAGCAATACCGGGTGGGTAGCTACATTCTGAAACAGAAACTCGCAGGTAAAAAACGTTATCCACTGGTACTGATGCTTGAGCCATTGTTTCAGTGTAATCTGGCGTGTGCCGGCTGTGGCAAGATTGATTATCCGGAAGAAACATTGCGCCGCCGCCTGAGTGTGGATGAGTGCCTGCATGCTGTTGATGAATGCGGGGCGCCAATTATTTCCATTGCCGGTGGAGAGCCTCTGATCCACAAGGAAATGCCGCAAATCGTACAAGGTATCATTCAACGCAGGAAATTTGTATACCTGTGTACCAATGCGCTGTTGCTGGGTGACCGTATGGATGACTACCAACCCTCGCCGTATCTCACATTTTCTATCCATCTTGACGGTAATCGTGAACGCCATGATGCGTCAGTCTGTCGGGAGGGGGTGTATGACAAAGTTATCCCGGTGATTGAGCAGGCACTCAAGCGCGGTTTCAGGGTAACGGTCAACTGTACTTTGTTCCAGAAAGAGACGGCGGAAGAAGTGGCCGAATTTTTTGATACAGCAACAAAGTTGGGTGTTGAGGGTATCAATGTTTCTCCAGGGTTCAGTTATGAGCATGCACCACGGCAGGATGTGTTCCTGCAACGCTCGGTGAGCAAACGGCTGTTCCGTTCAATTTTCGATCTCGGTAAGAAGCGCAAAACCCCGTGGAGATTCAATCACTCCAGCCTGTACCTGGATTTTCTTGCCGGTAATCAGAACTATAAATGCACGCCTTGGGGAAATCCCACACGTAATCTGTTTGGCTGGCAGCGACCTTGTTATCTGCTGGTGGATGAAGGTTATGCATCAAGCTTTCGTGAGCTGATGGAGGAAACTAACTGGGATAATTATGGAGTTGGCAACAATCCAAAATGTGCAAACTGCATGGCGCATTGCGGGTTTGAGCCTACTGCTATCAATGACACTTTTTCTCACCCTCTCAAGGCGTTACTGGTCAGTATGCGAGGCCCTCGAGTTGAGGGACCCATGGCGCCAGATCCGCTGCAAACGAGCAGTAACTCACAGCAGGAGGGGGGTAAACGGAAGCCTTTTCCCGTGTCGGTAACTGTTGAGCACAAGGCGGTGGCCCCGTCAACAGATCACTCATCCGGGTCAGATAGCTGATTTCTATTTGTCTGAAGCTGTTTATACACCCGCGTATCAAAAGTCATGGCTGTATTGGTAATGTATTTGGCTTTAGCGGGTGTATTGTGCTGGTGGGTAATCTTGCTGGCACCCTGGCGGGCATGGAGCGTTCAGGAGCAGCTTGAGCCTTCGGCAGAAGCAGATTCGAAAAAAAAACAGTCTTTCAGCGATGTCACCGTTCTGATCCCTGCCCGTAATGAGGCACTGTTCATTGGTCAGACTTTGAGCAGACTCCAGGCTCAGGGTGAAGATCTGCGGGTGGTCGTAATTGACGATCAATCAGAAGATCAAACTGCGACCCTAGCCAGAAAATCAGGTGTTGAAATTGTCCACGGCATTACGCCACCAAAAAACTGGAGCGGGAAGCTCTGGGCATTAGATCAGGGTGTACGTTGTGTACAAACGCGTTATACCTTGTTGCTGGATGCGGATATCAGCCTGTCACCCGGTATCCTGAGGGCCTTGCTGAACAAGGCTGACCAGGAAAATCTGTCGCTGGTATCGCTAATGGCTGAGTTGCCTGTTCAGCGTTTTTCCGAGCGGCTGCTGGTACCTGCTTTTATATTTTTCTTCAAACTGCTGTACCCGTTCAAGTTGGCTAATGAACCAAAGTCCCGTATGGCCGCTGCTGCGGGCGGGTGTATTCTGGTAGAAACCGGCGTGCTGAAGTCTATCAATGCTTTTACCAGTATTCACCACGCGTTGATTGATGATTGTACGCTGGCTGCGCAAGTTAAACAGGCTGGTTTCAGAACCTGGGTCGGGCTTAGTCATGCCGTGCAAAGTCATCGGGGCTATGACAGCCTCGCTGCGATCTGGAATACGGTTGCCCGCACTGCTTTCACACAGCTGCATTATTCGGTACTGCTGCTGCTTTTGTGCACATTGATCATGTCCAGCATGTTTTGGTGTGCACCACTATCTGTCATTGTTTATACGGATACTGTTTTTATGGCCAGCAGTATTTTTGCCTGGTTGGCCATGTTTATAGTGTATACACCTGTGCTCCGGTTTTATCGGCGCTCTCCTCTCTGGGTAATTGCGTTACCCGTAACAGGTACACTTTATCTCATGATGACCTGGACTTCTGCTTTCAGGTATTGGCGGGGAGTACGGGCACACTGGAAAAATCGACGTTATGAAACGACTGAACATCACTAATATAATCTATACACTACTGGTGGTTGCCATGCTGGTGACCAGTGTCGGGTTACGTGCGGAATCTATCGGGAATAATGCCGCCAGACAGGTGGTGGTTACTTTGCAGGATGCACTGATTCAAGCTATGCAGCAGGGTCAGAAGATTGGTTACAGTGGCCGGCAGAAACTTCTCGCTCCGGTCATTGAGCAAACACATGACCTGACAGCAATCATCCGTTCAGTATTGGGCGGGTATTGGGCAAAGCTTGATTCCAGCATGCAACAGGCAATTATCAAGGCATTTCAGGCTGACAGCATTGCCACTTACGCTGATCGTTTTAATCAGTACAGCGGGGAGCAATTCAAGGCCATTGAACAAAAACAGCTGCCGCGAGGGCGGGTACTAATCCGCAGTCAGCTTGTGCGGGTTAACGACAACCCGGTTAACTTTGACTATGTATTGCACGAGATTGATGGAGAGTGGCGCATTATCAATATCGTAGTCGATGGAGTAAGCGATCTGGCCATGAAACGGGCGGAATATGGCGCGGTATTACAGAAAGATGGCGCTGCTGCACTTGTTGGTATGCTGGAGCAGAAAACTGTCCGTATTGAACAACAAAACCAAAAATAGCTGTTTATTCCGCAGCTGCGCATGTCCTGATATAACTCGAACAGATCACCACTAAAGCGATTCATACATGGAACAATTTGCCAAGGAAACTCTGCCCGTCAGTCTGGAAGATGAGATGAGGCGTTCTTATCTCGACTACGCGATGAGCGTGATCGTCGGCCGGGCCTTGCCAGATGTGCGCGATGGATTGAAGCCGGTACATCGCCGTGTTCTTTATGCGATGCATGAATTATCGAATGACTGGAACCGGCCATATAAAAAATCTGCTCGTATTGTCGGTGATGTCATCGGTAAATACCATCCTCACGGTGATACTGCCGTCTACGATACGATTGTGCGCATGGCACAACCTTTTTCTCTGCGTTATATGCTGATCGATGGGCAGGGTAATTTTGGCTCAATCGATGGTGACAATGCTGCCGCCATGCGTTACACCGAAATTCGGATGTCGCGTATTGCCCATGAATTGCTGGCTGATCTGGACAAGAGTACGGTTGACTTTGGACCAAATTATGACGGCTCCGAGCAGGAACCGCTGATTCTTCCGGCCAAAATACCCAATCTGCTGATTAACGGATCATCCGGTATTGCGGTGGGGATGGCTACCAATATCCCGCCTCATAATCTGAGAGAAGTCATTGATGCCTGCCTGTTGCTGTTGCGTGACCCTGAAGTTGACATTATCGGATTGATGGCCTGTATGCCGGCACCGGACTTCCCGACGGCTGGCATCATTTACGGCATATCCGGCATTAAGGATGGATACCATACCGGAAGAGGGCGTGTCATCATGCGCGCTCGCACACATTTTGAAGAACTTGATAAAGGGAATCGCCACAGTATCATCATTGATGAATTGCCCTACCAGGTGAATAAGGCCAATTTACTGGTGCGTATTGGTGAACTGGTTAGAGATAAAAGAATAGAGGGGATTTCCGATTTACGTGATGAATCGGATAAATCCGGTATGCGTGTAGTAATTGAGCTTAAACGTGGAGAAATGCCGGAAGTCGTCCTGAACAATCTGTACAAAGAGACACAGATGCAGGATACGTTCGGTATCAACATGGTTGCGCTGGTTGACGGACAACCGCGCTTGCTCAATCTGAAGCAAATGCTGGATTATTTCCTGCGTCACCGTCGTGAAGTCGTAACGCGGCGCACTTTGTTTGAGCTCAGAAAGGCACGCGAACGTGGTCATTTGCTGGAGGGACTGGCAGTTGCTTTATCCAACGTTGATGAAATTATTACTTTGATCAAAGCTGCGCCGACCCCGGCAGAAGCCAAAAAGGGGTTGATGGCCAGGATATGGCGATCACCTTTGGTTGAAGAGATGCTGCGTCGTGCCATGATCGATGCGGCAGCTTTTCGTCCTGAAGCACTGGCAGCTGAATTTGGCTTGTCGAATCAGGGTTATCGTTTATCTGATGCACAAGCTCAGGCAATTCTTGACCTCAGGCTGCAGCGGCTCACCGGACTGGAGCAGGAGAAGATCGTTTCGGAATACAGGGAAATTCTGGATAAGATCCGTGATCTTCTCGATATCCTGGCGAATCCGGAGCGGATTACCACTATCATTACTGAAGAGTTGACAGCCATTAAAGATCAGTTTGGTGATCCGCGCCGTAGTGAGGTGGTGATCGATGCGCAGAATCTGAATACTGAAGACCTGATCACGCCTGCTGATATGGTGGTGACCTTGTCCCATGCGGGGTATATCAAATCACAGTTATTGGATGATTATCGTGCCCAGAAACGCGGTGGACGTGGCAAACAGGCCATTGCAACCCGTGAGGATGATTTTATTGATAACCTGTTTATTGCCAACACGCATGATTTTATTCTGTGTTTCTCCAGTCTCGGGCGTGTTTACTGGGTCAAGGTTTACAATGTGCCGCAAGGCAGCCGTACTTCACGTGGCAGGCCGATAAACAACCTTGTTCCACTGGAACAGAATGAAAAGATTAACGCGGTGTTACCGGTCAAGTCATTTGACGATACGCGCTATGTATTTATGGCAACAGCTGGTGGTACTGTCAAAAAAACGCCATTATCAGAGTTCTCACGGCCACGTACCAGTGGAATCATTGCCATTGGCCTGGATGAAGGCGATTATCTGATCGGTGTGGCACTGACCGAAGGCAAGCACGATGTGATGCTCTTTTCTGATGCAGGTAAAGCGATGCGTTTTGATGAGAATGATGTACGTCCTACCGGACGTAATGCGCGCGGGGTAAGAGGCATGAAGCTCGGTGCTGATCAGAAGGTGATCTCGCTACTTGTTGCAGATAGTGAAGCTATGGCAGTGTTGACAGCTACTGAAAACGGCTTTGGTAAGCGAACACCCATTACGGAATATACCCGGCATAACCGGGGTACTCAGGGTATGATCGCAATTAACACTAACATCCGTAACGGTAAGGTTGTTGCCGCTCAACTGGTTGAAACCAGTGATGAAATCATGCTGATTACTACGGGTGGTGTCATGATTCGCACCCGTGTCAGCGAGATTCGTGAAATGGGCCGAGCAACTCAGGGGGTAACACTGATCAATCTGGATGCAGGTGAGAAACTGGCTGGATTGGAAAGAATTGTCGAAACAGATGAGAATTGATTCAACCCGGTGAATCCATGAGAAAAACCTATAATTTCAGCGCAGGTCCGGCGGTATTGCCGGAAGAAGTGCTGGAGCAGGCTCGCGAAGAGATGCTGGATTGGCACGGCAGTGGCATGTCAGTCATGGAAATGAGTCATCGTGGTAAAGAATTCATGTCCATCATGGGTCAGGCTGAATCAACCTTGCGTGAACTGGCGAATATTCCTGCCAATTACAGAATACTTTTTTTGCAGGGGGGAGCGCTAAGCCAGTTTGCTATGGTGCCAATGAATCTGCTTGGTGAAAATGGTAAAGCAGATTACGTTCAGACTGGCCAGTGGTCGGAAAAAGCGGTTAATGAAGCAATACATTACGGTTCTATCCATATTGCCGCTTCGTCGGAAGGCGATGGCTTTAATTCAGCGCCCCCATTGGCGCAGTGGAAAATTTCACCGGGTACAGCTTATGTACATTACACGACCAATGAGACGATTGGTGGGGTTGAATTCCAATGGATTCCTGATCTGTCAGTCATAGCAGGTGACGATAAAAATATTCCTCTCGTTGCGGATATGTCTTCCAATTTTCTGTCACGTCCGTTTGATGTCAGTAAATTTGGATTGATTTATGCTGGAGCACAGAAAAATGTTGGCCCGGCCGGGCTGGTGCTGGTGATTATCCGTGAAGATTTGCTGGGAGTCGCACCACTTCCCGGTACCCCCACGATGTATCGCTATAAGACGCATGCGGACAATGCTTCAATGTACAATACCCCTCCAACTTATGCCATTTACATTATGGGGCTTGTCATGGAGTGGTTGAAAAGACAGGGAGGGCTGGCTGCGATTGAGCAGCGTAACATTGCCAAAGCCAGGCTGATCTACGATCTGATTGATGCCAGCAGCTTCTACCATTGTCCGGTTAATCGGGCAGATCGGTCCAGAATGAACGTTCCGTTCACCTTAAGCGATTCCAGCCTTGATGAAGTATTTCTGAAGCAGGCTCAAACTCATGGCCTGTTGCAATTGAAAGGGCATCGGTCAGTTGGCGGGATGCGAGCCTCAATTTACAACGCGATGCCGCTGGAAGGGGTGCAGGCGCTGGTAGCTTTTATGCGGGAATTTGAGAAAAATCATGCCTGATGATGGCCGGAAAATTACCAGAATCCTTACGCTGAATTCAATCGCCCAGGTTGGGCTCAAGCGTTTTCCTTCATCATTTTTTCAGATTGGCGGCGACGTTACTGATCCTGATGTGATCCTGGTGCGTTCGCATAACATGCACGATATGCACATACCTGAAAGTGTAATTGCTATCGGGCGTGCTGGTGCCGGGACCAATAATATCCCCGTCAACCAGATGAGTGCGCGCGGCATCCCGGTTTTCAATACGCCAGGAGCCAATGCCAACGCGGTCAAGGAACTGGTGCTGGCAGGCATGTTGATGGCATCGCGTAATCTGATACCGGCTTTGCGTTTTGTTGATGCCCTGGAAGGGGATGACCAGTCTTTTAATTTGCAGGTTGAGGTGGGTAAAAAACAGTTTTCCGGTACCGAGTTGCCGGGGAGGGCGCTGGGTGTCATCGGATTGGGCAAAATTGGCAGGCAAGTGGCTGATGCTGGAATCCGGCTTGGGATGAAAGTATTTGGATATGATCCGAAAATTACCATTGATTCTGCCTGGAGTCTGCCTGCCGAAGTACAGAAAGCTAACCAGATAGAAGAGCTGATACGCCGTAGCCAGTTTATTTCACTGCATGTGCCTCTTAACGATTCCACCCGCCATTTGATCAACGAGGCACTGATTTCCGGCATGCAGAAAAGTACAGTTTTGCTGAATTTTTCACGTGATGCGATCGTTGATGAAGATGCTGTGCTGGCCGGCATCCGGAATGGAACTGTCAAATACTATGTCTGTGATTTCCCCAGTCAGAAATTGCAGCGACATCCGGCTGTCATCAGTTTGCCTCATCTCGGCGCATCCACTCGTGAAGCCGAAGAAAATTGTGCCATGATGATTGCTGACCAGATCATGGATTATGTTACTCATGGCAATATCTCCTTTACAGTCAATTTTCCGGATGTTGTCATGGAGCGCGGCACACCTTTCCGGGTTGCTGTTGCCAATGCCAATGTTCCCAATCTGCTGGGACAGATATCAACCTGTATGGCGGATGTTGGTCTGAACATCCATAACATGGTAAATAAATCCAGGGGAGAAATGGCCTACACACTGGTAGATACCGATCGTGCCATTCCACAGGAAACCATTGATGCAATTTCCCGGATCACAGGCGTATTGATGGTGCGTTATTTGCCAGTATCAGAATTTCCTGGACAGGTGTAGAGCGGGGAATTCAGCCGTAATTCTTATTTGATCCATACTGATGACAGAACAGCTCAAACAGTTGCGCAGTGAAATCGACGCAATCGATGATGAATTGCTCCGCCTGATCAATAGTCGTGCGCAGCTTGCACAACAGATCGGCCGGCAAAAAACCGGAACAGCTTATCGCCCTGAACGGGAATCACAGATTTTTTCCCGTTTGCAGCAAGCCAATATAGGGCCGTTGCGGGATGAGCATATCGTGCATCTGTTTACTGAAATCATATCAATTTGCCGTGCATTGGAAGAGCCTCTGGTCGTTGCTTATCTTGGACCGCAGGGCACATTCTCGGAGGAAGCGGTTACCAGGCGTTTCGGCAGTGCGGTAACTGCCATGCCATGCAGTTCAATCGATGATATTTTCCGTAAGGTTGAATCCGGTGCTGCAAGTTATGGTGTCGTGCCAGTTGAAAACTCCACTGAAGGAGCGGTTGGCCGGACAATGGATCTGCTGCTGCAGACGCCATTAAAAATTTGTGGTGAGCTTCAGCTGCCGATACATCAGTATCTGATGGCGCAGCAGACAGACTTATCTGCTATCCGGAGGATTTATTCACACCCTCAGTCTCTTGCACAGTGCCAGACATGGCTCAATGAGAATCTGCAAACACTGACTTCTGTTGATCAGATCAATGCTGCCAGCAATGCAGATGCCGCTCGCCAGGCCGCTGCTGACAGCAGTGCTGCTGCCATTGCCGGGAAGAAAGCCGCTGAAATGTTCAGATTGAAGATTTGCGCTGCCAATATTGAGGACAATCCGAATAACACCACGCGGTTTCTGGTCATTGGCAATCAGGGGGTTACGCGCTCAGGCAAGGATAAAACTTCACTGGCCATGGCTACCCATAACCGGCCAGGTGCAGTGCATGAGCTCCTGGCGCCGTTTGCGCAGCACCAGGTCAGCATGACTCGTCTTGAATCACGTCCTTCGCGTGCCAGTCTGTGGGAATATGTTTTCTTTGCTGATATTGCCGGGCATCAGGAAGATGAAAATGTGGCCAGTGCGTTACAGATGCTGCGTGGTAACGCAACATTTGTGAAGATTTTCGGTTCTTATCCGGCGGCATAATCAGTAAACTCCTGAACAAGATACTATCTACCTTCAAACATGATGAATCTCAGTAAACTCGCTCCAGACTATATCCGGGCAATACAGCCTTATCTGCCGGGTAAACCGATATCAGAACTGGTCAGGGATCTTGGGCTGAACAAGAATGACGTAATCAAACTGGCTTCCAATGAGAACCCATTGGGTACCAGCCCATTAGCCAAAGAAGCGATGATTCAGGCTCTGGGAGAATCAGCCCGCTATCCGGATGGCAGTGGTTTTGAGTTAAAGGCGGCATTATCTGAAGGTTTTGGCATTCCAGTCGACCAGATTGTACTCGGCAACGGTTCCAATGATGTGCTTGAACTAGCTGCCCGCATTTTTCTGCATCCCGGTGCAACTGCAATCTATTCCCAGTATGCTTTTGCTATTTATCCACTGCTGGCGCAGGCTGTTGGTGCTAAAGGTGTTGCTGTCCCTGCACGCAATTACGGGCACGATCTCGAAGCGATGCTGGATGCCATCACACCAGAGACGCGGGTTGTATTCATTGCCAACCCTAACAACCCTACCGGAACGCTGTGCGATGCCAGAGATTTGCTGCGCTTTATGGAGCGTGTTCCACAGGATGTACTCGTGGTACTGGATGAAGCCTACGATGAATACCTGCCGGAAGCGAGCAAGGCGAACAGTATTGCGTGGCTGAAGAATTTGCAGAATCTGGTTATCACACGGACATTTTCAAAAGCTTATGGCCTTGCCAGTGTGCGTGTCGGTTTTGCACTGGCTCATGCTGATATTGCCAATCTGATGAACCGTATCCGCCAGCCGTTCAATGTCAACAGCATTGGTCTGGCAGCTGCCCAGGCAGCGCTGAAGGATATTGAATTTGTCAAACTTGCTTATACGACAAACCGGGCAGGCATGCAGCAAATGACTCAGGGTTTGAACCAGCTTGGCGTTGAATATATTCCTTCTTTTGGTAATTTCGTCAGTATCCGTATTTCCGGTCTTCCGACCGATACACTGAAAACTTACGGGAATTTACTGCAACAGGGTGTCATTGTGCGCCCCTTGGGGAATTACGATCTGCCCAATCATTTGCGGGTAACAATTGGAGTTGAAGAAGAAAACAGGCGATTCCTGCATGCGCTGGAACAGGCGCTGAAAGAACTCGACTGACTGGCAACGAAACATCCTTCGTGGCCTTTCCTGCCTTTTCAAAACTGGTCGTCGTCGGTGTAGGGCTGATCGGTGGCTCATTCGCACTGGCGTTGCGCCAGGCTGGTCTGGTGGATCGTGTCATCGGGATTGGCCGCAGCCTGGAAAATATGCAGCGCGCTCTTGAACTGGGCATCATAGATGAACAGGCGAATGATTTTGCTGCTGCACTGTCCGGTGCAGATTTTGTATTACTCGCAGTGCCAGTAAAGAAGATTGCCCGTGTCATGCAGCAGATAGCACCTTATCTGGAAGATCACACCATCATTTCTGATGTGGGTAGCACCAAGCAGAATGTTGTCCAGGCTGCCCGTGAAAATCTGGGTAAGCATATCGGACGTTTTATTCCAGCGCATCCCATTGCCGGTACCGAATTCAGCGGTGCTGAAGCTGCTTTCCCCGAGCTGTTCCAGAATAAACCTGTCATCCTGACGCCACTGCAGGAAAATATTCATCAGGTGATTGATCGTGTTGTCGCGCTTTGGCAGCATTGCGGCGCCAATGTTTCGACCATGCAGCCGGAGCAGCATGATCACGTTCTGGCGGCGATCAGCCACCTGCCGCATATGCTGGCGTTTTCACTGATGCAGCATATCCGTGCCTTAAGCCAGGCTTTGGATCAAACCATGGGCGGGGGAGATCCAATGGCAATCTTGCGTCTTGCTGGCACCAGCCTGAATGACATGACCCGCATCGCTGCCAGCTCTCCGGAAATGTGGCGGGATATTTGTCTGGAAAACCGTGCGGCACTGCTCACACAAATTGAAGCCTATCAGCAGGAGTTATCTGCGCTGCAACAAATGCTGATCAATTACGATGGTGAAGCACTGGAAAAGCTGTTTTCATCAGCGCGTGCCACCAGACGTGAATGGACGGCACTCAGAAATCAGGCCTGATTGTCTGTCACGCGCATTTGGCAAGAATCTGATCGGCTCAGGGTTTTTTCCGGGCGCGAGGATGCGCCTGATCGTAAATCTTTGCCAGATGCTGAAAATCCAGATGGGTATAAACCTGTGTACTGCGGATGCTGCTGTGTCCGAGCATTTCCTGGACTGCGCGCAAATCACCACTCGATTGCAGCAGATGGGAGGCAAATGAGTGGCGCAGAGCATGCGGGTGGACACGTTCATCGAGATTCTGTAACAGTGCCCGCTGATGCAAACGGGCGGCGATAGTGCGTGGATGAATGCGCTGGCCGCGTTGCGATAAAAATAATGCTGTTTCGCCGGGTATCAGCCATGTATCGCGTAGCGGGAGCCAGGCCCGGAGCGCGCGCAGCGCCAGTTCACCAACCGGCACGATGCGGGTTTTGTTGCCCTTACCTGTAACACGTACCGTCCCTTCATTAAAATCAATATCCAATGGCTGCAATTGCGTCAGCTCAGCCAGGCGTAATCCGGACGAATAAAACAGCTCAAACATGGCCAGATCACGTGTTGTCAGTGCATCAGCCGGATCAAAAGCCAGCAGCTGTGCGGTTTCGTCCGGCGAAAGTGCATGTGGCAGTTTTTGTGGTGATTTGGGAACACGTACATCCAGACAGGGATTGCCGTTGTGGTGATGGTGGCGGATCAGATAGCGGTAAAACCCGCGCCAGGCAGACAGCATCCGCGCCAGACTCCTGCCGGAAAGACCGCTGTGGTGCAAACGCGCGATAAAGTGACGGATGTCATGTGATTGCAGTTGCGTCAGTGCGCTATCAGGGATCACACCCCCGTTTTCCTGCTGGCTGGCAATGCAGCGTACCAGCGCAATCAGATCACGCCGGTAGCTATGTCGGGTTAATACAGAAAGGCTGCGTGTGCTGGCCAGATAAGCCAGATATTCATCCAGCAGTGCAGGCGTGCCACGTTCCTCATTGGGCGGATTCACAATTGATTGCTCCGGGATGCTGCTGTATCAGGCGCGTAATCGAACTGCTCACCATATCACCCAGACGTTCGAGATAAAGTGTTCCCATATCCGGATAAAAGCGTTCCACTTCAGGGCTTGCCATTACCAGCAAACCAAAATTGCTTTGCTTCTTCAGCGGGATAATGGCGAAAGATTTCAGATGTTCCGCATCCTGGCCGAACCATTGCCTGATTTCATCGTCTACCTCCGGGCCGCAGCAGGGGTGCAGCATTCCCTGTGCCAAGATACGCACATTATTACCAATCAGATCAAATTCAGGGGAGGGAAGGTCTATCTCAGCACCGAATTCATCAATCTGCCATAAACGCAGCGCGACATACGGAATGGAAAAATCCTCGCATAAGTGATATTGCAGTCCGTGCAGCAGTTCAGTCAGCGAACTGAAACCCAGTAACGCCACTGTCAGACGGTGCATACGTTCACCGATAGCATCGTTATTTTCTCCAACGCTGATCAATTCCTGCAGCCTGTCCTGCAGCAATTTGTTTTTCTCACGCAGCATTGTCACCTGCCGCTCGTTGATTGAAATGGCACGACCTTCATAAGGATGTGGAAAACGCAGTGATTCCAGCAGATCGGGATGTTCTTCAAAAAATTTGGGGTGGTCCTGCAGATATTGAGTAACTTCCTCAGGTGTGGTCATGGGCTCTTTCATATCATTATTACAGTGCGGGCATCTTACCATGGCGGGGGTATCAATATGTCATGGCGGTGCCTGCTCATCAAAGTTATCAGGCTGCGACAATATGTCACATTTTCAAGTGGGATTTCCCGGAGCATAATCACCTTATTATCCGTACCACCTCATGTTCAGGTTTGTATTTATGCAATATAGATACAAGTCCCGGGAAAAATACAGGTTTCTATTCCGGATTTTCACCTGAATTAACAGTGTGCTCTTCTGGTAAAAGTTGCTTCCTCCTCTACTTCTGCCTGTCCTTTTGCAGCTTGTTCTGTAAATCGACAGGCATCCTTTTTTTTCTATCGTTCTACCCTGCAGATCGCTGTTTGGATCTGCAAAGCCTGGTTCAAACGGTAAATTACCGGATCGGGTTAATGATTGTGATTTTCAGGGAAAGTCAGCGTGACGGTCAAACCACCTCCCTCAGTTTCAGAAAAAATGATAGTCGCAGCATGCAGGTGGGCAATTTCCTGAACGATAGGTAGCCCTAATCCGCACCCGCCACCGATTGATCCCGGAATGCGGTAGAAGCGTTCAAACACTTTTTCGCGTTCTTCAACTGAAATACCCGGCCCGTTATCCTCCACTGCCAGATAGGGGTGACCGGAATGGATACCGCTACGTACAGTGATCGTGCTGCCGGCAGGGCAGTAACGCAGTGCATTGTCGATCAGGTTGCCCAGTGCTTCGCGCAACATCCAGGCAATCCCGTCAGTTGTAGCCGGTCTGATTTCAAAACCGAGATCGATATTTTTCGTGAGCGCACGATCAATGAAGGTTGATGCCGCGCTTTCAGCCAGTTCGTGCAGTGCCACCGGCTGGAAAATCTGGTTGGCAGAGGTGGCTGGCTCGGTTTGTGCATAGATCAGCAGCTGGGTAACCAGATGCGCGATGCGTTCGACTGATTCTTCGATGCGTGCTAATCGTTCTTCATTACGCAGATATTTTCCTTCGGCCGCTACCAGCTCAATCTGGGTTTGCAAACCGGCAAGCGGTGTACGCAACTGATGTGCCGCATCGGCCAGAAAACGCTGCTGGGCGGCAGAGGCCAAACGCAGCGAGTCAAACAACTCATTGAGCCGGGTGAGCATCGGGCGGATTTCGCGCGGCGCATGTTCAATATCGAGTGCCCGCAAATCACGCGGTGAACGGCTGGCAATCTGATTTTCAACATGCACCAGCGGCGCTAGTCCGCGCCGTACACCAAAGTAGATCACCAGTAATGTTGCAGCGATAATCACCAGGTTGGGAACGCTGATTGCGACGAGAATGCGGTTGCTGGCCTGATCGCGTTCACGCATGGTTTCGGCGACTGTGATGGTGATTTCATTGCCCTGGACGGCAATGCGGCGGGTAGTGGCACGAATTTTTTCATCCCGGTAAAAACCGTCCACGAATGTTGGAGGTTCATTAAGTGATCCGGGGTAAACCGGTAAATCAGCGTCACCAGCCAACAGCTGGTGATCAGAGCGGCGCACAGCAAAATAGATTTTATCCATTGCGTCAGAGCGTAGCATCGCTTCAGCCTCAGGGGCCAGATGCAGCTCCGGATTCAGCCCAGCTGTACGAATATAGGCCGCAATATCCAGTGCTGCATTATTCAGTGAATGGTCATAGGCAGTATTGGCGGTTTCCTGTGCCAGCCGGTAATCAAGCATGATACTGCCAATGAATACAGCAATCAGGGGAAGCAGAATCCAGAGCAGCAACCGCTGCCGCAAACCCAACGGAAGGGAGAGGCCGGATTTCACGAGCGACTCTGGTCGATACGATAACCGATACCGCGAACTGTGCGGATCTCAATACCGCCTGGTTCGATTTTGGCGCGCAGCCGTGAAACATGTACCTCGACAGCATTGGGGGTAATATTTTTATCCCACCCCGTCAGGCTTTGCACCAGCTTTTCCTTGCTGATCACCTTGGGCGATGCCAGCAACAGGGTTTCGAGGATGGTCCACTCGCGCATGGTCAGGAACAATGGTTCACCATGCAGAGTGGCGGTATGGCTGCCGGTGTTGAGAATAAGCTGGTCGTGCTGCAGTTCAGTGCTGGCAACCGAATGGGCCCGGCGGATGAGGGCGCGGATACGGGCGATCAGTTCCGGCAGGCGGAACGGTTTGGTCATGTAATCGTCTGCACCTGTATCCAGACCGGCAATTGTATCTTCCATACTGCCACGTGCTGTCAGTACCAGTACTGGCAGACGCATTTTCCGGTGACGTAATCGCCGTACCAGCGTTAACCCGTCAATATCCGGCAGGCCGATATCGACAACGGCCAGATCAAAATTTTCACCTCGAAGGTGGCATTCAGCATGCTCGGCATTTTCTGCCACATCCACAGCGTAGCCCGCGTTGGCTAACCCCTGTTTGATGCCATTGGCTACCAGAGAATCATCCTCAACAACCAGAATACGCATTGCTCCTCCCAGTTGGCCGCATGATAGCACTCGATTTTATTAAGAAATCCCTAAAAAGAGACTTTAAGATTTGACTGCTACGTGCCCGGTTTTTCAGTTTTTCGTATGCCTTGGCCGTGCCAGCCGGTTGTACATCAGCGGCAGCAGTACGAGTGTGAAAAAGGTGGCGGAGATAATGCCTCCGACAATGACAACTGCAAATGGGCGTTGAGTTTCTGAGCCAATAGCATGAGAAAGAGCTGCCGGCAATAAGCCCAGGCCAGCCATCAGTGCTGTCATAAGAATCGGGCGCAGACGCAGCACGGCACCTTCGCGCACTGCTTCAGCGAATGGCTTGCCTTTATGAAGCAGGCCGACAATTTCTTCCACCATAATGACACCATTCTGTACCGCAATACCGGAGACGGCGATAAACCCGACAGCAGCTGAAATGGACAGATGCAGACCGGAGAGTGCCAGTCCGGAAAGACCACCGATCAGGGTGAGTGGGGCGATCAGCAGGATGATGGAGGCTGAACGTAATGATTTGAATGCCCAGAACAGCAGTACAAATATTCCGAGCAGACTGGCGGGGACAATGATCATCAGCCGTTTCATCGCGCGCTGCTGGTTTTCAAATTGTCCGCCCCAGGTGATCCGGTAACCAGGCGGCAGGTGAACATGTTCGGCCACTTTTTTCTGTGCTTCACTGACAAAGCTACCCTGGTCGCGTCCCATCAGGTTGGCTTTGACTGATACAGCACGCCCGCCCGCTTCGCGTGCGATGCGAGAAGCGCCCTGGCGCACATCGATGCGAGCCAGTTCACCCAATGTCAGAAATGCACCTGTACTACCGGGAATCGCAATTTGCAGGTTGGTAATATCGGTGATGGTGTGACGGTAATCTGGCGCTAACCGGAGATTTACGTTGAAACGGCGCTCACCTTCATAGAAGCCAGTGACAGCACTTCCTCCGAATGCAGTCTGGAAAAGATTGTTGATTTCTGCAATTGTGATGCCATAGCGCGCCAGCTTTTTTCGGTCTGGGGTAACGGTGACTTCGGTCTGGCCACCAACCTTGATGGCTGCTACATCGACTGCGCCACGGATGTGGTTCAGGATAGCCACAATCTGTTCCGCTTTATCTTCCAGAATTTCCAGATTGGGGCCAAATACCTTGATGGCAATTTCCCCTTTGACACCGGACAGGGATTCTTCAACATTGTCCTGGATCACTTGTGAGAAATTGGTGGGCAGGCCAGGAATGGCTTTGAGTGATTGCGACATATCCGCTACCAGTTTCTCTTTAGAGCTGAATCGCCAACTGTTGCGTGGATTGAGATCAGCCAGAATTTCCAGATTATTGGCACCTTTGGGGTCAGTACCATCATCTGGCCGCCCAACCTGGGCCACGACAGTTTTAACTTCCGGGTAGGCAACCAGCTTAGTGCGAACTGCACGCTCGATTTCTTTCGATTGCTCCAGATGAATGGAGGGGGGGAGCGCGATCGTCAGCCAGATGTTCCCTTCATCGAGTTTGGGCAGGAACTCCGTACCGATTACCGGTAACAGCGAGAGTGCACCTGCTAATGAACCTGCTGTGATTGCAGCCATGATACGGGGGCGGGCATCTGTCCAGTCAAGCAGTTTCCGGTAGCCGCTTTGCAATCGTTCCATCCAGGTAAGATGGGGCTCGGATATGGTACCGCGCTGCAGCAGGTAGGAGAGCAGTGCAGGAACCAGTGTCAATGTTAGAACAATGGCTCCGATCAGCGCAAAGGACAGGGTAAAAGCCACCGGTGAAAAGATTTTTCCTTCTACGCGCTGAAACGTGAAGATCGGTACAAAAGCCAGAATGATGATGGCCTTGGAAAACAGAATCGGTTTGCTGAGGCTGATGGCAGTCTGCCGGAGCGCTCCAAGACGTAATTTGGCGGCATCCTGCCCAGGTTCCAGCTCACGCTCCTGCTGCAGCGTTAATCGCACCATCAGCGCTTCTACCAGCACGACGGCACTATCAATGATGATGCCAAAATCGACCGCACCCAGCGAAATCAGGTTGGCCGATACACCGCGTGCATTCATCATGATGAATGCAAACAGCAATGTCAGCGGGATGATGCAGGCAACGATCAGTGAAGTTCGCCAGTCACGCAGGAAGATGATCAGTACAGCCACCACCAGCAGTGCGCCGACAAGCAGGTTTTCCCCAACGGTTGCCACCGTGTGACTAACCAGCTGAGTGCGTTCATAAATCGGGTGGATTTGCACGCCGGGTGGCAGTTTGGATTGGCTGTTGAGCTCATCCACTCTGGTTTTGAGAACCTGAATGATCTTACTTGGGTCACTGCCCTTGATCATCAGCACAATACCTTCGACGATCGAATCCTGGCTCAAAACCTCGCCATCCTCGTTACGCTGGGCGAGAGAAACAATGCCGGAGAGCGGCGTGTGCCCGCCGATCTCGACGGTAGCAACATCGCCAACGGTTATGACTTTACCGTTGCGCGTCGCAACCACAGTGGTAGCTACATCCTCGACCGTGCGGAAGAGTCCGATGGCACGCAATACCAGCCCTTCACCACCGCGCCGGATGATGCCGCCACCAGTGTTGGCATTGTTTTCACTGAGTGCCTGATTGATCTGATCCAGCGTTAATCCAAATTTGCGTAACGCACCTGGATCCACATCGACCTGAACTTCCTTGATTGAGCCACCAAAACCAACTACGTCAGCAACACCAGGTACACGCCTTAATTCTGGCCGGATGACCCAATCCTGGATTGCCCGGACTTCATACAGAGGCATATCTGCCGGAGCTTCTACCACGTAACGATAGATCTCACCTATGGCGGTGGTTAGTGGTGCCAGAGTTGGTGTTACGCCATCTGGTAAATCGACGGTTTGTAGCTTTTCCAGTACTTGCGCTCGCGCCAGGCGATCTTCTGTACCATCAGCAAAAATCATTGTTACGACTGACAGCCCGGTAATGGAAACCGAGCGCAACTGGGTCATTTGCGCCACTCCACTCATTTCCCGTTCAATCGGGATGGTAACGCTGCGTTCAACTTCTTCCGGCGCCTGGCCAATGACCTGCGTGATGATTTGCACCTGTACATCCTGGACATCAGGAAAGGCTTCGATGGGTAGTTCGATAAAAGCGCGCACGCCAGCCACCAGCAGCGCACCTACCATGACGAGTACAAACAGACGCTGTTTGATTGAAAACGAGATAAGGCGACTAAGCATATCAATTACCGGCAGCGAGTTCGGAGAAGAGCAGCATGGCACCATCGGTTACAACATCTTCACCCGACTGTACTCCACCGTTTTCTGGTTCAAGCCAGACCGATTCAGCATCCTGGAAGGCGATGCGGATCTGGCGGCGGATGAATTGACCGGGAGCCGTTTCGATGAAAACTGTCTGATAAATACCATCGGTAATCACCGATACTGCCGGTAACCGGATGACATTGACTGCCTGCGGATCAACCAGCCGGGCACGCGCATACATTTCCGGGCGCAGTCGTCTTTCCCGATTATCGATTTCAGCACGTACCTGTACGCGACGAACGTTTGCATCAAGCTGAGGGGCAATGCGGGTAACGATGGCAAAAAAGGATTCACCCGGGAATGCATCGAATGAGAGCAGCAGCGGATTACCGGTTTGTACTCGGTTGATCAGGCGTTCCGGGACATCCACCTGTGCCCACAGGGTGGACAGATTGGAGATGACAAACAGTGGTACAGTTTCGTCCGGACGGACTTCCGTGCCGGGATTGGCTTGGCGCTCGACTACTACACCGGCGACCGGGGCTCGCAATACCAGTCGCTCACCTTGTGTTTTACTGCCCGAGGTTAGATTCTTTATCCGTAATTGTGCGCGTTCGATTTCTGCGGCTGCGATTTGCCATTCCGCCTTGGCATTTTCAACATCACGCCGGGCGACGGCTTCGCCGGCCCAAAGTTCTTGTGCTCGCTTGTAGGCAAGCTGCTTGTATGCGGCATCCGCTTCCGCCTTATGCAAATCGGCAACAGCGGCACCAAAATCGGGTGAATCCATTGTAGCCAGTGGTGCACCTGCATTTACCTGATCGCCAATCTCGGCATGCAACTGCAGAATGCGGCCAGCAACAGCGGGAAAAATCCGGGCAGTGTGGTTTTCGGCCAGAGCCAGCCTGGCGGTCAGTGCTTCGCTTGCCGGTAATGGCGAGATGGTGGCACGGCTTGCTTTGACATAGGCAAGCTGGGGTGCGCCCGGCGGGAATGCCAGCTGATCAGGGCCATGACTCGAATCAGCATTATTGGCTGCCAGCTGGACGGCGATCTGCCGGAAATGTAAATAACCGGTAATGCCCGCAACCACGATCGCCAGGGCGAAGGTTGCAATAATAATTTTACGTGATTTGGGTTTCATCATAACTTGGGTTCTTGTGTGACAGGGGAAACCGTTTCCAGTGCAGCATCGAGGGCGGCGCGTGCTTTTGCCAGATCACCGCGAGCCTCTAGTGCATCCAGTTCAGCAGTTCGCAGAATACGCCTGGCATCGAGAAACTCTAGTGCGCTGATGGCACCTTTGCTGAAAGCGAGTTCAGCTGCACTGGCAGTGCGGCGTGCGGCCGGTAATGCCTGTTCCTGCAGGGCTTGCCAGCGGTCGCTGGTACGTTGCAATTCATGGGCAAGCTGGTCGATTTCGGCTTGGGCCCGGCCGCGAATCGCTTCCAGCTGATCCTCGGCCAGCGCCAGCTCAGCGTGGGCACGACGAATATCACCTTCGAAATGATTGCCAAGGAACAGAGGAATGGAAACTGCAACACCGAGTGCATTGCGTGGTTGTGTCACATCGGCGGGTTGGCGCTGAAATGCGAGATTGACGGTGACGTCGCGTGTGCGTTGCGCCTGCGCCAGGTCGACATTGCGCCGGGCAGCTTCCACTCGTGCAGAGGCAGCGAGTGTGTCCGGGCGCTGGTCGATAGCGGCAGTAACGGTTCCCGTATCGGGCAGCGTAATCTTTTCAGCCGGCCAGTCTCCCCGTGTGATGATGTATTGCGCACGACCTTCATCTGCCAGCAAGATAGCCAGCGCAGCACGTGTGCGCGCAAGCGTGCCCTGTATCGCCCGCTCATCAGCTTTGGCTTTGGCAGCATCAGCTTCGAAACGCCCGAGATCGGCGCCGGACAGATCACCCGCCCGGTAGCGGCGCCGAGCCAGTTCCATGATGCGCTCTGACTGCTGTGCAATGATGCTGCTCAATTCAACGTGGCGCTCGGTCTGTTTGAGGTTAAACCAGGCGCTGCGCGCGTTGAACCGGACCTGCCGCAGGGTATCGCTAAAATCAAGGTGGGTAGCGGTGAGTTCATTATCCGCTTTTGCCATGCGCAGTGCCCGCTTGCCGCCTCGTTCAAAAGTCTGTGCGATACCGACTTGAGCTTCACTTGGGGCCCTGGACGAGCCGAATGCTGTTGTCGGATCAGATTTCAGGTTTAAATGGTCGGAGCCAAGAGTCAGTGTGGGGTTGGGGTAAGCGGCAGCATTGAGCGTTTTTGCTGCTGCAGCTTCAATATTCCGTTGCGCAAAACGGAGATCACGGTTACGGGTCAGTGCCAGATGTTCTGCTTCTTCCAGGCTGATGGCAATATCATACGTCTGGCCGTAGCCTGGCACTGCAGCCCACAGAAGGAAAATGAGTAAGGTTGAACAGCGCATGACGATTGATCTCCATATTAGGGCGAATATAGGCTGCTTCAACTTGCATTTACCTGACGGTGACAGATCATTCGGGCGGGGAGCTTTTCTGTCTGTGGGAGTTTGGGGAATTTGTCAGGTAACAGATGTTCATGCGTTAAGGACACTTCTAACAATCATGGGGGATGAAGATGAACAGATCGATAAATTTGGCCTATATCGTTTTAGCATTAGCCTGGCAGCAGAGTAAAATCCTGTTTTTGTTTCAGAATAACGTGCGTCAGATATAGCTAAGGAACCTCTGCATAACTTCGTCATTGCGAGGAGCGTAGCGACGCGGCAATCCGTAAGTTATTGATTTTATTGATTGAGTAGATTGATTCCTGCCGCGTTGCACTCGCAGTCGCAATGACAAGATTCGAGGTTAATCAGAGGTTTCCTAATAAAATTTGCACATGTGATTTATTTGGGAGCGACTAATTGAAAGTACTTATTACCGGTGCAGCCGGTTTTATTGGGTCTACACTGGCCCTGCGGCTGCTGGAACGTGGCGATACCGTCATTGGTATTGATAACCACAATGATTATTATGATCCACAGATCAAGGAAGATCGTCTCGCCCGCTTTGCAGATCATCCTGCTTATACGCATTTACGCCTTGATCTGGCTGATCGTGAAGGTATTTATGCCTGCTTTGAAGCATATAAACCGCAGCGCGTGGTAAATCTGGCGGCTCAGGCTGGTGTGCGCTATTCAATCGAAAATCCGCTTGCCTATATCGACAGCAACATCGTTGGTTTTGCCCATATTCTCGAAGGCTGCCGTCACAACAATATTGAGCACCTGGTGTACGCCAGCAGTTCCAGTGTCTATGGCGCCAATACGACCATGCCGTTTTCGGTGCATGACAACGTTGATCATCCGCTCAGTCTTTATGCTGCCAGCAAGAAATCGAACGAACTGATGGCGCATACCTACAGCCATTTATACAATCTGCCCACCACCGGCCTGCGTTTTTTTACCGTGTATGGCCCCTGGGGGCGGCCGGACATGGCGCTGTTCAAATTTACCAAAGCCATCCTTGCCGGAGAGAAGATTCCGGTTTTCAACTATGGCAAACATCGCCGGGATTTCACTTATGTGGATGACATCGTAGAGGGTGTGATTCGCGTACTGGATCAGCCTGCTCAGCCCAATCCGGCCTGGAGCGGAGCAAACCCGGATGCCGGCACCAGTATGGCACCCTGGCGTATTTACAACATTGGTAACAACAGCCCGGTGGAGCTGATGGACTACATTGCTGCGCTGGAGAAAGCACTGGGCAAAAAAGCCGAAATGGACATGCTGCCCCTGCAGCCGGGTGATGTGCCGGACACTTATGCCGATGTTTCCGATCTTGTCGAACAATTTGGTTACAAGCCTGCCACACCGGTTGAGCAGGGAATAGCCCGTTTTGTGGCGTGGTATCGCGATTACTTCAATTTGTAGGAGAAAAAATGCAATTTCAGGACATCAGGCTGGCTGTGGTCGGCCTCGGATATGTCGGCCTTCCACTGGCCGTCGAATTTGGTCACAAGCGCCCTGTGGTTGGGTTTGATATCAATCAGCGTCGTATTGACGAGCTGAAGAACGGTAACGACTTTACGCTGGAAACCTCCCGGGAAGAGCTGGCAGCGGCAAAGCAGCTGGTATTTACGACAAACATAGAGGATTTACGCGCCTGCAATTGTTATATCGTTACTGTTCCCACACCGATCGACGAATACAAACGCCCCGACCTCACACCGCTGATCAGAGCTTCTGAGACAGTTGGCAAGGTATTGAAAAAGGGCGATATCGTTATTTATGAATCCACTGTTTACCCCGGCTGCACCGAGGAAGATTGCGTCCCGGTACTGGAACGTGTTTCCGGCCTGAAATTCAATCAGGATTTTTATTGTGGCTACAGCCCGGAGCGTATTAACCCCGGTGACAAGGAACATCGCGTTACCACCATCAGAAAAGTGACTTCCGGCTCCACCCCGGCAATCGCCGATCTGGTAGACGGGCTGTATAACGAGATCATTACCGTTGGTACTCACAAGGCGGAAAGCATCAAGGTAGCTGAAGCTGCCAAGGTAATTGAAAACACGCAGCGCGATCTGAATATTGCGCTCATCAATGAACTGGCACTCATCTTCAACAAAATGGGGATTGATACCGAAGCCGTATTGAAAGCGGCTGGCAGCAAATGGAATTTTTTACCATTTCGTCCAGGGCTGGTGGGCGGCCACTGTATTGGCGTGGATCCGTATTACCTGACGCATAAAGCGCAGGCGATTGGCTATCACCCGGAAATCATTCTGGCGGGCCGGCGGTTAAATGACAGTATGGGTGCTTACGTCGTTGCACAATTGGTCAAGGCCATGACCAAGAAGCGTATTCAGGTGGAAGGCGCCCGCGTGCTGGTGATGGGACTTACTTTCAAGGAGAACTGCCCGGATTTGCGCAACACCCGGGTGGTGGATATTGTCGCTGAGCTCAAGGAGTACAACTGTGTGGTAGATGTTTACGATCCATGGGTATCCCCCGAAGAAGCACAGCATGAATATGGCATTACACCGATCAGGGCACCTGAATCCGGCAGTTACGATGCCATCATCCTGGCCGTGGCACACCATCAGTTCAAAGACATGGGGGCTGCTGCTATCCGTGCATTGGGTAAACCCGGAACTGTGCTTTACGATCTCAAGTATGTGCTTGATCCGCAGGAATCAGATTTGAGGTTATAAGTATAAAAAACTGATTGGCAATGAACATCAGCAAGGTTTTTCAATGTAGAGCCTGCCTACATCAGACCTCATTGATTGCTGGGACAGTTTTTCAGAACACTAAACTACCGCTGACCGTCTGGTTTTTTGCAATTTATTTATCTGGTTAGTCAGGCCAAGATCAGTTTGTCGTGGGAGTGAGCTATCCTACGGCATGGCTGATACACCACAAACTGATGCAGGGATGCCAATCGTGATGAGTGCTATATCCCGGATGGCAAAATCCAGGTTGATGATACTTATCCTGGTGGAGAGCGTGCGGGAGGAAAAGCGGGCAGAGGTTCATGTGCCAGACCAGGGCGCAACCTTGCAGCACGCTCCTGATCGTGGATGCGCAGAGCGTGAAAAATACGGACACAGCTGGCCAGAAAGGGTATGACGCTGGCAGGAAGGTGTCAGGTATCAAGCGCCATATTGCTGTCGATACGCAAGCACGCTGTCGTCAGCCGGAATTACGCAGCCGCCGGGCGCAGATGGATGAGCAGAACAAGGTCAATATTTACCGGGTATGGGAGCAGAATTTCCAGGTTTATGGCGCACGCAAGATCTGGAGGCAAATGAACCGGCAAGGCCAATGCATCGCCCGCTGCACAGTCGAACGCCTGATGCGGGATCTGGAGATTGAAGGCGT
>CAZYWE010000004.1:0-105631 GCA_964651625.1 uncultured Nitrosomonas sp. | reverse complement strand
ACGCCTTCAATCTCCAGATCCCGCATCAGGCGTTCGACTGTGCAGCGGGCGATGCTGTGGACTTATAATCACGAACGGCCAAACACGGCCATCGGAGGCATCACCCCGAAACAGAAATTGGTCTTGGCCGCTTAGCTCTACTTTTAACCCCGGTTAAAAACGGGGGGATTACCGTTACATGTAAAGGAGTTTTTTTGAAAGGATGGATTGCACAAAACTGGCGCGAATTATTCATACGGTTTGCACTGGTGTTTTATTGTCTTGCACTATGGCCAAGAGGGTTGTTTTACTGGTCAATCGGATTTTTGGTTCTGGCATGGGTGATGGATGGAGGAATATCGAAATTCTTTATCCTGGTTAAGGAGCCATTCGTACGTGGTATTTTGGTTTTTTGCGGGGTATGGCTGCTTGGTCTGCTGTGGAGTGATTTTTCGGTGGCCGTGCAGGGTGACTGGAAGAAATATTTTCTCCTGTTGACATTTATTCCTCTGCGATCACTTTTGAATAAATCGCGCTTGCCTTGGGTAATTGGAGCGCTGCTCGGCGGGTATTTCAGCACGGTGGCTTTGGGGAGCTATCAATGGGCGGTACAGGGAATGCAGGGTATCCCCTTGCTCCATATTGTCTATTTGCCTTACTCGGCGGCTTTGGGAGCTGGAGTCATCCTGGCAGTCTATTTTGGTTTGGAAGCCCATGCCGGAAAGAAAAAGTATCTGGCTGTCCTGTTATGGTTAATGGCTTTATCGTTGCTATTCCTTCAATTTAACCAAAGTTCAAGAGGGATGTTGCTGGCAACGGTCATCACCCTGGTACTGATAGTTATTTTGCGCTTCTGGATGGAGTTAAAAAAGTTAGCTGCCAGTTTTATATTTATAGCTGGTGTGATGGTGTTATTTGCTGCAAGCAGCGATGTTTTTCAGGAAAGGTTACGAGCGATTGACGAGAACATTACCTCATTTCAGGAGGGAAGCCCTGAGACAAGTATAGGTTATCGGCTCGCAATGTGGGATGTTGGTTTGCATGGTATAGCTCAACACCCTTTTCTGGGACTGGGTTCTGGAATGCCCGCACAGTATTTTGAAGAGAGCATCTTAACTTATAAACAAGGAATTTACAAAAACCTCCCGAAGTTTCTGGAAACAACGCATTACCATAACGAATTACTTGAAATTACCTTGCATCTGGGTTTGTTGGGCTTGTTGAGTTTTATATTTTTTCTATGGAGCTGGTTTCAGGAATTTAAGCGCTACAAAATGGCTTTGTTGGGAGGAGCAGTAGTATGTTTTGTTCTTATATGTGGATTAACTGAGGTGTTCCTGATATTTAGCCGTGTTCCGCGATTTTTGCTTGCAGTTACCGCAATAGCTATTTGCTGGCAAGAAAATAATGAGGCATCTGGCGCACCTGATTTGGTGAATCCGAACAGAGGAAATAGGGATCAGAGTGTATAGATGTCTTTGGTCATTATTTGTTAATGAAAAACTCACAGACTTCCGCTGGTGGAGAGGTTGGTACATTGACGCTCGTTAATCCGGCTGTTGAGAATTACATGCTCGCGCTGGCGGAACAGTTTGATCACCCGATTCTGGGCGAAATGGAAGCATTTGCGCGAGAAAAAAATTTCCCGATCGTTGGAAGGCTGGTCGGCATTTCTCTGGAAATTTACGCAAAAATGATCGGGGCGCGCAGGGTGTTCGAGTTTGGCAGCGGGTATGGGTATTCTGCTTACTGGTTTGGCAAGGCGGTTGGGTCTGATGGACAGGTAATCTGTACAGACAGTAATCCGCTCAATCGGCAGAAGGCAGAGCAGTGCCTGGCTGTTGCCGGCCTGTGGGAGAGGATGATGTTCTGTACCGGTTATGCTCAGGATGTGTTTGGCCAGACAGAAGGGGATTTTGATATCTGCTACAACGATGCGGATAAAACAGGGTATCCCGATATCTGGCTGATGGCCAGAGAACGGATTCGTCCCGGTGGTTTGTATATCGCTGACAATGTGTTGTGGCATGGTCGCGTGGCTGTGGAAGATGCTATGGATACCAAACCGGACTGTACAAAAGCAATCAGGGAACATAACCAGTTGATTTCGACTGACCCCGAGTTTGATGCCTTTGTCAACCCAACGCGGGATGGCGTTATCGTGGCGCGTCGAAAAATGGCATAATAGCGCTGGTTTTCAGCTTTTTATTATTCGATATTTCTTCTCAAGGAGAGCTTTATGCAAATTCATGTTTACGATACTTATGTCAAAGCCAAAGATGGGCATGTAATGCATTTTGATGTGTTCACCGACGTCAGGGATGACAAAAAAGCGGTTGAATTTGCTAAGGAATGGCTTGTTTCGATCGGTGAGGAGGGAGCAACTGTAACCAGTGAGGAATGTCGTTTTTGCCACAGTCAGAAAGCACCTGATGCTGTAATCGAAGCAATTAAACAGAATGGCTATTTCATTTATAAAATGGAAGGGTGTAACTGATAGATACCGGGTAAGCGGCCCTTGTCTTAAGTATTGAGTTGTAACTGTTCCGATAATGATGGAGTTTGATAATGAGGCGGATATTTTCGAAGGTGCTGATGCTGTCAGCTGTTTCTTTGATGGCGGGCAATGTGGCGTATGCGGCTGATCCCAGGCTGATCGGTGAGTTTGAGGATTGGGCGGCCTACGTTTATACCGAAGATGGCGGCAAGGTTTGTTATATGGTGGGCAAACCCAAAAAAGAAGAAGGCAACTATACCAAGCGCGGGGCCGTTTATGCGCTGATTACCCACCGCCCTGCTGAAAAAAGTAAAAATGTATTCAGCTTTGTTGCAGGTTATTCGTATAAATCAAACAACGAGGTGACAGTCAGTATTGGCAGTCAGCGTATCAGGCTGTTTACCCAGAATGATACCGCTTGGGCGCCAGATTCAGCGACTGATAACAAGTTGATATCGGCGATACGCAGCGGCAGCCAGATGGTGGTAAATGGAGTTTCGTCTCAGGGGACGGCTACGACAGATACTTTTGGTTTGAAAGGATCGACAGCAGCCTACAATGCGATTTCCAAAGAATGTGGAGTCAAGTGAGATCGGATTCATGGGTAATAAAATAACCATTTATCAGAAACCAACCTGCAGTAAGTGTCGTGAGGCTCTGACTATTCTCAGTGAAAGTGGTCAGGCATTTGAGAGCATCAATTACTACAACGATCGTTTAAGTGTTGAGGTTTTGCGTGAACTGGTGTGCAAACTCGGTATTCCAGTGAGGGAGTTGTTGCGTGCGGATGAACCACTTGCCAAGGGCTCAGAGTCAGCGAGTGATGATGAATTGTTACAGTTGATGGCGGAGAACCCCGATTTGATTCAACGCCCGATAGTGGTTCGTGGTGAACGTGCTGTACTGGGGCGGCCGCCGGAGAAAATAAGGAAATTACTGGGTGGGTGAATCCAGGCGATCTGATGGTTCGGTTTCCTGCCGGAGATAGTGGCAGCTGCTTTAATTTTCTGTTTTATCGAGTAACAAAACTTTAATACCCGTCACTTTTCCCCAGGCAGTCATAAAAGTACGTAATAAGAAGGGTATATCTGGTTTAATCCATATTTCGGTCACTTTCCTGTCTGCTCGCTTCCAGCCCCGTAACAGAATTCTGGTTGCAGCGTACCAGCTCAGATTGTAGTTATACATTTGTAAGCAGGGTAGCTGACTCTGTGGGGCGGGGGTCAGCCAGTGAACGTAACCGCCATCATGAAAAATTTTATTCATGGTGCTGATCAGTTCTTTATCAAGGTCAGCAAAGACATCATTTCGTGTAAGCAACAGGAGATTCTGTTGCGCTTTTGGATAGCGTGACAGATAGATGGCTCGGCTCTTTCGTGATAACGGGATACGGTCATCACCAAATGAGCCGCCTTTTTTATGGTAAATGTAAGCCCTCGGGTGAATTCCAAAATGCCAGCCGTTAAGCTCAAGACGGCGCCCGAGGTCGATATCTTCGTAATATCCGCGACCAAAAATCGAATCAAATCCGCCAATGGCAAGGAATACATCACGGCGTATTAAAAGGGCGTGGCCGCGCAAATAATGTGTGCGAATATAGTTTCCGGGTTGCAGTGTGTAACGATTCAGGTCAAATTTATCGTAACTGTTCCCCGTGGGGGTAATGGCAGCTAACTCAGGATCCGCATCAAAAGTTGAGCAAAGCGACGGCAGGATATTCGATTTAACTTCGGTATCGGAATTAAGAATAAATACGTAGAAAGCATTTGATCGGCTGACGGCTGCATTGACTGTTTTGCCGAACCCCTGATTCTTTTCTGAATGAAAAACTTCTACGCATGGATAAGGTAAATGATCCAGCATTTCACGTGTTTCACTCTCGGATGCGTCATTCTGAATAAGAATTTTGTATATGGATTGGCCCAAGTGGCGAACGACGGAATCAATACAGCGCCTGGTTAAGGCTGGTGCGTTGTAAACGGGTATTACGATATCAACCTGTTTTGAGCGGAACGGTGTTGTTTCATCCGGCATGGCTAGGAGCTGGCTGTATCTTTATGAGAGGGAGGACATTTTTGCAGGAGGTCTAAAAACTGGTTCATCAGATGAATCATGGCATTGCGTGGTGCTGGCTGCCGATAGACCTTCGTTGTTGTTTCGTATTCTGCTCCTGTGCAAGCGGGGTTTTAGAGGAGCTTCCCAATATTGGAAGTGTTATGAAACACACACTTCAGGCACGGTTTTTTTAACCGCACCTGAAATAGCCTTCTCCGCCTGAAAGAGATTGCAAACAGCTAAGGAACCTCTGCATAACTTCGTCATTGCGAGGAGCGTAGCAACGCGGCAATCCATAAGATGTTGATTTCATTGATGCAGTGGATTGCTTCCTGCTTCATTGCTTTGCAGTCGCAATGACGAGATTCGAGGTTAATCAGAGATTTCCTAAGGTACCTATTCTGTTAAGGCTGAGTTACTCTTGTGCTGTACTTTCCTGCTGAGTGCCACGAGCAGGTAATTTCTCTCGAATTCTTGCAGCCTTGCCGGATCTTTCTCTCAAATAATAAAGTTTTGCCCGGCGAACAGCACCACGCCGTTTAACTTCCATGCTTGCGATGAGAGGGGAGTAAGTCTGAAATGTACGCTCGACAGCTTCCCCGCTGGATATTTTTCTGACAATAAACGAGGAATTAAGTCCACGATTACGCTTGGCAATAACGACGCCTTCAAAAGCCTGGATGCGTTTACGGTCACCTTCCACCACATTTACGTTGACTGCGATTGTGTCGCCTGGTGAGAAATCAGGGATGATTTTTCCCAGTCTTTCAATTTCTTCACGTTCCAGCTGTTCGATCAAGTTCATTTCATCACTCCTGTTCTTTAATTTCATCCATCGATCGGTTAGCAATTGCCGCGCACCGCAATTGTCTGAATTCTTCCAGTAGTTTCTTTTCTTTTCCCGGGAGCCCTTCCGGGTATTTTTCTGCTAGTAAATCCGGCCTTTTTAACCATGTCCTGCCAATAGACTGTTGCAAGCGCCAGCTCTCTATTTTCGCATGATTACCGGATAGCAGTACTTGAGGAACCGGCTTTCCCTTGTATATCTCGGGTCGGGTATAGTGCGGATATTCAAGCAGATGAGCAGTGTGAGAGTCTTGGCTGGCTGATTGTGAATCACCCAGTGCGCCAGGCAGTTGTCTGATCACAGCGTCAATCAAAACCATGGCAGCCAGCTCCCCACCGGAGATCACATAATCTCCGATTGAAATTTCTTCATCTACCTGATTCTCTATTAATCTTTCATCAATCCCTTCATAACGACCGCAGAGTAACACTACCCCATTTAACCCGGAAATCTGCAAAACCTTTTTATGATCCAGTAACCTGCCTTGCGGTGAAAGGTAAATTACATTGGCTCTTCCAATACCGTTTTCAGCCTGCCTGGCCTTGGCATCTGTAATCGCTTTATCCAGAGGCTCGGCCATCATGACCATACCCGGCCCGCCGCCGTAAGGTGAATCATCCACTGTCCGATAACGGTTTGCGGCGTAGTCGCGAGGATTCCAAGTGTGCAGGTGGTATAAACTGTTTTTATTCGCTCTGCCTGTTACACCATATTGCGTGATGGCATCAAACATATCGGGCAGCAGCGTGATAACATCAAATTCAAACGGCATGATCCCAAGTTTAGTAATCCAGTTCCCAATCTACCGTGATTTTCCGTAATTTCAGATCTACTCGTATGATAACGTGGTCCACGAAGGGAATTAACGCTTCCTTGTTACCTTCGGGCGGCTGGATACGCAACACATCATTTGCCCCGGTCTCAAATAAACCAACTGCTGTGCCGAGCAACTCGTTCTGAGCGTTAACAACATCCATTCCAATCAGATCTGCCCAATAATAACCATCTTCACCATCTTCCGATAATTGAGGCAATTGGCTGCGTGGTACTGCAACCAGTAAACCCTTCAATTCGGACGCACCCGTTCGGTCCTTATATTCGCTGAGACTGACGACGAGCTCGCTGTTATGGCCAGAGGATAAAACCGGGTGTACAACTCGCCAGTTTTTTTCATCTCCACTCAGCCACCATTCGGTGTATCCCGTCAATCCGTCAATACACTCGGTAAAAGGAGTAACTTTTACCTGACCCCGAATGCCATGTGGCCCGATAACCCGGCCCAACACCACCATGGGTTCCTCTGCTTTGAGGAATCTCGTTTCACTCTTTCGGCTGTGCGGTTTTTTGCTGTCTGCCAAATTGTTTGACGAGTCGTGAAACAGTATCGGACAGTTGCGCTCCCTGGGATTGCCAGTAAGTCAGGCGATCCATCTGGATACGCAGGCTTTCTTCTCCGCCGGTGGCACGCGGGTTATAGAATCCAACGCGTTCTATGAATTTGCCGTCACGCCGGCTGCGCGAATCAGCTACGACCATGCTGTAAAAAGGACGCTTCTTGGCACCACCCCGTGCCAGTCTCACTACTACCATGTTGCCCCTTGTAAAAGTGATTGTTTGTTAACTAAAACCACTAATTTTATTGCAGTTCCATCTTGCATGGCAAGCAGTAAATAAAATGGTGATATGGCCTCGTTTAAAAAGGAGATCGTGGCAAAATCGGCAGGGCGGCAATAATTGCCTGAACTGATGCAGATTGTAAATTTCACAATGACCGGATTTTGCTTAAATGATTGATGTGAAAATGAAAAATGACATGAATCAAGAGATTTCTCCAATTGAATCTCTACTGGCTGAAGCTAATCGTTGCGTGGCGTGCGGGCTTTGTTTGCCGCATTGTCCGACTTATCACCTGACGCATTCTGAGGCGGATTCTCCACGTGGGCGGATTGCGCTGATGGGTGGAGTGGCGAACGGGCGTATTCCATTGAATGAAAAATTTATTCAGCACATGGATCGGTGCCTGACGTGTCGTGCCTGCGAACAGGTTTGTCCGAACAACGTCGCTTATGGCCGGCTGATTGACGGTGCGCGTGCCATGATTCACGAACATTCACTCGTACAAAATGCAGACCGATATAAAAAAAGAGGGTTGAGGGATTTTCTTGAACGGGAATTGATAACTAAACCTGCTCGATTCAATAGCTTGCGGCCGCTGATACGTTTACTCGCTAAAACAGGTTTGCTGTCATTGCTGCTGCGGTTGAAAGTGTTGAGAAAAAATGATCTGGCCCAATCGTTACTGTTTTTGACGACGCGTAATTTGCCGGGGGTATTGTGGCAGCGTAAATATCCGGCTAAGGGTTCTTTGCGTGGGGAAGTAGCCCTGTTTCTGGGGTGTGTGGCGCGGCTGACCGATACCGAAACACTGCTTGCGTCCATGCGAGTGCTTAACCAGCTGGGGTATACGGTACATGTGCCTGACAGGCAAACCTGTTGCGGAGCGTTGCATCAGCATAGTGGCCGGGGCGATATGGCTATTTCGCTTGCGCAACAGAATATTCATGCATTTGAAGGTTTGAATGTCCAGGCCATTATCAGCACTGCTTCCGGCTGTGGTGTTCAGCTGGCGGAATATTCATCGCAATTGGATACCGGGTTTTCTGTGCCGGTAATGGATATCAGTCAGTTTCTTGATGCACTGGAGTGGGATGAGATCAGTTTTGAGCCCCTGTCACGTAAGGTGGCTGTGCATGAACCCTGTACGTTACGCAATACCTTGCGTGCTTCCAGGCATTTGTATGCTTTGTTACGGCGTATTCCAGGAATGGAGGTGGTGGAACTCCCCGGAAATGAGCGGTGTTGTGGTGCTGCCGGTACTTATTATCTTGATCAGCCTGAGTTTGCGAGATCTTTGCTTGAAGCAAAATTACAGGCTTTCAAACATACAGGTGCGGATTGTCTGGTGACTGCAAATATCGGTTGTGCTTTGCATATTGCTAATGGATTAGCGAGGAAGGGTGTAAATATAGAGGTTTTGCACCCGGCAACATTGCTCATGCGGCAAATGCGTATAAAATGAGGCTCATGTGGTTTTTGAGTGGCTTGGACTCTGGTAAAAGCCGAAGTAAATCAGAGCAGACAGGAGGGTGTAATGCTGAATGTAGATAAGTTCATTATAGGTTTTGATAATGCTTTGCGGACATTGCTGGCCCCAGCCAATACTGTTCGTCCGGTACCGGGGAGGGATCTGCCCGAGAATGAGTTAAGCGAGGCCGAGAAGCGTGAATCTGCTGCGCTTATGCGCATCAATCACGTGGGTGAGGTGTGTGCCCAGGCGCTTTATCAGGGCCAGGCGCTGACAGCTCGCAATGAGCAGGTTCGGCAGGCACTTGATCAGGCGGCGCGTGAAGAAACCGAACATCTTGCATGGACAGAGCGCCGTATTGCGGAACTGGACGGGCGTAAAAGCTACCTGAATCCGTTATGGTATGGCGGATCGTTTGCGTTGGGGCTGGTGGCGGGTGTGCTTGGCGATAAATGGAATCTGGGCTTTCTGGCGGAGACTGAGCGGCAGGTCGAGGCGCATCTGGCAGATCATCTGCAGCGATTACCTCATCAGGATATTCGCAGCCGGGCGATTGTGACGCAAATGAAGGTTGATGAGGCTTGCCACGCTACCATGGCTGTTTCGCATGGTGGAGGGCAGTTGCCTGCTCCGGTCAAAGGTGTCATGAAGTTCAGTTCCAGGGTTATGACGCGCACCGCTTACTGGGTGTGAAGCTGGAGGAATTTCTATTTAAATTCAGGGATGGTGCAATCGTAATGCAAAGCGTTAATCTTACCGATCATTTTCTGATTGCCATGCCAGGGTTGGAGGATTCTTTTTTTACCCGGACACTGACCTATATTTGTGAACATAATGAGCAGGGTGCGCTGGGTCTGGTAGTAAATCGCTCGACTGATTTGTCGGTAGAAAAATTGTTGTTCCAGCTGGGCATGTTTCCCAACAACCCGGCAACTTCTAATTTGCCGGTATTGCTGGGCGGTCCGGTACAGGTTGATACCGGATTTGTGCTGCACGAGCCGGTTGGATCATGGAAATTTACGCTGTCTTCCAATGAATCAGTCGGCTTGACATCTTCCATTGATATTTTGCAAGCGGTTGCCGATTGTCAGGGGCCGGAGCGAATGCTGGTGGCGCTGGGTTATTCGGGCTGGTCGGCAGGGCAACTCGAACAGGAGTTGGCGCAAAATGCCTGGCTGACGGTGCCTGCGCAGTCGCAGATACTGTTTGAGTTGTCCTTCGAGGAGCGATTACCGGCCGCTATGAATTTACTGGGGATCAACTTTTGTAATCTGTCCAGCGACATTGGTCATGCCTGATGTGGTCAGTAATATCTCATCCGGCACGGTACTGGCTTTTGATTTTGGCACGCGGCGCATCGGTGTTGCAATCGGGGAATTTGAACTGCAAATGGCCCATCCGCTGACGACGATCGATCAGGCTATGACTAAACCCCGTTTTGAGAAAATCGCAGAACTGATTAAAACATGGCGGCCGGTTCTGCTGGTGGTTGGGCTGTCAGTTCATGCTGATGGTACTGAACATGAAATAACCCGGTTATGCCGTCGTTTTGCCAGGCGGCTGGAAGGGCGGTTTGGTATTCCGGTAGCAATGGCAGATGAACGTTACACTACGGTGATTGCGCGTTCTGCACTGGAAGAGGCAGGTGTAATGGGTAAAAAAAAGCAGCGGCCGATGCTCGATCAGATTGCCGCACAACATATTCTCCAAATTTATTTCGATTTATCGCATGCAACTTCCTGACGCTGAACAATTACTGACACAACTCATTGAAAAAATACGGCCGGATATAACCGGGAGTACTGCCATCGTAGGAATCCATACTGGGGGTGCCTGGTTAGCCAGGCGTATCCATCAGGTGTTGAAGGTTGCGTTGCCGGTAGGGGTGCTGGATATATCATTTTATCGGGATGACTACAGTAAAATCGGCCTGCATCCACAGGTCAGGCCCTCTCAGCTCCCTTTCGATGTTGAAAACAGTCATATTATCCTGGTAGATGATGTGCTTTACACAGGGAGGACGGTGCGTGCGGCAGTGAATGAGCTGTTTGATTATGGCCGTCCGACCAGTATTGATCTGGCGGTGCTGGTGGATCGTGGTGGACGGGAGCTGCCGGTTGCTGCCCGATATACAGGAGCTGTAATTGCATTGCCGGAAAACAGTATGCTGGAACTGAGACAGTCAGGTGATGGTAAATTGAACCTGGACTTGCGTAACCTGACAGCGGATTGATGTGAGACTCCTGATTTTATTTGTCTGTATTTTAAAGGCCATGTGCTGTCGCAATCTTTTCAGGATTTCCATGTAATGGGCTTGCATCCCCAGTTGAACAAAAATGGTGAGCTGCAGCACTTGCTGACGACGGAGGGGCTGCCTGCTTCAATCCTGCAGCATATTCTTGATACGGCAGAGTCGTTTGCCGGTGTGACTGAGCGCGACGTCAAGAAAATTCCTCTGTTGCGGGGTAAGTCGGTGTTCAACCTGTTTTTTGAACCAAGTACACGAACCCGTACCACTTTTGAAATTGCAGCAAAGCGCCTTTCGGCAGATGTCATCAATCTCAATATGGCAGTTTCATCCCAGACCAAGGGTGAAACGCTGCTCGATACGGTAGATAACCTGTCTGCCATGCATGCAGATATGTTTATCGTACGCCATAACCAGAGTGGGGCGGCGCACCTGATTGCCCGCCATGTCAGGCCGGAAATTCATGTCATCAACGCGGGAGACGGATGGCATGCCCACCCCACACAGGCGCTGCTGGATATGTTTACCATTCGCCGTTACAAGCAGGACTTTCGCTCGCTGCGTATAGCAATCATAGGAGATATTCTGCATTCCCGGGTGGCGCGCTCGCAGATTCATGCACTGACAACGCTGGGGGTCCCTGAAATCCGCGTTATTGCTCCAAAAACACTGTTGCCGGCCAGGGTTGAGCGGCTTGGTGTGCATGTTTATCACAACATGTCGCAAGGTCTGAAAGAGGTGGATGTGCTGATGATGTTACGGTTACAGAATGAGCGCATGAAATCGGCGCATTTGCCCAGTACCGAGGAATATTTCAAATATTACGGGTTGACGCCGGAAAAGCTGACGCTTGCCAGGCCAGATGCAATCGTGATGCATCCCGGCCCGATGAATCGCGGTGTGGAAATTGATTCAGAGGTGGCGGATGGTATTCAGTCTGTCATTCTGCCTCAGGTAAACTTCGGCATTGCTGTTCGCATGGCGGTAATGTCAATTCTTGCCGGAAATTAACACTTTATGCACATTCGTATCCGAAATGGCCGTTTGATTGATCCTGGTAGCGGGATGGACCGTATCGGTGATCTTTATCTGGCTGAAGGCAAAATCGTATCAATCGATTCACGGCCGGAGAACTTTCGTGACGATCGCGAGATTGATGCCGGTGGGATGGCTGTGTGTCCCGGTCTGGTTGATTTATCAGCACGGCTGCGTGAGCCGGGGTTTGAATATATGGCCACGCTGGAATCAGAGCTGGAGGCTGCAGTGGCTGGGGGGGTGACCAGTCTGGCGTGCCCTCCTGATACGGATCCGCCGCTGGATGAACCGGGTCTGGTGGAAATGTTGAAGCATCGTGCGCGTATCCTTGACCGGGCACGGGTATATCCGGTGGGGGCACTGACCCAGGGGCTTGAGGGAGAGCATTTAACGGAAATGGTTGAGTTGCATGACGCCGGCTGCATTGCGTTCAGCCAGGCTGATGCACCGATTATCAATCTGCACGTGCTGATGCGAGCCATGCAGTATGCTGCCACATTTGGTTTCAGGGTTTGGCTGCGTCCTCAGGATAGACATCTGGCTAATCATGGGGTGGCGCATGAAGGAGAGATTGCTACCCGTCTGGGCCTGCCGGCAATTCCAGTGTGCGCAGAGACAATTGCATTAACCGGTATTCTGACATTGATGAAAGAGACGGGCGCCAGCGTGCATCTCTGTCGCATTTCCAGTGCTGAGGGCGTTGCGCTGGTACGGGAAGCCAAACGGCAGAGGCTGCCATTAACCTGTGATGTTTCCATCCACCATGTGCACCTGACTGATATGGATATTGGTTTTTTTGATGCAAACTGCCATCTGATGCCTCCGCTTAGAAGTCTGGCTGATCGGGATGCATTACGTACCGGACTGATGGATGGGACGATTGATGCGATTTGCTCGGATCATGCTCCTGTCGATAAAGATGCCAAGTTGTTACCATTCGCTCAGGCTGAGACTGGTGCAACCGGGCTGGAGCTGCTGCTGCCGCTTACCCTGAAATGGGCCATGGAAAACAGATTGCCATTATCTGAAGCGCTGGCGAAAATCACAGCACATCCTGCACGGGTTCTGGGAATCGGAGCCGGGCAGCTTGCAGTTGGTTCGCCTGCGGATTTATGTATTTTTGACCCGGATGAAAGCTGGATCGTGAACAATACTGAGCTGAAGAGCCAGGGAAAAAATACGCCTTTCCTCGGAATGGAATTATATGGGCGCACCCGGTTTACCCTGACTGATGGGCGTGTTGTTTATGGCTGACGGCTATCCTATCCTGATAGTCTTTGATAATAAAAAATTTTTCTACTGCTGATATGAAAAACCCGTTACTCGATTTTTCCACACTTCCACGCTACGAAGAAATTCGTAATGAACACATCACGCCAGCCATGGACGAACTGATGCGTGATTGCCGCGCTGTAGTAAATGTGGTTAAAAATACAACAGAAACTCCTGACTGGCAGGATTTCGTTCAGCCGGTGGTGGATGTAAATGAACGTTTATCTCGTGCGTGGGGGCAGGTAACTCATTTAAATGCGGTTATGAATAATCCGGAGCTGCGCGAGATTTATAACGCTAATCTGCCGCGGATTACGCAGTACTATGCCGAGTTGTCACAAGATCAGGTGTTGTTTGAGAAATTCCGCCAGTTACGGGCAGATTCATCATTCAATACATTAAATCAGGCCCGTAAAAAAATTGTAAATAACCAGTTACGCGATTTTCGTCTGGGGGGAGCTGAGCTGCCATTGGAAGATAAAACCCGTTTCATGCAGATTCAGGAAGAGCTGTCAGCATTGAGTGCGAAATTCAGTGACAATCTGCTTGATGCTACCAATGCATTTTCCCTGCTTGCAGAAAACCGGGATGAACTTGCCGGGATTCCGGAAGATGTATTGCAGGCAGCACGTGAAGCAGCAACCAAAGATACATCAATTACTGCACAGTGCTGGAAATTTACCCTGCATGCACCTTCCTATCTGCCGGTTATGCAGTATGCAGACAATCGTAACTTGCGTGAACAAATGTACCGGGCGTATGCAACACGGGCGAGTGAGCTTGAGACTGTTTCAGGTCAGACAGCAGATCGTGACAATATGCCTTTGATCAAACAGATTTTGCGTTTGCGTCAAGAGGAGGCCAGGTTATTGGGCTATAACTGCTATGCTCAGGTTTCTCTGGCGCCAAAGATGGCGGAAACGCCACAACAGGTGCTGGATTTTCTCAATGAGCTGGCTTCCAAAGCGAGGCCCTATGCGGAAAAAGATTTGGTAGAACTGCAGCAGTTTGCTGCCGAAAAACTTGAGCTGACCCAACTTGAGGCATGGGATATCGCTTATGTCAGCGAAAAGTTGCGGATTGAGCGCTATGCGTTTTCTGATCAGGAGGTTAAGCAGTATTTCCCGGAAAACAGGGTATTGTCCGGCATGTTCCGGCTGGTGGAAGTTCTGTATGGTGTACACATCAGCGAGGCAAAGTCGGGACGTAATACTCAGTGCTGGCATCAGGATGTGAAGTTTTTTGATATTACGGATGCCAAGGGTAATTTGCTGGGGCAATTTTATCTGGATCTCTATGCCCGTTCTGGCAAACGGGGGGGGGCATGGATGGATGATGCCATCACGCGCCGGCGGGTTGAGGTGCCGGAAATTGGACGCTCTGAAATCCAGACGCCGGTTGCTTATCTTACCTGTAATTTCTCTGCGCCTGTAACGATTGACGGACAGCTGCGCCCGGCATTGTTCACGCATGATGAGGTAATTACACTGTTTCATGAATTTGGCCATGGCTTACATCATCTGTTGACTCAAATGGAAGAGTTGGGGGTTTCCGGTATCAATGGAGTCGAGTGGGATGCGGTGGAGCTTCCCAGTCAGTTCATGGAAAATTTTTGCTGGGAATGGGAGGTGTTGCGTGATATGACGATGCATGTGGAAACCGGTAATCCATTGCCACGCGTATTATTCGACAAAATGCTTGCTGCCAAAAATTTCCAGAGTGGTCTCCAGACCTTGCGTCAAATCGAGTTTGCGTTGTTTGATATGCACATACATACTGATTTTGACCCGCAGGGTGGTGAGACAGTATTGCAGTGCCTGGATAAAATCCGTCAGCGAGTGGCGGTCATTATCCCGCCTGCTTTCAACCGGTTCCCGGATAGCTTCGGGCATATCTTTGCCGGGGGATATGCTGCCGGTTATTACAGTTATAAATGGGCAGAAGTATTGTCTGCTGATGCTTACAGTCTGTTTGAAGAGAACGGTGCCGGCCAGGTGGTGAATGCGAAGACCGGGCAGCGTTTCTGGCATGAAATTCTTGCTGTAGGCGGCAGTCGCCCAGCACTCGAATCATTTGTCGCATTTCGTGGACGCGAGCCAAAAATCGATGCACTTCTGCAGCATAATGGCATGGTAGCTTGAGCAAAATCTCAATTTTTCCGGGAGGTGGTGTTTCATCCTTGATTTGTGCAGGTGGCAGGGTTGTTTCTGGAAAAGCCGCCGCTTCTCGCGTATAATTAACCCTCCACGGCGTGGAGCCAGCTTCAAGCCGCTTTTTTCTGTCTATCTGTATCGTATTACAAAAAATATTGGGGAATTCTGTGTCGAACCATCCGCGTGCTGTACTTGTTCTGGCTGATGGTACTGTTTTTCACGGAGATTCAGTCGGTGCAGAGGGCGTTACTGCCGGCGAAGTGGCTTTCAATACAGCCATGACCGGCTACCAGGAAATTCTTACCGACCCTTCTTACTGTCGTCAAATTGTTACGCTGACTTATCCTCATATTGGTAATACCGGCGTTAATGATGAGGATGTCGAATCTACAATTTCTTCCAGGATTGTCCATGCGGCGGGATTGGTGATCCGTGATCTGCCGCTTGTTGCCAGCAACTGGCGCAGTCGCCAAACATTGCCTGACTTTCTCAAGCAGCATAGTGTGCCGGCTATTGCCGGGATAGACACGCGCAAGCTCACACGTATTCTGAGAACAAAAGGTGCACAGGCTGGCTGTATCATGACCAGTCACGTCGATGAAGCTGAGGCGTTACGGCAGGCACAGGTGTTCCCTGGTTTGACGGGAATGGATCTTGCACGTGTAGTTAGTTGCAGCCAGCCATGGGAATTCTGTGAAGGGGCGTGGTCACCCGAAACAGGTTATCAGGCAGCGGGTAAATACCTTTATCGGGTTGCTGTGCTGGATTATGGCGTCAAGCGTGCGATTTTGCGCAAGTTGGTTGAGCGTGGCTGTCACGTTACTGTTTATCCTGCGCAGACCCGGATTGACGAGATTCTCGCTACCCGGCCGGATGGGGTGGTTCTTTCCAACGGCCCGGGTGATCCGGAAGCCTGTGATTATGCGATCGATACAGCTCGTGCATTGCTGGCAGACAAAATTCCTGTTTTTGGTATCTGCCTTGGTCACCAGCTCATTGCGCTGGCGATAGGCGCTAAAACAATCAAAATGAAATTTGGGCACCATGGCGCCAACCACCCGGTACTGGACATTGACAGCAGTCGTGTGATGATTACCAGCCAGAATCACGGATTCTCGGTTGATGTTGGTACGTTGCCTGCCAATGCACGTGTTACCCATTATTCACTGTTTGATGGCAGCCTTCAGGGGTTTGAATTGACAGATCATCCGGTTTTCTGTTTTCAGGGACACCCTGAAGCGAGTCCGGGCCCGCAAGATGTGGATTATTTATTTAATCGTTTCATCAGTAGGATGGTCAAAAACAAGCAGTCAGCCTGAGCCATCAGAATAACCTTCATCATAAATGCCAAAGCGTACCGACCTAAAATCTATCCTTATTATTGGTGCAGGGCCAATCGTTATCGGTCAGGCTTGTGAATTTGACTATTCTGGTGTGCAGGCCTGCCGGGCGCTGCGAGAAGAAGGTTATCGCGTCATTCTGATCAATTCCAATCCGGCCACAATTATGACTGACCCGGAATTGACCGATGCTACTTATATAGAGCCGATCATCTGGCAGGCTGTTGAAAAAATAATCGAGATTGAGCGGCCAGATGCATTGCTGCCAACCATGGGAGGGCAGACGGCACTTAACTGTGCTTTGGATCTGGTACGGCATGGTGTGCTGGAAAAATACGGAGTGGCATTGATTGGTGCTTCCCGTGAGGCGATTGATAAAGCGGAAGACCGCGAAAAATTCAAACAGGCAATGACGCGTATCGGCTTGCAATCCGCGCGCTCTGCCATGGCGCACAGTATGGAAGAGGCGATACAGGCGCAAGCGGTGATTGGCTATCCGGCCATTATCCGGCCTTCTTTCACACTGGGAGGCAGTGGGGGGGGGATTGCTTACAACCGGGAAGAATTCATCGAGATTTGTGAGCGTGGTCTGGAAGCTTCGCCTACCCGGGAGTTATTGATCGAAGAATCGGTCATTGGCTGGAAAGAATATGAAATGGAAGTTATCCGTGATAAACAGGATAACTGCATCATCGTTTGTGCTATCGAAAACGTTGATCCCATGGGAGTTCATACTGGAGATTCGATTACAGTTGCGCCCGCTCAGACACTGACGGACAAGGAATACCAGCGTATGCGCGATGCATCGATCGCGGTACTTCGTGAAATCGGGGTAGAGACGGGTGGTTCCAACGTGCAGTTTGCTGTCAATCCCGAAAATGGAAATATGCTCGTGATCGAAATGAATCCACGGGTATCACGTTCTTCTGCGCTGGCTTCAAAAGCAACGGGTTTCCCGATTGCCAAGGTTGCCGCCAAACTGGCAATCGGCTATACGCTCAATGAACTGGGAAACGATATTGCTGGCGGCATCATTCCGGCTTCGTTTGAGCCAACTATCGACTATGTCGTAACCAAAGTACCCCGTTTCGCGTTTGAGAAGTTTCCACAGGCAAATGATCGCCTGACTACGCAGATGAAATCAGTGGGCGAGGTCATGGCGATCGGGCGTACCTTTCAGGAATCGTTGCAAAAGGCATTGCGTGGGCTGGAAACGGGTGTGGATGGTCTTGATGAAAAAACTACAGATCCTGAAATCATCAGGGCCGAGCTGGGTCATCCCGGGCCTGAGCGTCTGTGGTATGTCGCTGATGCATTCCGCTGCAACATTTCTTTCGATGAAATTCACGCGCTTACCCGGATTGATCCATGGTTTTTAGTACAGATTGAAGATTTGGTCAGGCAGGAACAGGCACTTTCCGGAAGACAGCTGGATACGTTGGATCGGCACGAGCTACATTATTTGAAGCGCTGCGGTTTTTCGGACAGACGACTGGCAACCTTGCTTGGAACAAGTCAGGATAAAGTGCGTGCCAGGCGACACGAACAGGGTTTACGTCCAGTCTATAAGCGGGTGGATACCTGCGCCGCCGAGTTTGATACGCATACAGCTTATATGTACTCAACCTATGAGGAAGAGTGTGAATCCCGTCCAACTGACAGGAAGAAAATTATGGTGCTGGGGGGCGGACCTAACCGCATCGGTCAGGGAATCGAATTTGATTACTGTTGTGTGCATGCCGCGCTGGCACTGCGCGAGGATCAGTACGAGACGATTATGGTCAACTGTAATCCGGAAACAGTTTCGACTGATTATGACGTTTCTGATCGGCTGTATTTTGAACCGCTTACACTTGAGGATGTGCTGGAAATTGCAGCAGTAGAAAAACCGGCTGGTGTCATCGTGCAGTACGGAGGGCAGACCCCGCTCAAGCTGGCGCGTGCACTGGAAGCAAACGGAGTGCCTGTTATTGGCACCAGTCCGGACATGATTGACTGCGCCGAGGATCGAGAGCGTTTCCAAGCCATGCTGCAGGGGCTGAGCCTCAAACAGCCTTCCAATTTTACTGCACGTACCCCGGAAGCAGCCATGGCTGCGGCAGATAAAATCGGTTATCCCCTGGTTGTCAGGCCAAGTTATGTACTAGGTGGTCGTGCCATGGAAATTGTGCATGAGGCGCGCGATCTGGAGCGTTATATGCAGGAAGCTGTTAAGGTGTCCAATGATTCTCCTGTGTTGCTGGATCATTTCCTTAATAACGCGATTGAGGTGGATGTTGATGCAATTTTTGATGGAGAAACAGTACTGATTGGTGGAATTATGGAACATATCGAACAAGCCGGAGTTCATTCCGGTGATTCTGCCTGTTCATTACCTCCTTTCAGTCTTTCCGCTTCTTTACAGGATGAGTTGCGTCGCCAGACTGAAGCCATGGCGCGTGCGCTGGATGTCAGAGGGTTGATGAATATTCAGTTTGCCATCCAGGACGACACTGTTTATGTACTGGAGGTCAATCCCAGAGCATCACGTACTGCTCCTTTTGTTTCCAAGGCAACTGGTTTGCAGCTGGCTAAAATTGCAGCACGCTGTATGGCAGGCCAGACCCTGGCAGGCCAGGGTATCACCAAAGAAATTTATCCCTCTCACTTTTCAGTCAAAGAGGCTGTTTTCCCGTTTGCTAAATTTTCCGGTGTGGATACGATACTTGGACCGGAGATGAAATCGACCGGTGAAGTAATGGGGATAGGTAAAACTTTTGCCGAGGCGTTCATTAAATCACAACTTGCTGCAGGTGTTCAGTTGCCGACATCGGGCAATGTTCTTATCAGTGTAAGAGACAGTGATAAGCTTGAAGCTGTTTCCATCGCTACCAAGCTGATTGAGCTGGGATTTTCGCTTTATGCCACACGTGGAACAGCTCAAGTTCTACAGGAAGTCGGGTTGCCGGTGATTGCGGTAAATAAGGTGGCCGAAGGTCGGCCACATATTGTGGATATGATCAAGAACGGAGAAATTACCCTGATCATCAATACAGTTACCAATAAGCGCAGCGCTGTGCAGGATTCTTATTCAATCCGGCGAGCAGCTTTGCAGGCCAAGATAACTTATTACACAACCATTGCAGGCGCACGAGCTGCTTGTGCTGGTATGGCCGGCCGCCGGGAGCTGCAGGTTTATCGTTTACAAAACCTCGCCGTCTAGGCAACAACAGTTTTTCCTCCTGAAGCTGCTGAATAATATCAATCTGGAAAGACAGGTGCCTGTTTACGGAGTTTTTAATCAGATAGCTGATTGTGTTTACGTTACTCAAATAATATGTTGAGTATTACCTGTTATTTGAATAGCATTGTTTTTCAATCAAAAGAGAATTTAAGTTATGGATGTCATTCCTGTTACCCAGGCCGGCGCAGAAAAATTACGTACAGAGTTGCATGAAATGAAAACAGTCCATCGCCCTGCTGTTATTGCTGCTATTGCGGAAGCACGCTCCCATGGTGATTTGTCGGAAAACGCCGAATATGATGCTGCTAAAGAAAAGCAGGGATTTATAGAGGGGCGTATTGCAGAATTAGAAAGTAAGCTGGCTAATGCGCAGATCATTAACCCGGCAACTTTGAATGCAGATGGTGCATGCGTGTTTGGCGCCACTATTGATCTGATTGATCTGAGCAGTGATACCGCCGTGACTTACCAGATCGTGGGTGATGATGAAGCCAACATCAGGGAAGGTAAAATTTCTGTCAGCTCACCCATTGCCCGGGCGCTGATTGGCAAATATGCGGGAGATGTGGCTGAAGTGCAGGCGCCTGGTGGTATTCGGGAGTATGAAATACTGGATGTTAAATATATCTGAGGGTTAGTTTTCCTGGTTTTCTGAAATCAGGGTCGGGATGCCGTTTCTGGCTTGGATTGCTGATTCCAGGGCTTCTGTGTTAATTCTGGCTTCTTTTATTATTTCTCCTTTGGAACCCCTGGTTGTTTTTTCAAGAAACTCTGAGATTGTACTATGAACCTTTTTCTCGTAATCAGAAGGGGTGGTGGTGTCCTCTTCCAGTGGCGGATGTAGTTCAATAAATAAAAGGTCACCCTGCCATCCCAGTTTAATAGGCTGATTAACGATTTGTACCGATGTGCCTGCGGGTACAAGATTAAATAGCTTTTCAATATCTTCAGGGTACAGGCGCATGCAGCCGTGTGTAACGCGCATACCGACTCCAAATGGCTTGTTTGTGCTGTGAATTAGATAGCCGGGTAGACCAAGGTACAGTGCGTATCGTCCAAGAGGGTTATCCGGGCCAGGTGGAACAATATCTTTCAGTGGAGGTTTCCCCTCTGTTATCGCCTCAATTTTGAGTGATTGGGGAGGAGTCCATGTCGGATCTTTTTGTTTTCTGACAATAGTTGTTCTGCCCAGCGGAGTTTTCCAGTCCATTCTGCCGATGCTGACGGGATAAGTGATAACCTCAGGTTTTTGTCCTTTTGCGGGCTTGGGAAAATAGTAGAGTCGCATTTCCGGCAGGTTGATGACAAGGCCGGTCCGTTCGGCTTGCGGGATTATGAAACGTAGTGGCAGTACAACTGTGGCGCCGTTTTCAGGTAGCCAGCGATCCACCCCGGGGTTGGCCAGCATCATTTCATCCTGACCAATATCATAGCGGCGTGCTATATCAAGTAATGTTTCTTCACGACTGGCTGCTGTTGTTTGAATCTGGCCAAAAATATCAACATCATCGGGTGGCCGTATCCAGCTTTCTGCGTAAGCGTGAATTATCGCAGACATTGTCGTAAGAAACAGGAACAAACCGACTCCTGTTTTTTTTATAGTTTTGTGCTTCATTTCGTATTGGGCTGTAAACAATTTATAATGCCGGTGATTTTATCCAGCATGAAGTTTAAAAGCTAATGTTTTGGCTTTTTACAGAGGATGCGAGACAGCTGTATTGTTGTTGCAGAACAACACTAAGGGTGGTTGTCTTCTTGACAGTTAAGAACCCCTTCTATAAGCTCGCAGCCCATATATACACCATGGGTGTGGTGGTACTTACTTGTTGCGCAAGTGGCGGGTTGTGTATCAATTCAGCAAATTGGCCAAAAAATATTTCTAGGGGAAGATTTTGAGTTCGACAATAGCCAAGTTGGGCATTCCGCCAGTACAAAAAAATAATTCCCAGTCCTTCGGAGTAGGTGTTGTGCCGACACCTACTCTTAGTTCATTGGATCAGCGAAGGGCAAATTTTACAACTTTGGTGGAATCACTTGAGTACGCGGCTCAGGGAGAGACCGGGTATAACTTTTATGATTCTAAAGGTAATCTTAAGTCTGTACTTACGTACAAAGATTTATGTGCTAATTCAAAAATAATTGCGAAGCGGTTGTCTGGCCTTGGATTGGCTCGTAATAGCCGTGTCGCGCTAATTGCGGATACCACTCCGGAGTTTGTCGAGTTGTTTTTTGCCTGCCGGTTTGCCGGATTTGTCCCATTTGCAATGCCGGTGCCTGTCAATCTCGGCAGCCGCGCAATTTACGTGCAGCAGCTTAGAGGTATGCTCGAGAGCAGCAGAGCGAATGTGGCTGTAGCCAGTCCCGATTTTGTTGGTTTTCTCTGTGAGGCTGCTGACGGCCTGGTAAGTAACGAGCTTAAATGGAGTGGTACGCCTGCACAGCTTGACTTGCTGCCAGAAGCTGATGTGGTATTTACTCGCAATGCGCCAGACGAAACAGCCTACCTGCAGTTTACTTCCGGCAGCACTCGTTTACCCAGAGGCGTTGTTATCACCGAGAAGGCGTTAATGGCTAATCTGCGCGGTATTGTTTGCAATGGTCTTGACGTCCGGTTAGGTGATCGGTGCGCATCGTGGCTGCCTTTCTATCATGATATGGGTTTGGTTGGCTTGGTGCTGGCTCCTTTGGCAGCTCAACTGTCTGTGGATTATCTGGCTACCCGGGATTTTGCTGTTCGCCCTTTGCAATGGCTTAAGCTAATTAGTCGTAATCGTTGCACTATCGCGTTTAGCCAGCCATTCGGTCTTAAATTATGTACTCTGCGCGCGCGTGAATCAGATCTGATAGATTTAGACCTGAGTAGCTGGCGAGCGGCGGGTGTTGGGGCTGAAATGATTCGGCTGGATACACTGAAGAGTTTTGCTGCCAAATTTGCTGCAGCAGGGTTTGATGAACGTGCTTTCTTGCCGTGTTATGGGTTGGCTGAATCAACTCTCGCAGTATCTTTTCCTGACATCGGACAGGGGGCGAGAAGTTTACGTGTGGATGCCAAGACTCTGATTGAGAAGAAAGTTGCGGTAAGGGTTCAGGCAGATGGCAGGAAATATAATGAGTTCGTGAATTGTGGCCGTCCATTGCCAGGTCACGAAGTCAGAGTGGTTAATGAAGCGGATCATGAAGTTCCTCATATGACGGTTGGAAGTATCCTTGTCAGAGGAGAAAGTGTGATGAGCGGATATTTTAACAATGCGGATGAAACCACCAGAGCAATCAGATCAGATGGCTGGCTGGATACTGGTGATATTGGCTTCCTGTTTGAAGGTGATCTGTACATTACAGGGCGACGGACGGATGTCATCATTGTCAATGGTAGAAATATCCGGGCTCAGGACGTTGAAGAACTTGCCGAGCAGCAGCCGGAGGTAAGAGCACGGGAAGCTTCTGCATTTGGCGTCAGTAGTGAAGATGGTTTGACATCGGTAGTGTTGGTTGTTGAATGCAGACTTGCTTCAGTGGTAGACCGGCAATCGCTCATTAACAGGCTTCAACAGATGGTGTATATGGCTTTTGGGGTTGGCTGTCTGGTTGAGCTGGTACCGCCCCATACACTACCCCGGACCTCATCAGGGAAGTTATCGCGTTTTGCAGCACGTCAGGGTTTTTTGCAGCGTATAAACTTGGAACAACCCGCAGCTACTGTTTACACTGCTGGCTGACTGTTTCATTATTCACTGATAAATTTTTCTTTTCTTTAAGTGAGAAGGAATTATGGAGTTCCTTTTCACTTCCGGTAGTGTCATATGGCTAGAACTGTCGCATTAACGGGTGCTTCAGGCTTTATCGGTCGTGTCCTGATCTCAAAGCTGACAGCATTCGGGTGGAGAGTTCGCGCGCTGACCAGGCGAGCACCATTAAGGCAGGATTCCTCCTCTGTAGAATGGATTCCCGGTGATTTGAGCCATAATAGTGTATTGCGTGATCTCGTTTCTGGTACTGAAGCAGTTATACATTGTGCTGGAGCAATTAGAGGGAAATCTTGGGATGATTTTTTTCAGGCCAATGTAACTGGAACAAAAAATATTTTACAGGCCGCTTCTGATTCATCTTCGTGCTCAAGATTTTTATTCATTTCTTCACTTGCTGCTCGCGAACCCCAACTCTCCTGGTACGCACGAAGTAAATTTGAAGCGGAACAACTAATCCCAGGGTTTTCTGGAAAATTGGCCTCAACCATATTCAGGCCAGCAGCAGTTTACGGTCCTGGCGATAAAGCGATGCAACCATTTTTTCGGGCTATGGGCTATGGTATTCTCCCTGTCCCAGGTAGTTCCAGAAGTCGTTTTGGCCTGATCCATGTGGATGATATAGCTGCGGCTGTCCGCAGCTGGCTTGAGATCGGCCGATCAATGGGTGGGATTTACGAAATCGATGATGGAACACCAGGCGGGTATGATTACGCATCCATTGCCGTAATGGCTGAACAAATACTGAATAAGCCAGTGCGCTGTTTTCAAATACCTTTAAGCGGCATTCGCGTACTATCTCAGCTTAACCTGTGGCTGGCGCATTTTTTGAACTATGCTCCCATATTAACACCAGGTAAAGTTTTGGAGTTTCAGCATCCGGACTGGACGTGCGATATTTCTTCTTTGAAAAAAGAGCTGGCTGGATGGTCTCCGGCAATCAAGTTACAAACAGCATTGCCCTTACTTGTTAGAAACTAGTGAATACTTATTCTTGGAGCGTTACTGATGTTCGCTGATAACATACCTTTCTTGCGAACACTATTTCTATTTTGATATTGTTTTTTCTTCCCTCATTATGGGATTGATCTCATGTCTGAAGTAACTCAGGAACAAATTACAGAGCTGCTTTGCCAGCGCCTGGCATATTTTACGGAGATTGAAACGGAAGTATTTCCTGAGACGAATCTCATTACGCACCTGGCGATTGATTCGGTAAAACTGTTGAATCTGGTGATGGAAATTGAAGATCAATTTGATATATCCGTCCCGCTAAATACACTTGTAGATGTTTTGACAGTACAGGATCTCGCCAATCTAATCTATAAAATTAAATTATCATCACAATGAGTTTGCTGGAGAAACTTGATGCGGCAGCAGCAGCAAGGAAAGCACAGTTACCTGAAGGTGTCGGTGCTTTTGGTATTCCGATAGAAGAATCTTATTCGGCGACTGAGGCCAGAATCGGTGAACGCCGGGTATTGATGCTGGGTACGAACAATTACCTTGGGCTTAGTTTTGCGCCAGAATGCAGAGAGGCGGCTCATCAGGCTATTGATCAGGAAGGCACTGGAACAACCGGCTCACGGATGGCCAATGGTAATTACTATGGTCATCGCGCGCTGGAACGGGAATTTGCCGAGTTTTATAACTGTCGTGAATGTATTGTTTTTACAACAGGTTATCAAGCGAACTTAGGTACTATCTCCGGATTAGTCGGGCCGGGTGATGTTGTGTTGATCGATGGAGATTCTCACGCCAGCATCTATGATGGTTGTGTCCTGAGTGGAGCCGATATTCTCCGTTTTCGACATAATGACCCGGCCGATCTTGAGAAACGACTGCGCCGATTGGGTGAACGCAGCAGAAATACGCTGGTTATTATTGAAGGTGTCTACAGCATGCTGGGTGATCAGGCTCCTTTAGCCGAGATCGTCGCAATAAAAAAAGCTTACAAAAGTGTTCTGCTACTTGATGAAGCTCACTCACTGGGTGTTCTGGGAGAAACGGGCCAGGGACTGGTGGAGAAAGCTGGTGTGAATGATGATGTAGACTTCATCACTGGAACTTTCAGTAAAAGCCTGTGTGGCATTGGTGGTTTTTGTGTCAGCAATCATCCGCAGCTTAACCAGCTTCGTTATGTCAGCCACCCTTACATATTTACTGCATCTCCTTCACCTGCCACGATTGCCTCTACGCGCGCCGCACTGAAATTGTTGCGAGAAGGGCGCGTATTGCGTGAACGTTTATGGCGAAACGCCCACCATCTTTATTCCAGCCTTGAAAAAAGCGGATATCGTCTTGGTCCACATCCGGGCCCAATTGTGGCAGTTTTGCTTGATAGTCCAAAGCAGGCGCTCGTGCTATGGAATGGATTGATGGAGCACGATATTTATGTGAACCTGGTACTGCCGCCAGCCGCCCCGGAAGGAAGGTCGCTGGTACGTTGCAGCATTAATGCGGCTCATACGGCTGAACAAATTGACAAGGTTTGTGACGTCTTTTCCAAACTGTATTCCATCGTAGCGTAGGATACCTGTCTGATGATCGACCGGATTACCCCGGATTGGCCTGCTCCTGCTAATGTCAGCGCCATGTTTACTACCCGGAATATCCGGTCTGTTGTCGAGAACAAAAACAGTTATGCTGGCCTGAATCTGGCGAGTCATGTTGGCGATTATCCGCAGGTTGTTCAACTGAATCGCAATCAGCTCCGACAATATCTGCCTGATCATCCCCGCTGGCTGACGCAGATTCATGGCTCAAGGGCAGTGTGGGTGGATTCAGATGCTCGGACACTTGAAGCTGATGCTGCAATGAGCCACTGCCCTGGGGTGGTGTGTGCTGTTTTAGTGGCAGATTGTTTGCCAGTGCTATTGTGTGATACGGCCGGCAGTGTTGTGGGCGTGGTTCATGCCGGCTGGCGCGGACTGGCCGGTGGCGTTATTGAAAATACAGTTAGAGAGTTACGCAGATATAGTCGTGGTGATCAGATAATTGCATGGCTGGGTCCGGCAATTGGCCCGCAGCACTTTGAAGTGGGTGATGAAGTGCGGGAGGTATTTGCCGAATATGACCGACAAGCTGCTCATGCTTTTCTGCCAGGGAAAGTTCCTGGGAAATGGTACGCCAACCTTTTTAAACTTGCGCGCCAAAGGCTTGCGCATGCTGGAATTAATCAGGTGTACGGTGGTGATGTATGTACATTCAGCAACCCTGAGAAATTTTATTCCTATCGCCGTGATGGAAAAACAGGGAGAATGGCTGGCTTGTTGTGGATGGCGCAACCCTCTGATAATGCTGCCGGACAGGGATAATAAGACACCTTCCCTGCTGCAGCACCTCAATACGGATACCGGGAATTTTTATCAGCCCGTTATCTTTTATCATCGTTGCTTGCCTGCGCTCCAGACTGTAAGCAATCGTGTAAGTAACTCTTGCCTATTTCTGATTATCTTGGATAACTTATGCCAGTATTAGCCTGGATCGTTTTTGCCAGCATAGCCAGTGGCCTGTTGAGTATTGGGGTGGCGGCATTGTTTGCACTCAATGTCCGTAGTAATAAATGGATTTCCATACTGGTTTCTTATGCAATCGGTGCATTGCTTGGTGCAGCATTTCTGAATGCACTGCCTGAAGCACTTGAGCTGGCAGAATCTCCCAAGCAGCTGACATTGATTCTGCTGCTGGGTATCCTCGTATTTTTCATACTGGAAAAACTGCTGTTATGGCGTCATTGCCATTTATCTGAATGTGAAGTGCATGAATCCGCAGTACCGGTAACATCATCAGATGGCCATGATCATGGCCGTAGCGGCATGATGATTATTCTGGGGGATACCTTCCATAATTTTGTAGACGGGGTCCTGATCGCTGCGGCTTTCATGGCGGATATCCAGCTTGGCGTCATTACGGCCATTGCAATTACTGCACACGAGATCCCGCAGGAAGCCGGAGATTTTATCATTTTGCTCAACTCGGGTTTTACCCGGGCGCGCGCATTATGGCTTAATTTGCTATCAGGCGCAGCAACTCTGTTTGGGGGGCTACTGGGCTATTTTATGTTGAATCGGCTGGATCACATGATTGCGCCCATACTTGCCATTTCCGCGGCAAGCATGATTTACGTGGCAATGTCTGACCTGATCCCGGGTTTGCATAAGCGCCCGGAAATTGGAGCAACTGTTCAGCAAGTCACACTCATTACGCTGGGAGTCAGCACAATCTGGTTAATTGGATTATTCTTTGGTCATAGCCATTAACGTAACCTGATGTGCAGTTATGGTGTGACGGAATTCCCGCGATACCCTTCTGCTGTCCGGTAGTAGAGCGTTCGCAGTAAAACACCATCGTGCCGGTAGATGGGGCGTACCTGTATTTTCCCTGGATTGATCAGTCTGGTTTTGAAATTTCCGGTTGCATCATTGGATTCCAGTGCCTGCGGCTTCATTCCTATCAGTAATATTGGCCGGTCAGTAGCCGGCTCGGTGGGATTCCAGAAACTATACATGGAAGCATGCTGACCAAACAGATTACGTGACCGGATATCCATGGCCGGTGTTTTTTCATAGAAAGCAAGGGCGCTGGCAGCTGACCATTTGTTCATTCCAATCACGATTGGTTCTTTTCCCGTTGTTTGTCTGATTTTTTCAGCGATCTGTTCGACTTCTGCTGTCGTTTCCTTCCAGAAGTAATGCTCGCTCAGGAACCGGTAAGGCAGCCCTGGTATTCCCAGCGTAACGTAATGCAAAATAAAGGCATAGGTCAGTAAGGATACGATGATCATCGGTTGCCAGGCCGTACCGAGCCGTGCCGAAGCTTCTTTGAGTATGTCACGCTGGCCGATCATCCAGGCCATGGTAGGGATTAGCGCCAGCCAGAGTGGGCCAGTCCAGTGAAAACGCAGAGAATCGAAGGTGCTGATAACCAGGAAAACCAGTAGCGGGACCCCGGTAAATACACCAATAAAAAGATATTTTCGGGGTGCCTGCCGGTAACACAGAGGAATGGAGCGTAACGCAAATACAGCTGCAATCAGCCCAACCGGAGTCAGCATAATTGCTATCTGCAGTATCAGTTTGGGAGTGGAAAATGTATGCGTACTGCCAACTCTGCCTGTCTGAAACAGGAACGACGCCCAATCATTTTCCATATTCCAGATGATTACCGGGCTGAACAGGATCAACGCAATCAGTACAGCAAGATAGGGGTGGGGGCGAAGTAACCAGCGGCGCGCAACCGGATCCAGGATTGTGTAAATCAATGCGGCGATACCAAGCAGGCCAAGCGTGTATTTGGATAAAATCCCCAGCCCGAAAGCGATACCAACACCAATCCATGCTCGGCTCTGGCTGGCAAGCAAAGCACGCTCCATGTAGTAAAGCGTGGCTGCCCAGGCGGCAACCAGTGGTGCATCTGGTGTCATTGCCAATCCGGACGCAAAACCGATTGGCATGATGGCAAACAACAATACAGAACGCATCGCGGTGGATTTGTCGTAGAGGTTGCGTGCAAGGGCGAATAAATAAATCATTGCAACCAGTCCGCATACGAAAGCACCAATTCTGACCCCGAATTCGTTTTGGCCGGCCAGTGCTGTTCCCAGCCAAATCAACCAGGCAACCATAGGGGGGTGATCGAAAAAACTTAAACTCATGTGCTGCGCATACTGCCAGTAATAAGCTTCATCAGGGATCAGCTGCGCTACACTCATGTAAGTCAGGTGTAACAGGATGACAATACACAGGATTCCTACGGTAGCAGTACGCCACCGGGTATCGGTAGAAACAGGAGGTACTGTCCTGGGAAATACATAGAAGGCAGATCCGAGATAATTCACCATGGCTGTTGTCAGGATTGCAGGGAAAATTGCCCATTTAGCAGACATGTCCCAGGTATAAACCAGCCAGGCGAGAACGGCCCCTCTCAGGAGCAAGGCAAATATACTGACTGTCAGAAAACGGATGAATGGCTTCCAATGTAAATGACCCGCGTGATGCGGTCGGAACGACCATTTCGAGTTCATGGCATAGTTGAAACTGGCAGCCATGATGAAACTGGAAATATGTGCTGTTGCCAAACTGACTTCGTGGCCTGTCATCCACTGAAAGATCAATACATCAATGAAGGCGCCCAGAGACCCAACCATAGCAAAGCGACTGGCCGTGTGGAAAGAAACAGTACCGCCTGCCAGAGTAATGAGTTGCAGCAGATAGGCAAGATGATGGGTGAGGGACAGTTTTGAATTACCATGCTGCCGGTCGCGAAAGCTGATGGGGATTTCCTTGACACGCAAGCTGCCTTGTCCTGTCATCAACAACTCCAGCAGTATCTTGTACCCTCGTGCACTTTGCGAGATGTTGCTGATCAATTCTCGCCGGAAAGCAAAAAACCCGGAGGTGGCATCGTTTACATCACAGATAATACGCGCAAGCCAACCCCCGGCGCGAGACAGCCAGAGGCGGTAAAAGGGCCAGCCAATCGTATTGCCGCCGGCGATATATCTGCTTCCGATGGTAATGTCATGCGTACCGTCCAGTATGGGCTGGATGAGTGCGCTCAGCCGGTCTGATGGATGGCTCAGATCAGCATCCATGACAGCAATGATTTCATGCTTGGCAGCAGCCGTTCCTTCGATAATAGAAGCCGTTAAATCAGGCTGCCCGCATCTCTCGATCAGACGTACGTTATGTGTATTCTGCCACTGCCTGACTTTATCAGGCGTGCCGTCAGTAGACCCATCATCCACGATGATGACTTCAAACTGGCTTCCCAAAGCGGTGAGTGAAAAAATACCCGATAGTAATGGGTCGATATTCTCTGCTTCATTCAGAGTGGGGATGATGAGTGAAAATGACATGCTAGGTTCAAGTTATTCCAGAAACCCTGGTGATCAAGGTTGGAGAATGTTTTTTCGGAGTAAATAGTGTACAGCCGGAAGCTTACAATTAACGGACAGGGTGCTTCACGGACGATTTTTCTGGTATTTCACGACAGCACGATTATGTTCTTCGAGCGTCGATGAAAAATATGAAGTTCCATCACCTCTGGCCACAAAATAAAATTTATCGGTCATTGCCGGATTAAAGGCTGCCTGGATGGAAGCTAGCCCGGGCATGGCAATAGGAGTGGGAGGTAAGCCATAACGGGTGTAAGTATTGTATTCGTGATCAGTTTGAAGATCAGTTTTGCGCAGATTCCCATTAAATTTCTCGCCTATGCCATAAATTACAGTTGGATCAGTCTGCAGCCTCATGTTATGGCGTAATCGGTTGATAAATACACCGGCAATCTGAGGGCGCTCGCTATCAACGCCGGTTTCTTTCTCGACGATCGAAGCCAGAATCAGGCCTTCATACCGGTTCTTTAATGGGAGAGATGGTTGCCGGGCAAGCCATGCTGCTTCGAGGTGCTGCTGCATTGCCTGGTAGGCTCGTTTCAGAATGACCAGATCACTGCTGTTTCTGGTAAAGAAATAAGTATCCGGGAAAAACAGACCCTCAGTGCTGGATTCCTCCGCTCCGATGGCACGCAATATTTCCAGACTACTGAGTTTACCGGATTCATGCCGGAGGGCAGGGTGCTCATCCAGCACTTTTCTGAATTGTGGGAATGCCCATCCTTCGAGAAAGGTAATTGCATATTGCCTGACTTTTCCCCGGGCAAGATATTCCAGCAGATCCAGGGGCGATAGCTTTTTGGTAAGCTGATAATCACCGGCCTTGAGGGAAGTGTTATATCCGGTAATTGTGGCAAGCAGCATGAAAGACCATTCGTTGGGGAAAATACCTGCTTCAGCCAATTGCCGGGCGATATTGCGCAAACCACTCCCGGATTCGATTGAGAATTCGCAGGGTATTGCAGGAAGATCCAGTGGAGTTGTAGCCAGCCGATAAAACCAGAATGAAAACAACGTACTGCTTACCAGAGCCGTGATAAGAATAAAACGGATAAATCGCCTGGGATGTATTGATCCAGCCATATCAGTACACTCGGAGCTTGACTAACTGATTATGCTTTCTCCTGAAAATATTGGGCATAACCAGTTGTCTTGGTTCTGGAAGGGTATTCCGAATAATCTGGAAAAACGATATTCAGATTTTTCGAAAGACCAGTGTGCCGTTAGTTCCACCAAATCCGAATGAGTTTGATAAAGCTGCATCAATTCTCATTTCCCTGGCGCTATTTGGCACATAATCCAGATCACATGCGGGATCAGGGTCATCAAGATTGATGGTAGGAGGAGCTATCTGATGGTGAATAGCCAACGCAGAAAAAATTGCCTCTACACCACCAGCAGCACCCAACAGATGTCCAGTCATTGACTTGGTGGAGTTGACTGCAAGATTTTTTGCATGTTCACCAAAGCATCGTTTGACTGCAACCGTTTCTGCAATATCCCCCAAAGGGGTTGATGTTCCATGTGCATTGATGTACTGGAGTTCATCAATGTTCATTTGTGCATCAGATAAAGCATTCGTCATACAACGGGCTGCGCCTTCTCCATCTTCGCATGGCGCAGTCATATGATGAGCATCTGCACTCATGCCAAATCCAGCCAGTTCTGCGTAAATTTTAGCGCCGCGTTTTTTGGCATGCTCCATCTCTTCCAGAACAAGGATACCTGCACCTTCTCCCAGAACGAACCCGTCTCGTTTGAGATCCCATGGCCTGCTGGCTGACGCCGGATCATCATTGTTTGATGACAGGGCGCGCGCTGATGCAAACCCACCTACAGCCAAGGGTGTAACACATGATTCTGTACCGCCGCAGATCATGATATCAGCATCACCATGTTCAATCATCCTGGCGGAGCTGCCTATGCAGTGTGTAGCAGTGGTACAGGCAGTGACGACGGCAAGATTGGGCCCCTTGTACCCAAACATGATGGACAGATTACCGGCCACCATGTTGATGATAGTGCTGGGGATAAAGAATGGGGAGATTTTCCGTGGGCCACCCGCGTGATAGGCGGCATCGGTATTTTCAATCATAGGCAGACCGCCGATTCCAGAGCCAATGTTTACCCCGATGCGCTCTGCATTAAACCCGGCGACGTTACTGATTCCTGCATCCCTAATGGCTTGTATGGCTGCTGCCATTCCATACTGGATAAATATATCCATACGACGCGCATCTTTGGCAGAGAGATATTCTGCTATCTCAAAATTCTTAACTTCTCCCGCAATTCTTGAGGAAAAATCTGATGCATCAAAGCGCGTGATTTTTGTGATACCGGATTTACCGGCAATGACGTTTTCCCATGCTTCGGAAACCGTATTGCCGACTGGTGAAACTATGCCTAATCCGGTAATGACTACTTTACGTTTGGACAAGACAACCCCAATGAATCATTGAAAAATAAGCTTTACTGAGCTGCATTAGCTGCTACAAAATCAATTGCTTCCTGAACTGTATTGATTTTTTCAGCTTGCTCATCAGGAATTTCGCATTCAAACTCTTCTTCAAGTGCCATGACGAGCTCAACGGTATCCAGTGAATCTGCGCCCAAGTCGTTGACAAACGAAGATTCATTTTTAACATCTGCCTCATTGACACCTAACTGCTCAGCTACGATTTTTTTGATGCGCTCTTCTATTTCAGTGATTTCCATTGATACACCATCCTTTTCAGGTAAAAAACTTTCGCAAGTTTAACAAATTTCATACTACTGACAAAATCTGCGCCGCTCTGCAGATAAAGCACGCTTTGCTGCTATAAAAATATTAAATTCTTCCTGGTCCTGAAAGAATCAATCCGGTTATTCCATAAACATGCCGCCATTTACATGCAATGTGGTGCCGGTAATATAATCTGCTGCCGGGGAGGCCAGAAAAACGACTGCAGCAGCAATATCTTCAGGTCGACCAAGCCTGCCAAGTGGAATGTGCTGAATTAATGACTGCTGCTGATCTGGTGAAAGGGAACGAGTCATATCGGTATCAATAAAACCCGGAGCCACACAGTTCACGGTAATGTTTCTGCTGCCAATTTCTTTTGCAAGTGACTTGCTGAAACCAATCATACCGGCTTTGGCCGCTGCATAATTGGTTTGTCCGGGGTTTCCGGTTGCACCGACAATAGACGAGATATTGATAATCCGGCCACTACGAGCTTTCATCATGGCGCGCAATACAGAACGGCTGAGACAGAATACGGACTTCAAATTGGTTTGAACGACGCTATCCCATTCATCCTCTTTCATGCGTGCCAGCAGATTATCTCGCGTAATGCCGGCGTTATTAACCAGTATCGCGATATCACCCAGTGATTTTTGTATGGTTTCAATACCGTTGTTAATGTGCTCGATATTGTTGACGTCCATAACTAACCCCATACCCGGTAGCTGAGCTTCACCAAGGTATTGGCTAATGTGCGCAGAGCCGGGTTCGGAAGTGGCAGTCCCAACAACAGTTGCGCCATGTTTTCCGAGTTCCAGCGCGATAGCTTTACCGATTCCACGGCTTGCACCCGTTACCAGTGCAATTTTATGTGCTAGCAACATCTGAGAGTTAATAAGTAGTTGGAATAATTCCTGAAGATGTGTTGCCGATATGGGTTATTTCAATGCTTCTACTGTTCTGAGAAGCATACCGGCGTCCGTCAGTGCAATGTTCTCCAGGTTTTTGTCAATGCGCCGATTCAATCCGGACAATACTTTGCCCGGGCCGCATTCCACAATATGTTTTACACCTTGTGACGCAATGGTCTGGATTGTTTCTGTCCACCGAACCGGATGATAAAGCTGGCGTACAAGTATCTCACGAATGGACGCTGTTTCAGGATGCTGATGAACATCAGCATTATGAAAGACCGGAATCCCGGGAGGGTGCAACGTGATTTCCTCCAGCAGGAGTGCCAGCCTTTCAGCAGCTGGTTGCATGAGAGAACAGTGTGATGGAATGCTCATTGGCAATATGACAGCCAGTTTTGCTCCCTTTGATTTTGCAAGCGTTACGGCCTGTGCAACCGCTTGGAAATGGCCGGCGATTACTACCTGGCCAGGTGCATTGAAATTTGCCGGTTCAAGTGATATTTCCGGCATTGTATTTACCACTTCAGCACAGACTGAAGCGACTGTATCATCATCCAGTCCAACAATGGCCGCCATGCCGCCGATCCCCTCGGGGACGGTCTCCTGCATGACTGTTGCGCGAAAACGGATCAGTTTCAGGGCATCAGGAAAAGTGAGCGATCCTGATGCAACCAGCGCGGCATATTCCCCGAGGCTGTGGCCAGCCAGATAATGTGGTTCGATTCCTCCAGCCTGTTGCCATGACCGGTAAATGGCCACATCAGCAGTTAACATGACAGGCTGGGTATTGGTAGTGAGATTCAGGCTATCTTCGGGGCCGTTGCTGACAAGCGACCATAAATCCTGCTGCAGAATATCTGCTGCTTCATTGAAAGTTTCACGAATTGACGGAAGCTCTGAATAACTGCCCATCATGCCGACTGACTGTGACCCCTGTCCAGGAAAAACAAAAGCGATCTTCATATTTTACCAGCGTACCAGAACTGATCCCCAGGTGAACCCGCCACCTACCCCTTCCAGCATAATATTTTGTCCGGGTTGGATGCGCCCATCACGCACAGCCTGGTCAAGTGCCAATGGAACAGATGCAGCTGAGGTGTTGCCGTGTTGTGAAACCGTTGTTACTACTTTTTCTTCGGGGATTCCAAGTCTCTTTGCTGTTGAAGTGATAATGCGAATATTGGCCTGGTGCGGAATCAGCCAATCAATATCGGAAGGCTGCAACTTGTTTGCCTGCAGCGCTTCCAGCGCGGCTTCTTCCAGCACTTTGACTGCAAACTTGAAAACAGTGCTTCCTTCCATGGTGATGAAAGGTGTGCCCTGTATCTTTCCGGAATGAATCGATGCCGGTGCAGAAAGAACCTGGTTATAACTTCCGTCTGCGTGCAGATGGGATGACAGGATGCCCGGTTTCTGATCTTGAGTGAGAACGACTGCTCCCGCGCCATCACCAAACAGAACACAGGTGCTGCGATCGTTCCAATCCATGATGCGGGAATAAACCTCTGCTCCGACAACCAGTGCGTTCCGGGATTTTCCGGAACTGACAAACATGTCCGCTGTAGCCAATGCATAGATGAATCCACTACAGACAGCCTGAACGTCAAATGCCGGCCCATTGGACAGGCCCAGTTTGTTCTGCAGAATACAGGCCGTACTCGGGAAGATCATATCTGGCGTCGTCGTTGCGACAATGATCAGATCAATATCTTTTGTTTGAATCCCTGCGGCTTCAATGGCCTTGCGGCTTGCTTCCAGTGCAAGATCGCTTGCCATTTGGCCTTCTGCAGCAATATGCCGTTGTTCGATACCGGTACGTGTCCGTATCCATTCATCGCTGGTGTCAACCATCGATTCGAGATCTTTGTTGGTCAGAATCTTTTCTGGCAGATAACTGCCGGTGCCGACGATTCGTGAATACATGGTCATGTTCAGCTGCTCACTCTACTGATACCGGTTGTGCGATGTTATGCCCGACGTTGTGCTGCAATGTTTCAATATGCTCGACAATATTGCGTAACGTGCCGCCACGCACTTCCTCTACCGCCCGCCTGATAGCATAACGAAAAGCGTAGCTATCAGCAGATCCGTGACTCTTAATGACGACGCCACGTAAGCCCAGCAGGCTTGCACCATTATACCGGCGATGATCAACCCGCCGTCTGAAAGCGTTGATAACCGGCAAAGCCACCAGCCCCGCAAATCTGCTGAATAAAGAACGTTTGAATTCTTCTCGCAGGTAACTGGCCAGCATCTGGGCCAGGCCTTCAGAAGTTTTAAGTGCAACGTTGCCGACAAAACCGTCGCATACTACTACGTTGGTCGTCCCGCGATAAATATCATCACCTTCAATATTGCCGTAAAAATTCATGCCGCTGGAGCGAAACAATTCGGCTGCCTGTTTGACAACATCATTACCCTTGATCTCTTCTTCACCTATGTTCAGTAAGCCGATGCTGGGATTGGGCTTGTTTTCCACAGATGAAACCAGTGATGCGCCCATCATGCCAAACTGGAGCAGGTGCTCAGCCGTACAGTTTACATTTGCTCCCAGATCCAGCACATAGGTATGGCCAGACATGGTTGGAAGCACGACTGCCAATGCAGGCCGGTCAATCCCGGGAATGGTTTTCAGTACAAACCGGGAAGTGGCCAAAAGTGCTCCGGTATTGCCTGCGCTAACACATGCCTGTGCTTCACCGCTTTTGACTAGGTTAAGCGCAACACGCATGGAAGAATCTTTCTTGTTGCGCAAGGCAAGGGCCGGGTGTTCATCCATGCCAACCATTTCGCTTGCCGGATGTAGTCTGAGCTGTTCACCAGGCGAAACTTTGAGCGTATCCAGCTCCCTGGAAATAGCATCAGGTTTGCCGACCAGAATAATGTTGGTTTCCCGGTCATGGCGTAAATACTCAACTGCTGATGAAATTGTGATACGCGGACCGTGATCACCACCCATGCAGTCGATTGCTACAGTTATTTTCACTTACCCAAAAGGTCTGACAATAAGATTGAAGTCGTGGAAACAGATACCATCAATCGTCGTTCTTGGTTTTGATGATTTTTTTGCCGCGGTAATAACCATTCGGGCTGATGTGATGGCGCAAATGGGTTTCCCCGGTAGTAGGTTCAATCGCCAGCGGAGGGTTGGTCAGTGCATCGTGAGAACGATGCATCCCGCGCTTGGAAGGGGATTTTTTATTTTGTTGAACAGCCATGAGTAGCTCCAGAGTAAAAACGACTTATAAAAATAATTTAAATTCAGTGAGGCCGTTTCAGTGATACCAACACTGTAAAAGGATGCTCTTTTACAGCAGTTTCATATTTTTCAGTCCTGGCTGATATGTGGCACTCAACATTTTCATGACGAGGAGAAATCGGCAGACTTAGAATTACTTCATCTTCTATCAGGGCCAGAACGTCCAGTTCGGCCGAAGCGTGAATTGCTTCTGAAAAAATATCCTCGTCGTGGCGTAACAGCTCATCTTCATTTCTGCCCAGAAGCAATGTCACTTTCGCATCAAGTACATGCCTGACTTTTCCCAGGCAACGCTGACAACTTAAACTGATAGTTCCACTGATGGATACTTCCAGCATGGGTCTTTCCTGTTCATCCGACAGACCTGTAATCAGATAAGTCAGTTCTCCTGCCGAATCTGCCAGATAATCTTTCAGGCGCTCAAAGTTAAACAGCGGGACACTTCCCTGCAGTGTTTTCCTGTCGCGGACAAAATCCAGAGAATCAATAACAAGTTGGTCAGACATAAGGCGCGCATGTTATATTTTTTATAACAAAGTGTCAAAATCACAGGCCAGCGTATCACTATAATATTTTGAAAAATCGCACAAATTACCTGCCACTTGTACTGGGTTCCAGCTCGGTTTACCGTTGTGAACTGCTGCAGCGTTTACAAATTCCTTTTGAAACAGCAAATCCTGCTATTGATGAATCTGCTTTCCCCGAAGAAATGCCGGAAGCGACAGCATTGCGTTTGGCCAGAGAAAAAGCCTATGCAGTAGCAGGACAACACCCGGATGCACTGATTATCGCAGCTGATCAGGTGGCTGCTTTGGGGGGCGTGCAGCTCGGCAAACCGTTAAACCATGAGAATGCGGCCCGCCAACTTCGTCTCATGCGCGGAAGTGAAGTTGTTTTTTATTCTGCATTGTGCTTGCTTAATAGCCAAACAGATCATTTACAGGCACGAGTGGTTTCTTGTACGGTGAAATATCGTGAACTGAGTGATGATCAGATTGAGCGTTATCTTGTAAAAGAACAGCCTTATCATTGTGCCGGCAGTGCAAAAGCAGAAGGTTTGGGGATCGCGCTGATCGAACGGATTACTGGAGATGATCCAAATGCCCTCATCGGGCTGCCATTGATCGCTCTGGTGGAAATGCTGATACAGGAAGGAATTGAGCTGTTTTAGCTTTTTAAGCTTTGATGACGATGCAAGCGTGAAGAATGACAAGGTCAGGCCCTGGATTGTGCAACATATACCCAGGCTATTGGGGATAATGCTCATGAGTTTGATATAACAGGGAGCTTTTGTGGTGTGGCTTGTTGCAAAATACCTTCTGACTGCTGCCGTTGTCGTTCTTGTGTCCGAGTTTGCGAGACGCAGTGACAAGCTTGGCGGCCTCTTTGCAGCACTTCCGCTAGTTACTGTCCTGACCCTCATTTGGCTATACGTTGAGAATCAGCCGGAACAAAAGATCGCAAATCACGCGTGGTATACATTCTGGTATGTCGTGCCGACGCTTCCCATGTTTCTGGTATTTCCGGCACTGTTGCCGCGCTTTGGTTTCTGGCTGGCGCTCTTGATGTGCATCATTATCACGATTGTGTGTTTTATTCTTTTTGCACTCCTGATTCGCCGCTTTGGCATAGAGTTACTGTGAGCACAGGTGGCTGCAGGCTTCTGCTGCCAAGCGTTGGGAAAAATCATGATCATTTCCCTGTGTCAGAGCGCGAAATCATCTATCCGTGACAATAAGGGGCATTTTGCAGCTTCGCCATACAATGCAGAAACTCGGATTTTCATGTTACATTGGCGGCTATGCGATACAGCCACCAGCCGCAATCTTCCAAATGAACAAGCCTTCCACCATCAGGCTGGTTATTCTGGCATTTCTTGTCAGTATGCTGGTAAATACGTTCGGATGGTCGTTCAACGGCAAGGTGTTCACACATGAGCTGGCGCATCATCACTACAAAGAGCTGTTTCTGCTGTACCCCGATGCGCATCTTGAGCTGCATCACACACTGGATGGCAACGTTGATCTGGATTCAGCCACACATTTATGTTTGCATGCTGCGGGGCAGCTCCAGCCTTTTTATTTTCCCCCGTTGCTGCAGATAAGTGCTGCTGATACCAGCGAAACGGTGCTGGAAGCCATCGACAGCAACTTCCCGGAAACAATACCAGATCGTCTTTATCACCCTCCTCGATTCTTTTCCTGATTTATTTCTGGCTGGCTGATAACTGCAGCAAAGCCAGGTAAACACCGGGCGCCAGGCAGGTTTCAGTATTCCGAAACGGATATTTGTCCGGCGGCTTGATCTGTTCGCTGTTCACATTCGATACGTTTGTGCAGCATGACTTCGTTACCAATCATCATGATCGAATATCAGGTAATAAAAAGAAGACGGGGTTTGTTCCGTCCGGGCTGGATACCGTTTTTTCTGGCGTCGCTGCTTACAGGGATACTCCCGGCTCTGGGAGATGGCGTGGCATTTGCCGCAGGAGATGTAGCGCCGGCTATGGATGCCAGGGATGGTAATGCCGGCGGGAAGGGTGAGCTTACCTTGTGGCGGGTATTGCAGCTGGTTCTGCAGAACAACCCTGAACTGGCTGCTTTTTCTAAAGAGATAGCTGCTTATGAAGGTACAAAATTACAGGCGGGTTTGTTTAATAATCCTGAATTCAGTATCGAAGCGGAAGATATCAACGCTTCCAGGAGCGACATTCAAAAATTTACGACTTTTCGTATCAGCCAGTTAATTGAACTCGGTGGTAAGCGACCGGCCCGGGTGAACGTGGCAACGCTGGGGCAGGAGGTGGCTGACCAGGCCTATGCGGCCAAACGGCTGGAGATCATTGCCCGTACGGCCAGTACTTTTGTTGATGTGCTGGAAAACCAGGCACAGGTCAGTGTGATGAGCGATACCCTGCGCCTGGTTCAGATCGCCATGGAGACTGTGGTGAAACGGGTTGAGGCGGGGAAATCGCCTCCCATGGAAGCGATACGTTCGAAAGTTGCGTTATCTGCGGCAGGTATTGAGCTGGAACAGGCACGGCGCAATCTGTCAGCTGCCAGAACAAAGCTTGCTCTGCTTTGGGGGGAAGCGGAGCCTCAGTTTAGTCAGGCGCTGGGTGAACTGGAGTCGTTTGTCGAGATACCGGAGTTTAATCAACTGGTAAACCGGCTCGAAGAAAATCCGGTCGTGCTGCAAAGTCTTAAAAATATCGCGCAGCGTGAGGCAATGGTAGAGCTGGAAAAGGCGAAAAAAATCCCGAATATCACTGTTGATGCCGGTGTTCGGCGTTATCTTGGAATAGATGCCACGACCGCTGTGGTAGGGGTAACCATCCCCATCCCGGTTTTTAACCGCAACCAGGGAAATGAACTGGAAGCACACCAGCGCCTGAATAAGGCGATAGATGAGCGTGTATCAGTTGAGTTGCAACTCAGAACTGAATTTGTACGTAGCTACGAAAATCTGCTGGCTGCCCGCAATGAAATCCGGGTACTGCATGATGAGGTGCTGCCGGGTGCGCAAAATGCTTTTGAGATTACCAATCGGGGTTATCAGCTGGGTAAATTCAGTTTTCTGGAAATGCTGGATGCCCAGCGTGCCTTTTTTCAGAATCGCATTCTTTATGTGCGGGCGCTGGCCAATTATCAGCGTCTGGTCAATACCATCGAGCAGCTGATTGCAGCACCACTTGCTGCTTCAGCTGCAGATTCCACAAGATTTGATAATCAGGAGCGTAATCAATGAACGTTACCGGACGGTTATCCATCGTAGCGGTTATTCTGGCCGGTATTCTGCTGGGAACCTGGATTTTGATGCAGGATAAATCTGTAGCACCGGGTACTGCAGAACAGGCTGCTTCAGAAAACAAAGCCGAGCCAGAACCTGTAATCGGGCCGCATGGAGGAAATTTGCTCACGGAAGATGGCTTGAGTCTGGAGCTCACCATTCATGAAAGTAGCGTATTTCCACAATTTAGAATTTACCCATATCAGCAGAAAAAATCTCTGCCACCAGCAGAAGTGAACGTGACGGTGGCGTTGTCACGCCTTGGACGCCCGGCGCAATTATTTCACTTTCGGCCGGAGAATGACTTTCTGGTTAGCGATCAGGAAGTTAGGGAACCGCATTCCTTCGAGCTGGTCATCGCTGCTGAATATCAGGGAAAAAGCTATCGCTGGAATCACAGCCAGGCCGAAGGACGGGTGGAAATGTCCGATACGACAATGCAAAGCAACGGTATCAAACTGGTGGCGGCCGGCCCTGCTGTCATTCACTCGGAAATTACCCTTCCGGGTGAAATCATTTTCAATGAACACAAAATCGTGCATGTCGTGCCGCGGCTGCCCGGTATGGTGGTATCTATCGAACGTCATCACGGCCAGCGCGTGAAGAAAGGAGAAGTACTCGCTGTTATGGAAAGCGCCATGCTGGCTGATTTGCGCAGTCAATACCTGCTTTCACGCAGGCGGCAGGCATTGGCGCAAACAATCTACGATCGGGAAGAACAGCTGTGGCGTGAGAAGATTACTGCCAGGCAGGATTACCTCTCCGCCAGGCAGCAGCTGGATGAGGCTGGTATTACAACCCAGTTGGCAGCTGAACGTTTGCTGGCGCTGGGGGTGCAGCTGGAATCCGGCTCATCAGTGAAAAATATTACCCGTTACGAAATTCGCTCCCCTATTTCCGGAATTGTCATTGATGAGGCGGTTGTTACCGGGGAGGCTGTCAAGGAAGATAAAACCGCATTCATCATCGCTGATATTTCCACAATCTGGGCGGCAATCAGGGTATTTCCCGGCAATCTGCATCAGATTCATGCGGGGCAGCCTGCGGTTATCCGGGCAGATGCCTATGATCTGGTGCGGAACGGGAAGGTGATTTATGTGACGACACTGCTTGATGAGCAGACTCGCACGGCAGTTGCCCGGGTAGAGCTGGAAAATAAAGACGAGAAGTGGCGGCCGGGTATGTTTGTCAAAGCGGATTTGCAGACTGAAGCGGTTGAAGTCCCGGTGGCGGTGTCGCTGGATGCCATACAGACAATAGGTGATCAGTCGGTCGTATTTGGCCGTTATGGTGAGGTTTTCGAAATACGCCCGCTCAAACTGGGACGCAGTGACAAGCAAATGGCGGAAGTCATTGACGGCTTGTCTGCCGGGGAATACTACGCTGCAGGTAACAGTTTCATTCTCAAATCTGAACTTGGCAAGGCAGGGGCGGAACATGAGCATTGAGAAAAGTATGGTTGATCTTTCGGGTTGTCCGGTCTTTTTTCACCCGGATGGCAGAAGTTATGGGTTGACCGGGAGGTTGTCTCATGTTTGAACGTTTGCTGCAGACGGTAATCCGGCATCGCGGGCTGGTGCTGTTGCTGGTAATGGTGATGGCTGTGCTGGGCTGGTACAGTTACCAGCGATTGCCAATTGATGCGGTGCCGGATATTACCAATGTGCAGGTGCAGATCAATACGGCTGCACCGGGTTATTCACCGATGGAAGCTGAGCAGCGTATCACCTTCCCGATTGAAACCATTATGGCCGGGTTGCCCGGGCTGGAGTATACGCGCTCACTGTCCCGCTACGGGTTATCCCAGGTGACGGTGATATTCCGGGAAGGAACGGATATTTATTTTGCCCGCCAACTGGTCAGCCAGCGTATTCAGGAGGCGAAAGAACAGCTGCCTGTCGGTATTGAACCCACGATGGGGCCAATTTCAACCGGCCTGGGTGAGATATTCATGTGGACAGTCGAAAGTATCCCGGAAGCGCGTAAACCAGACGGGACAGCATATACGCCAACAGATCTGCGCGAAATCCAGGACTGGATCATTCGCCCGCAGTTGCGCATGGTGGAAGGTGTGACTGAAATCAATACCATCGGAGGATTCGTCAAACAGTATCACGTGACGCCTTATCCGGAAAAACTGGTTGCCTACGGATTGACACTGCAGGAGATCGTTGCGGCACTTGAGCGCAACAACCTCAACCTGGGAGCAGGTTATATCGAAAAACAGGGAGAACAGTATCTGGTACGGCTGCCGGGGCAGGTCACCAATCTTGATCAGATCGGTGAAATCACGCTGGGCAGCAGACAGGGAACACCATTACGCATCAAGGATGTGGCCGACATCCTGATTGGCAAGGAATTGCGCACCGGTGCAGCTACCCGCAATGGTGAGGAAGTGGTGCTGGGGACTGCCCACATGCTGATCGGCGAGAACAGTCGTGTTGTGGCACATGCTGTGGCTGCAAAGCTGGCAGAAGTCAGCCGCTCACTGCCGGCCGGTGTGGTGGTAGTCCCGGTGTATGACCGGACCACCCTGATTGATGGCACGATTCATACCGTTGCCAGCAACCTGATTGAAGGTGCTTCCCTCGTTATCGTCGTGCTGTTCCTGTTTCTCGGTAATTTCCGTGCTGCGGTGATCGCCGCACTTGTCATACCACTGTCGATGCTTTTTACATTCAGCGGCATGGTCGTCAATCATGTCAGTGCCAATCTGATGAGTCTGGGGGCGCTGGATTTCGGCATTATTGTTGATGGCGTTATTGTCATTATCGAAAACAGTATTCGCTGTTTTGCGCAGGAACAGGCCAGGCTGGGGCGGACATTGACCCGGGAAGAGCGGCTGAAACTGGTGTTTACTGCCACACAACAGGTACGGCGGGCGCTGGTTTACGGGCAGATGATCATCATGATCGTTTACCTGCCGATTTTTGCCCTGTCCGGCGTGGAGGGCAAAATGTTTCACCCCATGGCATTTACCGTAGTGGCAGCATTGCTGGGTGCGCTGATTTTGTCGGTTACGTTCGTGCCGGCAGCCGTTGCAGTATTTTTGACCGGCAATGTGGCCGAGCATGAAAGCCGGATTGTCGTGTGGTGCAAACGTTTTTATCAGCCGATGCTTGTTACCGTCATGCGTAACCAGAATTTGACCATTACGGTTGCCGCTGTTGTCATGGTGTTGTCAGTATTGCAGGCAACCCGCCTGGGTAGCGAGTTTGTGCCCAGTCTGAACGAAGGTGATATTGCACTGCACGCCATCCGTATTCCCGGCACCAGCCTTTCCACGGCGATTGCCATGCAGAGTGAGCTGGAGAGGGTTATCCAGTCATTTCCGGAAGTGGAGCGGGTGTTCAGCAAAATTGGAACGGCGGAAGTGGCAACCGATCCGATGCCCCCCAGTGTGGCCGATATTTTTATCATCCTTAAACCGCAGGCAGAATGGTCTGGCCGATACCGGACCAAGGATGAGCTGATTGCAGCAATGGAAAAAGCGGTATTGCAGGTACCGGGGAATAACTATGAATTTACCCAGCCGGTCGAGATGCGCTTTAATGAACTGATCGCTGGGGTGCGTGCTGATGTGGCCATCAAGGTGTTTGGTGATGATCTCGATCAGCTGCTTGCTGTGGGAAAACGTATTGAAGCACTGGTTGCAACCGTACCAGGTGCTGCAGATGTAAAAGTGGAGCAGGTAACCGGATTGCCGGTATTGTCCATCCAGGCTGATCGCGCCAGTATTGCGCGTTACGGACTGAATGTTGCCGATGTGCAGGATGCAGTGGCGATTGCTGTAGGCGGGAAGCCGGCCGGGCTGATTTTTGAAGGGGATCGCCGCTTTGAGTTACAGGTGCGCCTGCCGGAGTCGCTGCGTGCTGACATTGAGGCATTGCGTTATTTGCCAATCGGCCTGCCTGTTCCACCGGGGTCGCAGGGAGGGATGCTCGCCAGCCAGATGCCGCTGATTGCATCGACCGCTTATGTGACACTGGGCGAGGTAGCCAATTTCAATCTCATGCAGGGGCCAAACCAGATCAGCCGTGAAAATGGTAAGCGCCGGGTGGTGGTGTCAGCCAATGTGCGCGGGCGTGATCTCGGTTCTTTCGTCAAAGAAGTGCAAGCGCAGGTTAATGGAAAAATCAAAATTCCACCAGGCTACTGGCTGGCCTGGGGTGGCCAGTTTGAACAAATGATGTCGGCAGCAAAGCGACTGGAGATCGTGATTCCGGTTGCGCTGGCACTGATTTTTATGGTGCTCTACACCATGTTCGGTAATTTTCGGGATGGTATGCTGGTGTTTACCGGTGTCCCGTTTGCGCTGACTGGCGGCGTGCTGGCTTTGTGGTTGCGTGACATTCCACTGTCCATTTCTGCCGGAGTCGGATTCATTGCGCTATCGGGTATTGCGGTAATGAACGGGCTGGTCATGCTGACGTTCATCCGGGAGCTGCGCCAGGAGGGAGTAGCGCTGGTGGAGGCGGTACAAACGGGCGCGTTGACAAGGTTGCGCCCGGTGCTGATGACGGCACTCACCGATGCGGTAGGATTCATTCCCATGGCGCTGGCAACCGGTCTTGGTGCGGAGGTGCAGCGCCCGCTGGCCACGGTTGTAATTGGTGGTATTCTTTCTTCGACCATCTTGACTTTGCTGGTGCTGCCCGTGTTGTATTACGTGTTTTACAAACACCAGGAAGAAAGTGGAAAAGGAGAAAAAAACGGACAGGGGAAGATGGAGGAGCTGGTGGATGCGATGGCCTGATGAAATTTTCTGTAACTTGTCGGTTTTTTTTACACTTGGGTAATCAGTCAATTCTGTGCGATCAAAGATAAATTTTATCCTGCTGTTTTTTAATCTATAAAATTGTTTTTTGGTATATGGTGCAGAACGTGCTTGTTTACTGCATGAGGGACAACAGGCACACTTTATTTGTTCTCTGTTGCTATACTGGCGATATTCTATTTCCCCAGTTTTTCTATTTTTTACACAAAAGGTGATTAACGTGCCGGAAGAAAAAGTGCAAGGACAAGCGGATCAGACTGCCGCTGGTGAAAAAACAGTAATTCTCCCTCAGACAGCGCGCAGAAAACTGCTTAAAAGTACCGTTGCCATTCCAGTCATCATGACCTTGCATAGCGGAGCGGCACTGGCGAAGTCGAGTAATATGCTGACGCCTGTGCAAGCCGGTGATGCACATCAAATAAACAATCAATACGTATGTGTCAATATTGCAGGAGGGCCAACTAATGATCCTCCACCGTATGATGTGGGTGATATGCCGACTGCAACATTGGTAGCTGATCCGAATAACTGCACACCAGGAAACGGTGGTATCCTGGTTTCATCAGGTGCATATCAGTCTTTGACGGGTAAAGGGATGCTTCCTCCCCAACTGTGATTGGCAATGACAGCAAGCTGAATGACCCTCTGGCAAAAACCTGATTTTTCATCACTACGCATAGAAAACTGGGACGGTGAGTTTACCGTCTTCCAGCCTGAATCCGGCAAAACCCATTTCCTGAATGAAATGGGTTTGCGCGTCCTTATCCTGCTTGACCAGTCTCCCGCTACCCTGGAATCAATCTGCAAAGAATTATCAGAGTATTTTGTTTTACAGCCTGACAAAAATTTCTCCGGACAGATCGCAAAAACATTGCATCGTTTTGAAGCGCTGGGCCTGATTGCAAGGGTAAAAGAAAGCGCGTGAAGGCTGGGCAACTGTCGCGAGATGCATTTCGTGTACTGCTTACCGGATCGGGTCTGCGCGTAAAAACGGGACCGTTCAATCTGTCCATTCGCACCCGATTGCCCTTGCTCATTGATCAGCTCTATCGGATGTATGCCCATTATTCTCTGATGGAGGAAACCGAAATTGCCGAGTTCCATGTCAGGATAATATCAAGGCGTCCGATCAGGCGGCCATTGGCCCGGCTGATCCAATTCGAAGTTGATGGCCGCTCTCCATTTCCGCCTGTTCCCGCAGAGCAGGCACTGGCAACACTGGAGTGGGGTATCAATCTGGCGATCGCCATGCGTATCAGTCACTTATTGCTGTTTCATTCTGCTGCCGTGGAGCGCAACGGCCATGTGCTGTTGCTGCCAGCCTGGCCCGGCAGTGGCAAGACAACCTTGTGTGCAGCTTTAATCCATCGTGGTTACCGGCTGTTTTCCGATGAATTCGGGTTGATGGATCCGCAGTCGGGCAAGTTTTTTCCGCTGCCCCGGCTGATGCCACTCAAGAATCAGTCCATAGAAATCATTCGCAATTATCTGCCGGAGGCTGTGCTGGGGCCGGAAATACCCGGTACGCTGAAGGGTACGGTTGCCCATGTGCGCCCGCCGCCGGAAAGTATCGAGCGTACCAATGAGGCAGCACAATCCCGCTGGATCGTTTTTCCAAAATGGTCAGCCGGCGCTGCTTTGCAGCTGGAGCCGTTACCGCGTTCCGAAGCTTTTCTGCTGCTTGCCAGCAATGCATTCAACTATGAGCTGCTGGGGGAAACTGCATTTAATGCAGTCACACATCTGATCCGGAATTGTGAATGCCGCAAACTGGTGTATTCCGATTTTGACAGTGCACTGGCAGCGCTGGATGAGCTGACTGATGGCTAAGATTGATACCAGGCCAGATCATCACCAGCTGCTGCTGGAAGCGATCATTCAGCCTACCTGTCTGGTCAGGTACGATAATGCGCAATGGGAGTTGCTGCTGCGGCTGGCAAGGCGGGTAAAGTTATTTGGCTATCTTGCAGCCAGGCTGGAAAAAGAAGGGTTGCTGGACAATATCCCGATGCGTGCCGCCAATCTGTTGCGCTCCGGTCTGATCCAGGCGAGAAAACAGCAGCAATCAGTGCGTTGGGAATTGAACCGGGTGCGCTGGGCGCTGGATAATCCTGACATACCCGTCATCGTGCTCAAGGGAATGGCCTATCTCCTGCAGGGGTTGCCGAATGCAGCAGGGCGCATGTTTGTCGATCTCGATCTGCTGGTGTCAAAGGAAGACCTGAGCCGGATTGAGACTGCCCTACTGGAAAAAGGCTGGCAGCATCATGCGCTGACTGATTACGATGAGCGCTACTATCGAGAGTGGAGCCATGAAATTCCCGCACTGGTACATCCTGAACGCAGTATTGAAGTGGATGTTCACCATACGCTTTCTTCCCCGCTGGGCAAACTGAAAATTGACCCGCAGCCATTCCGGGAAGCGGCAATCGAAGTGAAAGAGGCGGGGTGCTATGTGTTAAGCCCGGAAGATATGGTGCTGCATTGTGCTGTCAATCTGTTCCAGAACAACGAATTGGCCGATGATTTACGCCACTTGGTGGATTTCAGCGAGTTGCTGCTGTTTTTCAGTAATCAGCAGCCATTTTTTCAGCAGAAACTGATCGGACGTGCCAATCAGCTTGGATTGGAAAAACCGCTGTTTTATGGTTTGTATTTCAGTCGTTTGTTACTGCGATCAGCGATTCCGGATGATCTGGAGAAACAGCTTGACCAGCAGCCTGGCTGGATTGCACAGCGTGTTATGCATTACTGTGTACCGTTGGCATTGCTGCCGCAGCATCCTGATTACCCTTCCGGAAAAGCGGAATTTGCACGCTTGTGGCTTTACTGGCGCAGCCACTGGCTGAGGATGCCGCTGTATCGCTTGTTGCCACATCTTGCCTATAAATCCTGCCTGCTGGTATTTCCGGCAAAAGCAGAAACTTCAAAGCAGAAATAGTGTGGCCAGGCCCAGAAAAATAAAAAAACCGCCACTGTCAGTGACAGCAGTGATCATGACACTGGAGCCAAGAGCGGGATCGCGCCCAAGTTTGATGCGAATCAGCGGGATGAGCACGCCAACCGTTGCCGCCAGCAGCAGGTTCAGCAGCATGGCCAGAGAAATGACCAGGCCCAGCTGAATGTCATGATAGAGGGTGTACGTGAATATCCCGACTACACTTCCCCATACGATACCGTTGACGATACCGACACCAATTTCCTTGCTGATCAGCTTGAAAGTACTGTCCTGATTCACCTGCCCCAGCGCGATGGCGCGGACGATCATGGTGATGGTCTGATTGCCCGAATTTCCGCCAACACCTGCCACAATCGGCATCAGTGCAGCGAGTGCTACCAGTTTCTCGATTGAATCCTCAAACAATCCGATGACACGGGAAGCAATGAATGCCGTGACCAGGTTGATCGCCAGCCAGGCCCAGCGGTTGCGTACACTTTTCCAGATGGGAGCAAACAGATCTTCTTCTTCACTCAATCCGGCCTGGTTACGTGCTTCAAGATCGGCTCTTTCGCGGATGAAATCAATGGCTGCGTTGACAGTTACCCGGCCCAGCAGTTTTCCTTCCTGAGAGACAACCGGAGCCGTGACCAGATCATAGCGCTCAAATGCGTGAGTGGCTTCTTCTGCTTTATCGTCCGGCAAAAACTTAACGGTGTCGTGCGTCATGACTTCTGCCACTGAAGAGTCGGGATCACTTACCAGCAATTGATTCAACAGCAAAGCACCCTGCAGCTGTTCATCGCGGTCAACCACGAACAGCTGATCGGTATGGTCGGGTAATTCACCCAGCCGGCGCAAATAGCGCAGCACCACTTCGATACGCACACCTCCGCGCACGGTAATGACATCAAAATCCATCAGCGCACCAACTGCATCCTCGGAATAAGACATGGCGGCGCGCAGCTGCTCGCGTTCTTCTGTCGGTAACGCCCGGAAGACATCTTCCATGACTTCAGAGGGTAAATCCGGTGCCAGATCGGCAATTTCATCTGCATCAAGCTGCTCTGCTGCGGCAACCAGCTCCTTGCTGTCCATATCCTTGATCAGCGTCTGGCGAACTGCATCAGATACCTCCAGCAGCACCTCACCATCCTGCTCAGCCTTGACCATCCCCCAGATGATCAGTCGATCTTCGAGAGGCAAAGCCTCGAGGATATGGGCGATATCCGCCGGATGAAGCCTGTCCAGTGCCTGTCGCAAATTGGCCAGGTTCTGCTTTTGTATGATCGATTCGATCAGTTCCGGCTCCAAGGAATCCTGCAGGCGAACAAACCCTTCGACCAGTTTGTATTTTTGCAGCAAGGAGATCACTTTCTGCTGTTTATCTTCCGGGTTTTCGCGATTTTCTTCAGTCATGGCGGATATGCTGTTCGGGTTGCGGGGCAAAATAAAAAGGCGCGGCAGTCACATCTGCTGCCTGAAATTTGGTGGGGAGGATACCAGCTAGCAGATGTGCTGAAAAAGAAGATTACGAAAAATCTTTCTGAATACGGACAGATCTTAGCCCGGGCCGTTCACCTGATCTGAAAATTGGGCTTAAACCAGAAGAGCAGTTTCAGCTAAGGGATTTTTGTGCCGGGCAGGCGTGACAGAATAATTCCAGATTTTCTGAGCAGTCTGGGTTGTTTACGATGGCTGTCGTAAAAACGTGGATTCGGAATGATGGAGGCCAGCCAGGCCGCCTGTGCGGGTGTGAGTGATGATGCGGGTATTCCAAAATAATGGCGGGCAGCAGCTTCGATACCAAAGACACCATTACCCCATTCGATGATATTCAGGTAGATTTCCAGAATGCGCCGCTTGGTCAGTATTTCTTCCAGCATCAGAGTGATGAGGGTTTCCTGAAACTTGCGTAATACGGTTTTTTCAGTTGATAAAAACAGGTTCTTGGCAAGTTGCTGGCTGATGGTTGACCCACCGGCTGCCAGTTTGCGCTGCTTCAGATTTTTTTTCCAGGCGGTTTCAATCGCTTTGTAATCAAATCCCTGGTGCTGCAGAAAACGGGCGTCTTCAGCGGCAACAACCGCCTGTTTGAGATGGCGGGGAATCTGTTCATAACTCACCCATTGATACTGCAATTCTGCAGCAGGATTCTGCTGGCGCATGATTTCCAGCCGATCCCGCATGAATGCACTGGTAGTGACGGGGTAGGTGTGCCAGTAGACGATATGCAGCAGGAACCATGACTGGTAAAGCAGGGCTGCTGTCAGGAGCAGTAACAGCGGGCGCAGTAGCCAGGTGCTGATCAGTCCGGATCTGGAGGAGGCGGATGGAAGTGTCGGTGTGAGCTTCACGAGACATGACAGTGCAACTCATCCCGAAGCTGCTGGATAACAGGTTGTGTTTCAGGGTGGATGCCATGCCACAGTGAAAAAGATTCTGCTGCCTGTTCTACCAGCATACCGGCGCCATCAGCCAGATTTGCCACTTCCTGTGCTTTAGCGAATTCCAGAAATGGTGTCAGCCTGCTGCTGTAAAGCATGTCATAGGCAAGCGCTGCACCATGAAACAGATTCGCCGGCATTGGAGGCAATGTATTGTGCAGGCTGGCAGAGGTGGCGTTGATGATGAGATCAAAATGGTGCCTGCCAAAATCCTGATAATGTCCGGCGATAATATTGCCGTGGCTTGTAAACTGTTGCTGCAACAATACGGCTTTGTCCGGAGTACGGTTGGCGATAGCCAGCAGACCGGGGTGCTGTTGCAGAAGTGGCAGAATGACGCCGCTGGCGGCGCCTCCCGCACCCATCAGCAGAATCTGTTTACCTTTCAGCGGGAAATTCAGATTGACTTCGATATCGCGTACCAGCCCAATCCCGTCGGTATTGTCACCGAGTATTTCTCCAGTCTCCTCAAACCGGAATGTATTGACTGCACGTGCTGCGCTGGCGCGATCTGTTAGCCTGGTAGCGAGTGCATAAGCCTCGAATTTGAACGGAACGGTGATGTTCATGCCTTTGCCGCCCTCTTTCCGGAAAGCCAGAACGGTTTGTTCAAATCCATCCAGTGGCGCTGACAAGGTGGTGTAGTGCATGATCCGGCCAGTCTGCTGTGCAAATCGGGTATGAATGAATGGTGATTTGCTGTGTGCAACCGGGTTGCCAACGACTGCGTAGATGTCCATTTCGATTGATTTTAAGGATTTCCGAAAATTCTGTTATTCACTCATCAGCTTGTCTGAACGGGAGAATACCCAGGTGCGGGTGATATGCAGGATGTCGGTATCGCGACTGATGTCGGGCGGGAAGGGAGCAAATCCGTTACGGGCAGCCAGCCGTACAATGTGGATGGCGGCATCGTCCAGTGTCTGTATACCTGATGAGCGGTCAATGCCTATTGATTCCAGGCTGCCATCAGAACGCACGCCCACAGTGAGTTGCAGGCTGCCGTACAGTTTCTGCTTTCTGGCAGCTTCCGGGTAATTCAGGTTACCGATACGCTCCACTTTGAGCCGCCAGTCTTCCAGATAACGGGCAAAGCGGTATTCGCGGGTGCGGGCACCAATATAGGTGCGCTTCGGCCGTTTTTGATAAGCTTCGTGATCCTTTGCGATTTGTGCTTCAAGGCGTGCGATTTCAAGGCTGCGCTGCATGAAATCGGTGTGCTTATCCGGTTTGGCAGACTGGTTCTGAACGGGTTGATCTTTCCCCGGTTTTTCCTGTGGAGGTGGCTGGATGATTTTGGCTTTGCTTTCAGATGCAGTCAGCAGTTTTTTAACTTCTTTTTCCAGTTGTCTGGTTTTTTGGGTGGCTTCGGCCAGGTTCATCACAGGTTTTACACCGGGCAGTACCGGTAGCGGTGTTTTCGCCCGCCTATCTTCCGCTACATTGCCACCCCCTTCCAGATTGGCCTGTGCCAGTATTTTGGCATCTGCCGGTTTGGTCGATGATTTGCTGTTGACCAGAATCACATCCATGGATTTGGTGATCCTGGTTGTTTTCTGTTTGGGAAGATTAAGTGATACGCCTGCAATGATTGCAATATGCAACAGCAGTGAGATCAGCAGCGCCAGATAAATTTTGTGATCGGATTGCATGGGGTGACTGATAACTGTGAAGCGTTGCGTCAGACGTTAACCTTCACCTTTGCCAAGGAAGCTGGCATTGAGCGATCGATCGAGCAGATTGATCTGTGAAACGCCAATAGCGACTGAAGTACCGGGAGTCAGATCTGGCAACGAGGGTACCCGAACGACTAATGGCAGGCGATCCAGTTTGACCAGATTTTCCTTGATGACGGTGGCCCCGGAGGTGCTGACATTCTCCTGCAACAGCCAGCGCAAACACCAGTAGCGTTCCATGCCGCGCTGGAAATCTGCATACGTCGCATACGCAATTTCAAAATCACGCATAGTAATCAGTAATGTGTCATTTTCCCGGGTATAGGGGGGCGGGTTGCCGGACACCAGTGCGATTAACTGGCGCTGGTTGATAAGGTCAACGTATCGCCGCATGGGTGAGCTGCTCCAGGCATACTGTGATACGCCCAACCCCTGATGGGGAGCGGGGGACAGACTCATTTTCACTTTGCCGTTTCCCTGGCTGCGGTAAATTCCGGCATAACCGGCATCCGCCAGTTGCTTGCCCCACTCGGCATTGGCGAAAATCATCAGTTCTGATACAACCTTGTCGATAGGCGCGCCCCGGCGACGTTCATAAACCGAAACACGATCCTGGACTATGACGAAACTGTAATCGGTTTTTTCACTGTTGATGTCCTGGTCCTTGCCGCGTACTTTCTCCATTTTGCAGGCAAAATTCCAGAGCAGTTTCAGCTCATGGGCGAAAGGGTAATCCGTACGGTTATCTTGCAGGGTAATTTCGTTGAACTGCTGTTCAAGCGAATCAAGGCGCAGGTTGGTTGAAACTTCAATGGTTTCGATCCGGCTGAAAGTGCGAGTGACGGTGAAATCATCTGCAACTTCCAGATATAGCGAGAGTACTGGCCGCTGGTGCGTTTCTCCCAGGGTGAAGTGCTGAATGACACTTTCCGGGAGCATGGTGATTTTACGACCGGGGAGATAAACCGTGGACAGGCGTCTTGCTGCCAGTTTGTCGAGCAGGGAATCTGGTGCCACTCCTAAAGCAGGGGTGGCAATGTGTATTCCAATCCGGAAACTGCCGTAGCTCAGCGGGGTAACAGAGAAGGCATCATCGATTTCGGTGGTGGTGGCGTCATCGATACTGAATGCCCTGACACCGGCTGCCGGTAAATCTTCCGGAGCCATGCCGGCTAAATCGGCGGGGTATGAATCCGTGCTGATTCCTTCCGGGAAATGCTCGTGCAAAAACTGGTTGAAATGGTAATCATGCGTTGAAGGAATGGCGCCACATTGTTCCAGCAATCCGGGCACGCTCAGTCGGGTAGCCTCACATGCGGCTTCCAGCGCTTTCCATTCAATCGTGTTTTTATCCGGCTGGTATAACAGGTCATCAATCAGCGGCTGGAAGGTGTCGGGCAGCTCGAATTTTGTCAGCTGCTGCACGTAGCCAGCCTGTTTTTCTTCAGCCAGTCGCTTCTTTTCACGGCTGGCCAGTGCTGCTCGCAGGATTTCCGGCGGGGCTGCCTTGAAACGACCTGCTCCTTTTTTATGAAAATAAACCGGGTTCTGGCTGAGCAGAATCATGATGGCAGCAATTTCGACAGGATCCGGCGTATGGCCAAAATAATCGCCAGCCAGTTCCTGTCCGCTGAACTCCCGGTTTTCTTCACAGCACTCCCACAGGAAATCAACATCAATATCAGCGGCTTTTTCCTGTGCCTGCTGCATGAATCCATGCATTGGCGGGTTTTCGAAGCGCAGCAGAACCGATGTCGCCTTGATTTTGGAGCGTTTCCCGTGTGCAGATTCGATCTGCAGGGAGGTGGTATTGTCAGTCAGAACACTGCCAACCTTGAGGGCACCCGCTTCTTCATAAAAGACGTTTACCAAATTAACCTCAACTCATCCCGGAACAGCGTATGAAAAAACATTTTCTAATGTTATCCGATTCAGTAAATGGCAAACAATGGAGCAAACAAGCGGATTGTGCCTGCAGGAACAACGGCTGGAGCGGTAAAGATTGTGCCAGTCATGCTGCCCGGGAAGACAGGGAAACGCGTCGTTCATGGTAACATAATGACCCCTTATCAAAAAACAAGGGCTGCAGGCAACGATGTTTGATTGCCCGCCTTGTTCAGCTTCAGCCGGAGATGTTTTTATCTTGCCCGGATGGGCAAAAATCTCTGGAAATAGAAATAACTGCACATAACAACCTTCAATTTTTGGTGTAATCAGATGGTAAAAACACGTTTTGCTCCCAGCCCTACTGGCTACCTCCATATTGGTGGGGCGCGTACCGCGCTTTTTTCCTGGGCGTTTGCCCGGAAATCAGGTGGAAAATTTGTATTGAGAATCGAGGATACCGATCTTGAACGTTCAACCCAGCAGTCGGTGCAGGCAATTCTTGATGGAATGGCCTGGCTGGGGCTGGATTATGATGAGGGGCCGTATTACCAGATGCAGCGATTGCATCGCTATCACGAAGTTGCGGAACAACTGCTTTCACAAGGGCTTGCCTATCAGTGCTATGCCAGCAGGGAAGAACTGGATGAGCTGCGGGAGCAGCAGCGTCTGGCCGGGTTAAAACCACGTTATGACGGCCGCTGGCGCGATAGCAGACAGGCACCGCCAGCAGGCATCAAACCGGTTGTGCGCCTGAAAACACCACTGGAAGGGTATGTGACGTTCAATGATCTGGTAAAAGGCAAAATCAGCGTGGCAAACCATGAACTGGATGATCTGGTATTGCTGAGGAGTGACGGTACACCTACCTATAATTTCGGGGTGGTGCTCGATGATCTCGATATGGGAATCACGCATGTTATCCGCGGAGATGATCACGTCAACAATACGCCGCGTCAGATCAATATCCTTAAAGCGCTGGGAGAACCCATACCGCAGTATGCGCATGTGCCCATGATTCTGGGGGCGGATGGGGAGCGGCTTTCCAAGCGGCACGGAGCAGTATCGGTGATGCATTATCGGGATCAGGGTTATCTGCCGGAAGCGTTGATCAATTATCTGGCGCGGCTCGGGTGGTCACATGGTGATGAGGAAATCTTTAGCCGGGAGGAGCTGATGGAGTGGTTTGATCTGACAGCTATCAATCGTTCCCCGGCAAAATTCAACCCGGAGAAGCTGACCTGGCTGAACCAGCATTACCTGAAGGTGGCTGACGATGCGCGACTGGCAGAGCTGGTGACGCCATTCCTGCAGGAAAGAAATTACCATTTGCCGGCAGCTGAAAATCTGCACAGGATTGTTAATTTACTGAAAGATCGTGTCAGCACCATTGAGGAGCTGGCTGATGCTTCAGTATATTTTTTTCAGGCGATCGAGCCTTCCGAAGCGTTCAGAACACAGTATTTCACTGCTGAAATCCGTCCGGTTCTGGAGTATCTGATTGATCGCCTGGCGCAGATTGAATGGACGCGAGAGAGCATTCATCATGAAATCAAACAGACAGTTTCCTCGCACAATCTGAAATTTCCCCATCTGGCGATGCCGTTGCGGGTTATGGCTACCGGTGAAGCGCAAACTCCGGCGATTGATGCCGTGCTGGAGCTGCTCGGGAAAGAAGAAACACTGCTCCGCCTGCGCGGTGGCATAACCGCTTTCCCCAAATAAAACCTCTACCATTTTGTTTTCACTGACTGAACAATTTCAATCTGAAGGTCTGTTATGACTATGCATGAACGTGCCGATTTGCTGAAACAGTTACTGGCCGAGCGCATCGTATTGCTCGATGGCGCCATGGGGACGATGATCCAGAGCTACAGGTTGACTGAAGCAGACTACCGGGGTAAGCGTTTTGCTGATTTTTCGCATGATCTCAGAGGCAATAACGACCTGCTGTGTCTGACCAGACCGGAGGTGATCCGCGCCATCCATCGCGCTTATCTCGAAGCCGGGTCAGACATCATTGAAACCAACACATTCAACTCGAATGCCCCGTCAATGGCCGATTACCACATGGAAGATCTGGTTTACGAGCTGAATGTGGCGGGCGCACGCCTGGCGTGTGAGGAAGCGCGGGCGATAGAAGCAAAACTGTCGGGAAAACCACGTTTCGTTGCCGGTGTGATCGGGCCCACCACCAAAACAGCTTCGATTTCACCGGATGTCAATGATCCCGGATTTCGCGCCATCACGTTTGACAGTCTGGTGGAAAGCTATACCGAATCGGTGCGCGGGCTGGTTGATGGCGGTGCGGATATTTTGCTGGTTGAAACCATTTTCGATACGCTGAATGCCAAGGCAGCACTGTTTGCTATTGATCAGTATTTTGAAACGCACGGATTACGCCTGCCGGTGATGATTTCAGTCACGATTACAGATGCTTCCGGGCGTAACCTTTCCGGACAGACGCCGGAAGCTTTCTGGAATTCGGTACGGCACGCGCGCCCCCTCTCGGTAGGGATCAACTGTGCGCTGGGGGCGGAGCTGATGCGCCCGTATGTGGAAGAATTATCCAATGTAGCCGAGGTTTTCACCAGCGCCCATCCCAACGCCGGCCTGCCTAATCCGCTGGCTGAAACCGGCTATGACGAAACACCGGAATATACCGCGCGTTTGATCAAGGATTTTGCACAATCTGGGTTCGTCAATATTGTTGGTGGATGTTGTGGTACCACGCCGAAACATATCGCTGCCATTGCTGAAGCGATTCGGGAGATTCCACCGCGCAGGCTGCCTGATATTCCCAAAAAATTACGGCTTTCCGGCCTCGAACCGCTCAACATCAATGAACATTCCCTGTTCGTCAACGTGGGTGAACGTACCAACGTCACCGGTTCCAAGGCATTTGCCCGACTGATTCTCAACGGTGATTATGCCGAGGGATTGGTGGTTGCCCGCAGTCAGGTGGAAAACGGTGCGCAGATCATCGATATCAACATGGATGAGGCGATGCTGGATTCGCAAAAGGCAATGGTAACTTTCCTGAATCTGGTTGCTGCCGAACCGGATATCAGCAAAGTGCCGATCATGCTCGATTCCAGTAAATGGACTGTAATTGAGGCAGGGCTGAAATGCGTCCAGGGCAAGACAATCATTAACTCGATCAGCCTCAAGGAAGGTGAGGCGGAATTTTTGCACCATGCCAGGCTGGCGCGCCGTTATGGAGCGGCTGTCATTGTGATGGCTTTCGATGAAACCGGGCAGGCTGATACACTGCAGCGCAAAGTGGAGATCTGCACACGCTGCTACCACACGCTGATCGAGCAGGCTGATTTTCCGCCCGAAGATATCATTTTTGACCCCAATATTTTTGCGATTGCCACGGGTATCGAGGAGCACAGCAACTATGCGATGGATTTCATCGAAGCTACCCGCATCATCCGGCAAACGCTGCCTTACGCCAAGGTGAGCGGAGGAGTTTCCAACGTCTCTTTTTCATTTCGCGGTAACGAACCGATCCGTGAAGCGATTCATACCGCTTTCCTGTATTACGCGGTTAAAGCAGGTATGACCATGGGGATTGTCAACGCCGGCCAGCTGGGGGTGTATTCCGATATTCCGCCTGATCTGCTGGAGCACGTTGAAGATGTGCTGCTGAACCGGCGGCCAGATGCAACCGAGCGGCTGGTAGAGTTTGCAGAACACTTCAAGGGGCAAAAAAAGGAACAGGTTGAAGATCTTGCCTGGCGCGATGAGCCGGTGCGACAGCGTCTGATCCATGCGCTGGTCAGAGGGATCAGTACTTATATTGTTGAAGATACCGAGATTGTCCGGCAGGAAATCGACAGCCAGGGAGGCAAGCCGATTGAGGTGATCGAAGGTCCGCTGATGGATGGTATGAATGTGGTGGGTGATCTGTTTGGCGCCGGCAAAATGTTTCTGCCGCAGGTAGTCAAATCGGCACGGGTGATGAAACAGGCGGTTGCTCATTTGCTGCCGTATATCGAGGCAGAGAAAAGGATTTCCGGTGACAGCAAGCCCAAGGGCAAGCTGGTGATTGCCACAGTCAAGGGAGATGTGCACGATATTGGCAAAAACATCGTTTCCGTAGTGTTGCAGTGCAATAACTTTGAAGTCATCAATATGGGTGTGATGGTGCCCAGTGCGCAAATACTGGAAATGGCTCGCCGCGAACAGGCTGATATGGTCGGCCTCTCCGGGCTGATTACGCCTTCGCTGGAAGAAATGGCGCATGTGGCGAAAGAAATGGAACGTGAAAAGTTCACCATTCCTTTGCTGATTGGTGGCGCAACCACTTCGCGTGTGCATACATCAGTCAAGATTGCTCCGCATTACAGCGGGGTGACTGTCTGGGTGCCGGATGCCAGCCGGGCCGTTGGGGTATGCAGCAATCTGATGTCGCAGGATCTGCGTGACAGCTATATTGAGCAGGTTAAGGCCGAACAGGAAAAAAACCGGGCACAGCATAAAAACAAAAAAGGACCATCCAAGCTGCTCACGTTTGAAGAAGCTCGGGCCAATGCGCTCAAAACCGACTGGAGTCGTTACACGCCGCCAGCCCCAGGTTTTCTGGGATTGCGCACGCTCAACAGTTATCCGCTGGAGACACTGGTTCCCTATATTGACTGGACGCCGTTCTTCCAGGCATGGGAGCTGCATGGGCGCTATCCCGCCATTCTGCAGGATGAGGTTGTCGGCGAAGCGGCGAGCAACCTGTTCCATGATGCCCAGGCCATGCTCAAAAAGATCATCGAACAGAAATGGCTTTCAGCCAATGCGGTCATCGGCCTGTTTCCGGCCAATACCGTCAACGGGGATGACATCGAGATTTACGCTGACCGCAGCCGCAGCAAAGTAGTCATGACCTGGCATTCCCTGCGGCAGCAGACAGCCAAACCGGCAGGGCGCCCCAACCTGGCGCTGGCCGATTTCATCGCTCCGCGTGAAACCGGAATAGATGACACCATCGGTTTGTTCGCAGTCAGTTCCGGTTTCGGTATTGATGAGCGGGTACGCGCTTTTGAGGCGGCAAATGATGATTACAGCGCAATCATCCTGAAAGCGCTGGCTGACCGTCTGGCTGAAGCATTCGCAGAACACATGCACGCACGAGTGCGGCGGGAGTTCTGGGGGTATGTAAAAGACGAGAGCCTCGATAATGAACAGCTGATTGATGAACAATATATGGGAATCCGCCCGGCACCGGGTTATCCCGCTTGTCCTGACCATACTGAAAAAGGGCCGTTGTTTGCTTTGCTGGAAGCAGAAAAACGCAGTGGAATTATTGTGACAGAAGCCTTTGCCATGGTGCCAACCGCAGCGGTTTCCGGTTTTTATCTTTCTCACCCCGAATCCGATTATTTTGCTGTTGGAAAAATTGGTAAAGATCAGGTTGAGGATTACGCAAGGCGCAAGAGCTGGACACTGGAAGAAACAGAACGCTGGCTGGCTCCTGTTCTGGCGTATGAACGCTGATTCCTTTCCGGCAGGGAGGCTGGCCTGATTGCTTTTATGATTGAGTATTTCTGAGAATATGATTGTTTTATAACGAATTTCATTAGCAACAGGTTTTGTCTGCCTGATGCAGCCCATTGATCGCGGTAACCGGTTTTAACCCCTTCAGTTTTTTTTCAGAAATGGCTTGCAAACTTCCCCGTAATCAGTGAAATTTTGCGATGATTATCAGCCGTGCGTTGGGCAGCCGGTTTTTCTGGGCACTTACTATTACATTAATTTACGGAAGGGGAATGGAGATGAAGTACGGCAGTATCGAGGAGTTCAAGCAATACGTTTCCGAGAGGAATCCGGGGCAGCCTGAATTCCTGCAAGCGGTTTCAGAAGTGATTGAAAGTTTGTGGCCGTTTATCGTCGAGCACCCCCGATATGCTGAACAGGGACTGCTGGATCGACTGATTGAACCGGAACGTATCATCATATTCCGGGTGGCGTGGGCTGATGATCGTGGCGAGGTTAAAGTCAACCGTGGGTATCGCATTCAGTACAATTCGGCGATCGGGCCATATAAGGGAGGTACGCGCTTCCATCCGTCTGTCAATCTTTCCATTCTCAAATTCCTTTCATTCGAACAGACATTCAAGAATGCGCTGACAACACTGCCGATGGGGGGGGGTAAAGGCGGATCAGATTTTGATCCAAAAGGTAAAAGCCCCGGGGAAATCATGCGTTTCTGCCAGGCATACGCCGCCGAGCTGTTTCGGCATGTTGGCGCGGATACCGACGTACCCGCCGGTGATATTGGTGTAGGGGGCCGAGAAGTGGGTTATATGGCCGGGATGGTCAAAAAACTGACTAATCGTTCGGATTGTGTTTTTACCGGTAAAGGACTGAGTTTTGGAGGATCACTGCTGCGACCGGAAGCCACGGGCTACGGCCTGGTCTATTTCGCTGAAGAAATGCTGAATCATGCAGGCCGTTCACTGAAAGGCCTGCGGGTATCGGTATCCGGCTCGGGGAACGTGGCGCAATTTGCTATTGAAAAGGCAATGTCGCTGGGTGCCAAAGTGGTCACCATTTCAGATTCAAGTGGTACGGTAGTGGATGAAACCGGGTTTACACCAGAGAAACTGGCAATTCTGGCGGAAGTCAAGAACCGCCTCTATGGCCGTGTCAATGAGTACGCTGAACGGATTGAAGCGCAATTCCTGCCGGGCGAGAGGCCGTGGCATGTGCCGGTGGATGTGGCCTTGCCTTGCGCAACACAGAATGAACTGAATGAGCATGATGCGGCTACGCTGATCAGGAATGGAGTGAGCTGTGTGGCTGAAGGTGCCAATATGCCAAGTACCGCAGGGGCGATTGAACGGTTCCAGCATGCAAAAGTACTGTTTGCGCCGGGTAAGGCAAGTAATGCAGGAGGGGTGGCTACCTCGGGTCTGGAAATGAGCCAGCAGGCAATGCGGCTTTCCTGGACCAGTGGAGAAGTCGATATGCGCTTACAGGAAATCATGCGTGCCATTCATCGTTCCTGTACCCAGTACGGCAAGAAATCAGATGACTCGGTTAACTATGTGGATGGTGCCAATATAGCCGGGTTTGTAAAAGTGGCGGAAGCCATGCTGGCGCAAGGGGTTATCTGATCGCAAAAATAAGTTGCACTGCTTTCTGAATGAACAGGTCCCGGCAGGAAAAGATGGGCGATATCCCCTTTTATTGTGATATGAGTATGTTGTTTCCTCTGTAGGCTGGGTCTGCTGACGTAATTTCCGACTGAATAGCCCTAGCCGCACAGCTAAATCATGATTTTGAATAAACGGGGAGGTTATGAACAAGATTCTTGCCGGGGTGTTTTTAGTATTCTGGGTGCAATTGCTGTTTGCAGGGGGGGATGAAGATTATCTGGAGGCGCGGGAAGCGTTCCGCACAGGTAATGCGGCACGTGTTGCCGAATACGTTGATCGCATGAAATACCATGTGCTGGCACCTTATGCAGAATACTTCCAGTTGCGCCTGTCTCTGGCAACTGCGGATGCCGGAACGATCAAAGCATTTCTGGCGCGGCATGACGGCAGTTTCGTTGCGGACAGGATGCGAGCGGACTGGTTGCAGTTTCTGGGTAAGCGTCAGCAATGGGCACTGTTTTCTGAGGAATATCCAAAACTGGTTAACCGTGAGGACAGCCTGCAGTGCCATGCGCTGCAACACCGTCTGGTTACGGGAGACAGAACAGCCAGTGGGGAAATCCGCACACTCTGGTTTACCGGGCGTGATCTGCCGGCCAGCTGTTCTGATGCTTTTGAGGCGGTGATCAAATCCGGAACCCTTTCTGTAGAGGATATCTGGGCCAGAATTCGGCTGGCTCTGGAAGCAGGAAACACCGGTGTTGCCAGAAGTCTGAACAAATATTTGCCGCAGCATCAGGCGCTTGATGTGCAGAAACTGAATGTGGTGATCAAGGATGCCAGGCGTTTTCTTGATCGGCAGGTATCAGTGCAGTCGCGTGCTGATCGTGAAATCGCATTGTTTGCGCTGTCACGCCTGCTGCGCAGTGAAACCAGTCAGGCACTGGCCCGCTGGCAGAAAATCCGTGGACAGTTTCCGGAAACGGATCAATCTTATTTCACGGGTAACCTTGCCTACTGGGCGGCGATCAGACAGGATTCACGCGCGCTGAACTGGTTCATGGAAGCCACAGCAGGTAAACATGCTTACCCGTTGTCCGAAATCAAACATGCCTGGAAAGCGCGTGTGGCGTTGCGTGAAGGTAACTGGAAAATGCTGGAGGACAGTATCAGCCAGATGCCTGCTGCCATGCAACAGGAGGATGTCTGGCGCTACTGGCGTGCACGCGCACTGAAAGTCGACAGAAAAAATTCTGAAGCCAATGTTGTGTTTATCCCGCTGAGCCGTGAACACAGTTTTTACGGGCAAATGGCAAGGGAGGAGCTGGGTGAAATACTTAGTGTTCCTGCGAGTGAACGTCAAATTGGGCAGAATGAAATTCGCCTCATGGAGCAGAATCCGGGAATCCGCCGGGCGCTGGTGTTGTATCGGCTCAATCAGCGGGTGGAAGCGAATCGCGAATGGATCTGGACAGTACAGAATTTCAGTGATGATCAGCTGCTGGCAGCAGCAAAAGTAGCTCAGCGTTATGGCATTTATGACCGGGCGATCAATACAGCGATCAAAACAGTTGCGCGTCATGATTTTAGCCTGCGCTATCTGGCGCCTTATCGTGAGCAGATGCGGCCTGTTCTGCAGCAAAACCAGCTGGATGAAGCATTTGTATACGGACTGATACGGCAGGAAAGCCGCTTTATCGCCGATATCAAATCCGGTGCCGGAGCTGCCGGGCTGATGCAGCTGATGCCGGCAACCGCCAAATGGGTGGCGGGCAAATTGGGTGTGCAGGATTTTCGCGCAAACCTGGTAACTGATATCAATACCAATCTTCAGTTGGGCACCTACTATCTGAAGCATGTACTGGATCAGCTGGATGACCAGCCGTTACTGGCTGCAGCAGCTTACAATGCCGGGCCCGGGCGGGCAAAGCAGTGGAAAGATACCCGGCCGCTGGAAGGTGCCATCTACGCTGAAACTATTCCGTTCAATGAAACACGGGATTACGTCAAAGTCGTGCTGAGCAATTCAATGTACTACGCCAGTAATTTCGGCCATACCAATAAACCGACCCTGAAACAGCGGCTGGGTACGGTTGCCCCAAAACCCTGATCTGCCGGGTATGAAGATTTATCGGGTAGGTGGTTCCGTACGGGATGAGCTGTTGGGGCTGCCTGTCAAGGATCAGGATTATGTCGTGGTTGGAGCGAGTCCGGAGGAGATGGTACAGCTGGGCTACCGCCCGGTGGGCAGGGATTTTCCGGTGTTTCTGCATCCCGAAACCCATGAACAGTATGCACTGGCGCGGACAGAACGAAAAATCGCCAGAGGTTACAGGGGATTTGAAATTTATGCCGCACCCGGTGTGACGCTGCAGGAAGATCTGGCTCGCCGGGATCTGACGATCAACGCCATGGCCAAGGATGACGCTGGCAACATCGTCGATCCGTTTGGCGGCATTGCCGATTTGCAGCAGGGTGTGCTGCGCCACATTGGGCCTGCGTTTGTGGAAGATCCGGTAAGAGTGTTGCGGGTTGCGCGGTTTGCAGCACGTTTCGGTTTTCAGGTCGCACCAGAGACACTTGATCTGATGAAGGAAATTATCCATGCCGGTGAAGCAGAAGCACTGGTGCCGGAGCGTGTCTGGCAGGAAATCGCTCATGGCCTGATGGAGCAGCACCCTTCGCGCATGTTCCATGTTTTGCGGGAATGCGGCGCGCTGGCCCGTATTCTGCCGGAAGTGGATGTGTTGTTTGGTGTGCCACAGCCCGCACATTCCCATCCCGAAATTGATACCGGTATTCATGTCATGATGGTGATTGATTATGCTGCCTCAAGAGATCTCCCCCTTGAAGTCCGCTTCGCCGCTTTAACGCATGATTTGGGCAAGGGAGTCACCCCGCCTGATGAATGGCCGCGCCATATCGGTCACGAAGCACGCAGTGTGAAGCTGGTTACGGGATTGTGTGAGCGTCTCCGGGTTCCCGGGGAATCCAGAGACTTGGCGCTGCTGGTGGCACGTTTTCATGGTGATGTTCACCGGGCGCTGGAATTGCGCCCCGGTACCATTGCCGATATGTTGCAGGCAACGGATGCTTACCGCAAGAAAGCCCGCTTCAACGCTTTTTTACAGGTTTGCGCCAGTGATTTCCACGGCCGGCTGGGGTATGCAGACAAGCCTTATCCGCAAGCGGAACATTTAAGCAAAGCACTGGAGGTGGCGGCCAGTGTGGATGCTGGCGCAATCGCCGAGAAAATCAGCCAATCACATGCCGGAGATGCCGGTTTGCCAATGTTGATCAATCGCCAGGTATATGCTGCCCGGGTGGATAAAATCAGACTGTTGCTTGCACACTTGCACTCGTAATACTGGTCAGGCGAGTATCCGTATCTGGCAGCAGTTCCGCTTTGCCATCGCTGACAAAGAATACCCGGTTTGCTGCCCGGATGACTGCTGGCTGATGGGAGACGGCAACAATCGTGAATTCCTTTGCCAGAGTCTGCAGTGTCGCACAGATCATACGCTCACTATCCGGATCCAGCGCACTGGTGGGTTCATCCAGCAACAGAAGTTTTGGCTGATGCGCCAGTGCCCGGGCAATGGCGATACGTTGCCGCTGTCCTCCCGAAAGCATCCCGCCGCGCTCACCGACCATCGTATGAATTCCCTCCGGGAATGAGTTGACGAAGTCCCATGCGCCAGCCTGTTTGAGCGCGCGTTCCGCATCTTCGGTACTGATTGCAGGTTCACCCACAAGAATGTTGTTCAGGATGGTGTCATGCAGCAGGACCGCATCCTGAGAAACATAGCCGATCATGTGCCGCCAGCGACGCATGTCGATTTGATGCAGAGATATACCGTCGATCAGGATTTCACCGGATTCCAGTTCCGCCAGCCCGCAGAGCAGATCAATCAGTGTGCTTTTTCCGGCACCTGAAGAGCCGATGAGCACGGTGAATGAATGAACCGGGATCGTGATATTCAAATCGCTCAGAATCGTTTTTCGTCCGTAGCTGAAGGTAATGTGATTCAGACTGATCCCCTGTTCCAGCGTTGGAACTTGCGTGCCGGCTGATCGCTCTGCTTCATTGCGTGCCTCATCGGCCGCTTTGCGCAAGGCCCAGTAAGCACTTTCCTGTGCGACGAGCTGCTGGTAGCGGCGCTGTGTCTTATTCAGCAACCCCAGAATCCTGGTGAGCAGAAATACCATGACCATGACCTCCGGCAACGACAGCTTCCATACCACCAGTGCCAGATACAGGCCGCTTGCAGTCAGCGCTGCGAGAATGGGTTCCTGTAAGGCAAGCAGTGCCGCCCGATTGCTGACTTCCTTGCGTGTGGCTTTTTCCAGCAGCTGTGTCTGTTCGTGGAGAATGGCATCGGCCACGTTATCGCGTGCCATGGCTTTCAGGGATTTAACCGCACTGAGCACATCGGACAGATAAGTCAGCAGATGGCGCAGTAAATGCGTTTGTTTGTTTCCGGCGCGTTTGGCTGCTCTGACCAGTCTGTTCAATATCACGAACAAAATTGCGCCGATCAGCAATGATCCCAGCGTGGCTTCCCATGAAATGAACATGGCTACGATGCTGTATACCATTGCCTCGATCGCCAGTGCCAGCACATTGACACTGTGTTCGAAACCCATAGCGGCGCGATAGGCTTCGGTAGCAATCGAGTTTGCCAGCGCACCGGCAGGTTGACGCAGGTAGTATTGCCAGCGGCTGGCGAGCAGCGCCTTGATCAGATCCAGCCGCAGTGCGGTGGCAACATGTGCGACGGTATGGCCTACCTGCTGGTTGGTCAGCAGCAGGATCGTGCCTTTGAGGAACATGCCGCCGACGATGACCAGCAGGATGACTTCCAGTGTGGGTGACAGTCCAGCCTGGTGCAGTATGTCGACCACCAGCCTGCCCATTCTGGAATCAATCGATTCACCTACTGCGATGGAGAGCAGGGGAAGCAGCGCAGTCAGACTAAGCGCTTCGGCGACGCCTGCCAGCAGTAGTGCAGCCAGCACAAATGCGCTGCGCTTCGGGAAGACCATGATGTAGGTAATCAGAGTGCGCATGATGAAGCGGGCGAATTGATACGGATTGAAGAAGCGATGGAAAGCTGGTGGTAACAGTTGCTGCAAATGCGTTTACAGATCAATGGTGCCCTCAAATACGGTAACGGCCGGCCCTGTCATCCAGACCGGCTGGTTTTCTCCTTCCCAGTGGATACGCAGGTTGCCGCCCCGCATTGCTACCTGTACTTCAGAATCCAGTGCGCCGCGAATGATACCGCTGACAACAGCCGCACAAGCACCTGTTCCACAGGCCAGTGTTTCACCGGTTCCACGCTCAAAGACACGCAGCCTGATATGGGTACGATCGATAATCTGCATAAAACCGGCATTCACTTTTTCAGGAAAAAACGGATGGGATTCAATAATGGGGCCTTCACTTTCCACGGGCGCCTTATCTACATCAGGCACAATCTGGACAGCGTGGGGATTGCCCATCGAGACAGCGGAGATTTCGATTTTACTATCGCTGACATTCAGCGAATAAGTGGCGGCCCTTGCGTTCGCGACAAAAGGAATCTGTGCCGGATCAAATCGCGGAATACCCATATTGACCGAGATTTCTCCACTATCCTCTATGGTCGGAGTGATGATGCCGCGTGCGGTTTCTACCCGGATGGTATTGCTGTCAGTCAGGTTGCGATCGCGCACAAAACGGGCGAAGCAGCGTGCACCATTACCGCATTGCTCTACCTCACCCCCATCAGCATTGAAAATACGATAGCGAAAATCCCCGCCTTCCCTGGCTTTTTCTACGATTAGCAACTGGTCGAAACCGATGCCAAAGTGACGATCTGCCAGCCGGCGAATTGTGGCGGAGTCGAGGAAGTCAAGGGAAACAGGCTGGCTGACTGCATCAATCACGATGAAATCGTTACCCAACCCGTGCATTTTCGTAAATTCCAGTTTCATCAGCTGCGTTTTTAAGATGGGTTTAAATGTATTGTACTTCCGCTGATTGTTGCGGGTGAAAGTGATCTGATTTCAGAAGTAAATGTCATATTTTCCCGCTTGACCGGGATGGAACGCAACTCTACTATACTGGGCCTGAAATAGGTCAGAACCTTGCTGTCGCGGAGCAGTCAGTTTGCTGCTTGCTTTCCCGGTTATCAATCAGATGAATCAGCCAGTTATCCCCCAATATTTCCTGATTTTTAGGCCATGTTCTTCTTGCCTGTCTGTTCCCCTGCCGGGAATATTTCAGAAAAATCTAAATTCAAGGATATTTGAACCATGAAGCAAATATTAAGTGCCGGAAAAATGCCGGTTAAATCGCTGAACGTTGTTACGGGTGAAGTGAAGCAGCAACCCGGTTCACCACGTTTATACAGAGGGCGTGAACATGGGTTTACCCTGCTGGAATTACTGGTTGTCATGGTGATTATCGGTCTGCTGGCAGCTTACGTCGGCCCCAGGTATTTTTCACAGGTAGGTAAATCTGAAGTCAAAATGGCACAGGCACAGATCGATTCTCTGGAAAAGGCGCTGCATCAGTATCGGCTGGATGTCGGGACGTATCCCACGACCGAGCAGGGGTTGAATGCGCTGATTACTGCTCCCGCCAACGCCCCGAAATGGCAGGGGCCGTATTTAAGCAAACGTTTGCCGGCAGATCCGTGGGGCAGGCCCTATCAGTATAAGTACCCAGGAACACAAAGCGATTTTGATCTGTTTTCCTTCGGCAAGGATGGCCAGCCCGGTGGCAGCGGCGAGGATGCGGACATCACCAACTGGTAACAGTATTTAATACTGCTGATGCGCTACACGGTTAGGGCTTTGCTGTCCGGGAAAGGGACTGTGCTGCTTGAACTCGAGGCGGCCAGCGAAACCGAGGTGCACAGCCGGATCAGTGCCCAGGGGGGCGTGGTTCTGAGTGTCCGGCGGAATTTCTCAGGTTTGCTGTCCAGATCAGGCCATAAATTTCCGCTATCCAATTTTTCCCAGGAGTTGCTTGCCCTGCTGACCGCTGGATTGAGTCTGGTGGAGGGAATTGAAACGCTGGCTGAAAAGGAAGAGGACAGTGCAGTGCGTGAGCTGCTGCAGCAAATACTGGTACGGCTACGTGAAGGAGTGACATTCTCGCGTGCGCTGGAATCCTATCCGCAGGCATTTCCGACGCTGTATGTCGCAACTGTTCGCGCCAGTGAGCAGACAGGTGATCTGGGTGAGGCGCTGACACGTTACCTCGTTTACCAGTCACAAATGGATCTGGTGCGTAAAAAACTGGTGGGGGCATCCATTTATCCGGCTCTGCTGCTGGTATTGGGAGGGCTGGTGGCGATCTTCCTGCTGATTTTCGTTGTGCCCAGATTCAGCGCCATTTATGAGGATATGGGCACGGATCTGCCGTGGATGTCGATGCTGCTGATCGAATGGGGACACCTGGTACAAAAAAATGGCTGGGTGCTGGCAGGTGCGACAGCTGTTTTTCTGGCGGCTGTGTCCTATACTTTTTCTCAACCACAGATCCGGGCACATCTGTTGCAGGCTGTCTGGCGGATTCCGGCAATTGGCGAGAGGATGAGGATTTATCAGCTTGCCCGGTTTTACAAGACACTGGGTATGTTGCTGCGTGGCGGTATTCCCGTGACGCAGGCACTGGAAATGGTCAGTGATCTGCTGCAACCGCATTTCCGCCCGCGAGTAAAAATGGCCGCTGCACTCATTCGCGAGGGTAAAACCATTTCCAGCGCGATGCAGAGCGCGGAGCTGACTACGGCAGTGGGCAGCCGTATGCTGCGGGTAGGTGAGCGTACCGGGATGATGGGTGAAATGATGGAGCGCATCGGTAATTTTCATGATGAGGAAATCGGCCGCTGGGTTGAGTGGATGACCAAACTGATTGAACCGCTGTTGATGGCGGTAATTGGAACAGTGATCGGCGGCATCATTATTCTCATGTATCTGCCCATTTTCGAGCTGGCCGGGAGTATCAACTGATGCAGGCAAATGCTGCCTCGCCGGGTAAGCTGACAATCGATTCCACCGTACTCGGCCAGGCGCGTGAACAGGCTGCTGTCCGTCACACCGCCTTGATCAGGGTGCTGGAAGAAACCTGGCAGGGGACCCCGGATGAATTGATGGCTGTGCTGGGTGATGCACTGCGCATGCCGGTACTGGCGATGGATGATTTGTATCGGCTACAGCCGGCTTTTGACCGGTTACCTTTTGCGCTGGCAGCCAAACATGACTGTGTGTTGCTGCAAAAGCTGGATCAATCGTACCTGCTTGCAGTAAGTGATCCGTTCCGGTTGGGGTTGCGTGACTGGGTGGAGGAGTATGTGCCGGTAGGGGCTTTGTGGCATCTGGTTCACCCGGCTGATCTGGCTGCCTTTTTTGTACAGCAGGAACAGAGCATGCGCGCGATGGACAATGTGTTGTCCTCCGCGCAGGAAAATCTGATCCAAACCGGTGTTGAGGAGTTATCGCTCAAAACAATCCATGAGGGTACCAGCCACGTAGTGCGCCTGGTGCATTCCACCCTGTATGACGCGCACAAATCCCAGGCGAGTGATATTCATCTGGAAACGACACCGGGAGCGTTATCTATCAAATACCGGATCGATGGCGTACTCACCAGTGTTGGCACGATGCCGGGAGTGGATCTTGCCGGGCAGGTAATTTCCCGTATCAAGGTCATGTCAGATCTGGATATTGCCGAGCGCCGCATTCCACAGGATGGCCGTTTCAAGGTTTCCATCCAGGGGAAGGAAATCGATTTTCGGGTATCAGTCATGCCCAGTATTTTTGGTGAAGATGCTGTACTGCGGATACTGGACCGTCAGGCGCTGACCGATCACGCTGAAGGGCTGACGTTAAACCAGTTGGGATTCAATGCCACCGCCATTGCCAGCGTACGCCGCCTGAGCTCGGAGCCATACGGCATGCTGCTGGTAACCGGGCCGACTGGCAGCGGCAAAACTACTTCGCTTTATGCGGCCATCTCGGAAGTCAATCACGGCCAGGACAAGATCATCACCATTGAAGATCCGATTGAATACCAGTTACCCGGTGTGTTGCAGATCCCGGTTAACGAGAAGAAGGGGCTGACATTTGCCCGTGGTTTACGCTCGATTTTGCGGCATGATCCGGACAAGATCATGGTGGGTGAAATCCGTGATGCTGAAACGGCACAGATTGCCATTCAGGCGGCATTGACGGGGCACCTCGTCTTTACTACAGTGCATGCCAACAATGTGTTTGATGTCATTGGGCGATTTGCACACATGGGCGTGGATCCGTACAGCTTTGTTTCAGCATTGAACGGTATTGTGGCGCAGCGGCTGGTGCGTCTGCTGTGTTCAAACTGCATGGTGGCAGAGCAGCCGGATCAGCAGATGATCGAGGAATCGGGCATTACACCGGAACAGGCGGAGCAGTTTGATTTCCGTTCGGCGAAAGGCTGTGGACAGTGTCGTGGCAGCGGGTATCGCGGACGCAGTGCGATTGCCGAGATACTGCTGCTAAACGATGAGATCCGTGAACTGATCGTGGCGCAGGCACCCATTCGTCGCATCAAGGAAGCAGCCCGGCTTAACGGCACCCGTTTTCTGCGCGAAGCTGCGCTGGATCTGGTAAAAAGCGGACAAACCAGTTTGCAGGAGGCCAATCGTGTCACGGTTGTGGCGTAACCGGATTCAGGCTTTTCTGGCGCCAGATCAGGTTAGTCTGGTGGGATTCACGCGTGGAATCAGACCTGTTCAGCAATTCAGACAGCAAGGCAACTGTGCACAGGCAAATGATACAAGGCAGTGGAAAATCCCTTTGCAATTGCTGGGACAGATGCTTGCGCAACTGGACGATGGTTTCAGGCGCGGTGCGGAGCTGCATGTCACTTTATCCAATCATTTTGTACGTTATGGCGTGATTGCACCTCAGCTTTCCCTGGCAAACCCGGATGAATTGATGGCTTATGCCGGTTTTCAGATGCGTGAAATTTACGGTGAGCGAGTCGATGATTGGGAACTAAGCCTGAGTACCTGGGACCCTTGCGGTGGGGCGTTGTGTGCGGCTATCGCACGTGATTTGCAATCCGGACTGGAAGCGCTTGCCAGGCGGCATGAAATCCGGCTGGTGCGGACAGAACCTTATCTTGCTGCGGCATTCGATTACTGGTCAAAGCAACTGGCCGGTAAACAGATGTGGTTTGTTCTGGTGGAAACCGGACGATTCTGCCTGGTTTCGCAGCGGGAAGGTGTCTGGTGCTGTGTACGCAACCAGAGAATAGTGGAACAGCTGCAGGAAGAATTGTTGTCAGCACTGGAACAGGAATCGGTTATCTCAGGTTCGGCAGGAATGACAGAGCCGGTTTATGTATTTGCACCCGGACTTACCGGGCGGTTACCGGAAACGACGCTTCGCTGGCAGTTTGTGTATCTGCCGGATGATGAATCTTCCATGCCTTCGCATTTCCCGCTCATAAGCAGGTTTGATGACCGGCAGGATCATGCGTAGTCTGAAACTGGGTTTTCCCTATCGCAAGCAGCAGATTCCACTGCTGGACTATCTGTTGCTGGCTGCCGGTGTGGTATTGCTGCTGTCAGCGGTGTATCTGCTAAAACAGACCATGTCAAAAATTGCCTACTGGGAAGCACGTGAGGCGCGTATTACCCTGCAACAGAAACATGTCAGGCAACCCAGAACACCAGTAGCGAGGATCAGTAAAGCGACACAGCAGGAACTCAAACAGGTGGATGACATCCTGCATCAGCTCAATCTGCCCTGGGAGAAGCTGTTTGATTCGCTGGAGATGGCTGACAGCAAGGGGGTTGCACTGTTATCGCTACAGCCCAGTGTTTCCGGACAAACTATTCGCATTACCGGGGAAGCGCGCAATCTTGCAGCTTTGGTGGAGTACGTCCAGGCGCTCGAACTGGAGCCGGTTCTGAAGAATGCATACCTGGCCAGCTATAAAACCCGGCAGGATCATCCGCGCCATCCTGTTGTTTTTTCAGTCATCGCAACGTGGCACGAATCGCTCTGAAAAACGGGTGGATCAGGGCGCGCTGGCATGTTACCCGTCTGGGAACCGTTGGCAAGGCAGGGGCAGGGTTAGCTGTGCTGGCGCTGGTATTTTTTATGGCAGCAGTACTGCCACAGAAGCAGGTTTTACAGGAACTGAAAAGCAGGGTAGAAGCCATGCAGCAGGTACAGCCGGATGCTTCCGGACGAACCAGGCTGAACGATAACCAGGCTTTGCAGGTATTTTATGATTTCCTGCCACGCAGCGATTCTTCACCTTATTGGATCAGTGAGCTGGACAGAATCGCCAGGGAAAACGGCGTGGAGCTTAATAGCAGTGATTACCGGTTGATGATGGAAAAAGAATCAAAACTGGTGCGTTATGAAATCCAGTTGCCGTTGCGTGGCACCTATCCCCAGATTCGCGCCTTCATTGCCGGTGCTTTACAGTCGGTACCGACACTGGCGCTGACTGACATCGGCATCAGACGTGAAACCATACAGGCGGGCAGGGTAGAGGCACGCTTGAGCATGTCCCTTTATTTGAATGACTACTGAGCAGATATTTTCCGGTAAACGTATCTGATATGGCCAGCAGTACTCCTTTCTATCAAAAACTGATTCTCTGGGGGGCGCTGGCGGCGACGGTGGCTGCTGCGCTGCTGGTGGATGATGAAGCGGAATTACCGGTGGGTGGTGTGGTGCAGGCAGTACCATCGGCATCAGAATCCTCTGCTGGCAGAAGTGCTGCCGGGCAAATCCGGCAAGCCCGGCAGATACATGGAACATTGTCAGCCGGGCTGGATCAGCTGGGCAAGCGACAATTCAGCGCTAAGGCAGATGATATTTTTGCGGCAGCATCCTGGGAACCTGAACGTACGGTATCCGCTGGTTTTGATGAGCAAGCCTTCCAGGCCAGGCAGGAAGAAGCCAGACGGAGAGTATCCCCACCATCTGCTCCCCCTTTGCCGTTTGCCTACCTGGGCCGGGTCGTTTCTGAAGGGAGAACCCGCATATTTCTTGCCCGGGAGGATCAGAATTACGTTGTCGGTGTGGGGGGGCGCATCAATGGTGAATACCGGGTTGACCGAATCAGGAAGGATATGATCGAACTGACTTACCTTCCGCTGGGCATCAGGCAGGCTTTAACTATCGAACAGGAAAATCCGGGAAGGACGGAATGAATATAGGGAAAAAAATCCTCGTGCTGTTACTGTTTGCGTTGATTGCCGGTTGTGCATTGCAGACAACGCGCAATTCGTCCTTTCTGGAAGGGAAGCGGCTGATTGCAGAAGGGCACCTGGAAGACGGGCTGGGGAAACTGGAGCAAGCTGCCCGTGAGGAACCGGATAACCGGGAAATAGGGGCGACGCTGGCAAGGGAACGGGACACCATTACCGGCCAGGTTCTGTTTGAGGCGGACAATGCCCGCTTGTCCGGCAATCTGGATCAGGCTGATCAGGGCTATCTGCGTGTGTTGGCGATTAGCGCCAACAATAGACGTGCGCGCGAGGGACTGGATGCAGTAGATCAGGAGCGCCGTCATATCGTCCAGATTAACCAGGCAAAAGAAATGCTTGCACAAACTGATGTGGACGGCGCCGAAAAAATTATAAGAGCTGTGCTGGCTGATAATCCCATGCAACTGGAAGCGCGCAAGCTGATCAAGGTGCTGAGCGAACGTATTGCGCGTGCCGAGACCACGGAACTATCCCTGATTACCCAGTTCAGAAAGCCGATCGCCATGGAATTTCGCGACGCACCGCTGAAAACCATGTTTGAACTTATTTCCCGCACGGCTGGTATCAATTTTATCTTTGACCGTAACGTGCAGCAGGAAGCAACAGCCTCCATCTTTGTTCGTAATAATCCGATTGAAGATGTGCTGAAGCTCATGCTGTTGACCAATCAGCTCGCTTACAAGGTGCTCAACAGCAATACATTGCTGATTTACCCGGATACGCCCGCCAAGCAGAAGGATTATCAGGAACTGGTGGTACGCAGCTTTCATGTTGCCAATACGGATGTCAAACAGATGGTGGCCATGATCCGCGGGCTGGTCAAAGCGCGTGATATTTATGTCAACGAAAAACTCAATCTGTTTGTAATACGGGATACGCTGGAGATGATCCGGCTGGTGGAACGCCTGGTGACCATCAATGATTTTCCGGACCCGGAGGTGATGCTGGATGTGGTGGTGCTGGAAGTAAAACGTGATAGCACACTGGATCTGGGGCCGAATATGCCTAATTTTGTCACTTTCAGTGCTGTTCCGGGTATCGGTGCGCCTGCCCAGGTGGCAGCCGACTCTGTGGTTAAGCTGAGCATGATCAAAAATACCGGATTCGAGGGATTGCGTAGTTTCACTATCAACAATCAGGCCAGGATCGATTTTGGCAGAACGCTAACCAATGCGGATGTGCTGGCTAATCCACGTATTCGCGTTAAAAGTCGGGAAAAGGCAAAAATTCATATTGGTAACAAGGAACCGGTATTCACTGTTACCAATACCGCCAATGTCGGATCAGCTGCCTCAGCCACTTATATTGATGTCGGATTGAAATTTGAAGTGGAACCGGTTGTCAGAAGTAACAGTGAAGTGACGCTGAAAGCACTGCTGGAAGTCAGCAGCAATCTCGGTGAGAAGCGGTCCGGGAGTGGAGATAACGCAGCTACGGCTATTGTCATTGGTACACGTACTGCAGAAACGGTACTGGAGTTGCATGATGGAGAAACACAAGTGCTTGCCGGGCTGATTCAGGATGATATGAGCAAGGATAAAGCGGGTATTGCCGGTTTGATAGATATACCCATACTTGGTGATATTTTTTCCAAACAGACCAGAAGACATAAAAAAACTGAAATTGTCTTGCTGATCACGCCGCATATCGTTCGCAATGTCATTCAGCCCAACCATTTTGAGAGTGAATTCTATTCTGGTACAGCCAGTGCCGCAGGAAAGCTTCCGGTTGCGATCCGTAGTACGGCACCTCAATCCCTGGCGATGGAATCTTCAGGTGGAACATTTGTTCAGGGTAATTTGCCGTCAGGCCAGGCTGCCCGATCTGTCGGGTTGCCTGGTGCGGCCCCCGACCTGTTTCAGGAAGCTGTCGAACAGGCCAGAGGTTCCCAGGCCTCACTGACATTGCGTGCGCCGGAAAATGTGGTAAAAGGGCGGGAATTTACTACTACTGTCAGGTTAGTGACGCAAAATTCTCTGGTATCCGGTGAGCTGAACCTGACTTATGATCCGGATACACTGGAGTTGATGGATGGTGGGGATAAATCCGGGATGCGCAATCTGAAATTCGGGCGGGATCAACCCACTGGTATGACTGCGGTATTGCGTTTCAAGGCAATTAGTGCAAACCCTGTCGCTACTGAGATTGCTTTGCAGAATTTGCAGGTGCGGGATGAAACCGGACAGCCGGTTGAGGTAAATGTACCCCCGGCAGCCAGTATCAGTATTCAGTGATGAAGTTATTTCAGCCTTGCTGACTGCACATGTTGCCAATAGCTTCCTGTCGGGGTTTTACCCTGATCGAACTGATGATCGTAGTGGCGATCATGGGGGTTCTGGCGTCTGCCGCAATGCCACTGGGTGAGATGGTTGCCAGGCGTGAAAAGGAGCGGGAGTTGCGTACGGCGCTACACCAGATCCGTGCAGCGATCGATGCCTATAAGCTGGCCGCAGATGAAGGCCTGGTTGAAAAAAAAGCGGATGAAACCGGGTATCCGCATAAGCTGGAAGAACTTGATTCGGGCATGGGAGATATAAAAGATCCTGATAGCAAGAAGAAAATTTTTTTCATGCGCCGATTGCCGCGCGACCCGATGTTTCCGGATTCTGAAGTTTCAGCTGCTGAAACCTGGGGTAAGCGCAGTTATGCCAGTCCACCCGATAACCCGGAAGAAGGAGATGATGTTTATGATGTCTATTCCCTTTCAGAAAAAACAGGGCTGAACGGGGTTCCCTATAACCAATGGTAAAGCGTATTGATCAGATCATTCTCTAACCGGTTAAAGCAGCTCGGGGGCGGTCAGTGTGCACAGGGTTTTACGCTGATTGAGCTGCTGGTGGTAATGGTCATCATCGCCATCCTCCTTACCATTGTATCGCCGCGCTATTTCAATTCGGTTGATCGGGCAAAGGAGACGGTGCTCAAGCAGAATCTGAGCATCCTGCGCGATGCGATCGACAAGTATTTTTCCGATACCGGCAAATATCCGGCCGATCTGCAGCAACTGGTTGAGAATCGCTATATTCGCACAGTGCCGGTTGATCCGATTACTGAGGAAAACGTCTGGGTGGAAATTCCACCACCTGATCCGGAAATGGAAGGAGTGTTTGATGTCCATACCACTTCCGACCGGCAGGCACTGGACGGGACATTTTATGAGAAATGGTGACAATGTCATGCCGGAAGAAGGGACGGGGATATATTTATATCTGGATGCTGTTTGCTGTTATGCTTGCGGGCATCATGCTGGCTGCTGCCGGGATAGTCTGGCGCACGGAAATGAAACGGGAAAAGGAGTCGGAACTGTTGTTCGCCGGTGACCAGTTCCGGCGAGCAATTGAGTCTTACTACAATGATTCCGGGACAGAAGGGGGGAGTGTCAGCCGCTACCCGACTTCTCTGGAACAACTGCTTAAGGATGAGCGTTCACCAGCCGTGAAACGGCATCTCAGGCGGATTTATTTTGATCCAATGACAAACAGCCGCGACTGGGGTCTGATCAGGCAGCAGGATGGTGGAATTACCGGTGTTTACAGCCTGTCGAGTGATACACCGGCCAGGCGCGCCAATTTCCCGACCGACTATGCAGCCTTTGAAAAAGCCGAAAACTATCAGGGCTGGAAGTTTATCCACGCTGCCAATACTGCAGGAGGGCAGGGAGTACAACCACCGCCAGGTGGCGGAGAAGGCTTGTCAGGCAGCGGTATGGTGCAGGGATTACCGGGCGCCGGATTTAATCCGTTACAGCAGAGTCAACCTGCTTCAGGTGTAAACACTTCTCCGGCAGTCCCTGCGGGTCAACCGCCATCCGATAATGGTGCGTTTTAAGGAAGTTCCAAAAGAAGTACAAATAAACAGGTGATCTTCAGATTCCTTCAGGTGAAGAATCCTGAAATCAGACGGTATGCCGTAACTGTTGCAATTACCCGGTTTGTTGTTTTGAAGTTTCAGTATAGATAAGAGGTTGCCGAAGGCCGATACGAAATGAAAGTTATTTTGACGATACAGTTAGCATTATTGCTGGGTGTGACAGGATGTACCCAGTTACCCAAAACAGGAGAGGTTACGCAGGGCTCCGGGACATCTGGCAACACTGCTCCGGCGACGGAACTGACTGCCGATTCCCTGTTTGATTTTCTGCTGGGTGAAACGGCTTTGCAGCGCGATCAGCCAGATGTTGCGGCAGAAAGTTTCATCCGGCTGGCAAAGGAAACGCGTAATCCAAGGGTTGCAGAACATGCGACTGATATTGCACTGCGGGCTCGCCGTTTTGGAGATGCGCGCGAAGCCATTGATTTGTGGGTAATGCTGGAGCCGGATTCCATGCAGGCGCGCCAGGCAGCTGTGGCGCTGTTTGTGGCGAATGGTGAGCTCCATAACGTGCGTCCCCATGTTGAGCAGTTGCTGAAACTGGAGCCGGATACGGTTGATAAGGCATTCATGCAGATCAACAAACTTCTGTCGCACCATCCGGATAAGGAAGCCGTGCTGAAACTGGTGCAGCAGCTTGCTGCGGGCTACCCTGATCTGCCAGAGGCACATTTTGCTGTATCGCAGGCATCCTGGGCAGCAGATGAATTCAAGGCTGCAGCGAAAGCCATGGACAAGGCGCTCAAACTGCGGCCGGAATGGGAAATGGCAGCGGTGCATCAGGGGCAGATTCTGCAGAAAATCGATAAGGACAAGGCCCTGTCTTTTTACAATGAGTATCTCGACCGCTTCCCTGGAGCCAACGATATGCGGATAGCCTACATCCGCATGCTTATGGAAGAAAAGGAATTTGATCGCGGGCGCGAGCAGTTCCAGAGACTGGAACAGATGAATCCCTCCAATCCTGACATTGCACTGGCGATTGGCCTTTTATCTGCCGAGCTGGATGATCTGGCAAGTGCAGAAAAATATTTCAAGCAGGCAATCAAACTGGGATTTGAAGACACCAATACGATCTATTTCAACCTGGGGCGTATCCATGAGCTTGCCCGGCACGATGCCGAGGCAATGGATGCCTACCGCAGAGTGACTGGCGGGGAGCGCTATATTTTTTCCCGGGTGCGCTATGCGTTTTTACTGGCAAAGCGGGATGGTATGGCTTCTGCCAGAAAATATCTGAAAACGGCTCGGGTTGAGAATGAACAGCAGCGTACACAGCTGCTGATCGCCGAATCACAATTGTTGCGGGATAGTGGTGATTTTCGCGGTGCGTATGATTTACTCGACACCTACCTGCGGAAACATCCGGATCAGGTTGATTTGCTGTATGACCGTGCATTGATGGCTGACAAGCTTGGCAAGCTGGATGTGCTGGAACGGGATTTACGCAGACTGATCCAGTTGAGGCCGGATAATGCCCACGCCTATAACGCACTGGGCTACAGCCTGGCCGAGCGTGGCCTGCAATTGCCGGAGGCGCTGCAACTGGTCCAGAAAGCTATCGAATTATCACCCGATGATCCTTATATTCTGGATAGTCTGGGCTGGGTTTATTACCGCATGGGCGACCTGAAGAAGGGGATCAATTACCTGAAACTTGCTTTTGATGCCCGTTCCGATCCTGAAATCGCGGCTCATTACGGAGAATTGCTCTGGGTAAACGGGGCGAAGGAAAATGCCGAGAAAATCTGGCAATCGGCACTGGAAGAATACCCGGAAAATGAACTGTTGCTGGATACGGTTAAGCGCTTGACGGGTCGTTGAGAAATACGGAAAGAGACAGGTGGTCCGGTTAACCGTTTAACTGCCTGTCAGCTGCCGGTAGAGTGCCGGAACAATTTCGATGAGCCGTTCCGGCCGGTTGATGATGGCGTAGCCGCCACGCCCGAACAGATATGGAAAATAATCCTTCGCTTCACGGTCGATCGTGATGCCAAACAGTTTCAATCCAAGCCGTCGGGCCTCTATGACTGCCCGACGGGTATCTTCGATACCGTAACGCCCTTCGTAGTGATCCAGATCATTTGGTTTACCATCGCTCAACAGCAGTAGCAGGCGGTGGTGTTCCGGTCGTTGTGCAAGCAGGTGGCTGGCATGGCGTAGCGCCGTTCCTATCCGGGTGTAGTAACCGGGGCGCAAAGCAGCTATCCGCCGTAATGTGCGACTGCTGAAAGAGGAATCAAAATCCTTGATGGCGGCCAGCTTTACGAAATGGCGTTTGCGGGAAGTAAAAGTGTAAATCGAAAAAATATCCCGGCAGGCGGCCATTCCTGTCGCCAGCGCAACCAGAGTTTCCTTTTCGATGTCCAGTATGCGCCGGTTATTGATCCAGCCGTCTGTGGACAGAGAAACATCCACCAGAATCATCACGGCCAGATTGCGTGTCTGTTGCCGCATGGCGAGGTACAGCCGATCAGAACCTTTGCCGCTGGCAGTCTGATCGCAATGAGCGAGAACCAGTGCATCCAGATCCAGCTCGGTACCATCGAGCTGTCTGGGCATAATTTCCTGATCAGGGCGGAGCGCCTCGAATTGCCGCCGGATGCGGCGAAACTGCCGCCGAGCCCGGTCGTCGGGCTTCCACTGTTCTCCGGTTTCACTGGCAACCTGACACCATACCTGGCAATGGGCAGTGTGATATTGTTTGCGACGGTAATCCCATTCCGGGTAGGTGAGTTTCGCAAGCAGGCTGGTTGGGTCGGTGTCTTGCGGTGATAAATCAAGATCGAACTTCAATAGTGTGGAAGCGCGACGCTGATGGGAGGTAATTGCCAGTTCTTCCATTGATTCAGCTGCTTCCCTGGCATCTGCCTCGTCATCATCTTCCACTGCCCGGTTGACATTCACCATTTCCGACCAGGTAATCAGCTTTTCAAAGCGGTTCAGTAACAGCGGGTCTTCGCGTTCACTCTGATCAAATTTTCCCCGCCTGGCTTTTCTGCTTTGTTTGTCTTCTTCCTGACGGGCAGATCGGTCTGCATGGCCGGTATCTTCAGGTATTGTCTGATCAGCACTTCGCTGCGGTGAATCTGGCTGAATCATCCCCCATAGTGGCACGGGTAGGAACGGGCGATACCCTTTGCCTGCCAGGAGATCATCGAAATAAGGCCGTGGCTGGCGTATACGTTCAAGCAACGCTATTCCTGCCGGATCGGTGCATGGCTGTCCAAGCAGGGTAAGGACGACTGCTTCCACCGTCTGTTCCTGCGCCGGCAGCGGGCGGTGTAAACGTGATGACAGCATGTGGGTGCACAGTGCCCGGTAGGTTTTTTTCAGCCCGGGATAGCGTTCACAAATATGGTTACTGATTCGGTCAGCGTGGTGAAGAAAAATGAGATCTGCCTGTAGCGGATCATCCGGGAATAAAGCAGGCATGGATTTCGGAGCAGATGCAAAAAAAGCCGCCAGCCAGAAGTAGCATTGCCGGTTCAGTGCCACTTCCGGGAAGAGACTGATCGTGGCTGGCAACATTAGCCGCTCCCGATCGAGCATTGCCAGCGGCAGTCTTTCCATATCGCCGCCCAGGCGTTGTTTCAGTTTTCTGCGGTGATGGGTTGTCTGCGGCATGCCGGCAACCAGCGGCAGGCCACGGTTGCCACCCATGCCATGAAAGAACGCACATAACGAGGTATGTACGGATTCAAGCGAAACGGCAGCCAGTGGGTAGTCTGCGTAACTGTTCTCAATCTGTCCAGCCAGCCTGTGCCAGAAACGGCCGATTTGTTCTTCCAGCTCCAGCCATTGCCACATGCTATTTAGCCGAAAGTGGCGCGAACCAGTTCAAGCAACCCCTGCTGTACTTCCGCTTCATCACTTAAGGGCTCGATCAGTGCGGCCTGTGCCGCCTGACAGGGATCCAGTCCGGCAGCCATTAACGTTGCACAGTACACCAGTAAACGGGTGGAAACACTTTCTTCCAGATCAGCCTCTTTCAGCAATCGCAGTTGTGTGGCCAGATTGACCAGTGCGGTACAGCGCTCTCTGGCGAGGCCACTTTCACTGGCAATGATGTCCAGCTCGATTTCAGGAGGCGGGAAATCAAATGACAGAGCGATAAACCGTTGTCGTGTGCTGGGTTTGAGGGCTTTCAGTATGTTTTGATAACCCGGATTGTAGGACACCACCAGCATGAAACTGTCCGGTGCCTGCAGGGTTTCATTGGTACGTTCCAGCGGCAGCATGCGCCGATCATCGGTCAGAGGGTGCAGCACGACCGTCACATCCTTGCGTGCTTCAACGACCTCATCCAGATAACAGATACCTCCTTCGCGGATGGCGCGGGTCAGCGGCCCATCCACCCATACTGTCTCTCCCCCTTTGATCAGGAAGCGCCCGGTCAGATCAGCTGCGGTGAGGTCATCATGGCAGGATACGGTAAACAGCGGCCGCTGCAGCCGTGCGGCCATGTGAGTGACAAAGCGGGTTTTTCCACAACCGGTCGGTCCTTTCAGCAGCAGCGGTAACCGCCGTTGCCAGGCGGTTTCAAACAGCTCGCATTCGTTACCAACCGGTACGTAGAAAGGCAGATTTGCCGTCACAGGAATGCTCCCGGTGGTTTGTCAGTCACCCCGGGAACAGTTGCTACCAGCTGCCTCATTTAATGGCCGGCTGTATGTTCAGCGATGATGAAACCTGTTTCGAGGCAGGCCCCAGTGTTGCATAAAGGTACATCAGCGCTCCCACAAGGAACACGGCACCAGCCAGCAGGCGCATCCAGTAGAACAGGCCCAGCTGCTGCTGAACTTCCATGAATCCCATGCCGATTACCCGCTGTAAATGGGTTTGCAGCACACCGGCAAAAGTCAGTGTGAAGGTCATGAATGCCATGGCTGCTGTCATCACCCAGAAACTCCACATGTTCAGAATCTGGTTGTACGGCTGCACGCTGCGCAACTGAGGCAGTGCATAGGTGAAGAAAGCCAGATTGAGCATGACATAGGCGCCATAGAATGCCATGTGTCCGTGGGCCGCGGTAATTTGTGTGCCATGGCTGTAAAAATTCACTGGCGAGAAGCTGTGCAGCAACCCCCACACACCAGCTCCAAAAAAAGCCATGACCGGGCAGCCAAGGCTCCAGAGCATTGCCGCTTTATTGGGGTGATTACGCCCGCTGCGGTACACCATGTGGAAACACCACAGCACCATGGCAAAGAAGGGCATGACTTCCAGTATCGAGAACAGGCCGCCAATCCATTGCCAGTAACCGGGTGTGCCAATCCAGTAGTAGTGATGGCCGGTACCCAGTAAGCCGCTGAACAGTGCCAGGCCGACGATGACATACAGCCATTTCTCAATGATTTCACGATCCACACCGGTCATTTTGATCAGCAGAAAAGCGAGCATGGATGCCATGATCAGTTCCCATACCCCTTCTACCCAGATGTGCACCACATACCACCAGTACATTTTATCGAGGGCAAGATTGCCAGGGTTGTAGAAGGCAAACAGGAACAGCAATGCTGCGCCCCACATGCCGAGCAGCAGAATCGTCGTCACTACCGTTTTGCGTCCCTTCAGCACCGTCATGGAAACGTTGTAGAGAAACAGCAGGAATGCAACTACCAGCAATATCTTGATCCATAAAGGTTGTTCTAGAAATTCCCGCCCTTCATGTATCCCCGCCAGATAACTTGCCACAGCGGACAGTGCTGCGAAAACGAAGATGAATAACTGCAGCCAGGCGATTTTAGGGCTGTGAATATCGCGCTCACTTTCTTCGGGAATCAGGAAATAAGCTGCGCCGAAATAGCCCAGCAGCAGCCACACCAGCAAGGCATTGGTGTGAATCATGCGGATGATGTGGAATGGCAGGCTTTCCGATAGAAAATTGGGTATGGCGTAAACAGTGCCCGCCAGCACGCCGGCCAGCACCTGAACAGCAAATAATGCCAGTGCGGCGATGAAATACGGGTAAGCCAGCTTTTGAGTTGGATATTTCATGAATGGTCTCCTTGGGATGGTGAAGGGTTCAGGTGGATCAGCCTGCAGTGTTGGGTGGCCATCCTTGTGTATTGATATGACTCGTCCATTCGAAAAAGTCGATCAGATCATCGAGTTCCTGCTCGCTCAGATTGAACTGCGGCATCTGGCGCCGCCCCGGCACACCGGTTGGCTGGGCCCGTATCCATGCTTTCAGGCCCGCCCTTGCACCATCCGGGTGATCGCGCCCGCCATAACGCACCCACACATTACCCAGTTCCGGTGCGAAATACGCTCCTTCACCCAGTAACGTATGGCAGTTGATACAGGAATTACGCTCCCATACATGTTTTCCCCGGGTGACGGATTCAGTCAGGGTTGCTACATCAGTCGATGTATCGACGATATACAGATGGGAATGAATGGAGAGTGCAATGAAAAGCAGCACAAAGAAAACTGTTCCCCCGTAAAAGATATTGCGAGCTGCTGATTTGGTAAGTCTTTCACTCATCATTACCCCCTTTATTGATATATTTCAGCTGGTTGAAGAACATAACCTGGATGTTGGCATTCCCGGGCAAACCGGGTGCAGCCGTACCCAATATTGTTTTTGCATATCTTGTCTGATGGATTGCCGGTGCACAAGAGATATTTGATTGAAATGGTGCGATACCATTGCTGCCGGTTATTGGCCAATGGCATCTACCAGGAAGGTTTCGCCACAATCTGATTTTCCCTGCAGAGGTGCTTCGGGTATCAGTTTTTCAAGGTCGGTGCCATACGCCAGATTGAGTGATAAATTCAATCTGACTTCAACCAGCATACCTTTAACGCAGGAGAGGCTGATCCGGTCTCTGGCGGCTGGTCCCAGTACGGCGATGACCCGGTTGATAAAATCTTCGGTACGTACCTGCTGGCCAATCTTTCGATTCATGAAATAAGCCATTCCAGCATCATTGAACTGGCGGGCAAGATCAGCCGCCAGATCAAAATAGCCTTCCATCGACCAGCTGGAGCAGGTGCCGTGTTTGTACCATTCGTGGCGCTCCAGACAAGAGCCTGCACTTGCACCTGGCATTACTTCAGCCAATGCGGCTTCGGAATCAGCATTAAGCGTCACCGCCGGATAATCACAAAAATCAGCTTCCCGGTTTTTGATTTCTCCGCAGAAGCCATAGTGAGTGCCGCAACTTTTTTTGTTTGGCCACAGGCCATGCAATGTGAAATGTCTGGCCTGATAGGCCCCGGGATCGGTGATCCTGCACTCGGCTTTATCGGGCTTGGTTTCGCAGAATGCAGGCTGCCATGACAATGCCAGCACATAGCTGTCAGCTTGTCCGGCGGCACTGCAGCTGGCGCCATTATTATCGCCATGGCTGCCGTTACTGCCTGATCGGGCTTCACCACAGTGGGCATTTACCCAGCGTTCTTTCGGGCTGGCTGCGGGTATGGTTATCCGGTACCAGACTGGATTGCCGGCGGATAGAGCCTCGATGATGTCGTACCTGTAACCCGGCTGGATGCGTGCATTATCCGGGTTGGTTGATTTATTTTTGGATACGTAAGCCGGGCAGGTTTGTCTGGCAATAAACTCACCCGAAGTCTTTTCAGCCTGTGCGGACTGAAAACAGCCCATCATCAGGATGATCAGAAACAAGCGTAAAACTGTATTTTTTGTGAGGGTTACCATAATTTCCTGGCAGGTGAGAGGGTGTGAGGCAAGGGCTGTTTTCGTCCGTTATGTGATGGTCATTTTATGTGAAGCAGGATAATGGTTGTGCAGTGACCGGGAAAAAACCTGAAAACAGGAAGCAGGCTGAAATAATGCTTTATCCATGCCTGGCTGGTTTTGTTTCCGGATACGGGTGCAGTATGTTCAGTGCAACACTTTTACCGGCTGTTTCAACGATACGTATGTGTTCCCGGCGCAATTCGCGGGCGTGCCGCAGTCCGCAGGAATGGGCGATCATGTTGATTTCGTGATTAACGTTGATGGCATAATTGGCTACCCGCAGATATTTTTCTTCTACTACCAGGCCACGTTGCAGGCGTGGATTATTGGTAGTGATGCCGGTTGGACAGGTATTCAGGTGGCAGCGCATGGCCTGGATACACCCCAGGGAAAACATGAATCCGCGGGCAGTGTTGACAAAGTCTGCGCCAGCGCACAATGCCCATGCGCATTTGGCAGAAGTGACCAGTTTCCCTGCTGCAACGACGCGGATACGCTGTTTCAGGCCGGATTCAATCAGGGAATCGACCACTCGTGGCAGTGCCTCAATAATCGGCAGCCCGGCATAATCGATCAGTGCCTGTGGAGCTGCGCCGCTGCCACCTTCACCGCCATCAATCGTCAGGAAATCGGGCGCGTATTCCAGTCCACGACGCAGGATGGCATCGCACAATTCATTGATAAAATGCCAGCCACCAATCGCTGTCTTGACACCAACCGGCCGCCCGGTCAGTTCCCGGATAAAGGCTATCTGATCCAGCAGTTCGTCAATATTGCCAATATCGTGATGCCGGTTGGGACTGATGGAATCCTGCCAGGGTGGAATGCCCCGGATAGCGGCTATTTCTGGGCTGACTTTGCATGCTGGCAACATACCGCCTTTACCTGGTTTTGCTCCCTGGGAAAGCTTGATTTCAAATGCCTTGACGGATTGGGCAATTTCCCGTGCACGGGCGGCGGAGAACTTTCCCCGCTCATCCCGGATACCGTATTTGGCCGTGCCGATCTGCATGATGATGTCGCATTTCCCTTCCAGGTGAAAAGGAGCCAATCCACCTTCACCTGTACTCAGCCAGCACCTGGCCTTGGCTGCGCCGAGCGAAAGTGCCCGCACAGCCGGCGCGGAAATGGCGCCATAACTCATGCCGCTGATATTGATGATGGATTGCGCCAGAAAAGGATGGTCACAGTAACCTTCACCAATAGACAGGGCAGGGGTGGGCAGCTGGTCTTCTTCCAGGATGGGAAAAGCGGCATTGACGAAAATGAGTGCCCCAGGTTCGCACAGATCGTACGTGGAGCCAAAGCCAACGGTACTTTCCATATTTTTTGCGTTTTTGTAGATCCAGCTCCGGGTAGCGCGGTTGAATGGCATTTCATCACGATCCCCGGTAAAGAAATACTGGCGGAAATATTTCCCCTGGGTTTCAAAAAAATAGCGCAACCGCCCGATGATGGGATAATTGCGCAATATGGTGTGCTTTTTCTGGGTAGCATCACGGATAAAAAAGATGATGATGGCACCCACGATAATCAGCCCCAGAATAGTGGCAGTACTGAAGACAATCAGGTTGACCAGGCTGTCCGGCATAGTCCCTCATATTTCTGTAATGTTAAAAGGCTGAGTTTGAAGTATGTTACAGCACGAAGCAATTAGCGGTCAGGTGCGCCTCGCATTGGCTGAGGATGTTGGTACGGGTGATTTAACAGCTTCCCTTATTCCGTCTGGAAAATACCTGAGCGCGCGGGTGGTTGCCCGGGAATCCATTGTGGTTTGCGGTACACCATGGTTTGAGGAGAATTTTCGCCAGCTATCGCCCTCTGTCAGGATCGACTGGCAGGTGAAGGAAGGGCAGCAGGTTAGCGGCGATCAGACACTGTGCGTGCTCAATGGTGATGCCCGGGCATTACTGACCGGGGAGCGTACTGCGCTCAATTTTCTGCAGATGCTTTCTGCTGTGGCAACACGTACGCGGCAGTTTGTTGAAGCAATCGAAGGCACGAGGGCACAGATTGTCGATACCCGTAAAACCCTGCCGGGGTTGCGCCTCGCACAAAAATATGCGGTACGGTGCGGGGGAGGGGTTAACCACCGTGCCGGGCTTTATGATGGCATCCTGATCAAGGAAAATCATATTATTGCAGCCGGCAGTATCGAAGCTGCCTTGCTCAGGGCGGCTGAAATTGCTCCGTCCGGTGTATTTGTCCAGATCGAAGTGGAAACACAGGATGAGCTGGTGCAGGCTCTGTCTGCCGGCGCGCGTATGATCCTGCTGGATAATTTTGATCTGCCCGGCCTGCGGGATGCGGTTACTTGTAATCGGCAGTTTCCGGGTGGGCCTGCTGTGCTGGAAGCCTCCGGTAACGTTACGCTGAATACCGTGCGTGCGATAGCCGAAACGGGTGTGGATCGAATTTCGATTGGCAGCCTGACCAAAGATATACGCGCGGCGGATTTGTCGATGCGTTTTCAGCCAGAGTAGCTTGCCGGGAAAGCGCTCTGATCAGGCACTATGCAAATGTATCAATGATGCCTGTATGCCTGGTGATCTGAAGAGTTGATGTGTGCGGGCCAGCCGAGTCGTAATGGAAATGGCCGTGGCCATTTTCTGCCGGGTGGCGGGGTGGCTGCTGTCTGTTTTCTGCCTGCTGGCCCGGGGTATCTGCACTGACCGAAGTATCTGCCAGCGTGATGCCATTTTCGGCCATGATCTCGCGCAACCTTGGCAGGTTGGCTTCGATGGCGTCACGTACTCCTGCGTGATGGGAAATAAAATGGGCTGTCAGTTGCTGATCAGCTGAAATTTGTAACGAAATTTCTATTGGGCCAAGATGTGCGGGGTGCAGTTTCAGTTCGGCTGCCTGCATTCGCTGTGTTGCTAGCCAGGTGATCTTCTGGCCGAATTCTTCAGGCCAGTCCGGGTGTCCGAATTCTGCAGCAACTGCCGGAGCATCTTTCGCGATGCTACTGTCTGTGGAATCAATAAATGGCATACCGTTGGCATGAACAGCGGCTGGAGTTGCGACAGGCGGCAGGATTTTGCCGCTATCGGCAAAATTTTCCGTACCCATTGCCTGATTATTGGCCAGACCGGATAACTTGCTATTCAGGCTGAGATTGTCAGATTCCTGCCGCGCACGTCCTTCGATGAGCTCAGGGCGGATGGGATCAAGGTGTTCAGGGGACAACTTAAGGGGACTCGCACTGTTATTCCCGGCAGTTAGTTCAGCAGGAGGGGCTGCAGTATGAGACTGGCTGGTTGTCTGTAATGAGGTAACAGTGTATTGCTCAAGATTTCCAGAATCCGGAAGTGGGTTTGCCGGTGTGATTGCGGGCAGTAGCACGTCCCCAGCGGATATGTCTGGCCCATCTGCTACCGGGGAGCCGGTGTTGACTGCCGCGTTCGCCGATAACATGGATAGCAGTGTTTCTGGTGCTGTTTCGGGAACGGGCTGAGGTTCACTGGCAGGAGGGGAGGGTATCATGCTGATCATGAGTAAATCGACGGGTAACGCAAGCACCGGATTCTCAGGATCGGCATCGCCTTCAGCCGCCGAAGTTTCTCCCGTCATGCCGGTCAGAATATTGCCAAAGATCTGGCCAAAGATTTGTTCGGCAGGCTGTCCGGTAGTATCAGGGCTGACAGCATCCGGTAAAAGTGTTGTCGTGGGGTTGCTGGCTGTGGCGGGCAAACCGGGATTGAGGGTAACTGGCAGACTTGGCATGGTGCTCCTTAACGGGATTGGTTTTTATATACCAGATACCAAGCAATTCTTATGCCACTAATTTTCATTTTTCTGCTGTTTGCCGAAAGCATGTGCTGAATGTTCATCGAGCTGGCCTTGTTCCTGTTTCTGTAAACGTGATTGATGGTGAAGTTCGGCGCGTTGTGACAGGGTATCGTAGGATTTCAGCTTTTTCCGGTGAGCGTGGTATTGCGTGTTTCCTGCTTCTGTATGTAGCTGTGTCGTCGCAACGAGCTTTTGCTGGGTCTGAATGGCTGTATCAAGTTTGCTGATAAATGCCTTGAAATTGCGCCATTCAACCGGGCTGATGCCACTGCCGGCAGACTCCAGGAATTGTGTCTGGTAATTTTCACGGTACTCAACCAGCAGCTGTAAGGTTTTTTCAGCCTCCTGCTGTTTGAGATTCAGCTTCCCCAGATTGATGGCAGCATCATCTGTCTGCTTGTGAGCATGATCGAGCAGCAACCTGAGTGAATGTGAAGTAGCCATTTGTTACATTCAGAGTTTGATGGCAGAGAGTTTTTCCATGCTGCCAGCGTAACCTTCCTGTTCAAACATGCCTTGCTGCAGAAACGATTCGAGGGTCGGATAGAGTTCGATGGCCCGGTCGAGCTGTGGATCAGTACCGTTTACATAAGCTCCTACGCTAATCAGGTCATGACTGCGCTGATAGCGGGAGTACAACGTTTTGAAGCGTTGCGCCTGGCTGAGCTGTTCGCGTGTGACCAGGCTGGACATGACGCGGCTGATGGAGGATTCAATGTCGATTGCCGGGTAGTGGCCTGCTTCAGCCAGTCGTCTTGAAAGTACGATATGGCCATCGAGAATGGCGCGAGCGTTGTCAGCGATGGGGTCATTGGGGTCATCATTTTCAGTCAGCACGGTGTAAAAGGCAGTAATTGATCCGCTTCCCCGCCGGCCATTGCCGGCACGTTCCACCAGTTGTGGTAACCGGGCAAATACGGAGGGAGGATAGCCTTTTGTGGCAGGCGGTTCGCCAATGGCAAGTGAAATTTCCCGCTGTGCCATGGCAAAACGGGTGAGTGAATCCATGATCAGCAGAACGTGCTTGCCTTCATCCCGGAAATATTCTGCAATCGCAGTGGCGTAGGCGGCACCGTGCAGCCGCATCAGTGGAGATGTATCTGCTGGCGCGGCGACTACGACCGAGCGCGCGAGCCCTTCTTCGCCGAGGATGGTTTCGATGAATTCCTGGACTTCGCGACCCCGTTCGCCGATCAGTGCCACCACGATGACATCCGCGCTGGTGTAGCGTGCCATCATGCCCAGCAGCACGCTCTTGCCCACACCGCTACCGGCAAACAACCCCATACGCTGGCCACGGCCTACACTCAGCAGCATGTTGATTGCGCGGACACCGACATCCAGTGTTTTTTCAATCGGAGCGCGTTCCAGCGGATTAAACGGCCGGCTGTACAACGGTACACTGTGGTTGCAATGCAGCGGCCCATAACGATCGAGTGGTTCACCCGCACCGTTCAATACGCGCCCCAGCAGCTCCGGGCCGACGCTGATGTGTTTCGTCCGGTCCGATGCGCGGCGCCGGGGGTGCTGAACACTTCCAATACGTGGTGTTGCGCCGGTATATTCAGCCGGAACGACTTTTGCGCCAGGAGTCAGTCCGTAAACATCACCGGAAGGCATTAAAAACAGTCGCTCACCTGAAAATCCGACAACTTCTGCTGCAACGCTGTTTCCGTTTGGCAGGGAAACAATACAACTGATGCCTACAGCCAGTTTGAGCCCGACAGCTTCCATTACCAGCCCGGCAACACGGGTAAGTGTGCCACTGACGAGGAACGGATTTACCGGCTCAATCAACCGCTGGCAATTCTGGATGAAATCACGCCAGAGCAGGGTATGGGATGATCCGGTAGTGTTCAAAATAATATCTGCCAGGAATGGCTAAGCCAGCCAGGATGAATCCTGACCAATCGAAGCCAGGGTACGCTGCCAGCGGGTTGCCAGGGTTGCATCGACTTCGCAGCCACCGGATTCAATCCGGCAGCCACCCGGTTCGATCTGGTTATCTTCGTGGATATGCCATTTGGGATGTGCGGTGTGATTTTCCAGATGATTGCGGATATGCACTGCATCGTCAGGATGCAAAGTCAACCGGACAGGTTGCGAGGCAGTGGGCAGTTGGCGCAAAGCTTCTTCTACAACCGGAACAATCAGTTCAGGTTTGACCGTTAATGCCTGGCCGATAATTTTTCTGGTGAGATCAATGGCTAATGCCAGCAGATCCTGTGCCATGGTTTGATCAACCTGTTTCAATTCCTGCCCGATGCTGGTAATCAGTGACTGCAACTGCTGAATTTCCGCCAGGGATTCACCCTCTGCCTGCGCCTTGCCTTCCTGATAACCAGTGGTTTTACCTTCTTCATAAGCTTGCTGATAAATCTGCTCGATCTGTTCGGCGGTGGGTAAAACGACAGGATTCAGCTCCGCAGCTTCCTGCCCAGTCTGTACTGATTTTGAGGGTTGATCCAAAGGCTCGGTGGCTGGCGGTGTGTTCTCCGGAAAAATGTTTCTCTGTTTGGATTTAAGTGAATCAAGTGTGCTGAATTCCCATTTTTGCCAGGTGGAAAGTTCTTTTTTTGGAATCACGTGTGCGGCTTCCATAGTGGCTGTTTCCTTATTCGTATTAGTGAGCGTCTGACGAAAATGATTACCTGTTTCAATATCAATACGGCTGGAGGATCAAATCAGGCGGGCGCCACACCTGGGACTGTTCAGACAAAACCATCTCCTCCTTTTCCACCCAGCGCGATACGACCATCATCGGCAAGCTGGCGTAAAGTCTTGAGGATTCTTTTCTGCTCGGCTTCCACTTCAGAAACACGAACGGGGCCTTTGCTTTCCAGTTCTTCCCGCAGCGTTTCGGCAGCACGCTGTGACATATTCTTGAAGATCTTGGTGCGCAACTCTTCCCTGGCACCTTTCAGTGCAGTAATGAGTGAATCAGACTGGATTTCCCGCAGCAGCAGCTGGATGCCCTGATCATCCACTTTCAGCAGATCGTCGAAGACAAACATCTCATCCATGATTTTCTGGGCGATTTCTTCATCGTACTGGGTAATGTTCTCGATGATGTTCGCTTCCAGATTGGTAGGCATGAAGTTGAGAATTTCAGCTGTGGTGCGCACACCACCCATACGAGGCTTTTTGATACTGTCGGTACCCGATAGCAGCTTGCTCAGCACGTTGTTTAATTCCCGTAACGCGATTGGCTGCACGCTATCCAGTGTTGCGATACGCAGCAGGACATCATTGCGCAGCCGCTCGGTGAACAGCGCCAGAATCGTGCTGGACTGATCATGCTCCAGATGAACCAGAATGGTAGCGATGATCTGCGGATGTTCGTTCTTGATCAGTTCTGCAACAGAAGCTGCGTCCATCCATTTCAGGCTTTCTATGCCGCTGGTTTCATCTCCCTGGCTGATACGATCCATCAGACTTGCTGCTTTCTCTTCGCCCAGCGCCTTGGTGAGAACCGTGCGCAGGTAGTCGAGCGCACCTTGTCCCAGGGACGTTTTTCCTTCGGCACGCTGGCAGAATTCTGCCAGCACGCTTTCAATGGTCTCCTGTCTGACATCATTGAGTGTGGCCATGATCTCGCTTAATTTCTGAACTTCTTTGGGGCCAAGGTGACGGAACACCCGGGAAGCTTCTTCTTCCCCCAGAGACATCAGCAGAATTGCACTTTTGAGTACGCCTTCGTCATTCATTGCCTGTCACCCATCCTTTTACAACGTTAGCCACAATAGCCGGTTCATTGGCAGCCAGTAACCGTGCTTTTTCCAGATTCTCTGCCAGTGTTGGTACCTTGATGATATTTGTCTGTACCTCCGTTGCAATCTGCTCAGCACCCTTCTTGACCGGTAATGCCACAACCGGGGCTGGCGGCGGAGGGGGCAGCAGATTCCTGAGAAAGGGCCGGAAGATCTTTTGCAGGAAGAACAGCAAGATGCCGGCAATCAGCAGTTGTTTGCCAATATCCTTGGCGAACATCACGTTATCCGGATCTTTCCAGAGCGGGAGCGCTTCCACCTCATCTCCTTGCAGGTTGAACTGGCTGTTGGTCACAGTCAGTGTATCGCCGCGAGCTTCATCAAAACCGATCGTCTGTTTCACCAGGGCCGTAATTTTTTCAATTTCCTCGCTGGAAAGCGGTTCATTTACCGGACTGCCATCAGCATTCAGTCTGGCGCGGTAATTGATTACCACAGCGGCGGAAAGCCGGTTGATGCGACCACCTCCCTGACGGGTGTGGGAAACGGTTTTATCTACCTCATAATTGGTAGTCGATTCCTTGCGTGTGTCAGTTGGTGTCGTTTTTGCTGTTGTTTCCGATGTCTGTTTATTGGCTTCTACCGGTGCTTCAGCCGGGGCAGAGGGGCGATTTGATAATGCACCGGGTACGCCTCCCTCAGGCTGTGAAACAGAAACTGACTCGGATTTTTGCTGACTGCGAACGGCAGCGGCTTCCGCCGGGCTGTTGTTGGGCTTATAGGTTTCTTCGGCACGTTCGATGCGGGAGAAATCTATATCTGCAGTCACTTGTGCATGAACATTATCCTGACCGGTGATCGGAGTCAGGATGGCCTCAATGCGGTGAATGAAGTTCTGCTCCATGTCCTGCACATACTTGAGCTGGCTCGGATCAAGCCCGGTTTCTGTTTCATTGTCTTTCTGGCCGCTTAGCAAATTACCCTGCTGGTCGACAACAGTCACGTTCTTGACGGACAGCTCGGGGATACTGCTGGATACCAGGTGAACGATTGCGCTGACCTGTTCGGTACTTAACATTCTGCCCGGGTACAGGTTCAGTAATACGGAAACTCTTGGTTGCGGGCGATCCCGGGTAAAAATACTTGGTTTGGCAATCGCCAGATGTACCCTTGCGCCCTGGACTGCGGACAGGGATTGAATCGAACGAGAAAGCTCACCTTCCAGCGCCCTCTGGTAGTTAATCTGCTCCAGAAATTGACTGGAGCCGAATTTCTGGTTTTCCAGAATTTCAAAACCGGACAGATTTCCTTTGGGCAAACCCTGACTGGCCAGACGCAAACGAACTTCATGGATCTGTTTGGCGGGGATCAGGATTGATCCACCGCTTTCGCTGAACTGGTATGGGACATTCATTTTTTGCAGAGCGTCGATGATCGTGCCGCCTTCCTGATCTGACAGATTGGCATAAAGAACACGATAATCCGGGGCCTGGCTCCATAACCAGGTGCCGGCAATCAGTGCAACCACGGCTGCAGCTGCGACCATCAGCCCTATTTTTTTCTGGATCGGCAGTTGTTTGATTTTATCCAGCTGATTGAATGGTTTTTTTTCTGCCTGGATTTCTTCCTGGACGGTAGCCATACAGAATTACCTCCTGCCCTGTTTGTTTGGATTTATGAAGCCTGACGGGTATTTCAGCCTGTTCTGATTTGCCATTTGAATAATTTGCCGGGTTTTGCGGATACCGGAATTATCGGGATATTCGTTTCAACCGAATTGCTGAAAAGAGAACTTTTGGCGGTGTTATTTCGCTGATGGCTGGCGTGGAGTGAGGTGTTAAGCTGCGCAACATCGAAATTGGGAGAGCCCATGAAAACAGAAGCTGGCTTTATGCCGCTGGCAGACCATGAACAACTTCGGCAAGCCTTTGCTGTATTCAGCCAGGCCTCTGGCCAGCTTTCCGGGGTATATCGTGAATTGCAGCAACAGGTGATCCGGTTAACTGAAGAACTGGCGCTGGCGAATGGAGAATTACAGCGTGAACTGGCTGCTAAAGAAGCACTGTCGCAGCAGCTTGGACAGCTGCTGACAGCATTGCCTGGCGGGGTCGTCGTGCTGGATCACCAGGACCATATCAGCCGGGTTAATCCGGCAGCAGCCCGTTTGCTGGGAGAGCCATTACTGGGGATGCTGTGGCAGCAGATAGTGCGAGAGCGCCTGCAGCCTACCAATGTCATTGGTGAATGGCTTGTGGGGAGAAATGCACAGTCCGCGTTTTGCGCGCGCCGGATCTATATCGAGAGCAGTATCTCGGAAATGACCGGGGAGAGTATTTTGCTGCTCCATGACATGACAGAAGCTTATACGCTGCGTGAACAGAATCGCCGTAACCAGCGGCTTGCTGCGATGGGTGAGATGGCTGCGGGGCTGGCGCACCAGTTGCGTACACCATTATCTGCTGCTTTGCTGTATGCCGGGCACTTGAGTGGAGATGTACTCAATCATGAGGAAAAGAAAAATTTTGCCGTTAAAACGATTGAGCGGCTTCATCATCTGGAGTACCTGATCCGTAACATGCTGCAATTTGTGAAAGGCGGGCCGGTGCCGGCCGGGCATGTGGAGCTGTCGGCTTTGTTACGAAATCTGCAGCAGGTAATGGCCCCCCAGATACAGCAACGTAACCTCAGGCTTGTTGTTCAGGATGGCAGCAAGGGAGTGAGTCTGAACGTGGATCATGAGGCACTGGGCAATGCGGTAATGAATTTGCTGGATAACGCGATACAGGTTTCGCCCGCAGATGGCATTGTTACGCTCGCATGTGAGGTAACAGCTGATAAGGCAAAGCTGGCGGTGAGTGATGAAGGTCCCGGGATAGTGCCTGATCTGCATGAACGGGTATTCGAGCCGTTTTTCACAACCCGGGCAGAAGGAACAGGTTTGGGGTTGGCGATCGTACATAACCTGATCCGGTCAATGCGCGGTGAAATCCGGATCGATCCGGTTCCAGGCGGTGGCACATGCTTTACGGTTATTTTGCCAAGAGTTGCGGGAAAGACTGGATCTGAAAATCAATTCGTTTCACTTGATAAATCCGGAGACAACTGAAAAACAAGGATGGATAAGAATGCGGAACTTGCCTGTATTGATCGTTGAGGATGACCCGGATCTGCTTGAAGCGTTGTGCGCAACGCTCAGGCTGGATGGATATACCGGTCTGGCTGCCAGTAATGGCGAGCAGGCGCTGGATCTGTTGCGGATTCATTCGGTAGGGCTGGTAATCAGTGATGTGCAAATGCGTCCGATGGATGGTTATGCACTGCTGCAAACCATCCGGCGTAATTACCCCTGGATTCCGGTGGTGCTGATGACAGCGCATGGGGAAATCGATAAGGCTGTGGCCGCGATGCGTGTCGGGGCAAGTGACTATTTACTGAAGCCGTTTGATCCGCAAAGTCTGCTGGCACATGTCAGGCATTATTTGCTGACCGTGAACAGTGAGGAGGAATCTGATGTGGTGGCAGAAGATCCTCGTACGCTGACTTTGCTGGCGCTGGCAAAGAAGGTGGCGGTAACCAATGTCACAGTGATGCTGACGGGCGAGAGTGGCAGCGGTAAGGAGGTGCTGGCCCGGTTCATTCATCGTCATTCACCCCGCGCGCCCAAACCTTTTGTCGCCATCAACTGCGCTGCCATTCCTGAGAATCTGCTGGAAGCAACATTGTTTGGTTATGAGAAAGGATCATTTACCGGCGCTTCTCAAGCGCAGGCAGGAAAATTTGAACAGGCCAATGGCGGTACATTGCTGCTGGATGAAATTTCGGAAATGCCGCTTGGCCTTCAGGCAAAGTTGCTGCGTGTCCTGCAGGAACGCGAAGTTGAGCGAATAGGGGGGAGCAGGCCAGTCAAGCTTGATATTCGCCTGATCGCAACGTCCAACCGGGATATGCCGGCGTACGTACGGGAAGGGCATTTTCGTGAGGATCTGTATTACCGCCTCAACGTGTTTCCCTTGGAAATTTTGCCATTACGCGACCGTCCGCAGGATATTGCACCGCTGGCGCAACGCATTCTGGATAAATTGGCTCCGGCTGACCAGCCTCGCTGCACACTGGCAGAATCTGCCAAATGCAGTCTGGAGCGTTACGCCTGGCCGGGGAATGTGCGAGAGCTGGAGAACGTGATTCAACGTGCCATGATTCTGGCGACAGGTTTGATTGAAGCGGCACATCTGAACTTGTCAGTATCTCCTGTCAGTGAAATTTACCCGGAAAAAGCATCGGGGAAAAAGGATTCACCGCTGCGTGATATTAAATCACTCGAACGGGATCATATTCTGCAAACACTGGCGGCGGTAAACGGCTCACGCAAACTGGCCGTAGAAAAACTTGGTATTTCCGAGCGTACGTTGCGTTACAAGCTTCAGCAATACCGGCTTGCCCAGTGCTGATCAATTTATAAACATTGGAGAGAAAATATGAATGTTGCTTCAGGTATGGATCAGATGTTGATGCAGCTTAAGGCTGCTGCGGAAGTGGCGGGTGGCAGTAAGCCCGCTGCGAATACTGCAGAGGTTTCACGGGCTGATTTTGGCCAGCTGCTCAGATCTGCGGTTGATCAGGTCAACTCGGTTCAACAGACAGCTGATCAGCTCAGCCAGGAGTTTGTGCGTGGCAATCAGAACGTGGAGTTGCACGATGTCATGATTTCATTGCAGAAGGCGAATGTTTCATTTCAATCCATGATCCAGGTGCGCAACCGGCTGGTATCCGCGTATCAGGAAGTCATGAACATGCAGGTGTGAGCGTCCGGGCTGATAAAGCACAGCGAAACAGACCATGGCTGCATTCCGGAAGGAACAGGATTGGCAGACCTTTTTCCTATATAGAACAATATGAATATACCGGACTACAGCGTAAATTCACTGGCTGAAATATGTTTTTACCTGAATGGAATCATGCAGGAAAAATCACTGATTTCACTGCAGCTTACGCGGGACAGTCATTCCATTATTCTTTCCTCCATACTGGTCGTTGATCCGCAAAAAAAGCTGCTGGTACTGGATTATGGAATTAACGAGACGCTCAATCAGATGGCGCTTAAGCGCGGGATGCTGCGTTGTACCACCAGTCATAATCGCATCAGGATAGAGTTTGATTGTGGTAACCTGCAGCATATCCTTTATGAGGGCCGTAACGCATTCAGTGCCGATATTCCGGCAATACTCAGGCGCGTGCAGCGACGTAATTTTTACCGGGTTGCTACGCCCCTCGTCAATCCTGCCGTCTGTGTTATTTCCTTACCGGGGCGGGATGAAGAAATACCTTATATCCTCAACCTGCTGGACATCAGTTGCGGTGGAATAGCACTGATTGATCAGCCGGGTGCTGAAATACCCCTTAAACCCGGTATGCTGCTTGAATACTGTCTGGTCAACTTGCCGGGATTTGGTGTGATCGAAGCCGCTATCCGGATTATTTATGTCAATACCACCATACTTTCTAACGGGGATGTCTGCCCGCGCATTGGCTGCGAGTTTATAAAACCGGCCGAAAAGTCCGGGACATTGATACAGCGGTACATCGCCAGACTCGAACAGCAGGCGCGGAAATTCGATGCCAGATCGCATTCCTGACAGTTACTGCGATCATGGGCTGGTGGTGGGCCGCTTTACGCTTCAGGATTTGCAAAGAGAGCCATCATGGGTGGTGCTGTCCGGCTTTGTGGCAGTTTATGCTGACTGATCGGGTGATTCGGGGGTAGGGATATGCTCTGCCAGGAGAGTTTCATGTTCCAGAAACCGGTCGAGTTGCTGCTGGATAGTGCGGAAGGCCGGGTCTTCCGTATTGCGGGGATGATCAGGTTTAATATCGAGGATTTGGGCAATATGCCCTCTGGGGGATGAAGCCATCAGTGCGATACGATCGGCAAGCATGAGTGCTTCATGCAGGTCATGGGTAATCATGAGTATGGTGGCCCCTGAATTTTTCCAGACATCCAGCAGGTAGCGCTGCATCATCCGGCGGGTTTGCATATCCAGTGCCGAGAAGGGTTCATCCAGCAGTAATAGCCGTGGTTTTGTAGCAATGGTTCTTGCCAGCGTGACACGCTGGCGCATGCCACCGGATAACTGTGAGGGTTTATGGCTGGCAAATGATTCGAGCCCAACCTGTTCAAGATATTGCCTGGCATGTTCCCGGGCTTCGGTTTTTGCCATTCCCTGATTGCGCAGAGGGAATGCGACATTTTCTCCTGCCGTCATCCACGGGAACAGGTTGTGGGTCTGAAAAATCAGAGCGGTTGAAGGAGCGGGTCCTCGTAACACATGACCGTCATGGCTGACGCTGCCCTGGTCCGGGAAATCCAGTCCTGCTGCAAGGTTGAGCAGAGTGGTTTTTCCACAACCGCTGCGGCCGAGCAGAACAGTCAGGCTGCCCGGTTCTATGGTCAGGCTGTCTGCTTCAACTGAAATGGTGTCACCGAAGGCTTTGCGGACGTTACTGAATACCAGCCGGGCGCCGGTTGAATGTGCGACCGTTGCGTTCACGTTGCTTACCGTGTCCATTGCAGCAGTCTGGCGTTGGCCAGCAGTAACAGGCGATCAATCGCAAAGCCGATAAAACCGATAGCAAGAATGCCGATCATAACCAGTTTCATGTTGTACATTTGCTGCGCCATGATAATCATGTAGCCCAGGCCGGAGTTGATACCGGCCATTTCTCCAGCCAGAACAGCCATCCAGGCACCAAAGAACGACATGCGGATAGCTGTCATTGCACCGGGAGTAATGGCAGGCAATCGTACATGCCACCACATTCTGGTGCGTGAAGTACCAAGGCTGCGGGCAATTTTCAGGTATTCAACAGGGATGTCGTCGAGTGCGGCAATCAGTGACAGGGACATGGTTCCGAGTACAGCCATGAATACGATAAATATCGCGGCCTGGCCACCAATACCGATGACGGCGATGGTAAATGGAATCCACGCGACAGGAGCGATGGGGGCAAGTGACTGGACGACAGGCAGGATCAGCCGCCGCAGAACGGGTAATTCTATTGTCATGACGGCGAGGCAGGAGGAAACCAGAAGCCCGGCCAGCATCCCTGCACCAACGCGCGCTAGCGTAATGGCAATGGCTTCGAATAACCCGGTTTTCTGCTGACCAAAACCAATGCTGATGTTGCCGGAAAAGGCATATGGAATGGTTTGGCTGGGTGGTGGCAGAATGTGTGGATTCAACCATTCCATCCAGGAACCGAGTTCCCAGAGCAGGATAATCAGTAACCAGGCCAGACAGAACCACAGTAAATTCGATTGGAAAGTTAACCGGATGAATCGGTTAATCAATGTTGCCCGCCGGCCGGATTTACCCGAAATACAGGATTGCTGCATTGTGTCAGGCAGGCTGGTATTTCAAATCCAGCACGGTATCAATGACTTCCGGTTTGAGGTAGCCCAGTTCAGCCAGATATTTTGCTCCCCGGCGCAATCCATTGACACCCGCCTGACTGATGACCGGGTTGGGGAACTGGCGTTTGAGTGCAACCGATAAAATGGGTCGAGGTACACCATAAATGGGCTGTAAATCATTCAATACGGCCTCGTAGTCTTCGCTAAAAGCGCGCGCGGATTCCTGCAATACCTTGAGATAAGTTTTCAGTACGTCACGCTTCTGGTCAATCGTGCGGACTCTGGTGCTGATGACGCAATCTGCTGCTTCCGGCCCCCAGACCGAGTTTGAGTCAGTCAGATAGGTGGCGCCCTGTTCAGCAACCACGTGCTCGGCGTAGGGCTGCGCCAGTGTGCAGACATCCAGTGCCTTGTTTGCGATTGCTTCTCCCATACCGATCATGCTTGGAAAGAAAGTCATGCGGTAATCGTCGTAGGATTTTCCGTGTTGCGACATGGTGCCATAGCCGACCAGTTCCAGTGTATCCAGCCGCAAGGTTCCCACTCGCAATCCTTTGCCTGCGGCATCAATGAATTCTTCCACTGATTTGACCGAACCATTGCGTGCGACCAGCTCAATGCCGGCCTGACCAGAACCGCCGATGATGCGCAGATCAGTAGTGCCGGCAGTGTAAGCGGCTGCTGTCATGGTCCACGGGCTGTGAATCAGCTCAAGATTATTGCTGACAAGTGCCTGCATCGAATCAGCAGGGCTGTTGAATTGTGTCAGAACAACATGTAGACCTGCTTTGGCGAACATGCCTCTTGTTTTTGCCAGTAACAGATGGGAAACACAGCCTGCTGGCAGGTGTCCGACACGAATAATGGCCCCACCCGCAGCAGCTTCTGCATGTGTGGCAGCGGCCAGCAGCCCTGCGCCGGCAGCAGTTGCATAAAACATTCCACATCCGCAGGTACACAGAAATCGGCGTCTTGCCGGGATGAACAGCGAGTTATTCGTTTGGGGAGCAGCTGAGGCAGCAGCATTTCTTTTAATCAGGCGACCAATAATGTTTTTAATCATGACCGGGATTCTCCTTGAAAGTAGACTGACCGTTCTCGTAAGTTTGTATTGTAACCGGAATAGCCTGAAAAGCCAGCCGGGATTTTGGGTTGTATCTGAAGATAGTGCTTCAGGGGTGAAATAGCAGATAAATCAGGCTATGTGAAACTGGGTAACCGGCAAGGTAAACAGGTAAAGGTGAACAGTAAAAAGAATAGATGGCCAGTGAATTTCTTAACTTCGCCGCCGGATTCTGTCAGTTGGATGAACCAGGTATTTTTGCACCATAGAGGGTGCGATAGGCCTCTATTGCCTGAATATATTGAGCGAGATCCTGCCGGGTGTGCAGGTAGGCGACGATGTCATCCAGTGTAATCAGTGAGACAACCATTATCCCGTGTCTACTTTTGATTTCCTGTAGAGTGGAGTGTTCACTTTCGCCTTTTTCCATACGATCGAGCGCGACCATGATGCCGCACGGGGTAGCATTGGCAGCGCGGATAAGAGCAACGGATTCTCCGACTGACAGACCTGCCGATACGACATCATCCACGATAAGGATTTGTCCGGCTAATGACGCGCCTACGATATTGCCGCCTTCACCATGATCCTTGATTTCTTTGCGATTGAAACTGAAGGGGTGGTTGTGTCCGGCTTCGGCAAGTGCAATAGCAATGGTGCTGACTAACGGGATGCCTTTATAGGCCGGGCCGAACAGGGCATCGAAACGGATTCCGGAAGCAAGGATTGCCTGTGCATAAAACTGGCCGAGTTTTTTCAATGCGAGGCCATCATTAAATAGACCAGCATTGAAAAAATAGGGTGAAGGCCGGCCTGCTTTGGTTGTGAAATTGCCAAAGCGCAATACATCGTACTGGAGCGCGAAGTCTATAAACCGCTGCCTGAAATCTGACATGAGAGTAAGGTTGTTTTCAGGAAATCGCGGGTGACGCAACGTTTTCCATGTTATCGAATGTGAGGATGGCCTTACCATCTTCACCAATATCTACCGTGACTTTGCCACCATTGGCCAGATGACCGAACAGCAGTTCGTCGGCGAGTGCCCGGCGAATGATGTCCTGAATCAGCCTTGCCATGGGGCGGGCACCCATCAGTGGATCGAACCCATGGCGGGCAAGATGCCTGCGCAGATTGTCGGTAAATGTAACGTCCACTTTTTTCTCCTGCAACTGTGTTTCGAGCTCTATCAGGAATTTATCAACAACACGCAGGATGATAGATTCATTGAGAGGAGCAAATGAGATGATTGCATCGATACGGTTGCGGAATTCTGGTGTGAACAGCCGTTTGATTTCGATTATTTCATCCCCGGGTTTGGAGTTTTCGGTAAATCCGATTGATGTTCTGGTGAGCGCTTCGGCGCCTGCATTGGTTGTCATGATGATAATGACGTTACGGAAATCAGCTTTGCGCCCACTGTTATCAGTCAATGTTCCATAGTCCATAATCTGGAGTAAAACATTGAAGATATCAGGGTGGGCTTTTTCAATCTCATCGAGCAACAGCACAGCATGTGGCTGTTTAATGATGGTTTCGGTCAGCAGGCCACCCTGGTCGAATCCAACGTATCCTGGTGGCGCGCCAACCAGTCTTGAAACAGCGTGACGTTCCATGTATTCAGACATATCGAAGCGATGCAGCGGAATGCCGAGTGTATAGGCAAGCTGGCGTGCTACCTCGGTTTTTCCCACGCCGGTTGGTCCGGAAAACAGGAAAGAACCAATGGGCTTGCTGGCATTTCCTAAACCACTGCGTGCCATTTTGATGGCGGCTGTGAGTGCTTCAATGGCTGTATCCTGACCGAAAACGATGGCTTTGAGATCCCGGTCCAGCGTTTTGAGTTTATTGCGATCATCACTTGAAACATTTTGTGGTGGTATCCGCGCCATTCCGGCAATGACCTGTTCAATTTCCTGCCTGCCGATGATTTTCCGTTGTCTGGATTTCGGCAGTACACGCTGTGCAGCGCCGGCTTCATCAATAACATCAATCGCTTTGTCCGGTAAATGGCGATCATTGATGAAACGTGCTGACAGTTCGGCTGCTGCCGTTAGTGCAACTTCAGTATATTTAACGTTGTGATGCTTCTCATAACGGGATTTCAGTCCGCGCAGAATTTCCACAGTTTCACTGATATCAGGTTCGGAAACATCAATTTTCTGAAAACGCCTGGATAAGGCGTGATCTTTTTCGAAAATACCGCGATATTCGTTATAAGTAGTAGCTCCAATACATTTCAGCCGACCTGAACCGAGTGCGGGCTTTAGCAGGTTGGAGGCGTCCAGTGTTCCGCCTGATGCAGCACCGGCACCAATCAGGGTATGGATTTCGTCGATAAACAGAATTGCCCTGGGGTTGTCAGTGAGCTGCTTCAATACCACTTTCAGCCGCTGTTCAAAATCACCCCGGTATTTTGTTCCAGCGAGCAGCGCGCCCATATCTAAGGCATAAACCTCGTGATTGGTAAGCACATCCGGTACCCGGTTTTCAGTGATTCTTCTGGCCAATCCTTCAGCAATAGCGGTTTTTCCGACACCCGCTTCGCCCACCAGCAGGGGGTTGTTTTTACGACGGCGGCACAATACCTGGATAACACGTTCAACTTCTTTTTCACGCCCAATCAGAGGGTCTATCCGATTGGCAATTGCCTGGTTATTCAGGTTGATGGTGTAATTTTCCAGTGTGCTGCCTGAATCCTGCTGCTCACTGTCAGGATTTTCCTCGTTTTTACTGGATTCATTGCTTTGTGCCGCTTTGCCTATCTTGTGAGAGATATAATTCACTACGTCCAGCCGTGTTACTCCTTTTTGCTGCAGAAAGTAGACCGCATGTGAGTCTTTCTCACCAAAAATGGCAACCAGAACGTTAGCCCCGGTAACTTCTTTTTTGCCGGAAGACTGAACATGGAGAATCGCTCTTTGAATGACTCGCTGAAAACCCAGTGTGGGTTGGGTATCCACATCTTCAGAGCCTTCAACAACAGGTGTGTGGCGCGCAATATGATCCTGCAGGGATTTACGCAAATCTTCAATATCAACCGTACAGGCAACCAGTACTTTTGCAGCACTGGGGTTGTCCAGCAGTGCCAGCAGCAGATGTTCAACCGTGATGAACTCATGGCGCTTCTGCCGTGATTCGACGAAAGCCATGTGCAAACTTACTTCCAGTTCTTGCGCGATCATATTATTCCTTCTCCATCACACACATGAGTGGGTGCTGATTTTGTCTTGAAAACTCATTAACCTGCTTAACTTTTGTTGCTGCAATATCGTTGGGATAGATTCCACAGATCCCTGAACCTTCCGTATGGATTTTTAGCATGATCCGATTAGCCATTTCTTCATTCATCAGAAAGAAATGGCGCAGCACCTTAACCACGAAATCCATGGGAGTGAAGTCATCATTAACCAATATTACTTTGTATAAAGGGGGGGGGCTTAACCCGGCCTTGCTTTTTTCGATAACACTATCAGGATTCCGGCTGTTTGTTGCCATGGTTTACGCTTTCCGACTTTCCGTATTTGGCATTCTATAAGAAAAAATATCTGTCAGTACTTGCTGCCATATTCTACTCCAACCGCCAACCCGGCCTCTGCCCGGTATTATTTGATACCAGACTTATTCGAAATATTAAAAATCGATTACGACAGAGCGCGATCTGTTCTTAAGCGATTGCTCGGGTAGTTATCCACCTTATTTCATAGGTGGGGGCCTGACAACACCCACTGCTTGACTTGGGACATATTTTGCGTGAAACTGCAACCGGCGTTTGGCTTCAAGTTTTCTGCAGTACTGGTTAGAGCCGTTTGCGGTCTTGAAATTCAAATAGTATCAGGGTATCCGGCCCAGTTTTTTATAGGAAGTAGAAATGGCAACAGGAACAGTAAAGTGGTTCAATGATTCAAAAGGATTTGGTTTTATTACACCGGA
>CAZYWE010000003.1:0-106765 GCA_964651625.1 uncultured Nitrosomonas sp. | reverse complement strand
GCACACGCACTACATGCACCTTGGCGCTCTTTGTCTGTCCTTTGGTAAAAGCAACTGCTTGATTCAAGCTCTCGATCAGATCGTCACCAAAATTCGTTCCCATTTCAATCTCCTTTCACACTATGCTGTTCTTTCAGTAATGTTGTTAGCTTCGTTACCTGCCGTTTTTGCTCGGGCGTTAAATCCACACTCGTAGATTTTGCATAGGCCAGCAACATATAAATAGGTGCGTCTGTGTGATAGTAGAAATAGATCACGCGAGCACCGCCGCGTTTACCTGTTCCCGCTCTGGCCCATCGCAGCTTTCGGATGCCTCCTGTTCCCGAGATCACAACCCCGCTTTCTGGATTCCGCGCCACATAATCAATCAACTCGACCCGCTCATCGTCTGACCAGATTCCTTCTGCCAGATGCAGGAACGCAGGCGTTTCAACAATGGTAATGGGCTTAGTTTCCATTCCTTATAGTACGTCATTGACGTCTTTTTTGCAAGATAAAAGATAGCAGGAATACCCAGCGATTCAAAACTGGCAGGTCTTGACATCAGCACACGTGAATTCCCGATCGGGAAATATTGCTTGTACATAATCCGGTTGCAGCTGATAATTTCCCGTTCGGGAAATTTAGAACATCATGACATCCATTCGATCACCTCAACAACTAGGGCGTTCACTCCGTGCCGCTCGCAAGCAGCTCGGGCTAACCCAGCCCCAGTTGGCGCTGGCGGCAGGGGTGGGTGTGCGCTTCATTGTCGACATTGAAGCAGGCAAACCCACCTTGCGACTGGAAAACGTGCTGCGGGTCATTGATGCCCTGGGTGGTGAAGTTCATTTGAGTGGCTTGCCATCTGCTGCTTCCGACGATCAACGAGAGGATGATGGCCATGGCGCATGAGCTGGAAGTCTGGTTTTTCGTCGATCATGTCGGCACGCTGTCCTTGGTCGATGGGCGACTAAACTTTTGCTATGCGCCCGATTGGCTGTCACAACAAGACGCTGTTGCCTTGTCCGCCTCGTTGCCCCTGCAAACGGATCCGTTCGATGATCGCAAAACACGTCCCTTCTTTGCTGGTCTGCTGCCCGAAGGACAGATGCGCCGCCTGATCGCGCAGCAGTTTCAGGTGTCTGGCCAGAACGACTTTGCGCTGCTGAATCACATCGGCGGCGAATGCGCCGGGGCCGTGACGTTTCTGGGGCCGGGTCAGATTTTGCCTGTGCCAACCCGCAGCGATAACATTCAATGGCTGAGCGACGATGAAGTTGTTGCCATCCTGGATGAATTGCCGCGCCGCCCTATGCTGGCAGGCAAAGATGGCTTGCGGCTTTCCTTGGCGGGGGCCCAAGACAAGTTGCCCGTAGTCTTCGATGGTACGCGCATCGGGCTGCCCCTCAATGGCTCACCCAGTTCCCACATCTTGAAGCCCGCTATCCACGCCGTTGACGACAGCGTGATTAACGAAGGGTTTTGCATGGCACTGGCTGAGGCCATGCAGCTTGCACCTGCAAAATCAGAAATTCATCATGTGCTGGACCGCATGTTTCTGCTGGTCGAGCGCTATGACCGACTGATCGATGCCCAGGGGTACCGGCAACGCCTCCATCAAGAGGACTTTTGCCAGGCGCTGGGCGTGGTGCCGGAAATGAAGTACCAGAATGAAGGTGGTCCGGATCTGGCGCAGTGTTTTGATCTGGTGCGCAGTGCAACGCGCCCCAGTGCGCCGCAGGTTCTGCGCCTGCTCGACTACGTGATCTTCAATGCGCTAATTGGCAATCATGATGCGCACGCCAAGAATTTCTCGCTGCTGTACTCACATAAAGAGAGGGGCAAGTCCCCCGTGCTGGCACCGTTTTACGACACGTTTTCGACAGCGGTGTATCCAACGCTGACACCGAAGATGGCGATGAAAATCGGCAGAAAATACAAGTTCAGCGAAGTTGAGAAGCGGCACTGGGAGCAGTTCGCCGAAGACGCAGGCTTTACCAGGGCGCAGGTTAAACGGCGCATTCTGGAGCTGGCAAAGTTACTGCCAGCTACGGCGCGCAAGCTCCAGTCTGACCCCGGACACAGTTTTGCCGGTAATGCCGTAGTTGAACAAATCAATACCTTGATTGAACGACGCTGCACCTTGACGATGCGCCGGCTTACCGATCCCGCAGCGGCCGAACCCTTTGTCTGAACCACCATGCGGACGTGGGTTCGATTCCACTCTTTTAAAAATGAAGCGGGGGAATTGAACTGGTACTGAAAGTGCAGACGGGTTTGATGCGCGTTCCCGGCGACCAACATAACGGAAAAACCTGCTTGAAGGTCTACAATCGGCAGGCTTTTCGATTGACACCCAGGCGATGCTTCTATTGCAGATGACGAAGAGCCAGTGTCCTGGCAAATAAATAACCGGCAACACCAATTATTGCGGCAAACATGAGGGAGAACACCATTATTTTCCGGCGCCGGTCGAGTGGTAACTTCCAGTCAATCCGCCCGGTTGCGGCAAGCCATTCATTCACACTGATGCCCACAATCAGCCACAGCAACCCCACCAGATAGCCCGCCCAGACATCGCTCAGGTAGTGTACGCCTAGCACGATGCGGCTGAGTCCGATCAGGAGAACAAACCCGATGGTGGCAAAACACAATTTGATTCGTATGTCCCACTTCTTCGCGGATCTGATCAGCAAATACCCCAGAAATCCATAGAAGGCGACTGACAGGGCGGCGTGGCTGCTTGGGAAGGAATAGGATGGCTCAAGCAGCACAGCCCCATCCGGCCGGAGCCGTTGAAAGATCATTTTGTTCAGCACACTGAACAGGGAAGCTCCCAGTAATGAAATTACCAGGCCTGCGATAGTAAATCGGCGATTTACCAGCCACAGCAGCAAACATGCCACCACCAGCAATACGCCGATTACCGGCGGTGCACACCAACTCGTAATCCAGATGGCAACAGGAATAAGTTCTGGCGCACGAAATGTGGAGATCAACCAGGCCGCAAGATGGTCAACCACAACGATCGAATCGGCAGTGGCGACATCTTCAGCAACTTCTGCAAGCAAAACCAGCGTAACGATGAATGACAAGACCAGAAGCGTCAGTGGAAGGCCGAAAAAATGGGTGTAATCAGCACGTTTCGCCAGAAACCGGATGCTGCCGGGGTGCTGGCGTATCCACTGCTGCACGTATGGATTGCCGGTAAACCTGCTTCTGAGCGTATGACCGAACGATACTGTTGCCTGCCATAGCCTGCCGCCATGACGAAGCAGATAGTACTGAAAGAGCCACAGCAGGGCCCAGACAGCCAGTATAGCTACCAGTACCATCTCGATGCGGGACATCCAGGTTTGCGCCAGCCCGATGGATTGGCCAAAAAGATAACCGCCGCCCACCCATTGCAACCCCCAGCCGATTCCCCCCAGAATGTTCCATGACATGAATGTACGGTAATGCATCCCTGCCATACCCGCCACAAAAGGTGCGATTTCCTTGACACTCGGGATGAAACGTCCCAGAAAAACACTCTTGGCGCCGTGCCGATCGAAAAAACGGTGAACTTTCCCGAAGCGATCCGGAGTCAGGAGCCAGATACCTCTTTGAGCCCATTTCTGGCCATATCGCTGTCCCAGCCAGTAATTGACATTATCTCCCAGCACTGCACCCGCTATGGCAGACCCTAATAAACTGGTGAAATCGAGGTGCCCGGCGGATGACAACGCTCCCAGCAGCAACAGAAATGTCGATCCGGGCAGAAACAATCCCACCACAAGTACCGTTTCCAGCAACGCCGCCAGAAAAGCCACCCAGTAACCAAATACATGAAAATGCTCGATTGAAGGCAGGATAGCTGCGAAGTATTGTTCCATTACTGAAAACCGCCATCAAAATTAAAATTTCCGGCCTATACTCCGGGAAGCAGAAAAACCCGGTTCCCGGATATTTTGTAACAGATTCTTGCCATGAAACACAAAACAGCAACACACTCTGCCAGATCACACAAAAGCCATACCCGTAATTACCGCCCCGGAGCTTCTCCGGGCTCGCTGGAAATGGCAAAAGGTGAAGTAACCACCCATCTGCCGCTGGCAAAGCTATCTCTGTTGCGTTATCGCAAAGAAGGCCGTGTTGAGGAAAAATGCGACATTGCGATCACAGATTGCAAACCTCCCGAAGCTGACGCCACCGATATTACCTGGCTGCATTTGCAAGGTCTGCCAACACCGGAACAGCTGAAAATACTCGGCCAAACCTTCGGATTACACCCGCTCGCACTTGAGGACGTACTGCATCGGGAGGCAAGGGCCAAGGTTGAAGCCTACGATAATCACCAGTTTATCGTACTCAACCACGTACACCGGACTGACGAACATACATTGGTTATTGATCAGATCAGTTTTTTTCCAGGCAAAAACTACCTGATCAGTATCAGTGAAAACCGGAATGATACGTTTGAATCGGTACGTCAGCGGATTCGCGGCAATGGGAAAATCTGTACATACGGAGCAGATTATCTGCTGTATGCGCTGATTGATGTCATCGTGGACAGCGGGTTTCCCCTGCTGGAAGAGCTGGGCGACGAGCTGGAATCACTGGAGGATGAAATCCTGGATGACCCCAGCCGCGAAGCACGCAACAGGATTCACTACGCCAAGCGCAAACTGGTACTGATGCGCCGCGCCTGGTGGCCGCAGCACGAGGTCATCGCCGAGCTCATGCGTGATGACGGGCGATTTCTCTCTGAAACCACACGTCTCTATATGCGCGATTGTTACGATCATTGCGTGATCGTGATTGATTTTGTGGAAACTTACCGTGAAATGGCTTACAGCCTGCTTGATACTTACCTGTCTGCAGTAAGTCAGCGCATGAACGACATCATGAAAGCACTTACCATTATCGCAACCATTTTTCTGCCGCTCATGTTCATCACCGGGCTTTACGGAATGAATTTTGATACATCCAGCGACTGGAACATGCCAGAACTCCACTGGCGCTTTGGTTATATCTATGTACTCGGTGTCATGGTCGCAGTCGTTATCGGTATGCTTATCTACTTCCGGCGCAAACGCTGGTTATAGGAAGAAGTAACATCAGATTAAAACCGGGGCCGGCAGTGTATTTCCACCGCTGTCGGCCCCGAATTTGTCAGCCCGCTGACCCGGCCATTTACTGTCTGGCCGGGCAATAAACCGGTTTTTCAGCAGATCTTAGTGCTCATGCCCGGTCTCGGTTTTAATGCTCTTCAACTTCCCGATCTGTTCAGGTGTCAGGATACTGCGAACCGCTTTCCGCTCCTGGATATGGTAATTAACCATTTCATTAAAGCTGTCAACATGCGCCTGTCCCAGTTTGCGTAAGGTTTCATCATCCGTGGACGGCTGAGAAACCGCTTCCCGGAAAGCTTTCATACTGGCTTTCATTTTCTCTTTGATACGTTCATGCGCCTGTTTATCTCTCTTCAGATGAAGGCGCACGATTTTACCGAGCTGTTCATCGGAAAGCCCCAATGCTTCTGCCTGCATGGCAATACTGTGTGCATAGTCGTGGTGATGTCCGTGCTTATCTTTCTTATCCCCATGACCAGCGTGTTCATCTCCCCCCTTATCCTTTCCCTTGCATTGCTTGCCGTGCTGACCCTGATCACCCTGCCCGCTCCCGCCATGGCCGGCATGATCTCCATTACCTGAATCATTTGCATGGCCTTGCCCCTGATTCTGATGGGCGTCTGCCAGAAGAAGGTAGCTGGCTGCTCCCTGCCGGACTGAAGTATCTGCCGCTGGTGAAGTTGCCATGGCAGACGGCAGCGCAAACAAAGCACCCATAACAAGCGATAAACCGGTCAATCTGATTCTCATGTGATTTCTCCTGAAAGGTTTAGGAAAGATGCAAAACAATCAATCTTCACTCTGTTTTACATTATCCTGTGACCGGTATTTTTTCACTTTACTCCCCGCCACAGAATAATTGTTGCCATGGTATCTGAAAAACCGATTGAAGAACGCCTGAAGGATCTGCGTGCAGCCATTGCATTGCATGATTTCCATTACTACGTTCAGGATGCACCGGTCATTCCGGATGCGGAATACGATGCACTCTTTCGTTCGCTGCAACAGCTGGAACAGCAGTATCCGCAGCTGATTACGCCGGATTCTCCAACGCAGCGGGTAGGTGCTCCGCCGTTAAAAGCCTTTGCTCAGCTCTCCCACCAGATTCCCATGCTGTCACTGGCCAATGCGTTCTCTGAAGACGAAGTTGCTGCTTTCGACCGGCGTATTCGTGAAGCACTGGATGTGGATCGAGTGGGGTATGCGGTTGAGCCGAAATTCGACGGGCTGGCCGTCAGCCTGGTATATGAGAATGGAATGCTGGCAAAAGGCGCCACCCGGGGAGATGGTTATACCGGCGAGGACATTACGCTGAATTTACGCACGATCCCGTCAATCCCCCTGCGCCTGCAAACGCTGCCTGCGGCCAGTCTGTTCGAGGTACGCGGCGAGGTGGTGATGTTAAAAGCGGATTTCGAGCACCTCAACGAACAGCAGCGGAAGCATGATGAAAAAACCTTCGTCAATCCGCGCAATGCTGCTGCCGGCTCGCTACGCCAGCTGGATTCGCGCATTACTGCTGCCCGCAGGTTAACTTTCTTTGCCTATGGCATCGGAATTTATCATGAAAATCAGTCAGTTTTCTCAACACACAGCGAGATTCTGGCCTACCTGGCTGCACAGCAATTTCTGGTATCACCGCAGAACAACACTGTAACGGGCTCAGATGAATTATTGGCCTATTACCGGGAAATGGGCGTTCTACGCCCCTCTCTGCCTTATGAAATCGATGGAGTGGTATATAAAGTCAACAATCTGGCACAGCAGGAAACGCTTGGCTATGTCTCACGTGCACCCCGTTTTGCCGTCGCTCATAAATTTCCGGCACAGGAAGCCAGTACCGAACTGCTGGCCATTGAAATCCAGGTGGGAAGAACCGGTGCACTGACACCGGTAGCCCGCCTGGCTCCCGTGTTTGTGGGCGGGGTAACGGTCACCAGTGCCACGCTGCATAACGAAGATGAAGTTCAGCGCAAACAGATCATGATCGGTGATACCGTCATCGTGCGGCGGGCAGGTGATGTCATCCCGGAAGTGATTGCTGCGATACCGGAACGGCGATCAACCCATGCCAAGCCATTCATCATGCCGGATCATTGTCCGGTATGCGGATCAAAGGCGGTACGCCTGCCGGATGAAGCTGTCACCCGCTGTACCGGAGGGTTGTACTGCCCGGCGCAGCGCAAACAGGCTATTCTGCATTTTGCTTCTCGCCGCGCCATTGATATTGACGGGTTAGGAGAAAAACTGGTCGATCAGCTGATTGATCGTGAGCTGGTTCGCACTCCGGCTGATTTATACAGGCTGAATGTCGATACGCTGGCCGGACTGGAACGCATGGCGGAAAAATCCGCTCGTAACCTCGTTACTGCGGTTGAGCACAGCAAACACACCACGCTGCCGCGTTTCATTTATGCACTGGGTATTCGTCATGTCGGCGAAGCAACCGCCAAAGCGCTTGCCGAGCAGGCGGGTGATCTGGTGCATCTGATGAACATGGGTACTGAGCAGCTGCAGCAGATTCCGGATATTGGCCCGGTGGTGGCGCAAAGTATCGCGGATTTTTTCTCTGAAGGGCACAACCGGGAAGTGATCGGACAACTGTTAAACAGCGGGTTGCAGTGGAAAAAACCCGATCATCCTGCCCAACAGCCATTGCAAACCAATCCGGCTGTTTTCGGTAAAACTTTTGTTCTGACCGGAACATTGCCTGCCATGACGCGCGACCAGGCCAAAAGCAGGATTGAACAACAGGGCGGCAAGGTTACCGGCAGCGTTTCATCCGCCACCAGTTATGTCATTGCCGGCTCAGATCCTGGCAGCAAATACACTAAAGCGGTTGAGCTGGGTATCCAAGTACTCAATGAAGATCAGCTGCTGTTACTGCTGCAGGATAGTGTTCCCGGTGAATGACAGCAAAGTACCTTTCCCTGTCACACCAATTTATACACATGGCCTCGTTATATAATGATGTTGCACAAGCGCCGGGCTTAAGGGTCCTTAACGAAGGTTCTTCAATAAAAAACTTCTCATCAGGATCAATATGATTGCAATTATTGGCGGAACCGGCATGAAAAAACTTGCAAACCTGGAGGTGACGCGCCGCCAGATTGTGAGAACCCCTTACGGTGAACCTTCCAGCGCGTTGATTTTTGGCATGCTTGGCGAACAGGAGATTGTTTTTCTGTCGAGGCATGGCCACGGCCTCACCATCCCTCCACACGTAGTCAACTATCGGGCCAATATCTGGGCGCTGAATTCGCTCGGAGCTGAAACAATTATTTCTGTGGCTTCAGTGGGTGGGATAAACCAGGACATGGGGCCAGGAAAAATCGTCATTCCCGATCAGATCATCGATTACACCCACAGCCGGGAATCCACTTTTCATGATCATTCCGACGGTACCATTACTCATACTGATTTCACGCAACCTTACTGCCCAAAAGCACGGGCAAGTCTCCTGAAAGCTGCGCAGGATGCAGGGGAATCAGTGATTGATGGTGGTGTTTATGCCGCCACCCAGGGGCCGAGGTTCGAGACTGCTGCCGAAATCAACCGTCTGGGGCGCGATGGCGCAGATTTAGTCGGAATGACGGGGATGCCGGAAGCAATTCTCGCCAGAGAGATGAGGATTTCCTATGCGGCTGTCGCGGCTGTCGCAAATCATGCAGCCGGGCGCGGGGAAAGCACACACAGTATCCCGCTGCAGGTTGCCCATAACGTGCTGGAAAATACAATGGTAAATGTCAGGAATATATTGGAGCACCTGGTAAGGAATAATAATAATGATTAAACCGGTATTGAAAATGGGCGATCCATGCCTGTTGCAGACAGCACGGCACGTTGAGCAATTTGGCACACCCGAGCTCGAAAGGCTGCTGCAGGATATGCGGGACACGATGGCTGCACTCAACGGTGCCGGACTGGCCGCACCACAAATTGGCGTAAGCCTGCAAGTGGTTATATTTGGCTTCGAGCATTCTCCACGTTACCCCGATGCTGAAAGTGTTCCATTTACCGTGCTGATCAACCCGGTACTTACCCCGCTATCCGAAGAAATGGAAGAAGACTGGGAAGGATGTCTGAGTATTCCCGGAATGCGCGGGCTGGTTCCCCGCTACACTCATTTGCGTTATCAGGGTATGGATGCCACCGGCACTCCAATTGACAGAACCGTTACAGGATTTCATGCACGCGTGGTACAGCACGAATGCGATCATCTGAATGGAATTCTCTACCCCATGCGCATCGATGATTTACGCAAATTCGGCTATACCGATACACTTTTTCCGGATCAAATCATCGGGGATGATTGATACACCGTGCTCTGCCTCGTCAATAGGGCTTGACCACCACCAGTATGACAATCGCAAACAATGCCAGTACCGGCAATTCATTAAACCAGCGATAGTAAACATGGCCGTGCTGATTACGGTCATTGCGAAAATCGATCAGTAACTTTCCACAATAAATGTGATAGGCAATCAGCAACGCAACCAGCGCCAGCTTGGTATGCAGCCATCCACCGGAAAAACCGTAGCCAAGCCACAACCACGTGCCAAAAATGATCGTCGATAACCCGCCCGGGGTCATAATGCCGTAATAGAGCTTGCGCTCCATGATCTTGAACCGCTCTACCCCCGCCTGATCCGTACACATGGCGTGATAAACAAACAGCCGGGGCAGATAAAACAACCCGGCAAACCAGGTCACCATGGAAATGATGTGTAACGATTTGATCCAGAGCATAACGTAATATCAGATTTAAAATCAGGAGAGGTCATGTACCGCACTCCACCCGATTGTCAGGGTCTCAACGGAGTAGCTAAGGATAAGGAATATACCAGTCATTTATGGTTTGCACAGGCGTTTTACTCTTGGTCCGCCAGTCCAGATATTGCCGAAAACACCTGCGCAAACCCACAATTTTTTTCGAGCCAGCCCGTTTCCTGTGTCCATTCTTTTTAACCTTCTCCATCACCCTGCTGATCCCGATCTTTACTCTCATGCACTTTTTGTCTGCAGCCCGGAACACGGAAAAACCTCTGATTTCTTTGTATTAGCTGGATCAGGGTACAGTCATTTTCAGGATGGCTATCACAGTCTTTGACTGCTGAGCCGGCTTTTTGTACATTCAATGGCCATGAACAAGGTGCTTTATTTTCCTGTATCCATATACCTCACTGCAATCGAGTGCGGCGGTATAGATGCACATGTGGTTCGATCTCATGCACTGGAGACAATACAATGAGGAACTCTGATGAGTGAAGGCAGCCCAGACATGCCACCGGCGCTGCACGAGACCGGGCTGGTATTGCGACAGCGCCGGCAGCTCGCCTGGCTGCTGCTGGCATGGGCGATGTTCATTATCTATGGCAGCTGGGTACCGCTAAACTTCCAGCCGCACGACCCGGCTGAAGTCTGGACCACACTGTGGCAGTGGTCTGCCTGGAGTTCACTGCAGGGGCAGCGCATCGACACTGCAGTCAATGTTTTACTGACGGTGCCGCTGGGCCTTGGCCTCGCTTTGCTGTGGATAAGTCCGCGAACCCGTGCCCCGATACTGACGCGCGCAGCCATTGTGTTGCTCGTGCTGCCCCTGTCGCTGCTGGCCGAGTACGGGCAGGGCTTCCTGCCCGGACGCAGTGAGAGCCTGGGTGATGTACTGGCACAAACCGCGGGCACGATGCTGGGGCTGGCACTGCATGCCAGATTCGGTATGCGGGTGCAGATGTGGCTGGCCTCAATCGGTTCGGCGATGGATGCGCGATCACGTGTCGCCCATCTGTTGCACGGCTATCTGGCGGCGTTACTGCTGTTTGCCGTGATGCCGCTGGATCTCACGCTCGATGTCGGCGAGCTCTACCACAAATGGCGCGACGGCAAAGTGATCTTGCTGCCTTTCTCCGCAATGCATGGAACAGCACCGGAAATCATCTACGAGCTCGTGACTGACGTTCTGCTATGGATGCCAGTGGGCGCACTATGGCGGCTGGATGTACCCCGACGCACGCCAGGTGCGATCGCCGTGCGTGCAATGCTGCTGGCGTTAGCCATCGAATGCGCGCAACTGCTGGTGCTGTCGCGCGTGAGTGACAGCACCAGCGTACTGCTGTCAGCTGTCGGCGCGTTACTCGGTACGCTGGCAGTGCCACATGTACTGCAGGCATCCGCAGCCGGGCGCGGAGCACTTCGCCGTGCCTGCGGGATCGGATTACTGGTATGGCTGGTAGTGGTGGTATTGATCTACGGCCAGCCCTTCGACATACGGTGGCCACAGCGAGGCTGGCTGGCGTTCGTGGATGCGTTCACACGCGTACCGTTTATTACCTATTTCCAGCGCCAGGAGCTCGGTGCACTCAACGAGATTCTGCGCAAGCTGCTGGTCTTCCTGCCCGGCGGGTTACTTGCACGGCTGTGGCTGGCGTCAGCGGCCAAGGTACCGTCACGTATCGCGCTGGTGTGGCTGGCACTGTTTGCCTTGTTACTGGAAGCCGGCCAGGTACTGCTAGCCGATCGGGTAGCCGAACTGACGGACGCACTGCTGGCCATGCTTGGCGCCGCTCTGGGCTGGCGTCTGGGCGGTTGGCTGACAGGTATAGGCCATGTTTTGCCATCCGTCACGGCTGCGGACAACGCGCCAGCCCGCATTTGGGGTGATGATCGGATACCGCGTCAAATCAGCGACTGGTGGCGGCCGGGGATGAATATTGTTGGGCTGGCGCTCGCACTCTGGCTGCTTGCTCGCATGCCCGGTGTACCGTACAACGTGGCCAAACTGATGCCAATGGGTATAACGGGATTGGTAGCGGCACTGGGACTCGCGCTGGCTGCGTGGTGGATCGCCGTGCTGCCGGTAGCCATGGTACTGATACCACGTACCATGGCAATGGCGTTACCGTTGTGGCTGCTATTGCATGGACTCGTGACCTTCACTGCACTGCGCCTGACGGTTGCACTGCCGATGCTGCACAAAGTAATCGGCTCACCGGTGCTCGCCTGGCCCGGGTCTGCCGAGGACATGGCACGTTTTCTGGCCCTGCACTTCGCACTGTTGCTACCATTGTGTGGTGGTGCCGCCCTGATACAGGTACTGCGCAGGCCTGAAGCGCTTGCCAGACTGTTGTACTGGCTGCTACTCGTGGCCGTGGTGGCCTGGCCGCTGCACTGGGCCATCGTAGAGAAGGCCGCTACTGACAACTTGACGGGATTGATGCGCGGCGGAGGCAGCTTTAGTGCTTCGAGCTGGCTTGCCTTGTCAATCATGGCTGTGGGTGCGTCCGCCGGAGCGGTGGCCTGCCTGCCGTTTGAACGTCAGCACCGGCGCGGCTTGCTGGCTCTGCTGGTACTGTCGGCAACTGCAGCACCAGTAGCATTGCTGGCGGGGCTCGAACCGACCGTGGTCAAGCACGATCGGGTGTTCTCGGCCCTGCAGTTCATCCTCAGCACCAGCCGCGATACCTATGCCAGCGGCCCGGAACTGGCACTGCGCTATCTGCTGGCCTGGGTTGCCATAACCGGGGCGCTTGCCTGGCTGCAGGCCCCCTGGTGGAGGCGTGCAGGCTCCGGGTAGCAATAAAGTACTTCACAATACCAGATGTGTTGGTATAATCACGGGCTTCGGGTCGTTAGCTCAGCCGGTAGAGCAGCGGACTTTTAATCCGTTGGTCGCGCGTTCGAATCGCGCACGGCCTACCAGATACAGGCACTTGATCAGTATATGACCAAGTGCCTTTTTTCTTGTCCGGGTTTATCCGGATGATTGCACCCGATCAGCACCGTCCGGCTGTGTCACAGCCGGATCATCAACAGAAAAAACTTTCCTCCACTTATGTTCCTTGTTGATTTCATCATTCACATTGACAGCCACCTGCAAGAACTTGTCTCAGAGTATGACGTATGGGTAAACGGGATTCTTTTTCTGATCATATTCTGCGAGACCGGGCTGATCATATTTCCTTTCCTGCCCGGGGATTCCCTGCTATTTGCCGCTGGCTCACTGGCATCACTGCAGGGATCGCAGCTTGACCCGCACCTGTTGTTTATCGGACTGACGCTGGCAGGCATTCTGGGGGATAGCGTCAATTACTGGGTAGGCAAGGAATTCGGATTAACCGTTTTCACCTCAGGCAGATTCCGTTTCCTGAAACAGGAATATCTGGATAAAACCCATGCCTTCTATCTTAAATACGGCGGAAAAACCATCGTCATCGCGCGCTTTATCCCGATCATCCGGACTTTTGCACCATTCGTCGCGGGAATCGGCACGATGCCTTACCGTAAATTTATTGCTTACAACGTGATTGGGGCAGCGCTGTGGGTTGGTATATTCGTTTATGCCGGGTTTTATTTTGGCCAGCTTCCACTGATACAAAAGAATTTCAAGCTCGTCATTCTTGCCATCATCATTTTATCGATTACTCCACCAATCATCGAATATCTCAAACATCGCTCCAGGAAGAACAGGTAAGCCCGGGTTAATCGCCCTTTCCCGGTATCCCGTTTCAGGGAACCGTGCGCCTGACTGGATTTCCCAGCAGGGAAGGCAAAATAACAAGTGTACAGATCAGGGTAAATGCCAGTCCTACTGTGAGTAACACTCCCATACTGGCGGTTCCTTCATGCGATGAGAACATCAAACTTGCAAAATCGACCAGAGCGGTCAGGGCGCTGTAAAAAATAGCCCGTGCCGTGCTGGTATGGATCAGGATTTCACTCTCAACCCGGTTATCCATACTGCGGTGAACCATGTGCAAACTGCTGTCGATACCCAGACCGAGCAAAAGCGGCAATGCAATGATGTTGGCAAAATTGAACGGGATATCCAGCAGAACAGTAAAAATCCCGGTAAACACGCTGGATAACAATAATGGAATCAGCACCAGTACGGTATATTTAACACTACGCAGCATAATCAGCAAAGCCACCACTACACCTGCCAGCGCCAGTGTGAACGCCTGAATAAACGCATTGATTACAGCATCTCCCGCTTCCAGGCTGATTACCGGCATACCGGTAGCTTGGGGAGCCACCTGTTGTACTGATCTGACAAAGTGGCGCAATGCCTCATCATCACCAATATTGTGAGACGGATATACCGCAACCAGAAATTCTCCCGAATGACTGTGCCAGCGACTTGCGACAGCTTCAGGCAATTCCTGCTCGCTGAAAGGTTCTGCCTCGATCAAATCGTGTAAACGCTGCAGTGCTACGGATAATGTGGAAAGCAGATCTCCTTCCAGCGAATACAACAACTGCTTCTTTTCATCCGAATCTGCCCTATCCAGCCGGTTGAGTAATGCTCTGATCGAATTCCTGAGTGTTATAGCAGAAGCTGATGTACCCGAATCCGGGTGTTGTATCACAAACCTGTCCAGTGCTGTATTCAGCGCAATAAGTGCCTGTATCTGCTGCTCCACAGTATGTGCGTGCACAGAGGAGGGCGTCATGGACAAATCAGGCCCCATAATCAGCGACATTCCTTCGATGATTGCCAGCTTCTCTTCCTGTTCAGAGGGCACGAAATCCAGAATCGAAACCACTCTGCTTACTTCTGGCAATTTGTCCAGACTCTCTTTCAGCTGCTGAATTTCTTTGCGATTCTCAGCCAACACAACCGCATACCACGGTGAATTATCTGGAGATGCCAGCAATTCACGAAAAGTTTGTACGGCTTCACCATTTGGATCCTGCATATTAAGCAGATTGTAATCAAACCTGATTTTTGGCCACAATACGATGGCAAGCAGCAATAACAAACCCACGGAAACATGCGTTAATTTCCGCCATTTCAACGAAAACTCAAGCAGCTTGCCCAGTGTTTTTTTACCATTGGGCTTGATAATTGGCTTGCCTGATAAATAGCGCAGCAATGCCGGCCCGATAATGAAAGTAACAATCAGGCTGATCAACATACCCGTACCGGAAATAATCCCCAGCTCCGCTACCCCGCGATAGCTGGTCGGGATGAATGCGTAAAAACCCAGTGCATTTGCAACCGTACAGGCAGCCAGAGCAACCCCTGCCTCGCCGCCTGATCGATGCACCGCATCGTTTGTGGACATTCCTCCATCCAGCATTTCACGAAAACGAAGTAGGAAATGAATGGCAAAATCCGCCCCCAGGCCGATATATAGTACTGCAAAAGCGATGGAAATCACATTCAGCTGGCCAATCGCAACAGTTGCAAAAGCAGCAGTCAGAATCAGGCCTGACAACAGGCATACCAATACGGCAATCGTCATCCCCACCGTATACATGGCTGAATAAAGCACTCCACCCACTAGAATGAATGTAACGACACCAGCGACTTCCATACCATCCAGCGAACTCTTGAGTTCATCATCTGCCAATGCCACATCACCGGTGATACGCAGCTGAACAGGACCGTCATCTGTCAAACCAGCTTCCTTAGCGGCTGCATATACCGCCTGTATGGATTGTTTGCCCGGGAGAAGTTCCGAATAATCCAGTTCTGGCCTGACGATGATTATTTCCTGATAGCGCGCTTTTGCCGGTTCACCACGAAATAATGTCTGCCATGACAAAGGATGTGATTTCCCGGAAAGTTTTGCATCCAGTGTTTCACTCACACCTTTGAAAACCGGCTCCAGCTCCAGATGCTGGCCTTTATTTAATTCATCAACCGCTTGCGTAAGCAGTTGCACAAAAGAATACAGCGTGGGATCACGGCTAATCTGTGCGATTAGCGGCTGCGCCTCAGCCAGGTGATCGGTGATACGCTCAAGTTGCGGAATATCCTCGTAGAGCAACCCGTTACGCCCGAAAAAATCATCTATACCGGGCGCATAAATATCAGAAAAATTCTTGCTGTCTCTCTTCAGAAGTGTGGCCAGACGACTTGCAGCAGAATAAGCCTGTTCAGGGGTGGGGGCGCTCAATACCAGCAACAAAATATCTGTATCCTGCGGGAATGCCTTGTTATACCTCTCACTATTGATACGGAACGGCAAGTGCCCGGAAATCATGTCTGCCGTATCTGTATTCATACCCAGATTGCGTGCGGTATAAACAGCGCTTGCCACAGTAAAAAATAAGGCAATCAACAGTACCCATGGGGCATGGCGATAGCTGAAACTGGTACAGAACGCGAAAAAATTGTAGACCCAGCCATGTGAAGATTTCATCATTTCCTGTTCCGGTTCCAGGTTATCTATTGATCTATTGCATTCAGGGTTATCGCATCAGGCGATATTTTAGAGCAATTTCGCTAAAATACCCCCAGATCTCTGCAATAGCTGCGTTACCGGGTATGAAGAGGATGATTTGAAGAAGAGGAAAAGCCTGACAGGGTAAATATAAGCCAGGCTGGCCAGGCCACTGACAGCCTTTGATGCAGGAAATCCACAATAATCAGGATTTCCTGCATTTGTGAGAATCAACCAGCCCAGAGAACTGGTTGTGGGCCATTTTCTTCAGGTATTAATAACCTGTTTAGCCCTTGCGGCTGCGAAGCAGGTTAGGTGGCGGGCCAATCGGATCAAAATCCTTCAGCAAAGGTATTTCTTCTTTACTGATCACTCTGATATCAGTATCAAACGTATTTTGCGGCCCCCAGCTGCCGGTAAAATTTTTACCGTCCGGCGTAAAGGTCCAGCACATTTCTTCACCTGAGGTGTTGATGACGTCACCAAGATTAACCGGCTCCTGCCATTCTCCTTTGGCATCTTGGCGCGAAATCCACATATCATGCCCGCCACGAGAACCCAAATCTGTTCGCATACTGGTGACAACCAGGCTCTTGCCATCTTTCGACAATCCAGTCCAATGCATGTGATCGCGCTGCGGGGAGTTGATTTTTGTCCCCAAGCTGACTGGCTTCTGCCATATGCCATCCTTTTTCTCAACCTTCCAGATATCACTTTCCTGCGTGACTCCCGGCTGGCTATAATTGAAATAAATCAGGCTGTCTGATGCAATAATCGGGCAATGCTCCTCACCGGTTGGTGTGTTGATGCTGGGAAGCTCCGGTACATCATTCCAGTTTTTGGCAGATTGCCATACGCCATTTACCTTCTGAACAACATAAAGATCACCCGATAACAGATTACCCGGCTCATAACGTGTGAAATAAATCACGTTGCCATCATCAGATAGGCTGGGCTCCAGTTCCCAGGCTGCTGTGTTGATATTGGGGCCTGCGGCCGGATCAATTTCCGGACCGAGATGAACAGGCTCCTGCCACACACCATCCACATTATGAGACATCCAGATATCGAAATTGTATGGCGTACCAGGTGACTCAACGCTTCCTTCGCGCGTCGATACAAAAATAGCTGTTTTGCCATCCGCGCTATAGGTAATTTCAATTTCAGAGCCCGGCGAGTTAATGGGTGCTCCCATACTTTTTGATGCTGCCGGTGGCTCGGTTGCGCTATGCCCTTCAGCACCATGCATGCCCGGCATGGCATAAGACAGATTACTCGCCAGTATAAAAACCGACAGCACAGCCAACTTCAGAACGGGATTATTTTTCATTCTGCTTTCCTCTTGGAATAAAAGTAAACTGATCGTTCTCCTTTTGGAGATTGCGAGGGTAAATGATGAGCAACAGGATTGTCAAGCTGAAGAAATAGAGGAAATAGAGCAATCTTCTGCCCTATTTCTCCGCCTGAGGTTAATCAGCTGAACTTACCCGCATAAAACAGATTCACGACAGGTATACAACAAACCACCGCGCTTCACTTACCACTCAGGATATTTTGCAGTAACAAATCATTCAGCCGTTTGACGAAACCAGCCGGATCATCAAGCTGTCCTCCTTCAGCCAGTAAAGCCTGATCGAACAGGATACGGCTCCAGTCGGCAAATTTGGTATCTTCATATTTCAACCGCTGAACCATAGGGTGATGCGGGTTGATTTCCAGGAATGGTTTGCTGTCCGGAACTTTTTGTCCGGCTGATTTCAGCAGACGCCCCAAGTTACCACTCATGTCGTGTGCATCGGCCACCAGGCAGGCCGGTGATTCTGTCAGGCGGTAAGTGATGCGAACATCTTTAACCTGTTCACCCAGCACTTCTTTCATTTTTGCTGTTAATTCCTGAAAATCACCTGCTTCTTTTTCATGCTCTTTCTTTTCCGCTTCGTCTTCCAGTTTGCCCAGATCAAGATCACCTTTAGCGATCGATTGCAAAGATTTACCCGTATATTCATTGAGATTGGCTACCAGCCATTCATCAATACGATCACACAGCAGCAATACCTCGACGCCTTTCTTACGGAAAATTTCCAGATGCGGGCTGCTTTGCGCAGCCTTAAGACCATCAGCAGTGATGTAGTAGATTTTTTCCTGTTCCGGCTTCATCCGGGAGATGTAATCATCCAGCGAAACAGTTTGTTCTTCCCGTTCATCATGAGTTGAAGTAAATCTCAGCAATTTGGCGATACGCTCACGGTTACTGTAGTCTTCCGCAATTCCTTCTTTCAGCACCTGACCAAATTCACGCCAAAAGGTTTTGAATTTTTCCTGATCTTCACTTTTATCACTGGCAGCAAGATCTTCAATCAGTCCCAACACTTTTTTAATGGACCCTGCACGGATGCTGTCAATATCTTTCGATTCCTGCAGAATTTCACGAGAAACATTCAGCGGCAAATTGCTGGAATCGATAATTCCACGCACAAAACGCAAATAGCCAGGCAACAGCTTCTCAGCATCATCCATGATGAATACGCGTCTGACGTAGAGCTTCAGGCCGTGACGATGATCACGATCAAAAAGATCAAATGGCGCATGCGCAGGGATATACAGCAGCTGAATATATTCCTGTTTTCCTTCTACTCTGGCATGGACGTGGGCAAGTGGCGACTCAAAATCATGCGCAACATGTTTATAGAATTCATCGTACTGCTCTTGTGTAATCTCACTCTTTGGCCGCGCCCAGATTGCACTGGCCTGATTGATAGTTTCTTCTTCATCACTTGGCTTATATGTCTTGCTTTCATCATCCCATATTTCTTTTTTCATAATGATGGGGAGTGTGATGTGATCAGAATACTTGCGGATGATGGAGCGCAACTGGAAGCTACCCAGCAGTTCATCTTCCCCTTCACGCAGATGCAGAACAATTTCAGTACCACGATCCTGTTTTTCAACAGTTTCCAGTGTGAACTCACTTTCTCCGGCAGATTCCCAACGAACACCATGTTCTGCGGTCAGCCCGGCACGGCGCGTAGTTAGCGTCACTTTATCCGCGACAATGAAAGCTGAATAAAAACCCACTCCGAACTGTCCGATCAGGTTGGCGTCCTTAGCCTGGTCGCCGGTCAGAGAATTGAAAAATTCACGCGTTCCTGATCTGGCGATAGTACCTATATTGTTAATAACTTCCTGCCTGGACATGCCGATGCCATTATCGGTAATGGTAATGGTGCGTGCTTCTTTATCACAGGCGATACGAATCTTCAGATCAGGATCAGATTCATATAACGCTGCATCGGATAGCCCCTCGAACCGCAATTTATCTGCCGCATCCGACGCATTCGAAATCAATTCCCGCAGAAATATTTCCTTATTGCTGTATAAGGAATGAATCATCAATTTCAGAAGCTGATTAGCCTCAGCCTGAAAATTCAAATGTTCGATATTTTCCGTTGTTTGCATGCTTTCCTCCTGTAAAAATACGCTAACATTGTGCAACCGGATCCCCTGATTTCAAGCTGTTTCAGCGGCAGGGCCTCTATTTCACAATTTTTTCACTATTCTGATCGTATGAAATTTTTATCTTTTATTTTTCTGACATCATTGTGCACTTTTACTTCACAAATCAATGCTCAAGAGCCAGAATTGCCTCTTGATAAGATTAAATTACCCCCGGGATTTTCTATCAGTGTATGGGCACAGGCTCCAGATGCACGCACCATGGCCTTGGGTAATAAAGGAACCGTGTTTGTCGGCTCCAAGGCTGCCGGCAACGTCTACGCCATCACTGAAAAGGAAGGGCGTCGCCAAGTTCACATTATCGCCAGCAAACTTAAAATGCCAACAGGAGTAGCTTTCCATGATGGAGCATTATTCGTGTCTTCTGTTAACAAGATTTTTCGGTTTGATAATATCGAGGCCACACTTGATCAACCCGCGCCGGCACGCATTATAGCGGCTGATTACCCTAAAGAAACCTATCACGCTGAGCGTTTTATAGCGTTTGGCCCGGATGACAGGCTATATGTTTCAGTCGGCTCATCTTGCAATGCCTGTGAAGATAATTCGGATCACTTCGCTCTGATTTCACGCATCCAGCCAGATGGGACGGATTATGAAATATTTGCAAAAGGTATTCGTAACGCGGAAGGGTTCGACTGGCACCCCGTTACTAAAGAGCTATGGTTTACTGACATCAGCCGCGAATGGATGGGAGATAACTTACCGCCAGACGAACTCAATCACGCCCCCAGCTCAGGTTTACATTTCGGCTACCCGTATTGTCATGGAAAAGAAATTTCCGATCCCAAGCTTGGAGCAAAACATGATTGCAATAAATTTATTCCACCTGCTATTGAGCTCAATCCGCACGTAGCACCAATGGGAATACGGTTTTACAATGGCGCCATGTTCCCCGCCGAATATCACAACAACATTTTTATTGCAGAACACGGCTCATGGAACCGCAGCAAGAAAGTTGGCTACCAAATTGAACGGGTACAACTTAATGCAAACAGAATTGCAAAAAAGGAAATCTTTGCGGAAGGCTGGTTACAGGAAAACCAGGCATGGGGCAGACCAGTAGATATTCTGGTAATGTCAGATGGAGCACTACTGGTGTCGGATGATATGGCTGGTGTAATTTACCGCATCAGCTACAACCAGCCATAAAAATACTTATAGGCCCCAATCCGGAATAAATCACATGGAGTGCTGAATGGCGGATAAACTCAGCCCCATGAGCATTTGAGGGAACATACCCAGTAGTACTATGGCCAAGCCATTAACGCTGACAAGTACTTTTACGTCTGATCTGAATAGGATAGGTTGGGTTTGTTCCGGTGTATCAAAATACATAAACTTTATGATGCGCAGGTAGTAAAACGCGCCAATTAGAGAAAGTACGACCGCAATTACCACCAACCAAATATACCCCGCTTCCAGAGCTGCCTGTAACACCGATAATTTTGCATAAAATCCGATCATAGGTGGAATCCCTGCCATCGAGAACATTACCAGCAGCATCATGAAAGCGAGCCACGGACTACGCTGATTAAGTCCCTTGAAATCGCTGATCTTATCTGCTTCAAACCCTTCACGCGAAATCAGCATAATGATGCCAAATGCACCTAATGTCATCAACACATAAGCAATCACATAAAACATAGATGAACTATAGCCATTCTCTCCAGCTGCTATGAAACCAAGCAGCACAAAACCCATGTGCGAAATAGTGGAGTAAGCAAGCATCCGTTTGATGTTTTGCTGTGCAATAGCCACAATATTACCAACTGTCAGGGAGGCAACCGCCAGTATTACCAGCATCCCCTGCCAATCAGTTACCAGATCTCCCAGTCCTTCTACCAGCAGCCGCATGACAAAACCGAATGCTGCAAACTTGGGGGCTGACCCAATAAACAGAGTAACTGCCGTAGGCGCTCCCTCATAAACATCCGGTGCCCACATGTGAAACGGTACCGCACTCAGTTTAAAACCGATACCTGCAACAATAAAAACCAGTCCAACAATAAAAATTTCATGGTCTGCCTGGCCGGAATGAATGGCTCTTGCTACTTCCGGAATATGTAATGTACCAGTCGCGCCATATAGCATTGACATGCCATAAAGCAGAAAACCTGAAGCCAGCGCACCCAGGACAAAGAATTTAATAGCTGCTTCAGTTGCAGTAGCTGATTCACGCTGTAATGCCACCATGGCATAAAGCGAAAGAGATAACAGCTCAAGCCCCAGATAAAGAGTAATCAGATGATTTGCTGAAACCATGACCATCATACCCAGCGTTGCAAACAGTGCGAGACTGAAAAATTCGCCTCTTAGTAATCCCCTGGCGCTGATATATGACCGGGAATAGATCAATACGGCAGCAACTGTCGGGTAAATCAATAGCTTCAGAGTATCTGACATTGCATCACCAACAAACATGCCAGAGAATGTATATCGAATTTCCGAAGAAGCTATCCAGCAGGTAACTAATGCAGATCCGGCAAGCGTCAATAAAGATAAATAAAACGCTAAATAGCGATTTTTCTTTCCGGCGAATAAGTCAGAAAGCATTACCACACAAACCATGAACAGCAAAAAAATTTCCGGGTAGGCTGGGGTGAAGTCAGGTAACAAAAAATCCATGAAAAATCCTTAATTTTCCGGCAAGACAGAATAATTCAGTCATTCCAAAATCTTAACAAGCATCTTAGAGCTTGGTGTGCGAGACATGTTCGAGCAGATTATCGACCGTAACATGCATGATTTCTGTCAGTGGCAGAGGGTAAATACCAAACCCCAAAACCGCCACGGCAAGAATAGCCAGAATCAGAAATTCACGCGTGGAAATATCCTGCATTTTTTCTACGTTCTCATTCATTACTGCTCCAAACACAACTCTCTTGTACATCCACAAGGTATAAGCTGCGCCCAGAACCAGTATCGTTGCTGCAAAAAATGCATACCAGAAATTTACCTGCATGGAACCCATGATAACCATAAATTCACCGACAAAGCCGCTGGTGCCTGGCATCCCGGAATTAGCCATTGCAAATAACATAAAAAATGCTGCAAAAACAGGCATTTTATTAACTATCCCACCATAATCCGCAATCAGGCGAGAATGAACACGATCGTACATCACGCCGATACACAAAAATAACGCTCCAGAGATGAATCCGTGCGAAATCATTTGTATCATACCGCCTTCTATCCCATAAGCATTAAATAGAAAGAAGCCCAGCGTAACAAAACCCATATGTGAAACTGACGAGTAGGCAACCAGTTTTTTCATATCCCGTTGCACCAGTGCAACCATACAGATATATACAATGGCAATCAGGGAAAGAGCAATCATCAGCCATGACAATTCCTGGCTGGCATCTGGAGCAATCGGTAAGGAAAATCTGAGAAAACCATATCCACCAAGCTTGAGCAATATGGCAGCCAATATTACCGATCCCCCAGTCGGAGCCTCGACGTGCGCATCCGGCAGCCAGGTGTGCACCGGCCACATAGGCACTTTGACTGCAAAAGCAAGTAAAAATGCCAGAAAAATCAGGATCTGGGCAGTCATTGGTATAGGAAGATGATGATAATCCAGAATCGAGAAACTACCTTCAGAAATCTGGTACAGATAGATCAAAGCTACCAGCATCATCAAAGAACCCAGCAGCGTATAAAGAAAAAACTTCAAGGCTGCATAAATCCGGTTAGGCCCTCCCCAAACACCAATAATGATAAACATTGGAATTATTGATGCTTCCCAAAAAGTATAAAACAGCATGGCATCCAATGACGCAAACACACCATTGACTACACCTGACATAACCAGGAATGCACCCATATATTGGGAAACACGTTCCCGGATTACTTCCCATCCGGCAATCACAACTAATGGTGTCGTAAAGCAATTCAGCAAGATCAATGGCATAGAGATACCATCAACCCCAAGGGAGTAATAAACATTGAGCCGCTCAAACCATGCGCTATGCTCTGGAAACTGCATCGCACTTATGGATGAATCAAATTCGCTGTAAAGCGGAAGCGCTACTAAAAAACCGGCTGTAGCCCCGACCAAGGAAATCCAGCGCACAGCCCGCACATTCCGATCATTCATTATTAACACGATCAGACCGAAAATAATTGGCAACCAGATAATCAGACTTAACAGCGGGAATCCAAACAACATAATCTTTTCGTCTCGAATTGCATATCAATGCGTGTTATATATTTCAGGGAGTTAGCAATAATAAAAAACTATCTTTTCCCTGAATCCTAAAAATGAAACAGCCACAGACTCATCAATACAAAAACACCCACAATCATGCTAAAAGCATAGTGGTAGATATACCCAGACTGGAAGCGGCGAGCTACCGTAGAAAACCATGCAATAGCCTTTGCAGAACCATTCACCACAAAGCCATCTATAACCCTGGTATCTCCGTACTTCCACAGCAAACCACCCAACGTACGCACACCACCTGCAAATAGCCACGAATACAACTCGTCGATAAAATATTTGCGATCAAGCAGGGTATAAGCAGGGCCCGCAATTCTTCGTATCTTGCCAGGTAACTCAACCTTATATTGATATAAAAACCAAGCAGTAAAAATACCTGCCATTGCTAGCCAGAAGGGCAGTGTCCCTAGCGCATGGGATACCATGCTAAATATGCCAGTGTAGTGTTCTCCCATTTTGGCCACCACATCATGCTGTATCTGTATATCAATAGCCCCGGAAAAGTAATCTCCAAAAAGCATTGCACCAATTAACCAGCCTGAGGCAATGGTTGGAATCGCCAGTATTGTTAATGGCACAGTCACCACCCAAGGCGATTCATGTAAATGCTCTTGTGTATGTTTATCCATTCGCGGATTACCATAGAAAGTCATGAACATCAGCCTAAAGGTATACAGAGCAGTAACAAAAACTGTTGTTACTGCACAGAAATAGGCAAAACCTGCCCCAGAAATCTGGGATAAATGAACTGCTTCAATAATTGCATCCTTGGAAAAAAAGCCCGAAAATCCCGGGATTCCGGCACTGGCCAAAGCTGCAATAAACATGGTTGCAAAAGTAATTGGCATATATTTTTTAAGACCACCCATCTTGCGCATATCCTGTTCATGATGCATTGCAATGATGACCGAACCTGCCCCAAGGAAGAGGAGAGCCTTAAAAAAAGCATGCGTCATCAGATGGAAAATAGCAGCTGAATAGGCTGACGCACCCAAAGCAACTGTCATGTAGCCAAGCTGTGACAATGTGGAATAAGCAACAACCCGCTTGATATCATTCTGGACTACTGCAATTAGTGCCATAAACAGCGTTGTAATACCGCCTATTACCAACATTACCGATAATACAGTTTCAGAATGTTCAAACAGCGGAGACATACGGGCCACCATAAATATTCCTGCAGTCACCATCGTTGCAGCATGAATCAGTGCGGAAATCGGGGTAGGCCCCTCCATCGAGTCCGGCAGCCAGACATGCAAAGGAAACTGGGCAGATTTACCCATTGCGCCAATGAACAATAACAGGCAGATGACTGTTAACAGCATCCAGGATTGCCCTGGTATGATCTCAATGAAACGAGGTGCCATAAGCTCCGCGTGGGCGAAAACAAGCTCATAATCCAGCGTGCCAAAATATGCCAGAATCAGGCCGATACCTAACAGGAAGCCAACATCTGCAACCCGATTAACAAGAAATGCCTTCAAATTTGCGTAAATTGCCGTTGGACGGGTGTACCAGAACCCGATCAACAGATAGGACACCAGCCCCACAACTTCCCAGCCAAAAAATAATTGCAGGAAATTATTGGACATTACCAGCATCAACATCGTAAATGTGAATAGCGATATATAACTGAAGAAACGCTGATAACCCGGATCTCCATGCATATACCCGATAGTGTAAATATGTACCATTAACGACACACCAGTTACCACCACCATCATCGTGGCCGAAAGCATATCAATCAAAAATCCGATTTCTATCGCAATTTCACCGGAAGTCATCCAAGTATAGACGCTGCCGTTATAAACATTTCCCTGTAACGCATCAAAGAAAATTGTAATGGATGCAACGAATGATAGTGCCACCAGCATGATCGTTATGCGATGGCTCCAAGTCAGGCCAATCCATCTCCCGAACAGCCCGGCGATAACCGCTCCTGACAAAGGTGCCATTGGAACTAATAGATAGAGATTTTCCATTTAAGCCATCAATTATTCGAATTGGTTTAACAAACTATCGTTAATCTTAAAAAAATTGGCCAATACTCAGCCTTTTAGCTCATCCAGATCGTCTACATTGATAGTTCGCAGATTTCTGAATAGCGCAACCAGAATTGCTAACCCAATAGCCGCTTCCGCTGCGGCCACAGTCAGAATAAAGAACACGAATATCTGCCCTGCCGTATCCTGCAAAAAATGTGAAAAAGCTACAAAATTCATGTTGACAGCTAACAACATCAACTCAATCGACATCAGCAAAATAATGACATTTTTTCGATTAAGAAAAATGCCAACGACCCCGATAGCAAACAGAAGGGCACCCAGCACAAGATAATGTGATAGTGATACCAAGATAATTACCTTTTAGAGATAGAAAAGATAAGGAATAAATAGGCTCCAGGCAAAAATTAATCTTTCTTTTCCGCCGGCATGGAAATAACCTTTAATCGCTTCTCACGACTGGCAGTTATCTGATTTGAAACGTCTGGAGATTTCTTATCAGTACGATAACGCAAAGTAATAGCAATGGCTGCAACCATCGCTACCAGTAGGATTACCGCTGATAATTCAAAAGCGTATACGTAGTTAGTATAAATTAAACGTCCCAGTTCTTTGGTGTTGCTGTAATCAGCTGATCTTGCAACCGGAATTTGTATATTTTCAGGCCCGAATCGTTTGCTCATCAGTACCATGACCAATTCGCCAGCCATAACCAGAGCTAACACGGCACCAAATGGAAACCACCTCCAGAAACCTTCTCGAAGCTGATCTAAATTAATATCCAACATCATTACTACGAACAGGAATAACACCATAACTGCGCCAACATATACCAGCACCAGAGCTATGGCCAAAAACTCAGCTTCAAGCAACAACCATAATCCTGAAGATGTTACAAAAGTGAACACCAGCAATAACGCTGAGTGAACAGGGTTGCGTAATGTAATCACTCCCAATGAAGCGACTATGGCCATGCCAGCCAGGCTATAAAAAACGAAATCCTGTAAATTCATAAACCTATATACCTACTCATTTAGCGATAAGGAGCATCTGCGGCTTTATCCTTGGCTATCTGGTCTTCGTAACGATCACCAACTGCCAACAGCATTTCTTTCGTGTAAGTCAGATCTCCACGGATCTCACCATGGTATTCAAGAACACGTGTCTCTACAATCGCATCAACCGGACAAGCTTCTTCACAGAACCCACAAAAAATACACTTAATCATGTCGATATCATAACGGGTTGTACGCCGTGTACCATCATCACGCTGTTCTGATTCAATTGTAATTGCCAGAGCAGGGCAAACGGCCTCACACAACTTGCACGCGATACAACGCTCCTCACCATTAGGATATCTGCGTAACGCATGTAACCCACGAAAGCGTGGTGATTGCGGTGTCTTCTCTTCCGGATAATGAACAGTAATTTTGGGAGCAAATAAATAACGCCCTGTTACTCTCATCCCTTCCCACAATTCCAATAACAGTAACGATTTAAAAAACTGCCTGATACGCTCCATTTGCCCAATACCCTCAGTTAAACCAGAGATTCAATGGAAAACTTTGTCGAATGTTCTCTGGCAATTGCATCACCACTCCCAGCAATACGATCCAGACAAGCGTTATCGGAATGAAAATCTTCCAACCCAGACGCATAATCTGATCGTAACGATACCGAGGAAAAGTGGCACGAAACCATAGAAAGAAAAATAACATAAAAGCTATTTTCAAGAGTAGCCAGATCATACCTGGAACCAGGTTAAACGGGGCAACATCCACGGGAGGGAACCACCCCCCCAAGAACATAATACTCGTCAAGGTTGCAACCAGTATCATATTCGCGTATTCGGCAAGAAAAAATACCGTAAAAGCCATCCCTGAATAGTCAACATGGAAACCCGCCACGATCTCTGACTCCCCTTCTGCCACATCAAAGGGCGCCCTATTTGTTTCAGCCACGCCAGATATGAAATACACCAAAAACATTGGAAACAGCGGAATGAAATACCAGTTCAAAAAACTGCTTCCTTGCTGGCCAGCTACTATATCTCCCAAATTAAGACTTGAAGACATCATTAACACACAAACCAGCGCGAACCCCATTGCCAGTTCGTATGAAACGACTTGTGCAGCAGAGCGCATTGCACCCAGGAAAGCGTATTTTGAATTTGACGCCCACCCGGCAATAATGACGCCGTAAACCCCTAGCGATGTCATTGCCAGAATATAAAGCAAGCCCGCGTTTATATCGGCCAGCACTAATTCTGGTGAAAACGGTACAACGGCCCACGCTGCCAGCGCAGGCCCTATGGAAAGAACTGGTGCTGACAAAAATAGAAATTTGTTGGCACCAGTTGGAATAATAATTTCTTTCATGATTGCCTTGACAGCATCAGCTATCGGCTGACCCCAACCACGCAACCAAGGTATGTTAAAAAAGGTGACTCTATTCGGTCCTACCCTAACCTGCATATAGGCAATGATTTTTCTTTCCGCAAAAGTAAGATAAGCAACTGCCAGAAGTAATGGGACAATAATCGCCACGATCAGCAACAGACTTTTAACCAGCTGAAAGAGGGGCACTCCCCATTCACTACCAAATAATTGCTCAAATAACAATTGCAAACTATCCATTGATAAATTCCAAATCCAGATTTTTATAACTTTTCCAGTTTAATTTCATCAAACATCCCCCCCAGCCCGGATGTTTGAGGATGAGCACAAGCCAGTCGAATACAGTTATCGGGCAGGTTTGTATCAACAGCAATTTCTATCTGTATTTCACCGCTTTGCTGTTTGATCCTTACTATCTCACCAGCCTGTATTCCGGACTTGCCCAAAAAAACAGGAGAAGCAAATGCAACTGGTGGAACAGCATCATGGGTTTTTTGTAACGAATCTGAACGCCTTACAACAGGATCAGCCTGATAGATTGGTACCTCACCAATTCTTTCGATACCACTGGCTCTCAGGTTTACATCCAAAATTGAGAATGTCTCCAGCGTGTTATTTACACCTCTAGCAAATTTATCTTCAGCAGATATTATTTCTGCACGAACCTGTTCTGAAGAATCGTAATTAAACTCGCCCAATTGCAGTAAATTTCCTAATACCCTTAACACTTTCCAGGCTGGACGCGCTTCACCCAAGGGAGATACCACACCGTTAAAGCTCTGTATCCTTCCTTCAGTGTTGATAAAAGTACCAGATGTCTCGGTAAAAGGTGCTATAGGCAAAATAACATCCGCATAATCAGGAATGTTACCTTTGTAGCTGCTCAGAGAGACAATAAATTTGGCTTTTTTCAACGCCTGAAGTGCTCGCTTTGTATCGTAACAATCCAATTCAGGCTCAAGGTTTAGTAGCACATAAGTGCTGCAGGATGACTCCCCACCTGATATATCTAAACCCAACATTTGTCCCGCATTTAAACCTGTTTTTTCTGATATGGTCTTGTTTGCTGAATTAGCTCCGATACTCCAAGGTAAAGCACCGGCAGAATACGCCCCCACACTATTTGCGGCCTCACCTAACATACCGAAACGCGCATCTGTTACCTTTGAAAGGGCTAGAGCAGCACAATGTAAATCTGCATAATGCGGGTGGTGTTGTGCAAAATTACCTAGAAAAATTGCTGCAGGGTCGTGGCTGGTGAGATTTTTTGCGATCTCACGTGCAACTTCTGAAACTTCAACTGCACCTGTAACAGGTTTAATATGCCCCGGTACAGGCACACCTTTAATTTCAGCAGCTGCTTTTAGTACCTGCAACACCATGTTAAGCATTGCAGATGGAGCAACAATTGCACGCTGAGCAACTTTGGTCAGTAAATTGTCCCCGGTCGGATTAATAAGACTCAGTTGCCCACCCTGTTTTACAGCTTGTCGCATACGCTGAGCAAGCAGTGGGTGATCTTTACGCAGATTACTGCCAATGACCAATATCGCTTTCAGCTGAGCTATTTCAGCAATTTGTACACCTAGCCATGGTATTCCTCGCAATACAGCATCTGCACGAAAATCGGATTGTCGTACCCGGTGATCGATATTGTGACTTCCCAAGCCTCGTATCAATTTTTGCAACAGATATAGTTCTTCCAACGTGCTATGAGAAGACCCTAGCGCACCAATACTTTGTGCACCCCGCTCCTTAATTGCTTTGGTAATACCTTCAACAGTGCAGGCCAGAGCTTCTTGCCAGCTGCAGACTTGCCATTCTCCTGACTTTTTGATCATCGGGACCGTTAGTCTATCTTCTGAATTTAAGCCTTCATAAGAAAAACGATCTTTATCTGACAGCCAACATTCATTCACAGCCTCATTTTCGCGAGGCAACACACGCATCACGCGATTCTTTTTTACCTGCACAACAAGATTGCTACCGAGCCCACAATGTGGACTAATGGATTTCCTGCGTGATAGCTCCCAAGTTCTGGCTGAATAACGGAACGGTTTACTGACTAACGCACCCACCGGACATAAATCAATCACGTTACCAGAAAGCTCAGAATCAACGGTCTTGCCCACAAAGGTCAAAATCTCAGAATGTTCTCCGCGTCCAGCCATCCCAAGTTCCATAATCCCGGCAATTTCCTGGCCAAAACGAACGCATCTCGTACAGTGGATACAACGGGTCATATCCGTAGATATAAGCGGACCAAGGTCTTTGTTGGTTACTGCTCGTTTAGATTCCTGATAACGTGAACCACTTGAGCCATACCCAACCGCCAAATCCTGCAGCTGACACTCCCCCCCTTGGTCACAAATCGGACAGTCTAAAGGATGATTGATTAACAGAAACTCCATGACTCCTTTTTGCGCAGTCACGGCCTGTTGAGAATGTGTTGATACTTTCATCCCTTCAGCGGCAGGTGTTGCACAGGCAGGAAGCGGCTTAGGTGCCTTTTCGACTTCGACCAAACACATCCGGCAATTTGCCGCTATCGACAGTTTTTTGTGATAACAAAAATGTGGAATATAGATACCAGCCTGCTTAGCAGCGTCCATTACGGTACTGCCCTTCGCAACGGTTACCTGTTTGCCATCAATTTCTATATTAATCATCAACAATAAATCCCGGGTTCATTGAAAGTCAGAAAAGTCATGTAAAAACACCAACTTTACTAAACCATGCACCTTTTATGCTCAATATGGAAAACAAATTCATCCCTAAAATGCTGCAACATCGCCCTTACCGGCATTGCAGCGGCATCACCCAACGCACAGATAGTCCTGCCCTGGATGTTATCCGCGAGATTGTCAAGCAAATCCATATCTTCCATCCGCCCTTTGCCATGCTCAATCCGGTTAACGATCCTGTAAAGCCATCCTGTCCCTTCGCGACATGGTGTGCACTGCCCACAAGATTCTTCATAGTAAAAATAAGAAAGCCGCTCTAATGCACGCACCATACAAGTTGTTTCATCCATGATGATTACTGCACCAGAACCCAACATGGAACCAGCCTTTGCAATTGAATCGTAATCCATGTCTGTTTCCATCATGACATCACCGGGCAATACAGGCATTGATGACCCACCGGGAATACAGGCTTTCAGCCTTCTACCACCACGCATCCCTCCAGACAGTTCCAACAACTTGGCAAAAGGAGTCCCCATAGGAACCTCATAATTACCTGGTTTATTCACATGCCCGGAAACAGAGAAAATTTTAGTGCCACCATTATTTGGCTTACCGAGCTGCAGATATTTTTCCCCACCATTACGTATAATCCAAGGGACAGAAGCAAATGTTTCCGTATTATTAATTGTTGTAGGTTTACCATACAGACCAAAGTTAGCAGGGAACGGTGGTTTAAAACGTGGCTGACCTTTCTTCCCCTCTATAGATTCCAGGAGTGCCGTTTCTTCCCCGCAAATATAGGCACCATACCCATGGTGGTTATAGAGCTGGAAACTAAAGCCAGAACCTAAGATATTGTCTCCTAGAAAACCAGCTGCGTTCGCTTCCTCGACAGCTTCTTCCATGCGCTCATAAACATCCCATATTTCCCCATGTACATAGTTATACCCGGTTCGTATCCCCATTGCATAGGCGGCAATCAACATACCCTCAACCAAGATATGGGGATTGTAACGCATGATATCGCGATCCTTAAATGTGCCTGGCTCACCTTCATCAGAATTACAGACAAGATATTTCTCGCCCGTGTACTGCTTTGGCATAAAACTCCACTTCAACCCGGTAGGAAAACCAGCTCCACCACGGCCGCGAAGTACAGATTTTTTGACTTCCTCAATAACTGCTTCCGGCGAAATCCTCTCAGTAAGGATTTTTTTCAGCGCAGTATAGCCATCACGCTTCAGGTAACTCTTTAATCGCCAATTATCCGAGTCTGTAGTATCTACACCCGCCATGATGACCTGAGTCATTTCTTCAACTCCTCAAGTAATTTATCTATCTGGCTTTCGGTCATAAAACTGCACATACGTTTATTATTAACCAGAAGCACCGGTGCATCACCACAAGCCCCCATACACTCCCCTTCTTTCAGGGTAAACAACCCATCGGCTGTGGTTTCATTAAAACCAATCCCAAGTTTCTGCTTAATATAATCTGCCGCCTGATTTCCGCCAGATAACGCACAGGGCAAGTTAGTACAAACTGTAAGCTTATACTGCCCACTTGGCTTCAAGTTATACATATTATAAAAAGTCGCCACCTCATAGACGGCAATTGCAGGCATTTCAAGATAACCCGCAATAAAATCCATCATTTCAGTGGCTAACCACCCTTTTTCATCCTGCGCGATAGCTAGTGCAGACATCACAGCCGATTGTTTCTGACCAGCGGGATATTTGGTAATTTCCCGATCAATTCTTTTTAGAGCCTCAGTACTTAACATCAGTCAATTTACCTGTCTATTTCACCGAACACGATATCTTGTGTACCAATAATCGCCACCAGATCGGCAATCATATGCCCTCGAGTCATTTCATCCAATGCCGCCAGATGTGCAAAACCGGGTGCACGAATTTTCAGGCGATAAGGCTTATTAGCACCATCCGAGATAATATAAATACCAAACTCCCCTTTCGGGTGTTCTACAGCAACATAAGCTTCGCCGCGCGGAACGTGTATACCCTCTGTAAACAATTTAAAATGGTGAATCAGATCTTCCATGTTTTGTTTCATCGCCAGCCTGGAAGGAGGAGCAACTTTATTATTATCCGTTATCACAGCCCCTGGATTCTCCCTTAACCAATCAATACACTGTCTGATTATCCGGTTAGATTGGCGCATCTCCTCAATGCGCACCAAATAACGATCGTAACAATCGCCATTGGTGCCAACAGGAATATCAAAATCGACCTGATCGTAAGCTTCGTATGGCTGTTTTTTGCGTAAATCCCATTCCACACCAGACCCACGTAACATCGGCCCGCTAAATCCGAGAGCTTTAGCACGTTCTGGAGATACAACACCAATATCAACCAGGCGCTGTTTCCAAATACGATTATCCGTCAGCAATGTTTCGTAATCATCAACATAACCTGGAAATCGATTAGTAAAATCTTCTATAAAATCAAGTAATGAACCTTGGCGATTTTCATTTCGTGTACGGGTTGCTTTCTCATCATGTATCGCTGACGACTGGTACTGCGGCATACTATCCGGTAAATCACGGTAAACCCCACCCGGCCGATAATAAGCGGCATGCAAACGGGCACCTGATACTGCCTCATAGCAGTCCATCAAATCCTCTCGTTCACGGAAAGCATACAAAAACACCGTCATCGCCCCCACATCCAGTGCGTGAGCACCAAGCCATAACAGATGATTGAGGATGCGCGTTATTTCATCAAACATCACACGTATATACTGTGCCCTAATTGGCACCTCAATCTGCAACAGCTTCTCTATCGCCATTACATACGCGTGTTCATTAACCATCATGGACACATAATCCAAACGATCCATATAAGGTACTGACTGTATATAAGTCTTATTTTCCGCCAGCTTTTCTGTAGCTCGGTGCAATAGCCCGATATGAGGATCGGCGCGCCGGATAACTTCACCATCCAACTCCATCACCAGACGTAAAACACCGTGAGCCGCAGGATGCTGAGGTCCAAAATTCATAGTGTAATTACGAATCTCAGCCATTTCTTAAGTGCCCTTTTATCTTAAAACTTCCCATTTTCCGGTAACCCACATTAAAATCAGAGGTCAGAACACCTCATGCCCCTTCTCTGCCATACTGTTCTTCACGAATAATATAAGGCGTAATCTCGCGGGGCTCGATTGTAACGGGTTGATAGATAACTCGCTTCTGATCCGGGTCATAACGCATTTCTACATACCCCGATAAAGGAAAATCCTTACGAAACGGATTCCCGATAAACCCATAATCCGTAAGGATCCTTCTGAGGTCTGGATGATTATTGAAAATAATTCCAAATAAATCGAACGCCTCCCGCTCAAACCAGTTAGCTGAGGGCCACACCTGCATCACCGAGTCAACTGTTGGAAATTCATTATCCTCCATAAAGGTTCGCACTCGTAATCTGAAATTATGTTGGACAGACAGCAGGTGATAAACAACAGCAAATCGCCGATCTCCACGCTGGCGTCCAGCATGTGTATCCACTGAATATTCACTGTAATCTACTCCACACAAATCAATCAACGTGTCAAACCTCAAATCCTGGTGATCCCGTAACAGCTCAGCAACATTTTGCAAATCTCGGGCGCTCACCAATATAGTCAGCTCTCCTAGTACACAATCAATATCAACCTGATGTACACCCAATATCAACTGCAAACTCGCTGAAAGTTTCTCAAGACGATTTTCTATCATTTCAACCCTTTAGCGCGCAATGGTATTAGTTCGCTTTATTTTATTCTGTAACTGAATGATTCCATAAAGCAGCGCTTCCGCTGTAGGTGGACACCCAGGCACATAAATATCAACAGGTACTATCCGATCACACCCGCGCACTACTGAATAAGAATAGTGATAATACCCACCACCATTTGCACAAGATCCCATGGAAATCACCCAGCGAGGCTCAGCCATCTGGTCATACACCTTACGTAACGCAGGAGCCATCTTGTTGCATAATGTACCTGCAACAATCATGACATCTGATTGCCGGGGACTGGGACGGAAGACGATACCAAATCGATCCAAATCATAACGAGACGCCCCCGTTTGCATCATTTCGACTGCACAACATGCCAACCCAAAGGTCATAGGCCACATTGAACCAGTCCGCCCCCAGTTGATCAGGGAATCAAGGTTCGTTGTAACAAATCCTTTATCCAAAGCGCCCTCAATAGCCATTATTCAATCCCATTCCAAAGCACCTTTGAACCATTCGTATATGAACCCGACCACAAGCAACCCAAGAAATACCAGCATCGCAATGAAACCGAATAGCCCTATCTCTTTAAGGACGACAGCCCAAGGAAATAAAAAGGCAATTTCCAAATCGAAAAGTATGAACAGAATCGCAATTAAGTAATAACGCACGTCAAACTTCATGCGCGCATCTTCAAATGCACCGAAACCACATTCATAAGAAGATAATTTCTCGGCATCCGGCTTGTTGGGAGCAAGAAACCAACCTGCCAACATGCATAACACACCAATTGCCAACCCAATCAAAATAAATAATAAAACCGGGAAATAGTTCCCAAGCATGGTGTTCAGCATTTTTAATTCCTTTAACCAAACTCACCAACTCAGATCATTCAGATCCAAGCTCTGAATATACTTACCTGGTGCCGACGGCGAGACTCGAACTCGCACAGCTTTCGCCACCGCCCCCCTCAAGACGGCGTGTCTACCAATTCCACCGTACCCCCACATATACCACCGATTATATCAGTTTGGCGCGATTGTGTGCGGGTGGTGGTGAATGGTGATGTTTGGAATCATTGGGGTAATGCGACTCAATGCCACTGGTACCAGCTGCGACTTCCTTGTAAAAGTCATCAAGGGTTTTGCGTCGTCCAGTGCCGTTGTGCTGAAGGCGCTGCTCAAGCTTGGCTAGCCGGTCTGTGATGGTTTTACTGGTCATTGATAACGCTCCCACGCAAAAGAGTTTCAATTGCCTCCAGCCGCCGCAACATATCTGAACCGGAAGCGATTTTAACCGCATCGGACAGCAGGCCCATCAAGTGCTTCCCGTGCGAGCTGCTGATGTCTCCACGCGCTACGAAATCGACAATCTGAGCAGCCTGCTCACTATGGCTGCCAGTCAATGGCGCTGGCAATGCAACCGGTTCGCAATCGGCCATGAGTGGCGCAATCAGCCTGTTTGCTAAAATGCTGGCACTGGTGCTATCACCATCAGCGGCCTGTTGAGCAACAGCGCGCCAAAAACCGATCTCGCCTTCTCCGGGGTATTGAGACATCAACGCTTCACGAATAAGCGTCCTTTTATCAGGCCCGCGCGGCTTGGCTGTTTTGCTATTGCGCGAAGCTGGTAATAGGCCCTTTGGCAAATCCTATCCCCCTACTTCACCCACAACGCCCTACAAGCGATTTTTCCCATTGGGTAATAGGGGGCAACCTACCCAATGGCCCAAAACCCTCTTAAATCGCATTCTGGAGCCTTGTCATTTGGTTTGATCGAACGTTGGCCAGAGTTTAGCCGCTGCTCGGGCTGCAATGTCCCGATCAATCGCCCCCGAAGCCTGTCGCAACTCAGCTTGACGAACGCCGTTTTGAAAGGCAGCGTTATATCGCGCCTGTGTGAGTGCTTTTACCTTCGGTTTTGATGCTTTGGATTTTAATGCTGTTGGCATGATGTTGTCTCCTGAGATTTAAACCTGTGACGATGATGCGCGTCGGACTGCGTCGAAAAACCTGTTTTTGGTTTCGTGAAGCGTGCTCAGAATGTTTTGCTGATCGAGCGTCATCCTGATCGCTGGCAGTTGTCCGCATTGCAAAGCCGAGGTCTGAACTTTCGTTACAACCGATGCGAATCGGTCAACCTCATCGCCAAAAACCTCCAACGCGCCCAAAAGTCTATCAAGAGCCTCCACCCCTTCAGCCTTCAGCGGCTCGTGCTCGCGAACAAGCTCGGCTAAAGCCTCACGACGATCAGCGGCCAGTGCAGCTTCACGCCCTTGCTGATGATTTTCGAGCAAGTCGGTAATGATGTTTAGCCGGGCTTGGCAGTCCCGCAATGTCTCGCTCGATCGCATGATTAAGTCAACATCGCCCGATTGCACAGCGGCCTCATGATCACTATGAGCACGGCTAACAGCACCAGCATGTAAGCGCTGCCTCGCGCGCAAATCGTCAAATGTCTCCATCCAGATTTCAATATGCCTCATGCCGTTGTCCTATGTAAAAGTACTTCATAACGCGCCGCGTTATCATCTGCTGATCACTGTCCCAGCACAAATGAGAATCAATCTCGTAAACGTTTCTCAGCTCAAGAACCCGTGCCGCTGGTGAGTTGATGCCCTGAGCGCGCAATTCCAAAGTGCTCAAACCCTTGCTGCCGTGATGTTGCAGCAGTGACAGGGTTTTAGCCGTTGCTGGTTTCATTTGTTGATTGCTGGGACAGCAGCAGCGATTTTCCGAACTGTCTCATAAGCCGCCTTGCGATTGCGCGCACGCGTTGCAGCACGCTGGCGAGCATCGGCCATCTGCTCAACCAGAGGTTTTTGCAACTTGCGAGGCGTGCCGCGTTGGGTTAATGATTCATCGCTCATTTTTTGCCTTTTGGTTTTGGGGTAAACGCCCCGTCACGAATTGCATCGAAAATCCTCAATTTGAACTGTCCAGCGAACCCGAAAAACAAGAGGTCAATGATGTCCCCTTGCGTAAGTTGCGGGAACATTTTTCGAAATTCGGCAATTTGCGCAATTGTCGAGATTCTCAAGTCAAGATTTACGCGCCGCGTCGATTCTCGTGAGTCCATGCGTGTGATTATACACGAATCACGATGGTGAAATTGGTTTAAATTGCTGATTTGTAAACTGAATTCATCAATGTTGAGTTTTCAGCAGTCATTTAAACGCGATTTAAGGGTCTCATGGGGGCCGGGCCTCATAAGGTTATGACCTGACCCGGTAAAGTCGCTTAAATCGCGTTCTGGTGCGTTCTGAGGACATTGGGAGATGATGACGGGCTTGGTTTTAGCCGAGCTTGGGTGCTCGCTCAGCGCGTGTTTATCGCAAAAGGTGTAGGCAGGGTGTAGCAAACATGTAGCAAGCATGTAGCTGTTTTTTGAGTTGCTACATGCCTGAAACCCAATACTGGCGCGGGTTTCAGGCATGTAGCAACTCAAAAAACAGCTACATGTTTGCTACATGTACCCTAAACTTTTCTATATATACAAGTGAAAAAGAGAGCGCACAACAGCCCCGGCTAACAACCGCGCCAAATAAAAAACCCGCCATAAGGGCGGGTTTGTCGGAAAGTGTCCGGGGTCAAAAATATGAAAACTCGTCGAAATCAGGGTTTGCAAAACTCAATCCGAAAATCTCCCATCCCCTCACCATGCGTTTGCTTGAAAAGCCCAGCCGCTCAAGCCGTTGCCGCATCGTCGAACTGTTGACAAGGTTTTTACGCCCCGCGTCATCGGCCCATTGTCGATATTGCGCGTATAAGTCCGTTAACATAATCCGGCCATTCGGGTCGGGCAAACAACACTCATCGACGAACGCTTTAACCTGATCGGCCTCAAGTGCCCATTCCCCCATAGTTTCAGCGCCCAATGCAGGCCGTGACAATGAGCCGCGTTTAATGGCCGTTCCATACGCCGAAAGCGCCATGTTTAAAATGCCTGATAGTTCGCCCCCGAGCTTGGCTAAAAGATCGGGGTCGCAATTGCCAAGCTCAGGGCTGAACTTCTCTTGAAATCGAAGCATCAGCGCCCTTCGATAAAGCCCATCTGAAAAGTCGCGATTCTGCGGAAATTGATTTGTGCCAAACCAGCAAGTAGCGAAAGGCCTCATTGTGAAATGTGGCTTGTATTTTTCTGAGACGGTCACGGGTTCACCGGACACAATTGCCTTTAATGAGTCGTCAAGAGCCAATCCGACAGGGATTTCACTGACAATATTGACCAACTTTCCGTGCAGCGCGGCGCGATGAAACTCGCTGCTGAATTGAGCTGGTTGCACACCCGCGCAATTGTGCGCTCCAAGTAACATCTCGACGACACGCAGAACAACGGATTTGCCGTTGCTACCCTCGCCTATCAGCAAAATAAACCGCTCGTATCGACAATGGGCCATTAGTGAGTAAGCGATCATTTCAAGTAAAGCCGTTTGGCTTTCAATGTCAAACGGCAAAATCTCCTCAAGAAACCGCTCAAAACGCGGTGCCTTCGCCTCAGGATCGAAAGTTACAGGGGAAAGTGCCGTCATATAGTTCTCGCGCTTGTGTGGCTGTAAAACCCAATGGCCGGCGCTGTAACCGACTTCACCATTGATGCATACAAAAGAATCCGGTGACGACAATCGCGTTAAATCATTGAATACAACGCCTTTTCTATAAGCGCGTGTGTGCAACAAGTTCCCAATTGACCTGACAACCTGATCGGTGACGGTTACATCATCGTCATCGAAATTCCCATCAATAAAATCGAGCACTAGACGCCGGATTTCTTCGGGGCGCTGAGCAAACCAAACTCCGGAATCGTCCCATCGCCAAACAGATCCATCGTCTGCAATGATATTTTCAGCACCCAGTTCGCCGATAATCTCGGCAGCGATTTTCCCGTGATCGTTTATTGGAGCAGGTTTAGCCAGTGCTGCGTGCATCTCTTCCCGAAGCGCGGCTAAACCGATTCCGGTGCGGCTCTTGATGTTTTTCAACAGCGCTTCACTCTCAACTGCCCCGAGCATAGCGGCCCGTTGTAAAAGGTCTCTAATCTCTCCCGGCGATGTCTCAGCGGTGAAGCTCCCAGCAATTGCCGTCGCGTCATCAAAGGACAGCGCGCCCCCGAGCACTGTCAACGCCGCGTCTAATGCCCGCTCCACCGCATATTCACGTTGCCTTGCCTTCTGGCCTTGAGGATCGAGCAAAGCAGCTTCAGCCTTAATCATTGCCGAAGAATCGCCGTTATATCTCAAAACACACAACACGTCCGCAACGTCCAGCGCGTGCCCGCCGTGATTCAATGCCGATAGCGGATCCGCTTCGCCATGATGCGAGTACACAACCGCCTTCCCGTCGCGCTCAAGAATCGAAACACCCGCAATGCCTGAAGAACTGTTCGGGCTGATGTATTTCCCGCCTTTCGCCCTGTAACCGTGCTCAGTCAACAGCATTTCAATGTCATAAGCTTCATTGATAAGCTCGACGATTCCCGCGTCATTGGCGTTTTTGAGCCGTCTGGGCTTTGCTGATGTTTTAGCCTCGGCTGTCTCGCGATTGGCCTCAAAGGCCGTTATGGCCTCATCCCAAAGCGGACAAGCTTGGCTAAAATCATCGCCCCCTGCCTCAAAAGCCGTTTGATAACCCGAGTCCTCAGTGATTTTGTTCGGTGCAAAGAAAACCTGCCCCGGCCTTGCCTGAGCAAGATCACCACCCGCAAGCAAGCTGAGTCCTCTTGCCAATGAGCGCCATTGCTCAGCATCAACGGCCTGTGCCAATGGCAGTAGCACTTTGAATTTGTGGTGTTTTTCAGTGTGGGAGCTGGTCGTGAACATCAGAAAATTGACCTTTCTCGTTACCCACTCGCGATAGACATCGCTGAAGATCCTAAAGCCATCGTCATAGTCGATTGCGACAATTGAGAATTTAGCCGTGCTTGCAGCCTCGCCAGTTTTGCCGACTGGGCTATCGTGCTGGCTTAAGCATGCCGCCTCAAGCTTTGGGCTGATTGAGGGGTTTTTGACCATTGTGATCAGGTCACCCCAATCAATGAGCCTGTCAGGACGTGTGGCGTTTTTGCTGGCGTAATGGCCCAATCGAACAGCATTTGATGATTGTGAAATGTCGTCGAACATCGCCAAAATCTCTTCGAAACTTGATTCAGCCGGTTCGAAAATCTGCAATCGTGCTGGTTTACAATTTACTATGTCAGTGATAAAATTGTCAGTGTTCATTTAGGTTTCCTGTAAAAAATTTCGATGAACGCCCCGCGTCCACCGGGTTGATTTAAAAGAAATTGCGCAATTGCAAAAAAGGCCGGTCTCAATCGCCGGCCTTTTTTGCGTCTGCGTTATGCTATGCGCTGGTTATCAATCCATGCCATCACTTCATCCCTATCAAAAATGAAACATACCCCAACGCGATAAGCCTTTGGAAAATCAGGAACTTCTTTAACGAAGCGAAAAATCTTAGCCTTGCTGGCTCTGATCATCTTTGAAAATTCAAGTGTTGTGATGAACGTTTTAACTGGCTGCTCTGACATATCTGCAAACTCCTACAAGTGGTGGTGGATAACAACATCAAACACAACATCTTGTGTTTTGCGCTGATTGTATCAGGTTATTTCAGCCGAAATGACATTTGCCCATAATTGCATTAACCGTGCTCGTTCGGGCAGATAGGTTGCATGGCAGTACGTCGCCCTAATCCTGCCAACTGGCAAATGGGCCAGTGACGCCTCTATCCAGTCAGGATCAATGCCCAACTCGTGCTTGCGCTCATTCATTACGGTAGAAAACAGGTGTCTGAGGCCATGGCAGGTCTGACGGCCAGCATAACCGGCTCGCTTTAGAACCATGTTCAGCGCCATATCCGTTATGGGTTTAACCCCACCCCTGCCGGGCAGGACAAGCCCCCCCCCCAGAACCGGCTAAATTCTTGAGCTGGCTGGCAATGTCGATGGCTTGACGGGATAAGGGAATGACGTGCTGACGCCTCATTTTCATGCGAGCTGCGGGGATTGTCCAAAGTCCCTTATCAAGATCGAACTCGTCCCATGAGGCAAGGCGCAACTCACCCGGCCGGCAGGCAGTGAGCGCAATCAATCGAATGGCGAGCTTATAGGCGGGCTTGCAGTTCACCCCATCAATGGCCGCAAACAGCGCGGACAGCTCGGCTAAATCCACAGTGGCGTTGTGTTGAGTCATACGCCCACGGGCAGCAATGCCAAGTTTCAAACCCATTGCTGGATTTTCAGCAATGGCACCCTGCCTTGTTGCCTCGTCAAAAATGCCTGAAAGCCAGTTGCGCATTTTTGAAGCAACGTTGAATGCTTCCCGGCTTTCAACACGGGCCAAAAGGTTGATCAGGTCACCGCGCTGAATGCTCTGGATAGCATGGCGGCCAATGGCGGGGAGAATGTCCTTATCGAGGTAGGTTCTGACTTTTTTAGCCGTAGCTGGTGCCCATGCAGCCGCATTGGCCCGATACCACTGCTCAGCAACGGTTTCGAACCGAACAACCTCCTGCTTTTTGCGGGCCTGCGCTGGATCAATACCCTTCAGCAGTTGAAGCTTTGCAGCATCGCGCTGCATGCGAGCGTCAAGCAATGACACCAGCGGATAAGCCCCGAAGGTTAGGGCTTTCTCCCTGCCTTCAAAACGGTATTTGAACCGCCACAACTTTGAACCATTGGGATTAACGAGAAGAAACAGGCCGTGACCACAGCCTATTTTGTATGGTCTTGCAGCAGGCTTTGCAGCCCGAATTGATACCACTTGTGACACCCCCGAATTTTATTTATCAGGGATATTTAAAGTGGTAAGTTATTGATTAAACTGTTTATTGGTGCCGACGGCGAGACTCGAACTCGCACAGCTTTCGCCACCGCCCCCTCAAGACGGCGTGTCTACCAATTCCACCACGTCGGCTAAAAATTTTGGCTACCCGCTACTTTCCAATAGAAAAATTACTCTGGAATCTCGCTCGCCTTGGATTTTGATCCACCGCCCTCTTCTTCCTTACCCAGATCTCCAGATTTATCACCTTCCTTAGCAGGAATAGCCACCTCGCCAGATCTTACATCCAGTTTCTGCATAACACTCCCTCCAGCGGGGTTACTGCCACTCGAAAAATAAGCCAGTGTCAAACTGGTAATAAAAAAAGTTGTAGCAGCCACCGCAGTCATTCGACTTAGAAAATTAGCCGATCCGCTAGCACCAAACAAGCTTCCGGAAGCACCACTACCAAAAGCCGCTCCCATATCCGCCCCCTTCCCTTGCTGCAACAAAACCAAGATGATAATTACAATTGCCGCAGTAACATGCACCAACCAAATAAGCGTTTCCACAATAGATCCTTCCCAGTTAACCTTTCGCAGCCAGACAAATAGATACAAACTCCGCAGCAGTCAAAGACGCCCCCCCGATAAGCCCACCATCAATATCAGGCATTTCGAATAACTCACGAGCATTACTTGCCTTTACGCTTCCACCATAAAGAATTTGAATATTCCCAGCTATTTTTTCGCTATGCATAGCAATCCGACTTCTTATATCCGCATGAACTTTTTGTGCTTGATGAGGTGTGGCAGTTTTGCCTGTACCAATCGCCCATATTGGCTCATACGCTATTACTGATTGCCTGAACGCATCAACACCCACCAAATTGATTACAGCATCAAGCTGCTTTGCGATTATTTTCTCGGTCTCATCCAATTCACGTTGAGCCAAAGTCTCACCAACACAAAGAATTGGCGTCAAAGACCGACTCTGCGCAGCACGAAATTTCTCAGCCACGATCTGATCCCCTTCACCAAATAATGTCCGTCGCTCAGAGTGACCAATAATCACATACTGACACCCAAAATCGGCCAACATATCAGCCGAAACCTCACCGGTATAGGCCCCCTGGTGATACTGGCTAACATTCTGCGCTCCCCACGCCAAATGAGAACCCTGCAGCATTGACTGCGTTTGCGGTATATAAGGATAAGGCACGCACACAGCACAGGATGCGTTTTGCAATGTACCCGTCCCTGAGATAATTGCTTCCAGCAACGCCTGGTTCTGCGCCAGATTGCCATTCATCTTCCAGTTTCCAGCAACAAACCCCGCGCGCACCATCACCCCCTCCGTTATCTGGATTCAGACCTGTAAAATCTCGTGGATGCTACCTGTGAAACCGGATTGCGTCAATGCCAGCCCCACCCGGCTGAGTCCATCCGCATAACCAGGATTATGCTGATTTGCTGCGTTTTAGCGTAAATTGTAGTAGAGTACAGCAAGTTCTACATTGTGTAGTTGCTCCCCTGCTTAACTAAGGTTGACATGAAAAAACTCGTTCTCCTGCGACATGGAGAAAGTATATGGAATCAGGAAAATCGCTTTACCGGCTGGACCGATGTCGATTTAACATCCAAAGGCATAACAGAGGCTAAAAATGCCGGCAGAACTCTCAAAGAGAATAATTTCTCTTTCGATATTGCTTACACCTCATTACTCAAGCGCGCAATTCGTACACTTTGGATTACGCTGGATGAAATGGATCAGATGTGGACGCCAATCGAGCTCAATTGGCGATTAAACGAGCGACATTACGGCGCACTCCAGGGCTTGAATAAAGCTGAAACCGCAAGGCGGTACGGGGATGAACAAGTACTTATCTGGCGACGTAGTTATGATATCCGTCCACCTTCCATCGCTGCTAATGACGAACGCTACCCTGGGTTTGATCTACGTTACAGAAACCTGTCGCCTGACAATATCCCGGTCGCAGAAAGCTTGAAGGATACCGTTGCAAGGTTTCTTCCCTACTGGGACCAGACTATTGCACCCCAGATAACAGCGGGAAAAAAGGTGATAATTGCCGCGCATGGGAATTCGTTACGCGCCCTGATCAAACATCTCGACAATATCTCGGACCAGGACATTCTAAACTGCAACATCCCTACCGGAATCCCGCTGGTGTATGAACTTAATGATAATCTGAAACCGATCAGTAGTTATTACCTGGGTGATGATGGACAAATTGGAGAAGCAATTTCAGCGGTCGCCAATCAGGGCAAATCTGGAGCTTAATGTCCCCTGGTTTAATTTCTAGCCCAGGTGCAGTGCAACACTGTTTTTCCCCGAAAACAAGGGGGTTACTTAAAGCCGGTTTTATGCTGCTTTTAGTTGGGACGCTTTCACCTTTCCCCCTGCATGCGATCCCGCAAACCAACCGGGATAATCAAAAGCAGTTACAGGAATTACGCACTCGTATTGATACCCTGCAGAAAGACCTGGCTGATAAAAAATCATCCAAGACCAAAGCTACTGATGCATTGCAGAAATCTGAGCAATCAATAAGCAGTCTGCACAAAAAACTCACACTGCTTGCGCAGCAGCAGAAAAATACACAAGAAAAACTTGACCAGCTGCAGCAACAGTCAGCTCAACTCCAAGACCAGATTCAAACCGGGCAAAAACAACTCGGCAATCTCATCTACAGTCAACATCTGACAAAACATAGCAACTATTTACCGTTACTGCTCGAACAACAAAATCCGGATAAAGCCGCACGTAATTTTTTTTACTACAGCTATATCGCTCAGGCACGCTCGAAAAATATGGATAACTTACGTAATCAGCTAGCCACCCTGAATACGTTAACTCGTGAGCGCCATACACAAAATGAATCTCTCAAACAGATTCATAACAAACAAATTCAGCAGAGGCAATTACTTGAACTGAAAAAAAACAGGCAATCTGAAATTGTTGCAGCGCTTTCTGAAGAGGTAACACATCAGCAGAAAAAAATTGATGAACTAAAACAGGATGAACAACGTCTTTCACAACTGATTAGTAAACTAAATAAACAACTTGCTGAAAAAAAAATTCCACTGGCAAAGTCTGGTGGGAAGTCAGTGTTGCACAACGAAAAATTGCCGGACAACAACACTGAGCACAGGGGCTCTTTTGCTGCATTGAAAGGGAAATTGAGGCTCCCCGTCAAAGGGGAACTTGCCAACCGTTTTGGTAGTCCACGCGAAAGTGGGAGTGTTAAGTGGCAGGGGTTATTCATTCGATCTGCCGGAGGCAGCGGGGTGAAAGCTATCGCGGAGGGCGAGGTAATATTCGCCGATTGGTTACGCGGATTTGGAAATTTGATGATTCTGGACCATGGTAACCATTACATGAGCCTGTATGGCAACAATGAAACGATTCTGAAACGAGTAGGCAGCAAAGTGAAAAGTGGTGATACGATAGCAACCGTAGGTAACAGCGGCGGAAACGCTGAGGCGGGTTTATATTTTGAACTCCGGTATCAGGGCAAGCCATTTGACCCGTTAAGCTGGGTAAAAATGAACTAACCTGAGTTAAGCTGAAATTCCAGTCAAGCAGCAACCAAATTTAGTTAGCAAATACAGAATTTACAGAAAAGACCAAGTGCAGAGCAAATACACCATGCGTAATTTTATGAAAAAAATAAGTTTAGTATTGGCTGGCGCTATCGCCGGAGTCATGGTCAGTCTGAATTTCTCCGCCATCGCTGATAAAGAAATCAAGGAAGAACTGCAAACCCTCCCTATCGAAGAGTTGCGCACGTTATCACAGGTTTTCGGGCGTATTAAAAGCGACTATGTTGAGCCTGTAGAAGATAAAAAACTGATTACTGAAGCCATCAACGGAATGCTTGTTGGTCTGGATCCGCATTCAGCCTTTCTGGATAGCGAAGAATACAAAGAATTACAGATTGGCACACAAGGAGAGTTCGGCGGGCTTGGTATACAGGTAACAATGGAAGACGGTCTCGTCAAGGTTATTTCTCCAATCGAAGATACTCCTGCATTCCGTGCAGGCGTTAAAACCGGGGATCTGATCATAAAGATTGATGATACCGCTGTTAAAGGCATGACCCTTAACGATGCCATCAAGCGAATGCGTGGAAAACCAGATACACCGATTACATTAACCGTCGTTCGTGAAGGTGAGTCTGAACCTCTTATATTCAAACTTGTACGGGCTGTAATCAAAATCGACAGCGTTAAATCCAAACTCATTGAGCCGGGCTATGGTTACGTTCGTATCACTCAATTCCAGGAGCGCACAGGCGAAGATCTGGCAGAAGCCATTACCAAGCTTTATAGTGAAAGCAAGGTTCCCATGAAAGGTCTGGTACTGGATCTGCGCAATGATCCAGGTGGTTTACTTAACAGCGCGGTCGCAGTTTCAGCTGCTTTCCTGCCAAGTAATGCCCTGGTGGTTTATACTGAAGGGCGCACGAATGATGCCAAGATGCAACTTCGTGCCAATTCCGAGCACTACCTCCGTGGGTCAGGGCGTGATTTCCTGGCAAATCTCCCCCAGAGCGTTAAAACCATACCGATGGTAACGCTGGTTAACGGCGGATCTGCATCAGCTTCAGAGATCGTGGCGGGCGCGCTACAGGATCACAAACGGTCTATCGTCATGGGCTCACAAACCTTTGGTAAAGGGTCGGTACAAACTATTCTGCCACTCGGAAATAACACGGCCATCAAGCTGACAACAGCACGTTACTTTACGCCCAATGGCCAGTCGATACAGGCAAAAGGGATCACGCCAGATATACTGGACGAAGAAACTGACAACAATTCACGCCTGTTGAAAGAAGCTGATCTTAATCGTCATCTAAGCAACAACCAGGAAGAAAAGGCTGGCAAAATGTCAATCCCTGACAAAAAGGGTGAGAAATCTTCCAAAGAATCCAAGGCCAACGCAGATAAAAAGCAGAAGAAACATGAACCGATGGAATTTGGGTCCAAAGATGATGTACTGCTCACCAAAGCGGTCAATTACCTGAAATCCACATCTCAAAAGCCCAGAAATAAAACAGCCAAAGCAGTTCGAGGCTAATTTTCTCCCGACAGAGGTGGTGGGAGCAACGTGGATGATCATCAGCTTTTACGCTACAGCCGCCATCTCTTACTGCCGGAAATTGATATTTCCGGTCAGGAGAAGTTAACACACTCCAGTGTTTTTATTCTCGGTGCAGGTGGCTTGGGTTCCCCCGCTGCACTTTACCTCGCTGCCAGTGGAGTCGGGAAACTTATCATTTGCGACCATGATCAGGTTGACCTGACCAATCTTCAGCGGCAAATCCTGCATGAAACTGCCTCTGTTGGTAAATTAAAAGCTGTTTCCGCTAAAAATACTTTGCAACGCATCAACCCGGAAATTGAAATTATTTCTCTGCCGGAGCATGCAACTATCGAACTGCTGAACAGCGAAATTGGAAGTGTTGATGCTGTCGTTGATGCCAGTGATAATTTCACAACTCGCCACCTGATCAACCAGACATGCCTCATTCATCGCAAACCCCTAATATCAGGGGCGGCAGTCCGGTTCACCGGACAGGTAGCCGTATTTGATCTGCGCCTTCAGGACAGCCCTTGCTACCACTGTCTGTTCCCTGATTCAGGCGACAGTGATGATCCCGCATGTGCGGTTATGGGAGTATTTTCCCCGCTGACGGGTATTATCGGCTGTATCCAGGCTGCTGAAACCATCAAGGTATTGCTGGGAATCGGTGAAACACTTCATGCCCGCTTGCTTCTCCTTGACGGGCTAACCATGCACTGGCGCTCACTCAGGCTAAACAAAGATCCTCAGTGTCCAACATGCGGCTCTGTTCAATAAAAAAATGGATGATTTTCAGCAGTATCTCACTCAGGTGTCTGCAACCGTGACATCGCCAGGCGTGCATAAAGATCACTTGATTTCATCAATTCCGTGTGCGTACCCAGTGCTTCCAGACGGCCATGATGGATGAGGGCAATGCGATCAGATGCAATAACGGTACTCAGGCGATGCGCAATAACGATAGTCGTCCGGCCAATGCTCAACCTGGTAATTGCCTGCTGTACCTGATCTTCACTCTGGCTATCCAGTGCGCTGGTCGCTTCATCCAATAATAAAACTGGAGCATCCGCCAGAATAGCCCGGGCAATTGCCAGGCGTTGCTTCTGGCCACCAGACAACCCCAATCCGGTATCGCCCAAGGCAGTCTGATAACCTTGTGGTAAAGAAATGATGAAATCATGTATGAAGGCAGCTTTAGCTGCCATTTCGACTTCCACATCAGTGGCATCTGGGCGAGCGTAACGCAGATTCTGCCCGATACTGCCGTGAAACAACGCCGGTGTTTGAGATACCAGTGCGAAACTGCGCCTGAGATCAGATAAACCCAGATCACGGATATCCACACCTTCAAGCATGACGGCACCGGACTGTACATCGTAGAAACGTAACAGCAAATCAAACAGAGTTGATTTGCCCGCCCCCGAAAGGCCAACCAGCGCCAGTGTTTCGCCCGGCTGTACAGTCAGTGAGAAATCACTGATGACTTGCACTCCTGGTCGCGACGGATAAACAAAGCACACCCGTTGGAACACAATATTGCCTGCCACTGCCGGCAACTGATGAGGGTCAGCTGGTGAATTGATCTGGCCAGGTTCTTCCAGCAGCTCCATGGTACGCTCCGCCGCGCCCGCAGCGCGCTGTAATTCTCCCAGCACCTCTGATATCGACCCCACCGCTGAGCCAACGATAATGCTGTAAAAAATGAATGCCGCCAGCTCACCTCCACTAATCTTGCCTTCGATCACGTCCATACCGCCAACCCAGAGCATCATGCCAATCGCGCCGAATACCAGAACAATCACCACTGCGATCAGCCAGGCACGTTGCAGCGTCCGCTGGCGAGCAATAAAAAATGCATCCTCCACATATTGATCAAAACACATTTTATCTATTGCCTGATGGCAATATGCCTGCACAGTCTTGATCTGCCCGAGCATTTCCCCAACATAAGCACCAACAGCCGCCACCTTATCCTGGCTTTGCCGCGACAGTACACGCACACGCCGGCCAAACAGCAAAATAGGAACGATGATCAGCGGAATACTGAGCATGACAATTACCGTCAACTTGGTATTGGTAATAAACAGCCAGACCACACCACCGATCAGCATGACCAGATTGCGTAATGCTACTGAAACAGAAGAGCCCACTACGGATTGCAGCAAGGTCATGTCTGCGGTCAGACGAGACTGGATTTCAAGGCTGCGATTGGCTTCGAAGAATCCAGGATGCAGCTCGATAAGATGAGCAAAAACCTTGCGTCGTATATCTGCGATCACCCGCTCCCCCAGCCAGGTCACCCAGTAGTAACGCGTAAACGTACCTATCGCAAGTAACACCACCAGCAACAGAAAAATCAGCACATATCTGGTCAGCAGCTCAGGTGACTGTGTAGCAAATCCACGATCCACCATCAACCGTATCCCTTGCCCAAGCGACAGAGTAATTCCGGCAGTCAGCAAGAGTGCTGCCAGACTGAGACCCAACGATAATTTATAAGGTTTGAGGAAAATAGCCGTTCTCAAAACAGCTCGCCAGCGATTACCCGTCATGAATAAATTTCGGAAGTAAATCTCAGATCAGACAAAGAGAAAAGATTGAAACTGAAATACTGATTTTTCATCATCAACGGTATAATTACGGGATTTTTAGTTAATTATAACAGCAGGATAATGAGAAACTCGGAAGCAGGAAAAATCGGTGTGTTGTTCGTCTGTATGGGAAACATCTGCCGGTCACCCACCGCTGATGCGGTTTTCCACCATCACATCAGGTCAGCCGGGCTGGAGCACCTCTTTCATATAGATTCCGCAGGAACTCATGCCTATCATATCGGCGAACCACCTGATCGGCGTTCACAACAGGCTGCACTCAGGCGGGGCTACAACATGCAGGATTTACGTGCGCGGAGGGTCATACCGGAGGATTTTTCACGCTTTCAGTATATTCTGGCAATGGACCATCACAACCTGGGAGATCTGCAGCAAAACTGCCCACCGCAGTATGCAAGCCGGCTGGAACTGTTCCTGCAGTACAGCGACCAATGGAAAACTCATCAAGAGGTACCAGATCCCTATTACGGTGGCAGCCACGGGTTCGAAAGAGTACTGGATCTGGTAGAAAATGCGAGTCAGGGATTATTGAGGCATATACTTGACGACACTTTAGGCAAGGCCGGTAATGTACAAAGCCTGCACCCATGCATTCGCTAAAAGAAGGATAGAAAATCCTGGTATTCCGGGACACCTGTGTAAAAGCTGATTTAATCAACAAGCAAGAAGGGACTGGTGTGATTCACTAAAGAGTGAGCCTGACCTCTCCGTAAGAGTATGGGTGTTAGCCCAAAAATCATAGATAAAACAGATTGACACAGTAAAACCAAATGAATGATTTTCCAGGATGCGTCGTAGCAGTTTTTGCACATAATGAATCCCGCAGGATAATCGCCTGTCTTGAGGCGCTACGCCTTTCTCCTTTATTGCCTGATACTGTGTGTTACGTTATTGCAAATGGTTGCACTGACGACACTGTTGCGCTCGCAACCGAATATGCTCGGACAGCACTATGGGTTAAAGTTATTGATCTCAAAATTGGTGATAAAGCAAATGCGTGGAATTATTTTGTACATGAAATAGCTGCTGAAGCTAAAAGCTACTTTTTTACGGATGGGGACTGCCAGATTGAGAGTGGTGCTCTTCAATACCTGGAAGAGTGCCTGTTATCCGATCCACATATCAATGCCGTCTCAGGTATTCCGAGCCCCAGAAATCTGTCACTGGGAATTTTCAGATCAGCCATTACTTCAGAAGGTGGTTTGGCAGGTAACCTGTATGCACTTTCACAAGATTTTATTACCAGAGTACGTGCAAAACATATGCGACTTCCTCACGGACTGATTGGGGATGATAGCCTGGTAGGTGCTTTGGCATTATGGAATCTTGACCCGACAACCCAGTGGAACCACAATCTTGCCCGGGTAGCACCTTCAGCAACATTCAGGTATGAATCTGTTTTGCTGGCCTCACTTTATGACCCGATGTTTTATGTTCGCAGGCTAAAGCGATACAGCTTAAGGCACTTCCAGAACCAGTTAATCAGGCCGCGTATAAAGCAGTTAGGTTTGCAGGCGCTACCCTGCCATATCAACACCCTTTACCTGGAGGCCAAGGATGAAGAACTCATACCAAGGCGCTCCTTATATCATTATTATTTTGATTGCTGGGCAATAAGGCAAATTCGCAATATCCGTGATAATTCTGCAGACTCTGAAAGTAAGAGAAATTAAAACTTCCAACCAGGTTCTCAACCCTGGCTATACTCAATCTGGGACATAACCCATTTTTTTGCCATCATTACCAGCGCCATTATGTTATAAGGCAAATCAAAATAGCCCAAACTCAAAAAGGCACCACCAACGGCATATCCGACAAGGCTGACCTGTGCCATGGCTCCCAATTGGGCTGCCCATCGCGTATGTGAATCGCCCCGAGCATTTCTCATCAGCCACCCGGCTTCACGGTACGTAGTTATCCATAGCAGGAGGAAGAGAAACAGTCCGATGAATCCATGGTTACCCAGAATCTGGAAATATATGCTGTGTGCTGCGCGTACGATCACTTCATACTTCCCGTAAAGCAGAAAATAGTCCTGGTGCTGATAACTCATACCGCCGCCGAACAAATGATGTAAGGCCACCTCCCACGCCACGCCCCATGCATTGATCCGCCCCATCGCCGAACCATCCGCCTGATATTCCGAAATAGTATTCATTCTTGCCCACCATTGTTCCGGAAGCATAGGGATCATTGCCACAGCGATAATGAGAATAAATACGGCCACCTCCCCCTTCTTAGGGCTGCGCCACCAGAATACTCCTCCCATGGCAATAATGGCCAGCAACGCTCCTCTGGAATAGGATCCAAAAGCAGAAACAGCACACAAGAGTATTACTATGCTAAGAGCATGGCGCCAGACTTTCTTTGTCACCTGGAGCTGTAAAAAATATATCAGGGGAATTGTCATAATGAGTGCCAGAGCGAATTCATTATTGTCTTCAATAAATGATCCTGGAGGACCCCATACACGATAATTTCCCAGGGTTGAAAGTGTAAAAAATCCACCCTTTGCCCCCAGCAGCGCTAACGAACCAATCAGAACCCACGCAAATGCCATGATGTGTTCCCTGGTTTGAATCAGCGCCAGGGTAACAAAAATCATCAGAAATATTTTTATGCATTTGTTCCACTGCCAATAATCTTCGGATACATCATGTCCCATCAGCCAGGACAAAGTCATCCATGTGATAAAAAGCGTGAAAATAACAACCGGTGTTCCAAGAAATGGTGAACGCCGCTCTTTGGTGGACACTAACCCCAGCAACGTCACCCCTGCAGCGAATGCTGCAATTGGCAAACTGGAAAGTATTCCCCATGCGTAACGGTGCGGATTCATGGTACTCAGCCAGGTCCAGAGCAACACTCCGATCCACGCACGACGTAACGCATACAGTCCCGCGACCAGAATAATGAGCGCTATGACAATATCTCGTATAGACAAGGCAGGGGCCGCCGATCGTTATTGATTACTGTTTAGCCCGCAACCGCAGATGCGATCTGCTGCAGGCACTAAAAACCACATATGACAAAAAATAACTCCGGAGAAACTGATACCCGGAAGTTTCAGGAATTCAAACCATTTAAGCAGCGGATTAAAGCAATTCATTAAAGGGAAGCCCCCAAGCCGGTTGTGTGCGATGAAGCACAAAGCGCATGAAGCGCAACAACGAACTATATTAAACAGATGAGCAAGATGACAGGTGATTTACCTGAACAACCAGCATGCAGAAGCATACTAAAACCATACCCGGTTGATATTGTGTGATATTTTCGCCAAATCACAAACAGGAATTAAGAGACAAAATTACCCCCTGTTTCTGGAAATCTACCATTTGCTATTTCGCAAAAAAGCTCTGAATCTATCTTTCAGCTCAGGGTGTTTCAGTGCATATTCAACTGTAGCCTGCAGGTACCCCAATTTATCTCCACAGTCGTAGCGTTTGCCTTTAAAACGGTAGGCCAGAACCTTTTCTTCATTTATTAACCTGGCAATCGCATCGGTTAACTGTATTTCACCTCCTGAACCAAAACGAACGTGTTCCAGCAGGTAAAAAATTTGTGGTGTAAGCAGATAACGGCCTATAACTGCCAGATTGGAGGGAGCCTGGCCTGGCTGAGGCTTTTCAACGATACCCGATATATTTGCCACAACCCCATTATCCGCATCAACTTTGACAACACCATACTTATCAGTCTCATGCTCAGGAACCTGCTCAATGCAAAGAATACTGGAATTGTACAACTCATACATATCCATCATTTGGCGCATCGCACCACAACCAAGGCCATCAATCAGATCATCAGCCAATAGAACAGCAAAAGGTTCATTCCCCACCACTGGTCTGGCACACAATACAGCATGACCAAGACCAAGCGCCTCGGGCTGGCGAATATAAACACAAGATACCCCTTTGGGAACAATAGACTGCAACTGGGCAAGCAAATCGTATTTCTGTTTCCTTTTCAGCTCACTTTCCATTTCATAATTCTTATCAAAATGATCTTCTATTGCCCGCTTTGCGCTACTGGTCACAAAAATCATTTCCGTAATACCCGCCTCAACAGCTTCTTCCACTGCATACTGAATCAGCGGCTTATCCACAATGGGCAACATCTCCTTGGGATTCGCCTTGGTAGCAGGTAAAAAACGTGTCCCCATCCCGGCTACCGGAAAAACAGCTTTACGAATAACAGACATATATGGATCTCCAGTAGAATTTTGAGTACCGTTTGCAGAACATGCGGGAAACACCGCGACCTCCACCCCCAGGAAAACGTTGGACAATGAATAAACTGGCCCATAGCCGATATTCTGAAGGTAAAAGGCCAGGCTGGTTTCCACGGATAAATTGTTCTGATACATCTTCCATACTCTTGCACCATACCATCATGGAAACCGGTCAACTGAAAGTATATGAGATAGTCATTGTGATTAAATGTGGAAAAACCCTGTTTTTTACCAATGTATTTGGTATGGCTGCAGGTACACTTGTGACTGACGGTTTTTTATCAGGAAAACTTGCCTGAATCGCTCTCAACGTAGCTTCGCATCATCATCTATACCACATTACAGTGCAAATCCGGCCCCAGGTAATCAGGCCAAATGAACAGTAAAAACAGGCGAAAAACAATTCTTATATGACAGTACGCGAGCAGGTATTGACAGGCATCAAATGGACTGCCGGCGGGAAACTGGGTACACAGGTCATTTCATGGGCCATCACGCTGATTGTGATGCGCCTGCTGACACCCGACGACTATGGTCTGCTGGCAATGGCAACCGTATTTATTGCTTTTATGCTCATGCTGTCAGAAGCCGGCCTTGGACCGGCCCTGATACAGAAACAGGATCTCGATGAAGCTTCATTACGCAGCGTCTTTGCCATCGTAATTATCGCGAACAGCGGGCTGTTGTTATTATTCAATCTGCTGGCACCCGTCATTGCAGATTTTTTCAATGAAGACAGGCTGATACCCATTCTTCGAGTGCTATCACTTCAGTTCTTGCTAAAAATTTTTGACACACTTCCCATCGTTCAGCTATATCGCCACCTCCGATTCAAGGCTCTGTCATTAATTAGTTTTTCAACCACAATTGCCGGAAGTGTGCTGACACTGCTAATGGCATTTGCGCAATTTGGCGTATGGGCGCTTGTCCTGGGAAATCTGTTCGCTGCCATATTAAATGTAATCGCAATAAATATAGCGGCTCCAATTCACTTGGCACCAAGGTTTTCTTTAACAGGAATGCGCCATCTTCTGTCTTTTGGAAAGAACGTTACGTTATCCCGCATTCTCTGGTTTTTTTACATGCAGATAGATACCATCATTGTTGGAAAATTACTGGGCAGAGAAGCACTCGGGTTTTATTCAATTTCAATGCAGCTTGCGACATTACCCGTTCAGCGAATTTCCTCAATTATCAACCAGGTTGCATTCCCGGTATTTTCCAGGATTCAGGATGACCGTGAACAGTTCCGCAGCTTCATACTTAAGGCAATCCGGCTGCTCAGCCTGGTTGCCTTTCCCGTATTGTGGGGGATTTCAAGTGTCGCCAACGAAATTGTTCTGCTGTTTCTGGGAGAAAAGTGGATTGATGCAATTTTACCCCTGCAGTTACTGGCCTTAATAATGCCTTTCCGTATGATCGGGAATTTCTTTCCTTCTGTTACAAATGCATTGGGCAGACCTGATATCTCTCTGGGAAACACACTTTATGCTGTGAGCATTATCCCTGCAGCACTTCTGATCGGGGCAACGCAATGGGGATTAACTGGAGTTGTAATCGCATGGGTTATTACATCACCAGTAGTAATAATCTACGCTGTTCATCGTTCTTTACGCATAATAGAGCTAAACCTGCTCTGTTTTTTCAGATCCATTGTCCTCGCAATGAGTTCAGCAGCAGGGATGTATCTGGCAGTATGGGGAGTATCTGCACTGCTTGCCGGTAATATTGATCCATGGGTAAAACTGTCGGCTATGGTTGCTGCAGGTGCACTGGCTTATATCGGGCTCACGCTGGCTCTCAACAAACACGGCTATGATGAGGCTATCGATCTAATCCGACGACAATATTGAAGCCTTGGATAGAAATTACTGCAAAAAAATACCTTCATATCAGTTGATGGAAAACGGATAACCATAACGCCCAATCCCAGAACCTGTTCATGATTTTTTATATGGTGCATACTGCACAAATGCATAGTAAAAACCGGATAGTGAATACATGATGAGTGCGCCGGATGAAACAGTCCCGCAAGCAGGCCGGCTGGCGTGGGACAGGTGGCAGGTATGAAAATTCTGCTGGTCTCGGCCTACCAGCCCGGTGATTACTCGTTTGGCGCTGCACAGCGCACCACGCTGCTGCGCGATGCATTGGCACATCACGGCGAGGTCAGCACGCTGATCCTGCGCGAAAGTGAAGTACTGTCGTGCCAAGCCGCGCCGCGGTCGGATATTATCGCCAACATCAGTTACCCGGCGCGTGGCCTGTTCCAGAAATACGGTAACGTGGCTGAGATCGTACCGCTGCTGCACCAGCACCTAGACCTTAACGCCTATGACCTGGTCATAGGCCGCTACCTTGCACCACTGCTGGCACTGCCGGCCTTCCGTGGCCGTGCGGTCGTTGATGCTGACGATGCCTACTACCGCTACCCGCCATCGTCACCCGGAATTACGGCGCGCTGGATTGCGCAGGCCAAGACTATTGCACGAACAACAATCAGCCGCCGTGCACTGCGCAGGCGTGCCGATCACACCTGGTTCTGCTGTGAGCGCGACCACACGCTGTTCGGCCTGCCGACGGCCAGTGTACTGCCCAATGTCGCGCCGATCCATACCCCCCCCCCCGAGGCACCGGTACCGACCGAGGCACCGGTGCTGCTGCTGGTCGGCGCGTTGTGGTACCGGCCCAATCGCGATGCACTGGAGTGGTTCATCACGCACTGCTGGCCTCGCATACGTAAGCGCTATCCACAGGCCCGGTTGCGCGCGGTCGGTGCCGCACCACCAGCGCTGCGCGAGCAGTGGGCCCATCACACTGGTGTCGAATGCCCGGGTTTCGTACCCGATCTGGCCGCCGAATACCGTGCAGCAACACTGACTATCGCACCAATCACTAGCGGTGGCGGCACGCAGATCAAGGTGCTGGAATCGCTGGCCCACGACCGGGTGCCAGTGGTGTCATCCTTTGTCGCAGGTGGCTTCGCGCCACTACTGCGTGGTGGCGAATCGCTGATTGTCGCCGATAGCGCCGACGATACCGTGCGGGCTGCACTGCACGTGATGGATGATCCTTCGGCCACACATGCCATTGCTCGCCATGGCCAGGCCTGTGTGGCTGAGTTCTTCTCGGTAGCACATTTCAACAGCGTGGTGGCCGACACCGTGGCTGCGCTGGCCGGGAGACACGCGTGATACCCCGCGAACGTTTCAGAGGCTGCTCTGGTTCCAGATGTTTCCTTGTCTGCAGCGCAGCCATAAGACATTACAAATGATGGAGGTATTGCAGAAATGGATCTGACACCCTGCCGGATATGTGGTGGTACATCGCACAAGCATTTTACCGCCACCGTCCTCGGTCGCTACGATGTGCCATTTCAATACTGCGAGACTTGTGACCACATCTTCGCTGCCGATCCCTACTGGCTGGAGGAAGCGTATTCGGATGCGGTTGTCGCAACCGATACTGATCTTGCTGTACGCAACATCGTCACTGCGCTGAAGCTGGCATCACTATACCGCGTGGCGCTGGGTGAACGCGGCCAGGGGCGTTATGCTGACATCGCCGGTGGCTATGGCCTGCTGGTGCGGCTGCTGCGTGACCTGGGCTTCGACTGCTTCTGGAGTGACCGCTACGCGCAGAATCTGTTCGCCCGTGGATTCGAGTATGACCCTGCACTGGGGCCCTGTGTAGCGGTATCGGCGATGGAGGCGGTCGAGCATGCAGTCAACCCGCGGGAGTTTATTGTTGCCGGGCTGCAGGATTGCGGTGCGGATACCATCGTGTTCTCGACCGGAGTCTTCGCCGATGGTCAACCGCCGCTGGCGAAACAGTGGGACTACTATGCGCTGGATCACGGCCAGCACATTGCATTCTTCTCACACCGTGGCCTGGCAAGGCTGGCCGAGCGTCTCGGGCTGCATTATCATGCGCTGGGGCGGCTGCACCTGATGACACGGCGCAAAATCGCGCCCTGGCGACTGAAGCTGGCGTCGAGCCCGCTACTGGCAGTGCCGGTTGCACTGCAGGCAATGGCAGCACTGGGTTCACGCCGCAATCGGGATCAGAGTCAGTTGCTAAAAGCGTTGCGACGGTCACGCACTTAGCAGCATGTTTAAAAGTCCTATATTTTTCAGTTAGTTATTAAATCAGCTCCTGCCCGGTTTTAGCCTGGGATAGGCCCGGTATCGGTAAATGTGTTCCTCATAAAGGCTTCAAACATCAGTAGTGTCCAGATAGGTGCACTGTAATCCCGTCTGCCGGACTGGTGCTGATCCAGCATCTTTTTAACAAAGGCCATATCAAAAATTCCTGTATCTGCCAGTGTATTGCCAAGCAGTGCAGCACGTACACGCTCACGCAACGGGCCACGGAACCAGCTTGCCAATGGCACGGCAAAGCCCATCTTGTTACGGTACAGCACTTCATGCGGCAAGTAGGATTCAAGTGATTTTTTGAGAATGTATTTTCCTTCCTGCTGACGTAATTTCATTGATGCGGGCAACCCTGAAACCCATTCAACCAGCTCATGATCCAGCAATGGAACACGTACTTCCAGTGAATGCGCCATGCTGGCACGGTCTACCTTGGTCAGAATATCGCCTGCAAGATAGGTTTTCATATCCAGATACTGAATCAGCGACAAAGGATCCTGGGTTGGGCTCTTGTCAGCATAATGACGCAATACTTCAACAGCCTGATAACCCTGCAAAGTGCGATGAAAATCCTGCGTAAACAATTGTGCACGCAACCTGTTATCGAGAATAGAAACACTATGGAAATAACCTTCCACAGAATCACGCGCAAGTGATTCAAAAGTAGTTTTGGCACGCAGAAACTTTGGTGCCCAGTCTGCCTTGGGGTAAATATTGCCCAGCAGACCAAATAAAGGCTTCCGTAATCCCAGTGGCAATTTTGAGCGCAGCCGCTCTTCTATCATGTGCCAGCGATAACGGCGATAACCGGCAAAATTCTCATCCCCCCCATCTCCTGAAAGTGCGACAGTCACTCGCTTTCTGGCTAATTCACACACACGGTAGGTCGGAATGGCAGAACTATCAGCAAATGGCTCGTCATAGAGTGCAGCCAGCCGGTCGATGAGGTCAAAATCATTCTGCTCTACCTGTTCAACAAAATGCCGGGTCTGGTAGCGCTCGGCAACCAGCCGGGCATAATCCGATTCATCAAAAGCAGGGTCAGCAAAAGCAATCGAGCAGGTATTGACCGGCTCTTTCGTCAGGCTACCCATCATTGCCACAACAGCACTGGAATCCACCCCGCCAGAAAGAAAAGCACCCAATGGCACCTCACTCATCAGCTGACTGTCTACTGCATTGCGCAGCCGCACAATCAGCTCTTCCGTAACTTCCTGCTCACTCAAAAAACCATGTGGCTTGAATGAAACATCCCAATATTCACGAGGCGATACTAATTGCGCTCCCTGACGCAATAATAACGAATGCCCAGGATTCAGTTTAAATGCATTTTTAAAAATAGTTTTTGGTTCAGGAACATAGCCATAAGCAAAATAATCTTCTATCGCCTGATGATCGAATGTTTTGTCAAAATCCGGATGAACCAGTAACGCCTTGAGTTCAGAAGCAAACAGAAATAATCCGTTATCCAGCAAAGTGTAATAAAACGGTTTGATTCCCAGATGATCACGTGCCATGAACAGCATTTGGCGGTTACGATCCCATACACCAAAGGCAAACATACCGTTAAAACGTTCTACACAATGCTCACCCCATTCTTCCCAGGCATGCACGATGACTTCAGTATCGCAATGTGTACGGAATTGGTGCCCCAACGCTGTCAGTTCTTTAGCCAGCTTCTGAAAGTTATAGATTTCACCATTGAACACGACAACTACGCTGCCATCTTCATTAAACAACGGTTGCTGACCACTGGATATATCCATGATCGACAAGCGACGATGCCCCAGCCCCAAACCGGGCTCAACGTGTACCTGTCCTTCGTCCGGGCCACGGTGCGCCAGTGTCTGGTTCATGCAATGCAGCAGGCCGCGATCAATCTCGCTTCGACCATGCGTATCAAATACCCCCGTTATGCCACACATATCTTCATTCAGTCAGTTGATCATTTCTGTTTTTGGTTGAACGGCCCTGCAGCCCGACACTTGGTCATACACTGCAAGATAACCGTTCGTCATTGCCCGCATACTAAATTGCTGCTCGATAATTTCCCGCGCACGTTGTCCGTGTCTGCGAGACATTACATCATCCTGATAATATTCATGAATTGCATGGGCCAGTGCTGCAGGGTTTCCTGAGAGCACTAGGCAACCAGTTTTTCCTTCTGCCACCAATTCGATATTCCCTCCCACCCGGGTTGCCACAACCGGAAGCCCGCTTGCCATGGCCTCCAGAATGGTATTGGAAATACCTTCAGACAGCGAAGACAGCACAAACAGATCCATTGCCCGCATGAGCTGCGGAATATCATCACGCTCTCCTGGAAGCCAGGCGAGCTGTTCAATTCCGGCGGTACGCAGCATGGCTTCACACTGCGCTTTTGCAATACCGTCCCCGATAATCACGAGTCGCAACGGCCTGCCTGTCGCAGATAATCTTTTATGCAACAATAAAAAAGCCTTGATCAGTGTTGGAAAATCCTTGATTTCAGCCATTCTGCCAACACTACCGATAACAAATGGATTGCCTTCGAAAAAACCGGGAGGAAACAGTTCAGCCGGGATAGCGCGGTCAGGATGAAAGCGCTGATGCTCCACGCCATTATAGATCTGGCGTATTTTTGCTGAAGATACCCCGACCGTATTGGTCAGCCAGCTCTCTAAATCTTTGCTGACTGTAATATAGCGGTGAATGAACGGGCGGACTGATTTACGCAATAAGTTGTATTTCCAGTTCTTCCCATCGAGATCAAAAACATCCCGCCCATGCTCCCCGTGCACACGCGCCTTCACTCCAGCCACAGCAGCAATCACCTGGGCTTCCATGGCAGCAAGATTACGGGTATGAACAATATCCGGGTTAAGCCGTCTGAATACCCGGTAAAGTTTCCCATAGATGCTTAGATCATTGCCTTCACGCTTATCCAGTGCAATGACCTCGACATCATCCCGGTTAAGCCGTTTATGAAATGCTGAGTACCCTTTAAGGCAAATAATGGCATGCCGGTAACGTTCCTCGGGAATATGGTTGATTAAATTTACCAAGCCATTTTCCAACCCTCCCACCCCAAAATGGAAAATCACATGCGCAATCAGAGGAGGTTGAGTCATTTTCCCTGTTCCGCTCCGTTTAATCGTATGCGTTGTGGATAGCCATAAGCTGCTTAGCAATCACTGACTTCATATCAGTAACAAATTCGCGCAATACCGCAGCGGCCTCTTCCGGATCACGATCATATGATGTGACTACCATAATTTCTGCACCATCCTCCCCTCTACCAAGAATCCGATTCATCGCAAGTATTGCTTTGGCAAGGTAAGGATCTGCTGTTTCGTGCCCGATCAGCCAGAACCACCGCCAAACCAGTAATCGACTCTCTGGCCCGTACAACTGGTTCTGATTGACAGTAAATTCTGTAGGCCCCAATGATAAATTCTGCCTGTTTCCCTCCACATTCCGCCATCCAGTATCCCGGTCAGCCACCAGAATATTACCGGAGCTGATCAGCCCATCCCCCTGTTTCTGATTGCGGTAATAAGTTACATAAAGGCTGACATGTTTGCTCCCATGGTAAAAATGACCGATAAATTGCCGGGGAGAACCGGTATAAACCGGAGTCCAGCCAGTAAGCTGAGCCGGATCAGTATTCCATTTTCCGGAAGGATCAGTCACCCTGATTTCCGGTATCGGGCGCACATCCGTTTTATCATTCAAATAATCCAGATAACCCGGCCAGATCAGCATAACCACTGCTATCGATCCAGCCATGCCCAGCATTGATTTAACCGGAGCAGGAGAAGATTTCAGACCGATTGGAGAAGAATTCTCAGCTGATGCAATTTCATCAAGATGATCTTCTCGCCAAAATGAGCCAAGCCAGAACAGCAATAACATGACCAATCCAAAGAAAATCCAGCCATAAATCAGATGATCTGCGCCGACAGCAAGCGTCATGTCACTAAGATGTCCGGTCATGACGATCAGATAGGCGCGCATCCCGTTGGCAATGATGGGCACCAGGATAGAAAATACAATGAATATCAGCCGCCTGCTGATACTGCGATACGTAAGATAAGCGTAAAGTGTTCCCAGTGTCACCGAGGCAATCAGATAGCGTACTCCGCTGCAGGCCTCCACCACTGACCAGTTACCACTGGGAATACTGAAATAACTTCCTTCACGATAGACCGGGATCCCCGTCATTTGCAGTGCTCTAACAGTAAAATCAGCTGTGAAATTGATCAGTGGCGAAATAAACGCTTCACCAAACGGCACAGCAAACAGAAGGTATGCGAGCGGAAAAATAATGGTGATAAACGCTGTTCGCCCAAGCATCGCCCACACTATTACGGGAATCATCGCCACCAGAGCATATTGCTCTGCCACCAGAACACTCGCCGCCGAAGCTGCCAGCCACCCAAACCCCAGTCCGGCCAGAATCAGCAGAGATGTGTAATCAGGATGATAATTGGCTGCCGCCAGCTGTACGCGCTTCTTCCAGATCATGTAAATACTGAAAGGAGCTATCAGATAACCGTGGGCGTATGTATCAGACCTGTTCCAGATTGCCACGATTGACTCAATGGTTTCGTAGTAAATACCCAATACCAGCGCGATGACCAGCAGTGTCATCAATACTGCTGTCTTTTGTCTGTTTAAAAAATTATTGCCTGATACAGGAACTGACTGGATCTGCATATTCATTGACTGATTGTTTAAAGCAATTCAGGGAATCGTAATCTGACTAACAGAACGGCCTGGTTCTTCTAAACCTTAGCCAGAGCAGGTATCCGAAAGAAGTGCATCAACTCGTGACAAATTGGCGGACCAGGTGTAATCCCGTAAGACCCGTTCTCTTGCCGATCGCCCTATGACTACCTGTTCATTGGAATCAAGCAGAGAAAGAAGCTGCTTAACGTAATCCCCGGCATCCCTTACCACGATCAACTCTTTTCCCGATATGGCATGAATACCCTCCATCGCCTGCCCGGAAACGACTACAGGTTTTTGCATGGCCATCGCCTCCAGTACCTTGTTCTGGATACCCCGTGCAATCCGCAGAGGGGCAACGGCAACTGTTGCATGCGTGAGATAGGGACGGATATCTTCAACGGCTCCGGTTACATGTATACCCGGTAAATTGGCCAGCATTTGTACCTGTCTGGCCGGTTTAGCGCCTACGATATAAAAATCAACATCCGGCAATTTTGTGCGAACGGAAGGAAATACGCTATTTGCAAACCAGCTCACCGCATCGATATTGGCCCAGTAATCCATGGCACCGGTAAATACCAATACTCTTTTCCCAGTTGGATAAGGATTGGGATAGTCGTGTGCAGGAGAAAAAAAACCAGTATCAACACCATTGTTGAAGAAATTTATTTTCTCTGCTGAATCCGGCACGAACTGCCTGAATAACTCAGCTTCTTTTTCTGAAACAAAAGTTGAATAGCTGAATTGTCCAGCTATCTTTTTTTCATAATCCAGCAAATATCGCGATTCCCTGTGATAAACCCAATTTAATGGCCAGGATTTTGATTGCGCATACTGCCGCCACTTGTCTGAATCCACATCGACAAAATCAATGATGCGACGATGATCGGATAGATGTTCAACGTATTGCGCCATGGCAGAGGAGAACACTACTATGTCCTGAACGGATCCGGTATCAATCAGCCCATTAACCCATTGTTTCAGCTTTGCATCACGGTAATAGGCCAAGGTCAGTGGGCCATTACCTGACAACGCAAACAGGCTTTTTACCCTGGCTTGCAATGGATTCAGTCTGACAATACACACATCCTGACAGTAATTTCTGACATTCTCCTCATACTGCCAGTCCTCTTCACTATCAATAAATGTACCCAGATACACGCGATAGCGTTTGCTCAGGTGCTGCAGGAGGTGGAAGGAACGTATTTTGTCCCCCTTATTGGGGGGATAAGGGATCCTGTGCGTCAGGTAAAGGAGTCCTTGCACCCTTCTCAACCCAGATTTTTAACGATATGCGGACCAACCATATTAGCTAATACTAATGGCATTTTTTGCCATGCTTTAATAAAAAGCTGGTATTTCGGATTAAGCGGGTTATGTTCAGGAATTGTTTTCGCCTTGTGAAGCTGATATTCGTAAAACAATGGCTGTGGTTCAAACCCCCAGTTCTTCTTGAAGTTATATGATCCAGTTCCTTGCTTGCTGCGCCCGAAATCAAAAATCCGGCAACCACGCTCACAGGCACGACGCATCAATTCCCAATACATAAAATCATTGCCCGCCAGATCCCGTGCTGCATCTGTTCCGCCACCGTAATAAGGCAGAACCTCATCCCGAAAATAGAAGCTCATGACTGCGCTGACAACATTTCCATCTTTGGTAATGACGAGCAACTCGCAATCTTCCGCAAAAACAGTTTTTAACAGCTGGAAATATTTGCGGGAAAAAACCGGTGTGCCCAGGCGATGCACACTGGCTGAATAGGCATGGAAGAAACGCCCGGTATCCTGATCGGTATCACCTTGCAGTTCGTATTTGATCCCCTTACGTACCATGGCCCGCTGTTTACGCGGGATCGCCAGCATGTTCTGTTCTTCATCGGGATCTATTGCCTTTCGGAACGTGACATATAAGTCCTTGGTTGGCCAATCCTGATGGAATGGCTGGAGATTACGGTATTCCAGATAATCAACCTCCAGATGCAAAGCCAGCATCTGTGCAGCCTGGTCAAGCCGGGTTCGTGCACTGTCTGATATGGCAGCGATACCGCCATACACACAAAACGGCAGGGCACTCAAACTGTGTCCAAATAACAAACTGTTAATTTCTGCCAGAGGTAATACACCTTGAATATGTCCATCCTCCTCCACATACAGAAACCAGGTCTTATGTCCAAAAGCCTGTGCTATCACCTGTTCCCATCCGGCACGATGAAAAAATGTAGCCTCAGGACAGTTCAGGATGAACTCATCCCAAGCCTGGGATTTATCTGAAGATAAAACAGAAATCCCGGGTAACTCACCTAAAAATGGCAGAGCTGTATTTTGCACAGTAATATCGCTTAAAAATCAGGCCGCTGTTGCAGAAAAATCTGATCCATTCGCCCCCAGTTAAAATGCCGGGTTAGTGCACCAAGCCTTTTTTCCATTTTGCCCAGATTGAGGTAATGACGAAAACGCGTTTTGGGGCTGATTCCTGTCTGCCGGGGCTGGCTAGGATCAATTTCCCAAGGATGAAAATAGAAAATCGCGGGCTGCTTATCAACTGAATTGACTCTTTGCAAAAACCAGCGCGAAACTACATAGGGCCAAAGGCGGAAATAACCTCCCCCGCCTGCTGGAAAATTACGATCCAACAAACGCACAGTAGTCACTGGCAATTCCAGTATCTTCCGGGAATCTGTCGGATTGAAGGCAAAGCGTGGCGCATCCGGCATACCATAATGATCATGCTCTACCGGGTAAATGCTGGAGCTGTATCGATAACCCGCTTCTTCCAGAAAATCCAGAGCCCAGAGGTTGTCTCTATTGATAGAAAAACTGGGGGCGCGATACCCCCAGACAGGCTGTCCGCCAGTATCCTCCAGCAAGGATTTACTATGCACGATATCGTCACGAAACTGATCACGGCTCAGCTCAGTAACACGATGGTGAGCATAACCATGGCTGGCTAATTCATGGCCATTTTCGACAATTTTCCTTACCATGGACGGATAACGCTCTGCTATCCAGCCCAATGTGAAGAAGGTGGCCTTGATTTCCTGCCCATCCAGCAACATGAGAATCCGGTCAATATTACCCTCAACTCTACACGGCAGATTATCCCAGGATGAACGCGGAATATGCCGTGCGAATGCCGAGACCTGGAAGTAATCTTCTACATCAATTGTTAACGCATTACGGATCATATGACTTACTCTGGAGAAATCGCCAGATCAAACTCCTGCTTAATATCGAGCACCACTTCATCAGCTTCGGCTTTACCCAGAGTCTGCAGCTCTTCCAGACACCCCATGACCAGTAATCGATCGCAAAACAAATTGATCTTGCGTGGAATCCCTGAAGAAAAATTATGAATCACCTCAAAAATTTCATCCTGTAATACAGGATTTCCACTCCAGCCGGCTTTTTGAAGGCGATGCTCAATATAAGCTCTTGTTTCAGCCTGATCCAACGGCCCCAAGTGATACGTTGCAATTACCCGCTGGCGCAATTGCTGCATCTGGCTGCCAAGCAATGTTTTTCTGAATTCCGGCTGACCAAGGAGAAAAGTCTGTAACAACGGCCGGTTATCCGATTGAAAGTTCGATAACATTCTTAATTCTTCAAGTGTCTGAGGGAGAAGGTTTTGAGCTTCATCCACAACCAGCAGAGCTCTGGTACCTTCCCGTTCACACTTACGCAAAAATCGTTCAAGCTCAAGCAACAGCGCTGCCTTGGATGAAGCTTCGTAAGACAAGCCAAAAGCAGCTGCCACCATCCTTAGAGCATCATCCGGATCCAGCCTTGTACTCACCAACTGTGCTGCAGCAACCCGCTCCTGTTTCAATTTCTGAAACAGATAACGCATCAGGGTCGTTTTACCAGCTCCCACATCGCCAGTGATAATAATAAAACCATCTTCCTGTGAAAGGCCGTACTCAAGATAAGCAGCTGCACGTTTATGCCCTCGGCTAGGAAAAAAGAAGCTCGGGTCAGGCTTTAACTGAAACGGTTTCTCAGTGAAACCATAATAGGCTAGGTACATAACTTTAGCTTTCTAGAAATTCATGTTCAAGGTCGCTGTTATCGCATTTGAGCTATATTCAGCATTGTTACGGCTTGATAACCGATGTTGGTAAAAATACATGATTGAGCCCCTCGTATTAGCATCAAGCTGCTTATTCAGGCCTGCAGTGGCTATTATATTGTCATCTGCCTGACTGGTTAGATCATAACTGGATCGAATATAACCAACGTTGATATTAGCGTTCATCCGAGGGGACAGCCTATGATTCCATAGCACGTTCCCTCCCGTCTGCGTCGTATTCTGGGTCAACACCGCATTGTTAACTCCCATCAAACCAATATCTTCCGTACCCGGGCTAAGTGATTTCCTGGAATAGTTGAACACGCGGAATACAAGCGAGTTCTTCTTGCCATTCAGGGTAAGAGAAGCATTCAGATTTTTAAGTAAAAATATACGGTTGGTCAGAAAATTGTTGGGGTCAGAAAAAGAAAGAGGGAGCCCCTGATTCAACAGGGTCTGCCCTCCCTGAATACCGGAAAATAGCTGACCAAGCATGGATGCATCCACAATTGGCCCGCCAGACAGGGCCTGCTGTGCAAAGGTGGTAAGGTCTTCGTTATAATTTAGGCTCCACACTGTTGCGCGAGTACGGTGGTCAATAGACGCTGCATAGGTATTACCAAAAAACCTTTTCCCACCTGATGCGCTGACGCTGGTTCTCTTGGTTGGAGTCCAGGAAAAACCAACCGTCCAAAAGGGGCTGGATGTCCGCCCTCTTATCGAAATGAAACTATTCCGTTCATAACCAGTGGTGCCAACAAGACTAAACTGCGAAGTAATCATATACCTGAGCGAACCCGTGGTTCTCTCCATCTCTATTGTCCCAAGGTTACCAAGGGATGCCCCGGAGTTTTTTCGGCCAATCTCAGAGTGACTGTAGTTTAGCCCCCAACCAATCGTCCTGAAGGATGAACCACTATTTAGTGAAAAAGCTGCTGTATCAACTGTGCTATTTGAAAAATTACGGATACTGGAGCCCGCCTCACCATGGGTATAGCGAATCTGTCCCGAAGCAAAATTCTTGAAACGATGCTGAATATAGGGGGAGATACTCCACGTGCGAATATCACGCCTGTTTCCAGTTAAATTTGTATTATCAAGCGCCAGGGGGGCAAATAAAAAAGCATTCTGCTGAGTAACAGCAGCAACCCCTTCTACAAAAAAATGGTGCTTGATAATTTCAGCCGTACCATTAGCAGCCAACAGGTTGCGTGCCTGAAACTGCCCGCTCCTGGCATATATCAGATTATTCAACGTATAATCCAAACTGGATTTAAAACGTCGTCCCTGGCCTGTTATATGTATTTCCGGGTTGATTTGAGTGATAAACTCACTTCCCCTTCCAGAGATTCCTCCGCCAAGTCCACCAAACCCACCCAGTCCTATATTATCAGTATAGGTCTCGCTAACCGTTATTCGAGGCTGAATATCCCACTCTGCAGAAACTGCCTGAGAAGTCCAGCCGCCCAATCCAAGAATACAACTAACCTTCAGGTACACCCCCCAACAAAAAGGGCTACCAGTAACATACCTGGATAATCTCATTAATAATAGCCGTAGCCGTAGTACCCGCCACCGCTATGTGCTCTGGCCTTGTTATAGATCAAATTAACCACGTCACAAGCTTCAATCTGTTGTAAAGATTCTTTCACCGTCTGCTGTGTTGTTCTCTCTGCTTCAACTACCAGCACAATTTGACCCATTTGACTTGCAAGCACTCGCGACTCACTGGTTAACAATAACGGCGGAGAATCAAAGATCACCACACGGTCATGATAGCGCTGCGCAAGCTCTACTAAAACAGAGCGCATACTCTGGCTGGCCAGTAATTCAGTCGCATGGGTATGGCGCCTGCCTGCCGGTACCAGCGTAAGTTTCTCCACATTTGTTTTCATCATCACATCAGATATTGACAAATGTGAATCACGAATGACATCCAGCAACCCCGGTTCTTCCGGACTGAAACCCAAGGTTGCAGGGATGGAAGGACGCGCAACATCGGCGTCCACCAATAAAACCCGATGATCCATCTCCATGGCAATACTCATTGCCAGATTTAGTGAGCAGAAACTCTTCCCTTCCCCGGACAGGGAGCTGGTAACCATAATCAAATTACCATTTTTTATTCCGCTGTCAGGATTAAATGCGTTAGCCAGTAACGGGCGTTTTATCAGTCTAAACTGCTCAGCCACCTCAGATTTAGTATGATGGAGTGTAACAACCCCTTTACGGTGCAGATTCTCCAGGTCAATATCAATTCTCTTAGCAGATTTAGCACTGACAGCCCGATTTGCCTGACCAGCCAGCATACCATCTTTGGCAGCCTTGCCACCCTCTATCTCTTTCCTTATCTCTGTATCAGACAAAAATGATGAGCTACGATCAATCCTTTCATGAAGATCATGTTGCGGCACACCACCCGGCATAACATCTTTCATGTCTTTCTTTACAAGCTTGTCCGCGGCCCTTTCTATAAGGCTCATATCCACTCCATTATTATTTCAATCCAGCCATATTCTGTTCAGGCACAACCAGATTTTAGGCAACCAACTCAGGCAGCTGGCGCTATATATGGTTTAACGTAAATTATTAACACCACATAACAAGCCAGCAACATTAACAGAGAAATACCGAATGCATAAATTTGCTTCTTGTCCTTTAATTTTTCCTGTTCTGTCCACACCATTGGAACCGATCCCAGGATAGGCAGACCTGTCAACTCCCTCAATGTATCCTGGCTATGAAAGGTTGGCCGGATCTGACTAACGAGAAAAGCAAGGCCAATCCCGCCAGCTACAGCACCAATCAGAACAAGTGTAAAAAACTTCTTACGATCTGGCCCGGATGGATTCTCCGGAACTGTAGGGGGGTCAACAATCCTGAAAGACATCAAACCTGTCGTTGAAGTCAGTTCACCAGAAATTTCAGCTGATGCCCTGCGCTCCAGCAATTTCTCGTAATTAGCCTTATTCACGCTATAGTCGCGATTAAGCTGCTGCATTTCCACCTCAACAGCAGGAACTGTGTTACTCATTGATTTCAGACGTTCAAGCCGGGCTTCGTACTCAGTCACTCGCGCTTTCATGGATGCCACCTGTGCTTCAGATTCAGCCAGCGCAATATTCAGCTGTTGCATCATTGGATCGTAATTTTTACCAAAACCATTTGCATTACCAGCAAGCTTGGCTTCCTCAATCTTGCGCTCCTCAAGCTGAGCAATCAGCCGTTTCGTCGCAACCACATCAGGATGCTGGTCAGTAAAACTCAACATTAGATTATCCAGATTTTTGCTTAAATCCTGTATGCGGGAATCAATCTCCGGATTAACAATACTTTTTGGCGATACCTCACTCACTTCAAGTAACAATAAAGGATCATCTCCTGTTATCTGCTTCTTGACTGCATCACGTGCCTGTTCAGCTTCAAGCAAAGAAAGCCTGGCTTTTTCCAGTTTTTCAGCGGCTGATACCAGCTGGCTATAGTAATCCCCCCCCTGGCCTGGCAGATAACCAATATTCTTTTGTTTAAAAGCCGTTAACGCTGCTTCAGCAGCCACCAGCTTTTCTTCATAAGCAGCAATCTGCTGATCAATAAAACGTAACGCCGAGGCTGAATCCTGTTTTTTACCTTCCAATCCACCCTCAACAAAAATCGTCAACAACGACTGGACAACATCTTTAGCTAATTTAGGATCCTTATTGTCATATGAAATCATGAAGATATTGTCTGATCCTGTTGTTGCCAATTTGATATCTTTCATTAACCTGGTCGCCAATTCTTCTCTGGCGCCATCATCCGCAACCTTGATATCCAGATCGACCATACGAATAATTCTGTCAACATTTGGTCGACTGATAAGTGTCCGGCTCATTATACTGATCTGCTGATCCGGGTTAGGGGATACAGTCATCCCGGCCATCAGCGGACGCAGAATACTCTGAGTATCTACATAAATACGTGCAGACGCCTGATAATTATCCGGCATCCGATAGACGAAGGACCAACCCACAACTGCAACTACCCACGCAGTCGCAACTGAAACCCATCTATACTTCCAAATGCCCTTGATATAAACCAGCAGTTGAGCAATCAACTCACTCATATCGGGTCACCTCTCCACCTGTCACAGTCACGACTAAATTAATCAAAAAAAGCTCTCTGGAATAACTAATACATCACCCTGATAGACAGGCACATTGGCAGAAATATCACCATCCCGGATCAAATCTTCCAGCCTGACCCGAAACTGCTGTTGCTCACCATTAACATTTCGAATGATCCTCGCCCTATTTCCCGCCGCAAAATCGGTTAGCCCTCCAACCGCAATCATGACATCCATCAATGACATATTTTCCCGGTAAGGCAATGCCTGAGGGTCTGTCGCTTCGCCAACCACTCTAATCTGTTCACTAAACGGCCCAACAAAGTCAGTCACAATGACAGTTACGACTGGTTGCTGCAGATATTTAGAAAGAACCTCCTCAATACTGCGCGCCAGTTCAGTGGAGGTTTTTCCACTCGCAGGCAAGTCCTCCACGAGTGGCGTAGTAATCTTTCCATCTGGACGCACCGGAACACTCATGGATATCTCCGGATTACGCCAAACGATGATATTTATTGTATCGCCCGGTCCGATCAGATAATCGTGAGGCACCTGCTCACCCTGCTTGGAAAGCAATGGATAAGTTGAACATCCACTGACGGCAAACAGATTAAAAATAACCAACAGATAAACTGCCCAGGATTTAATAAAAATATTCACTCGAATCCTCAATAAAAAACAAATATGCCCTTACGTGCTCTTAACCTCAGATCTGCCACATAAGCTACAGCAGCGCGGAACTCACTTCTAACCAGGCATCAATGTAAACCGCTCTACCAGCCTGACAGCACCCCGCAAAAACAATCAGTGCCGCTGTAAAAACCTGACAAACAGACTGTTAGCCTACTATGCTTTCATGTGAAAAAATATGATTAAAATCATTTCTTTTTACACACATAAAAAGGCACCAGGCCCAAGCAAATTTTCAACAAAGAAGGAGGGTTATTTTATACGTTTTCCACCTGGATCATGGTTAGAACTTTCCCTCTCCGGCATGGTACTGGTGAGGTTTTGAGTTAAATGATACAAACTCAACCCTGAGTACATCCCCTCCCACTTCCTCAGCCATTTTTCGAAACTCAGTAACCTGTATTTCAGCGGGGACAATAAACACCTGGAAATTTCCTGACTTATAATGAACCGTAACTTTCATACCCCACCCCAATATTTATGACTGTCCGGATAGACAACGCTATCAACCTGATAAAATTCTTAACTGCTTAAATGGCTATATTTGCCTTTTGCTTTGCCGCCTTTTAATATAGCCACACGGCAAGTCGCCGCCCTACAAACATCGGCTTCAGTCTGCGGTTTCTTTTCTTTCTTATTAAATTCCTGTAGAAGCCTCCCAGATTCTAGGCTGTTCAAATCAATTCAAATTCAGGATTAGTAAAGCATTTATGGCTCAATACGTTTTAATCATGAATCGCGTTGGAAAAATCGTTCCTCCCAAACGCGTCATTCTCAAAGACATCTCACTGAGTTTTTTTCCGGGCGCAAAAATCGGTCTGCTTGGCCTGAATGGCTCTGGCAAATCCACCCTGTTAAAAATCATGGCCGGGGTAGACAAGGATTTTGAAGGGGAATGCACACCCATGCCGGATTTGAGGATTGGCTACCTGCCACAGGAGCCACAGCTGGATCCAAACCTTACTGTTCGAGAAGCAGTCCAGGAAGGATTGGGCGAAGTGTTCAGCGCGCAACAGCAGCTGGAAGCTGTTTACGCCGCCTACGCCGAGCCGGATGCTGATTTTGAAGCATTGGCTGCCGAACAGTCACGACTGGAAGCAATACTAACTGCACAAAATGGAGATAATTTATCCCAGCAAATGGAAGTAGCTGCCGACGCACTACGCCTTCCGGAGTGGGATGCTCAAATTCAACAACTCTCAGGAGGAGAAAAACGTCGCGTTGCACTTTGCAGACTCCTTCTCTCCAAACCGGATATGCTGCTTCTGGATGAACCCACCAACCACCTGGATGCCGAATCGGTTGAATGGCTCGAACAATTCCTGGCACGCTTCCCCGGTACTGTAGTAGCAGTCACCCATGATCGCTATTTCCTGGATAATGCAGCAGAGTGGATATTGGAGCTTGATCGTGGTCATGGCATTCCCTGGAAAGGAAATTATTCCAGCTGGCTGGAGCAGAAAGAAGCACGCCTGAAACAGGAAGAAAGCACGGAATCTGCTCGTCAGAAATCACTCAAGCAGGAACTGGAATGGGTACGGCAAAACCCCAAAGGCAGACAGGCAAAATCCAAGGCCCGTCTGGCCAGATTTGAAGAACTCAGCTCTCAGGAATACCAGAAACGCAACGAAACACAGGAAATTTTCATTCCCATCGCAGATCGGCTTGGGAACGAAGTCATCGAATTTACCAATGTCTCCAAAGGGTTTAACGATCGTCTGCTGATTGATAACCTGAACTTCAGGATACCGCCTGGTGCAATCGTTGGGATCATTGGCCCGAATGGCGCCGGTAAATCCACTTTGTTCCGTATGATCATGGGGAAAGAACAGCCGGACACAGGCAGCATCAAGATAGGTGAAACAGTAAAAATCGCCTATGTGGATCAGTCTCGTAATGCCCTGCCCGATGACCAGAATGTTTTCCAGGCGATCTCGGGCGGGAATGACATGCTTTTCGTCGGTAAATATGAAGTTCCTGCTCGCGCCTACCTCGGCCGCTTTAATTTCAAAGGTCCGGATCAGCAAAAAATTACCGGAGCACTTTCCGGTGGTGAGCGGGGCCGGCTACATCTGGCCAAGACACTGATATCAGGTGGCAATGTACTACTGTTGGACGAACCCTCCAATGATCTGGACGTGGAAACACTAAGAGCACTGGAAAATGCTTTACTGGAATTTGCCGGTTGTGTGCTTGTCATTTCTCATGACCGCTGGTTCCTGGATCGTATAGCCACTCATATTCTGGCTTTTGAAGGCGATTCACAAGTCACATTCTTTACAGGCAATTATCAGGAATACGAAGCCGATAAACGTCAGCGTCTGGGTGAAGAAGGTGCAAAACCCAAACGGATCCGTTACAAACCGATTACACGTTGACTTGCCGTTTATCCTTAACCACCCCAAAGAAATACAATCTCTCATGTAATTGCTGTATACTTGCGACCCTGCCCTGATCTCAAGGCAGGGTTTATTGGTTTCATCGTTCCTGACCTCTCCAGATTCCTCTGTTTCTTCTTGAAATTGTGCAGTATCCCTGGTTAGCAGCGATGTTTTATGTGTGTGCGCCAGCGATGCCTGCAATTTTTTGCTGCGGTATATTCCTGTTCGCGCATTTAATTTCTTCATTATCAGGAAAACCAAAGTGTCATTTGAAAATCTGAATCTACATCCCGCCATTGTAAAGGCCGTATTGGCAGCAGGTTATACTTCTCCCACCCCTATCCAGCAGCAGGCTATTCCAGAATTGATCGCAGGCCATGATGTCATGGCAAGCGCACAGACCGGGACCGGGAAAACAGCTGCTTTCATGCTGCCAGCGTTACACCGCCTTGCAGCACCCGCAAAAAATCATGGGCGGGGGCCACGTATCCTGGTTTTAACACCCACACGCGAACTGGCTTTGCAAGTTTCTGATGCCGCCAGCAAATATGGAAAATTTCTGCCGCGTGTCAACGTAGTCAGTATTCTGGGTGGAATGCCTTATCCCTTACAAAACAAGCTCCTATCTCAAACCGTTGATGTGCTGGTCGCTACCCCCGGGCGTTTGATTGATCACATCGAGCGTGGGCGCATCAATTTTTCGCGACTGGAAATGCTGGTACTGGATGAAGCTGATCGCATGCTGGATATGGGATTTATTCAGGATGTCGAACGCATTGCGCTTTCAACACCAGCAGAAAGACAAACACTGCTGTTCTCAGCAACAATGGACTCCGCAATCGAGAAAATTGCTGCACGTTTGCTCAAAACTCCCAAACGTATTCAGGTTGCCGCTCAGCATGCCAAACTCGATCACATTGAGCAGCGCATGCATTACGTAGATGACCTCATGCATAAAAACCGGCTACTGGACCACTTACTGCGTGATACCGCCATCAAACAGGCAATTGTGTTTACCGCAACGAAACGTGATGCTGATTCTCTGGCAGACAACCTCTCTTCTCAGGGGCATATGGCTGCCGCAATGCATGGGGACATGACACAACGCGAGCGTACACGCACTTTGACCGGATTACGCCAAGGCCGGCTAAAAATTCTCGTTGCTACGGATGTTGCCGCACGCGGGATTGATATTGCTGATATTACTCATGTCATCAATTTTGATTTGCCAAAGTTTGCTGAAGACTACGTACACCGTATTGGGCGAACCGGTCGGGCCGGCGCTTCCGGTGTTGCTGTCTCATTTGCATCAGGGAAAGATGTGGCACATCTGAAACGAATCGAACGGTTTACCGGCAATCACTTTGAATTTCAGGTTATACCTGGTATGGAACCGCGCACCAAACCAAGATTCGGCCGTAGCGATGACAAACCCGGGAAAAGGTCTTCTTCTGCGCACAAAACCAGACGTCCATGGCCGGATAATGCCAATTCACGTACATTTCCCCAAGGCCGCAAAGAAAATGGGAAAGAAACCACGTTTGGGCAACCGTTTGCTCGTGAAGCCCGGAAACGCCCATTCAGAGACAGCAAATTCAACAGTGGCGACCGTTTTGCCCGTACAGAGCAAAGCCAGTAAGTAAAACCAGCACTCTCCGGGTATTGGCTTAATGATCGATACCTGGAGTCTGTCAACCTTGGGCATCATGAAAATTCGGAGCGCAGTACTCAGAAAAGTGCTTTGACAGCCTCCTCAACCCGTTCCACAGCATCAATTTCAATTCCTTTGATAATCTGCCTGGGTTGATTAGCTTTAGGGATAACGGCACGGGTGAAACCCAGTTTGGCCGCTTCTTTTATCCGCTCTTGTCCTCGCTGCACTGGCCGCACTTCGCCCGCCAACCCTATTTCTCCAAAGATAGCTGTTTTTTCAGGCAAAACCCGATTCTTCAGCGACGAAACAATCGCTAACAACACTGCCAGATCAGCACCTGGCTCAGTAATTTTGACCCCGCCCACCGCATTGATGAAAATATCCTGATCAAAACAGGGAATACCGGCATGGCGATGCAGTACGGCCAGCAGCATCGCCAGCCGATTCTGCTCCAATCCGACACATAATCTCCGCGGGCTGGGTGCATGTGCTTCGTCTACCAGCGCCTGGATTTCAACCAGCAGAGGGCGCGATCCTTCTTGCGTTACCATCACACAGGTACCCGGCACACGCACACTATGGTGAGAGAGAAACAGAGCTGAAGGATTACCCACTTCCCGCAACCCCTTTTCAGTCATGGCGAAGACACCCAGCTCATTCACTGCCCCAAAGCGATTTTTGAAGGCACGAATCAAACGAAAAGTGGAGTGTGTATCTCCTTCAAAATAGAGCACTGTATCCACCATGTGTTCCAGAACACGCGGACCAGCCAGTGCACCATCCTTGGTCACATGCCCAACCAGCACGATGCAGGTACCACTGGCTTTGGCAAACCGTGTCAAACGCGCTGCACATTCACGCACTTGTGCAACTGAGCCGGGTGCAGAATGCAATGTTTCAGAATAGATAGTCTGAATCGAATCAATAATGGCAATTCGTGGATGATGTTCTGTCAGAATCGATTCAATAGTCTCAAGCTGGATCTCAGTCAGCAGATCAACTCTGGCCACATCCAGTGACAGCCGTTTCGCGCGAAGTGCAACCTGCTGCATCGACTCCTCGCCACTGACATACAACACCCGATGCTGAACGGACATCCGGGACAGCGCCTGTAATAACAATGTGGATTTGCCTATCCCCGGATCGCCGCCCAGTAATACCACTCCGCCTTGTACCGCCCCTCCACCCAGCACCCTGTCGAACTCATCCATTCCCGTCTGAAAACGGGGCGTATCTTCAGCTTCAATTTCACTCAGACTCAACACCTGTTTTTGGCCGGAATCCGGGGTAAAACGTAGTAATGTCTTCTCCTGTATGGTTTCTGTCAGCGTATTCCACTCATGACAATGCGAGCATTGACCCTGCCATTTCAAAGTCTGGCCACCACAAGAATTGCAGATATAGAGCACCTTAAGCTTAGCCATGAACGAACTATACGATTGGAAACTGTTGATATGAGATAACCCGGGGGCCGGCTACCTTAAGCTTGAAAAGCTGATAAAATGGCGCTCTTGGATGCCGCAGACCGGAGAGGTACCGAAGTGGCCATAACGGCGCTGACTCGAAATCAGATGGTCAGGATTTCCTGGCACGTGGGTTCGAATCCCACCCTCTCCGCCACCATCAGCATTCAGTAATGCTGACACTGACAGCCAGACCGCCCAGTGAAGTTTCCTTGTATTTATGCGACATTTCCAGGCCAGTCTGCTTCATTGCGTTGATACAGTTATCCAGCGGGATGAAGTGCTCGCCAGTACCGCGATAGGCAAGTGCTGCAGCCGTGTGTGCCTTGATTGCACCAAAACCGTTGCGCTCGATACAGGGCACCTGAACCAGTCCGCCTACCGGGTCGCAGGTCATACCCAGATGATGTTCCAGTGCAATTTCAGCTGCATTCTCAATCTGTTCTGTAGTGCCCCCCCGTACAGCACAAAGGCCGGCAGCAGCCATCGCTGCTGCAGAACCCACTTCTCCCTGACATCCGACCTCTGCACCAGAGATGGAGCTGAGATGTTTAATCAGCCCTCCAACCGCCGCTGCAGTCAGTAAAAAATCCCGTACCTGCTGCTCAGTGCCATCTTCATGCTTAAGCAGATAGTAAATAACGGCCGGAATAACCCCTGCTGCGCCGTTAGTGGGCGCTGTGACAACCATGTGTCCGGCAGCATTTTCTTCGTTCACCGCCATTGCATAAGCACACAACCAATCGTTTAATGTGGCCTTTTCCGGATGCATCTGCAGCTGCCCGAATAAATCTTTTGCACGCCTGCGTATATTCAATCCTCCCGGAAGACGGCCTTCTGCCACCAACCCCTGCTCAACACAGTGACACATGGCTTGCCAGATACTGTCCAGTCCCTGCTCCAGTTCCTGTGCTGACATTCTGGTCAGCTCATTGGTACGCTTCATTTCAGCAATGGTCAGCCCACTTTGCCGGGACATCTCAAGCATGCTGCCCGCAGAATCAAACGGATAAGGATATGCCCCGGTGGATTCGATCTTGAGTGGGGCATTTAACTGGCTGATTTCTGCCAGCGTGCAGATAAACCCACCTCCGATAGAAAAAAAAGTTTCGGACAGAATTTTCTTTCCCTCTTCATCCAGCAGATAAAAAATCATCCCGTTGGGATGCTGTGGCAGAGGATCTGATTTATCAAAAACAATATCATCCTCAGGATTAAAACCAACGTATCTCCCGCTTGCCAACTCCAGTTTATCAGTAGCCCAGAGTTTTATTGTCAGTGCATTAACATCCTGTCCGGCAAGTGATGCAGGGCTATAGCCATGCAACCCCAGAGTAACCGCCCTGTCAGTGGCATGCCCTCTGCCGGTAAATGCCAGTGATCCCTTGAGCACACAATAAATACGGTAGTCAAGGCCGCCTGGTGTCTTTGAAACCAGCTGATCAACATGCTCACGAAAAACATTTGCTGCCGTCATGGGTCCCATGGTATGCGAACTGGAAGGGCCGACACCAATTTTGAACAGATCAAGTACGCTGATAAACATGAAATAAGTCTTGCCAGGTTATGGGTAATTAAGAGTTGCTCCTGTTTTACAGGTGCTGTCGCTTCAGGGATTGTATAGCAGATTAGCCCGGTTCACCTCAAGATAGCAGCGATTATATTACCGGGTTTCAAGGGGTAGTAATTGACTGGCATAAACCGGCTATGATCTAATCTTGTCGTTCAGCTGCAACAATATGACGACTCGACAAAAGTAACTTCTTTCATACATCATATCAGGCAGAATACGGTTGCCTGCCCGGCAGGAACAGCTTGAACCACGTGTATACAGACAGCCTCAACCAGTCTCATTTCTGACAAATGCCCAATCTAACCATGTCACCCGTTGTACGTTTCTTCCTTGCCTGCCTGGTGTTTCTCCATTCTCCATTCTGTCAGGCCGATCTTGTAGAAACAGTTGAGCGAATCAAACCGGCGATTGTCGGGATAGGCACTTACCAGAAATTACGCTCCCCCCCTGTTAATTTTCTGGGCACCGGATTCGTGATCGAAGACGGGCTGCATGCCATAACCAACACCCATGTAATCGCTGATTTTTCTAATGGCACCAGTAAAAAAGATGCCCTGATTATCATGACCGGCAGGGGTGACAAACCCGAGTTAAGAAATGCCAGCATAGTAGCGCTGGATAAAGTACACGATCTTGCTCTGTTACGTTTTGAAGGAACAGCATTACCTGTAATGAAGCTGGGAGATGTCAGAAAAATAAAAGAAGGAAAATCCATGGCATTTACCGGTTTCCCGATCGGAATGGTGCTTGGTTTCTACCCGGTAACCCATCGCGCCATCATTTCATCAATTACACCTGTCATCCTGCCCGCACAAAATGTCAGTCAGCTTGATGCAACAAAAATTCGTGAACTGCAGCAATCCGCCTACAAGGTATTTCAGCTCGATGGCACGGCCTATCCGGGAAACAGCGGAAGCCCGTTATATGATCCGGATACAGGCGAAGTCTATGGTGTAGTCAACATGGTTTTCATTAAAGGCAAGAAAGAATCCATACTGAGCGATCCAAGCGGCATCAGTTACGCCATTCCGGGGAATTACATTGCTGATCTGCTTAAAAATCCAAAGTAGCTGCTGATTGCTTTATGATAACAGGATAGTTTTGCTACTCTTGTTGCTCACGCTTTATCAGCTTATTTACCTCACTTGTTTATGCACTCTTCTCACTGGAGCATGCCGTGATTCAGGTATCCAATCATTACATTTCCAGATTCTCGGTATTGCTTGCCTGTATCGAAGCCTCCGTTCTACTGGGTATTTTCTTTGCCGGGGCAACTATCCGGTTTATGCAGTGGGGCAGCCCTACAGCCGAGGCACTCCTGGAACAGTTACCAGGAGCCATTACCTTTACCATCGTCATTGTTGCCAGTATGGCGGCACTGGGTATGTATCAACTGGAGGGCAAACAGGATTTCGAAAATATCCTGCTGAGACTCCTTCCTTCCCTAGCCCTAGGTTTTGGTTTCATCACGCTGATTTTTTACCTGTTTCCAGATCTGTATTTTGGTCGTGGACTACTGGCCATCGCCATGCTGCTGACCTTGTCACTGATACTGATAATCCGGCTGCTTTTTTTCAGATGGTCCGGGCTTGATAGCCTGCGTCCCCGTGCACTCGTACTGGGAGCTGGCGCGAACACCGGAGAACTGCTTGACCTGATCAGCAAAAACTCCACCCTTTCCAATTTGAAGATTGTTGGGTTCATACCATTTGACAAAGAAAACCGGTGCGTTCCAGCAGACAAAATAATTCCGAAGGCGGGTTCCCTGCTTTCTCTGGCCAATCAGTATGGCGCCAGCGAAATCATCGTCACAACACAGGAAAGGCGAGGTGGCACCTTTCCCATACAGGAACTGCTGGAATGCCGGATAAGCGGCATAAAGGTAACGGATCTCGTCGGTTTTTATGAACGGGAAAGTGGCCATTTACGGATGGACGCACTCTATCCCAGCTGGCTGGTATTTGGCAGCGGCTTCAACCAGGGGACTCCGAGAACGGTAATTAAACGGATATTTGATATTGTTGCCAGTCTGATACTGCTGGTCGTGACGTTACCCATCATGCTGCTGACCGCGTTGCTGATCCTGATTGAAGATGGATGGCCAGTATTTTATCGGCAGGAAAGGGTGGGGTACGCTGGCAAAACCTACATGGTCACCAAATTCCGCAGCATGTTCAAGGATGCAGAAAAATCCGGGAGGCCCCAATGGGCCAGTGCGGATGATCCCCGTTCCACACGTGTGGGAAAAATCATCCGCAAATTGCGAATCGACGAAATACCGCAGATCTTCAATGTACTAAAAGGGGAAATGAGTTTTGTCGGTCCACGCCCCGAACGTCCCCACTTCGTTGACATGCTGAGCGCGCAGGTGCCGTATTACAGCATGCGGCACAGTATCAAACCAGGCATCACCGGCTGGGCTCAAGTCCGCTACCCCTATGGCGCTTCAATAGAAGATGCGATTGAAAAGCTTCAGTATGACCTGTATTACGTCAAAAACCACAGTCTGTTCCTCGATTTCATCATCCTGATCGACACTGTTGGCGTCGTCCTGCTGCGTAAAGGCAGCCGGTAAATTCAGGCAGTCACTCTACCTTTACCGGTACTAACTCCCATGACAACCCTTAGCTATACGGCAGCAGCGGTTGTCTTTTTCCTGTTATCCATGCTGCTGATCACCAGCTGGCGGGGTCGTCTCTACGGATTACTGCTGGCAGCGGCCTGCTTTATGTCATCAGTATGGGCAGCCACAATTGCCGGGTTAACCTATTTGGACTATCCGCCGCCTCTGCTGATCCAGATACTGGAATTGCTGCGCAACGCCACTCTGACTGCTTTCCTGATTGCTCTGCTGGGCCCTTTTCATTCCGGGCGATCTGGAAAAACCAATAACACCTCGCCCACGACCAGGCCGGCAGTGGCCATCATCGCCCTGTTTTATCTGATCTGCCTGATTCAGATAATTTCTTTCGGACAAATCACCAGCACTGATCCGGATCAGCCGGGCTCCTCCTACGACTTCCTTGTATGGGTAGCAATGGCCATCATCGGGATGATTCTGGTAGAGCAGTACTATCGGAACACCCCACAGGAACAGCGCTGGGGAATCAAATTCATCTGCTTAGGGATTGGCGGCCTGTTTGTTTACGATTTTTATCTGTACAGCGATGCGCTGCTGTTTCGGAAAATCAGCCCGGATATCTGGGCTGCGCGAGGCTGGATCAACACGCTCATCGCTCCCCTGATTGCTCTCTCGGCTGCGCGCAATCCAAAATGGACTATGGGGATCGCAGTTTCACGGCGTATCCTGTTTTATTCCTCTGCATTGTTTGGTGCGGCAGTTTATTTGCTGCTGATGGCAGCTGCAGGTTATTACCTCCGTTTTTCAGGGGGCACCTGGGGCACGGTATTCCAGCTGATCTTCCTGTTTGGCGCGATCATTCTTCTGATTGTTGTACTGTTCTCCGGCACTACACGCTCCTGGTTAAAAGTATTCATCAGCAAACATTTTTTCAGTTACAACTATGACTACCGTGAAGAATGGCTGCGCTTTACGCGCACGTTATCCGAAGAAGAAACGGAATTACGGGTCAGGGTGATCAAATCCCTCGCACAGCTTGTTGAAAGTCCGGCCGGTGCAGTGTGGTTCAGATCAGAACAACACCAAGCCTATCTGCCGATTGCCCGCTGGAATATTCCACCGATTGACGCCTCTGTAGAAATTAACAACCCTTTTTGCCAGTTCATGCTGGAAACATCCTGGGTGATTGATTTATACCAGCATGATTCCAAATCACAGCAATATGCAGCAATGGTACTGCCAGACTGGCTGCCCGCCATTCCCAAGGCACGCTGGGTAGTACCGCTGCTCTTACATGGGGAACTGCCGGGATTCGTCGTGTTGGCCGAACCCAGGAGTACAGTCGAGTTCAACTGGGAAGTCCGGGATTTACTAAAGGTAGCAGGAAGACAGGCGGCCAGTTATCTGGCGCAGTATGAAGCAGCACAGGCACTCTCCACGGCCCGGCAATTTGAATCCTTCAACCGCATGTCCACGTTCATCGTACACGACATCAAGAATCTGATTGCCCAGCTTTCACTGCTGCTCGCCAACGCAGAAAAACATAAGGATAACCCTGAATTCCAGCAGGATATGCTGGATACCGTAGGATTATCTGTCAATAAAATGAAACGCATGCTTGAAAAACTCAGCAGTGGAAGCATACGCGAAGTAAAAAATGCCCGGTTACTGGATGAATTGCTGCAGCAGATCATTGCCAGCAAATCCTTCCATGAACCCCGACCAGTACTTGATATTATCGATCCCAAACAACAGGTGCTAGCCGATCCGTCACGACTGGAGCGTGTCCTCGGCCATCTCATACAGAATGCAATCGAAGCCACTCCCAAAGAAGGCTATGTCACAGTACGGCTCAAACAGCAATCCGGGCAGGCAATCATTGAAATTGAAGACAGCGGGCATGGGATGAGCGAACAATTCATCCGTGAAAAACTGTTTATGCCTTTCGAATCGACCAAAACAGCAGGCATGGGCATTGGTGTATTTGAAAGCAGGGAATATATTGAAGAAATCGGTGGAAAATTGCACGTATCCAGTGAAGTTTCTAAAGGAACCACTTTCACGGTCATGCTGCCGTTAGTATCATCCCTGTAATCTGCCAGACACATCTGCAAGCAGCGATCATCCGAACTTTGGCACCACACCATAATGTGGTTTTCTGGTGTTTCCCATCACCTGCTTTTTCTGAAAGCTGATTTTATGCTCCGTTATTTTGAACGCCTGATCAATCCCTTCCCTTCCGGCAAACTGACCGAACCGCCTGCTGCACTCTACCAATTCTGCCGCCACTATATGAAAGGCGCAGAGCGTTATTTCATTCTGCTGGCTATCGCCACCTTTTGTGTCGCTGTAGGTGAGGCAATGCTGTTCGGTGTACTGGGAACCGTGGTGGACTGGCTGGCCGAGAAAGATCCGCAAGCATTCCTGCAGGAAGAACGACTGACCCTGATCGGATTGTCGCTTTTCATTCTGGTATTGATGCCGATAATCGTATTCTTTCACTCACTGATTCTGTATCAGACCCTGATGGGAAATTTTCCCATGGTGGTTCGCTGGCTGGCTCACCGTTACCTGCTTGACCAGAGCTATGCTTTCTTTCAGAACGAATTCAGCGGGCGTATTGCGACTAAAGTCATGCAAACCGCACTGGCTGTACGCGAATCGATCATCAAAACGCTGGATGTGCTGCTGTTTGTCACTGTTTATCTGGCCACTGCATTACTGCTGATTGCCAATGCAGATCTGCGCCTCTGCATCCCGCTGCTGATCTGGCTGGCGGTATATCTGTGTATCCTGCGCCATTTCATCCCCAAACTCAGAAGTATTTCCAAAATCCAGGCAGATACCCGTTCCAACATGACCGGACGTATCGTAGACAGCTACGCAAATATCCTCACCCTCAAACTTTTTTCCCACACCCGGCGGGAATCCGGTTATGCCCAAGAGGGTATGCAGGAATTCCTGGATACCGTTCATCCGCAAATGCGCCTGGTAACATGGCTGAATACCTGCGTCTGGATCAATAACATGCTGTCCGTTTTTGCGATTGGCACGCTTGGTATCCTGCTGTGGCTGGATGGCAGTATCAGCACGGGCGCGATTGCCATTGCACTGAGCCTTGCCATCCGCCTGACCGGAATGTCCCACTGGATCATGCTGGAAGTGGGAGAGTTGTTTGAAAACATCGGTATCGTGCAGGATGGCATGAATATGCTGGCCAGGCCGCACGCAGTGACTGATGCCCCTGATGCCGCACCGTTAACCATCACAAAAGGCGAGATCGATTATCGCCAGGTTGAATTTTCCTACCACAACAACACCAGGAATGAAGATCACCGGATCTTTAATGCACTTGACCTGCATATCGACGCTGGTGAAAAGGTGGGCATTGTTGGACCTTCAGGAGCCGGGAAATCGACTCTGATTCATTTATTGCTGCGTTTTTATGATATTCAACAGGGTAATATCGAGATTGATCAGCAGGATATCCGCTCCGTAACACAGGAAAGCCTGCGTGCCAGTATCGCCATCGTTACCCAGGATACCTCACTGCTACACCGTTCCATCCGCGAAAACATTCTGTTCGGCAGGCCTGATGCCACTGAAGAAGAAGTTATGCTGGCTGCGCAGCGGGCACATGCGCATGAATTCATCCAGGAACTGGTCGACACTCACGGCCACAGAGGTTATGACGCCATGGTAGGAGAGCGTGGGGTTAATCTGTCAGGCGGTCAGCGCCAACGCATTGCTATCGCCCGGGTCCTGCTCAAGGATGCGCCTATTCTGATTCTGGATGAAGCAACGTCCGCACTGGATTCTGATATAGAAGCCAGCATTCAGCAAAGCCTGCATGAGCTGATGCAGAATAAAACCGTCATCGCCATTGCCCATCGCCTCTCCACCATCGCGGCAATGGATCGACTGATCGTACTGGATAATGGGCGTATCGCCGAACAGGGTCATCACACCGAGCTACTCGCACATAACGGGCTTTACGCCCGGCTGTGGAATCATCAGTCAGGCGGTTTCCTGGGTCATTTTGATCACGAGAATCATGGAAAAGCCCTTTAGCCGGTTGCAGACAGCCGGTCTTGGCTGCATTACTGCCGGATGACAGGAGGCTGATCAAACCGGCGATACAATACGGGTAACACTACCAGCGTCAGCAAAGTAGAGGTGATCAGCCCACCGATCACCACAATAGCCAGTGGTCGCTGTACTTCTGAGCCCGGGCCGGTGGCAAACAGAAACGGTACCAGCCCGAGCATGGCAACCGTGGCTGTCATCAGGACCGGACGAAAACGCTGTTCACACCCTTTGATGACGGCATCCCTCACACTGAAACCTTCATCACGCAATTTACGGATATAGGAAATCAGCACCACCCCGTTCAATACCGCAATCCCCCACAACGCGATAAAACCAACCGAAGCAGGTAAAGACAGATATTCGCCAGTAATAAATAAGCCGAATATACCTCCTATCGATGCAAACGGCAGCACCAGAATAATCAGGGCAGCCAGTTTGAGGGAATTAAACAGCAGGAACAGCAAAAAGAAAATTGCGAAAATTGTTATCGGAACAATGACTGAGAGCATATTCATGGCTCGCTCCATATTCTCGAATTGTCCGCCCCACTCAAAGAAATAGCCGGTTGGCAGCTTTACTTCGCTGGCAATCCGTTCCTGCACTTCCGCCACAAATCCACCCAGATCACGACCTTCAACATTTGAACCCACCACCACGCGGCGCTTGGCATTTTCACGAGAAATCTGGGCAGGGCCATCAATGACACTGATATTGGCAACAGTATACAAGGGGACGGTTACTCCATCCGGCGCCCGCAGTGGCAGGTTACGGATACTCTCGACACTGTCACGAAAATGCTGCGGGAAGCGCACCACAATGGCAAAGCGCCGTTCGCCTTCATACAAGGTGCTTACTTCGCGACCACCGATAGCCGTCTCGATCAGTTCATGCACATCAGCAACATTGATACCATTACGCGCAATAGCATTCCGATCAACATCGATGGTAAGGGATTGTTGGCCGGATAACCGCTCTATACGGATATCACGAGCCCCTGGAACATTGCGCAGAATACGGGCAACCTGTTCCGACAGCTCACGTAATTTATTCAGATTATCTCCGAAAATTTTGACTGCAATTTCGGAGCGCACCCCGGTTACCATCTCATCCACTCTTTCAGCAATCGGTTGCGACAGAACAATATTGACCCCAGGCAAAATATTAAGCAGCTTACGAATATCCTCCTCTACTTCATCCTGGGTACGACCAGAATCAGGATCCAGTATCACAATCGGACCAGATTCATTCTGTCCAGCTGGATCGGCAGGGGATTCCCCCCGTCCCAGCTTGGAGACTACACTTTTCACACCTGGCACCTTCGATATGGCTTTCATTGCCTCCATTTCCATCGCAATCGCCTCATCCAGCGATATCGAGGCCACCCGGTTGATCTGGGGGGTCAGTGCGCCCTCCTTCAAAGTTGGAATAAATGATTTTCCCAGAAATGGAAACAATACAAAAGACAGTAACAGCAACCCCAATGCGGTGACTACCGTCAACCTTCCCCTCTTAAGAGCAGCATCGAGCAAAGAGTGATAAGCGGCTTTCAGCCTAGCAATGATCGGCGTACTATGATCGCCCCCTCTTTTCAGAAGGAAAGAACAAAGTACCGGGGACAACGTCAGAGAAACGATCAGGGAAATCGCTAGGGCAATCGCGATCGTAAAGGCCAGCGGGCTGAACATCTTGCCCTCCATCCCCTGCAGTGCCATTAGTGGCAGGAAAACCAGAATGATGATACAGATGCCAAAAATGACCGGGGTCCCCACCTCGTCCACGGCCTCAATAATGGTACGTATACGTGATTCCTGGGAGCTGTCACTATATCCTAGGCGATGAAACACATTTTCTACCACCACCACGGTTGAATCGACCATTAACCCGATTGCGATCGCAAGCCCGCCCAATGACATCAGATTAGCCGAGATGCCCTGATGATTCATCACCATGAATGTCAGCAAGGGCGTAATCACAAGGGTTGCCACCACAATCAGACTCGAACGCACATCTCCCAGAAAAACGAACAACACGACGATAACCAGGAATATACCTTCCATCAGCACCTTGCTGACTGTCCACAACGCGGCATCAACCAGATCAGTACGATCGTAATACGGGACAATCTGCAATCCGCCGGGCAGCAGCTTCTGCTCATTGATCTCGGCCACTTTCGCCTTGACGCGCTCCACGACCTCCTTGGCATTACCACCCCTGATCATCAGCACAATACCGGAAGCCGATTCCGTATATCCACCTTTGATGATGGCGCCTGCCCGAACTTCCGTGCCCAGTTTTACATCAGCAACATCCCGTACGAATACAGGCACGCCTTGCTCCTCGGCTAACACAATATTGCCAATATCCTGTAGCTTGCGGATCAGCCCGACTCCCTTGACAAGATACTGTTCGCTGCCGGTCGGCAGGATACCACCACTGGCATTGGCATTGTTTCCCGCAATAGCCTTCTCTACCCGTTCCAGAGTCAGATTATAATGGCGCAGCTTGTTGGGATCCGCCAGTACGTGATATTGCTTGACATAACCTCCCTGAGAATTGATTTCTGCCACACCGGGGATTGAGCGCAACATCGGTCGCACGACCCAGTCCTGTACAATGCGCCGCTCAGTCAGTTCACCGACAGTTAGCGCCCGCTCACCATCATCAGGGTGATCAATCGTATACTGATAAACCTCACCCAACCCCGTGGAAACCGGACCCAGACGGGGGGTGATTCCAGGCGGCATTTTGCTGGCCGCTTCCAATAACCGTTCCATCACCAGCTGGCGAGCAAAATAAACGTCGGTTTCATCAGTGAACACCAGCGTAATAATGGATAGCCCACTCTTGTTCAGCGAGCGCATTTCCTCCAGACCGGGCATCCCGGTCATGGCAATTTCCAGCGGAACTGTCACCAGCCGCTCTATCTCTTCCGGACTGCGGCCGATGGCTTCCGTCGCAATCTGTACCTGAACATTAGTGACATCCGGAAAAGCATCGACTGACAGGCGTTGCGCCGCATGCAGGCCGAATCCCATCAGAATCAACGCCAGTGCGGCAACTACCAGACGCTGTGCGAGCATGGCGCGCACTAGGGAGATGATCATGGTTATTGCAGATCCTTACGTTTACGCTCGTTGTTCAGGTGGAAAGCACCCTCAATAATAATCGTTTGATCAGGTTCCAATCCTCCCACAACGGGCCTCACTTGATTGATTACTGGGTCCAGTTTGACCAGAGTTAATGTAAAACCACCATCTTCCCGTGCTACAAATACGTGATCTTCGTTATTCTCGCGCACGACTGCACCTTCCGGGATGACCAGGTGTTCACTCGCATGCTCATCGATATGTACCGAAGCCAGCATATCCGGTCGCAATCTGCGTTCGGGGTTATCCACCTCCGTACGGACAGTGACAGTCCGGGTCAGTGGATTAACAATGTCAGATACGAAAATAATGGTCCCATCAAAACTCGCATCCCCCAATGCAGGCACACGCACTTCCACATGCTGGCCCTGTTCGACAAAATGAGCTGCATGCTCAGGTACATCGCCTACTACCCATAACACGGACAAATCGGCTAGTGTAAATAATTGATCTGACGGCTGTACTACTTGCCCCAGCGCAACATTACGCGTAATTACCGTACCACTGCGTGGCGCGGTAATGACTACGGAAGGCAGAATTTGTCCATGTTTAGTCAAATCCTGCACCGCTCCATTGTCTACCCCCAATAAACGCAGGTGATCTTTGGCCGCGCTGAGTTCAGCGTTTGAAACCTGTAACTCTGATTCCCGGCGCTGCAGTTCCGCAGCACTGATGACATCTTCCTTAAACAGCTGTTTCGCACGCAGGGCCGCACGCTGCGCTAGTACAGCCAGCGAATTGGCCCGCAGATAGGCCAGTTGCGCCTGAGTCAGTTCCGGGCTTGAGATTCGGGCCAGTTTGGTACCACTGGAAACGTTGTCTCCCAGATGGGCGTAAATCTCGACAATTCGGCCGGTGAAACTTGCCCCAACCTGAACAAGCTTCAGTTCATTCACCTTGATCTGTCCGGGGACGGTCAGTTTTTTCGCCACATCGGTATAAAATGGCTTGCCGGTTTTAACTCGTTTACGTAAATCCGGCCTGAGAAAAATCGTATTGGCATCATCCGTTTCTGCTTTGACATGATTTTCCGTTGGCTTCTGCTCTGTTTCTTTCCCGCAACCCGAAGCCAGGAAAGTAACAAATATCAAAAAAATAACAGTAATTTTTATCTGAAAATTCATTGGCAAGAGCTACTCCTTTGGATAGTACGCCCGCAGCCGGTCTATTTCTGCCGCCGCTGACTGTAATTCGAACTGAGCCTGTAACAGTTCTGAGCGCGTATTCCGTAACACGCGCTGTGTATCCAGCACCTCGATAAATCCCCGTTCACCCAGCCGAAAAGCCGCTTCTGCCACACGCAATGCTGCTTCTGCTTTCTTAACGATTCCACCTTCAAACATTTCTACCCGGCGCCGTGCAATTTCCATGGCCTGCCAGGCAGATTCCAGCAGTCGATTAACCTCGTAACGCCGATAATCGAGCGTTTCACGTATTCTGGCTGCATCTGAAACTGCTGCATCGACTTCACCCCGCCGCTGGTAGAAAAGCGGAATCCGTACACTCAAACCCGCGGTATTCGATGTAAATTGCTTATCCTGAAAATTACTGTACAGAACATTCACCGATGGCAACACGGAAGCGCGTTCCTGATCGATCCGCAAACGCGCACGATTCTGCTCCGCCTCCAGGCGGAGAATTTCCGGATTAGCAGCCTTCAACTCAGCATGTAATACCTCCAGTGAAGGCAGATCAACCGGGTCACCAAGTGCGGCGATCACGTTAAATTCAGCGGGCAAAGCTCCTGCAGTCAGTTTCAGCAAGGCGACCCGAGCCCGCTCTGTATTAAGCAATGCCGCTTCTTTCCTGCTGGCTGCTGTCATCACTTCGGTATCGGCGCGTATCAATTCAAAACGGGCAATTTCACCTGATTCCACACTTAGCTTGATGCGGCGCTGAATTTCCCCCATCAAACCATGAATATCTGATTCCATCGTCGCCAGATTGCGCCGTAACAAAAATTCATAGGTACTAACTCGAATCTGTGCCGCCAGATCCGCACGCGCCTGTTCCAGATTGGCGCGACTGGCTTCAACACCTGCTTCTGCCGCACTGATGCGGGCACGCCGTACAAATGGATTTTCCAGTGGTTGGCTGATTGTTACCTGTCGCTGCATGGAGGAAGGTCCGGTCTCACTCTCAGGCAGACGGCGGCTGTCAGGCCCCGCCATAAAGGTGACTTCAGGGTTGGGAAAAGCCGATGCACTGATGACTTCTGCGCTGGCGATATCCACCTGTGAACGGGCCGCCTGCAACAGACCATTGGCCTGCAAGCCTATACGCTGGATGTCAGCAACGCGATACCCGCCTTCTGCCGCCTGAAGTGAATAATTCACCCCTGCAAGCAAAGCGATACCGGACAGGAAATTCCAGAGAACAATTTTCTGCATACGAAAAAGTAAAGACTGCACCCTTGATTCAGAGCCAAATCGTGAGGGCTGAATTACGCGAGCTGCGCTGTGCAACTGTCTGTACAGACAATCTGGAATAGCAAACGGATACACGAACTTCCCGGATAGAAATTATCAATTAGAACAAATTACTTACCATAACAAACTATTTTCAAAATCATTCTTCTTCAATTATTTCCCGCTTCCTTGCCAAGTGCTTTTTCCACAACAACCCTGCTACCAGCAGAATAAGCGCCGCATACCAGATACCGTAAGTACGCATCCATGCATCAGGATTTTTTTGTACAAATAACTGGATCACGGCCAGATCCACCGCTTGCGGCTGCTCATGCATCGTCTCCGATGTCTGCAGATACAACTTGAGCGATAACTTATAACGACCTGTTTTTTCAGGTATAACGATCCATGACCAGTCTGTCTCGCCCTGACTGGCAACAAGCTGCATCTGTGGTTCGGGTGGATCAATCGAAAATGCACCATCACCCGCTATACCGGCGCGCATCTCAGGAAAAACTTCGCCACGAATCCCCTGTGGCTCTGTTCCCGGAAGAGATTTTTTGACAATATCGTTGATGCGCTGTGCCAGTTCTTTGGTATTCAATTGTAACCTGATCTCAAAAGGCCTGTATTGCCTAACTTCTTGCGGCAGGCTGATTATTGAGCTATTTGCGGGCAACTTCATCATCGTTAGTGGTGGAAAGTGTTTCTGTCCAAACCAGGCATGTCCGAGAAAATTCATGACAAACGGGATGAACAGAATTGCCACCAGTAAAACCGGCAATACCATATTGAAACGAACAGCTTTACTGCGAATCATAACTTCTCCTGACTGAACGGTACCTGAACCGATTTTCTGCTGCCAAATGACATCGCAATCCGGTGGAATAGGGAGTAGACTCCCGAAAATGTCAGATTGAGCCTTATGTCATGATACATAACATCCCTTGTTTCGTTGCCCACCGGGGGTACCCCGCATTGTATCCGGAAAATTCCCTAATCGGGATTGATGCCGCAGTCCGGGCTGGCGCCCGTTATGTTGAAACTGATATTCAACTGAGCCGCCAGCTCACGCCCTATCTCTGTCATGACAATGACCTGAAACGGCTGACTGGCCGCAGCGCTTGCCTGACAGAACTGGAGGATAGTGAAATCAATATGCTGGCGGTTCCCTATCCGGATTCCACAAACACAATCAATCCAGCCACGCCTGCCCCGATTTCCCGTCTGGCAGAATTTAGCCAGTATCTGCCACAACATCCCCAGGTTACCGCGTTCATCGAAATCAAATCTGAAAGCATTGCCCGGTTTGGTTTGGATCAGACGATAGATGCGATTCTTCCTGTTATTGATCGGGTATATGAACAATGTGTCCTGATTTCATTTGATTGGGAGCTGGTGACGCGAATCAAATCACACCAGAAATATAAAACCGGCTGGATCATTGAAAGCTGGACTCATGAACAATCTGTTATGGCTCAACATCTGCAGCCAGATTACCTGTTCAGCAGCACCCACTACCTGCCTGCCACACTCGACCAACTCTGGTCAGGTTCCTGGCAATGGGTGATCTACACCGTTGACGATTACAATACGGCACTCGATTACGCACAAGCCGGCATTACACTGATCGAAACCGATACAATCGGCACCTTGCTTGTTCCCTGACCCTATACTATGTCCACTACCCGCCACTACGATGTTGTCATTATTGGAGGCGGGATTCAGGGTGTGGCAGTTGCACAAGCAGCTGCTGCTCGCGGCTATGATGTACTGGTACTGGAAAAAACTGCACTGGCAGCAGGGACATCGAGCCGTTCAAGCAAGCTGATCCACGGCGGTTTGCGCTATCTGGAAAGCGGCCAGTTTGGCCTGGTGCGGGAAAGTCTGAAAGAACGCGCCGCATTGCTGCGTCTTGCACCTTCACTCGTTAGCTTGCAACCGTTTTATATCCCCATTTACGACCAGACCTTACGTAGCCCACTGACCATACGTGTCGGACTTAGTCTCTATGCTTTACTGGCGGGCCTGGGGAAGGAATCAGGTTTCTGCTCCATTCCCAGAAGCAAATGGGGAACACTGGATGGCATCTCCACACGTGGACTCAAGCACGTCTTCCAGTATTGGGATGCACAAACTGATGATCAGGCGCTCACTCGGGCAATCATGCATTCTGCTTCTTCGTTAGGAACAGAATTACGCTGCCCGGCAGAACTCACCCACGCAAAAATTTCTCGGGATATTTGTGAAATTGAATTTCTGGAAGCCAGCCAGACCTATCAGTGTACAGCAAGCGCACTCGTCAATGCTGCCGGTCCCTGGGTAAATCAGGTGGCGGAATGTATCTCGCCAACACCGCCACCGTACCCGGTAGAACTGGTACAAGGCACCCATCTGATACTGGAAGGGAAACTGAGCAAGGGGTGTTATTACCTCGAATCACCACAGGATCAGAGAGCCATTTTTGCCATGCCATGGAAGCAGCATATCTTGCTGGGCACAACTGAGACTGTATTTAAAGGTGATCCTGAAAAAGTGTTTCCACTAAAAACTGAAGAAAATTATCTGTTGGGTTGCTTCCGGTATTATTTTCCCGATTACAGCGCCAAGGTTCTGGATCGATTTGCCGGTTTACGGGTATTGCCTGCATCATCACACAATACCCCATTCAGCCGTTCACGTGAGACCCACCTGCAGCCTGACTCTTCGCACCCCCCGCGAGTTGTGGGAGTATACGGAGGAAAACTGACTGTCTGCCGTGCAACTGCCAGGAAAGTCTTACACACCTTACATCCCTCATTGCCCGTTAAAACCCCTAGGGCAGACATCTCCCAGTTACCACTGAACTCACCTTGACTCACCCGGAGAATCTTCTGAATAAATACTCTCGAAGTTCTCCGGATAATCCTTAAGATCTACGAGCGATGAGCCTCACCGCTCAGCAACTTCATTCTCTGTTAAATCAGCATCGAGGTAAGCTGTATGTTCTGATGATCGCTGTTTTTTCCGAATATTATGGAAAGATAACCCCGTACCTGCCGGTATTAACCGACCGACTATCACGTTCTCTTTCAAACCACGCAAATCATCTTTTTTACCCATGATTGAGGCTTCTGTCAGAACGCGAGTAGTCTCCTGGAAGGAAGCCGCCGAAATAAATGAATCAGTAGAAAGCGATGCTTTGGTTATACCCAGTAACACATGTTCATAGGTAGCAGGCATCTTGTTTTCAACCATGAGCTTCTCATTCTCGGTTAGCACTTCTGCACGCTCAACCTGTTCACCCGGAATGAAACTTGAATCACCCGCATTCGTTATCTGGACTCGACGCAGCATCTGACGAACAATTACTTCGATATGCTTATCATTGATGCGTACCCCCTGTAAGCGGTAAACATCCTGCACCTCATCACTGATATAGCGGGCCAACGCCTCAACACCCTGCAATCGTAATATATCGTGAGGATCTATCGGGCCATCAACAATTACTTCCCCTTTATTCACCACCTGACCATCATGTGCTGTCACATGCTTATCTTTAGGAATCAGATATTCATGCGCGACACCATCCAAGTCCGTAATAACTAAACGCTGTTTTCCCTTTGTATCCTTACCGAAGGCTACCGTACCAGTCGCTTCCGCGAGGAAACCAACGTCTTTTGGCACTCTGGCTTCAAATAATTCGGCAACTCGCGGCAAACCTCCCGTAATATCACGAGTTTTTGATGTTTCCTGAGGAATTCGTGCCAAAACTTCACCAATATTCACCTGCTGGCCATCCCGAACAGTAATGATGGATCCGACATGAAATGTAATGCTGACAGGCTGATCACTACCTGGAATATTGATTTCCCTCTCATCCTCATCCAGAAATTTGACAAGGGGCCGTAACCCTTTGGATTGTAAAGCACTACGCCGTTTCGGATCAATCACTACCAGCGTCGCCAGTCCGGTTATCTCGTCAATTTGTCTGACAACCGTTACACCCTCTTCTACATTCTCGAATCGAACTTTACCCGCATATTCCGCAATAATCGGACGTTTATGCGGCTCCCATGAAGCCAGAATCTGCCCTGCCCTGATCGTCTCACTGTCTTGAACAAGAAGAGTCGCACCATAGGGAATCTTATGCCGCTCACGCTCACGACCATTTTCATCCTGAATGTAAACCTCACCACTACGAGAAATTACGATCAGTTCGTTCTGTGAATTCTTCACATAACGAATATGGTGGGAGTAGCGAATAATCCCATTGGATTTACTTTCAACCTGATTAGCTACGATTGTTCTTGAAGCCGCGCCACCAATATGGAACGTACGCATAGTCAGCTGCGTACCCGGTTCACCAATCGACTGGGCGGCAATGACTCCCACTGCCTCCCCTGCATTGACCAACAGACCTCGACCCAGGTCACGCCCATAACACTTTGCGCATAACCCATAACGGGTTTCACAAGTTAGTGGCGTCCTTACCTTGACTTCATCAACACCGCAAGCTTCGATTTCATCAACCGCATCTTCATCCAGTAACGTGCCTGCTGTATAAATCACTGTACCAGTTTCCGGGTTCACGACATCAGTCGCAGCAACACGGCCCAATAACCGCTCCCGTAATGATTCAATGACATCACCACCCTCCACCAGAGCTTTCATTACTACGCCATCATCTGTACCACAATCATCTTCTATGATGACCAGATCCTGAGTCACATCAACCAAACGACGGGTGAGATACCCGGAGTTTGCAGTTTTAAGCGCTGTATCAGCCAATCCCTTCCGCGCACCATGGGTGGAAATAAAATACTGAAGAATGTTGAGTCCTTCACGGAAATTGGCTGTAATTGGTGTCTCAATAATTGAGCCATCTGGTTTTGCCATCAGGCCGCGCATACCGGAAAGCTGGCGAATCTGTGCAGCGGATCCGCGAGCCCCTGAATCCGCCATCATGTAGATGGAATTGAACGATTCCTGTGTAACAACCTTGCCATTCTTATCGATTCTGGTTTGTCCGGTCTCATAATCAACAACAGGCTCGACACTCAGCTGATCCATCATCGCTTTTGCCACCTGATCACCCGCTCGCCCCCAGATATCCACAACCTTGTTATAACGTTCTCCTTGTGTTACCAGACCGGATATGTATTGATTGGCAATTTCATGCACCTCCTGCTCAGCTGCCTGAATGATGTTATCTTTCTGTGAAGGTGTAACAAGATCATCCAGACATATGGAAATACCACCACGTGTAGCATAGGTAAAGCCTGAGTACATCAATTTATCCGCAAAAATAACGGTTTCCCGTAAACCGCACAGCCGGAAACTTGCATTGATAAGCTTTGAAATTTCCTTCTTCTTAAGTGCCTTGTTGACTACAGAAAAAGGAAGTCCCGCCGGAAGAATTTCAGAAATAATTGCCCGGCCAACGGTAGTTTCATAACGTGTTACCGTTTCAGCTGGTTCTTCGCCATATGAATGGGGTTTTTTCCTCTCTTTGATTCTCACGGTGATTCGTGCATTCAACTCTGCCATTCTGTTTTCATAAGCACGCAACACTTCCGAAACATCGGAGAAAACCATTCCCTCGCCCAAAGCACCTGCCTTCTCGCGAGTCATATAATAAAGACCCAGCACGATATCCTGAGAAGGAACAATAATTGGGTCACCGTTCGCTGGTGACAGCACGTTATTGGTTGCCAGCATCAAGGTACGGCATTCCATTTGCGCTTCAAGCGACAATGGAACGTGCACAGCCATCTGGTCACCGTCAAAGTCAGCGTTAAAAGCAGCACATACAAGCGGGTGCAGCTGGATTGCTTTTCCTTCAATCAAAACAGGCTCAAACGCCTGGATACCAAGCCGGTGCAAAGTAGGAGCACGGTTAAGCATCACCGGATGCTCACGGATTACCTCTTCCAGAATATCCCAGACGATGGGGTTTTCATTCTCAACTTCCCGCTTGGCAGCTTTGATCGTGCTCGCAACACCCATCACTTCCAGTTTATTGAAAATAAATGGCTTGAATAATTCCAGAGCCATTTTTTTCGGCAAACCACACTGATGAAGCTTGAGTTGCGGGCCTACCACGATCACAGAACGGCCAGAATAGTCGACACGCTTGCCCAGCAAATTCTGACGAAAACGGCCGCCTTTGCCTTTGATCATATCCGCAAGCGATTTCAAGGGACGTTTATTCGCTCCAGTCATCGCCTTCCCTCGACGACCATTGTCAAGCAATGAATCTACCGATTCTTGCAACATCCGTTTCTCATTGCGGATAATAATTTCCGGTGCCCGCAGTTCCAGTAACCGCTTCAGGCGATTATTACGATTGATAACACGTCTGTATAAATCATTTAGATCAGATGTTGCGAAACGCCCTCCATCCAACGGGACCAGCGGCCTTAATTCAGGTGGAAGAACCGGCAATACCGTCAATATCATCCACTCCGGCTTCATACCTGATTTATTGAACCCTTCAAGTACCTTGAGCCGTTTGGCAGCCTTTTTAATCTTGGTTTCCGAACCTGTTGACTGTATTTCCAAACGTAAAGATTCTATTTCCGAAGGAATATCCATGCTGCTCAGCAGAGTGCGAACTCCTTCTGCACCCATTGTGGCACTAAAATCATCCCCAAATTCTTCGGTCTTGTTCAGGTAATCATCTTCTGTCAAGAGCTGCCCTCGGGTAAGAGGGGTCATACCAGGGTCAGTAACAACATAGGCTTCGAAATATAGAACCCGCTCAATATCACGTAACGTCATATCCAGAACAAGCCCAAGACGTGAAGGCAACGATTTCAGAAACCATATATGCGCAACAGGAGAGGCCAGCTCTATATGCCCCATTCGCTCACGTCTGATTCTGGACAAAGTAACCTCTACACCACACTTCTCACATATCACCCCCCGGTGCTTGAGTCGCTTGTATTTACCGCATAAACATTCGTAATCCTTAACCGGGCCAAAAATTTTGGCACAGAACAAGCCATCTCTCTCCGGTTTGAATGTTCGGTAATTGATTGTCTCAGGTTTCTTGACTTCTCCATAAGACCATGAACGAATCTTCTCCGGGGAGGCCAAGCCTATTTTTATTGAATCAAATTCTTCTTTTTGTGTAACTTGTTTAAATAAATCAAGCAGCGCTTTCACGTTTCACTCCTATGGATCAACGTATAAACCTGAAATGGGTCAAAGGAACTCTGAAACAGGCTATCGAAAAATATGTCAATGTTGTTCCAGATCAATATCCAGCCCCAGAGATCTGATTTCCTTAACCAGTACATTGAAAGATTCTGGCATACCCGCATCAATCTTATGGTCGCCCTTGACGATACTTTCGTAAACCTTGGTCCGTCCGTTAACATCATCAGATTTCACGGTAAGCATCTCCTGCAAGGTATAAGAAGCACCATAAGCCTCCAGCGCCCAAACCTCCATCTCACCAAAGCGCTGCCCCCCAAACTGGGCTTTACCACCTAACGGCTGCTGTGTAACAAGGCTGTATGGCCCTGTAGAGCGAGCGTGCATCTTGTCATCTACCAAGTGATGAAGTTTCAACACATGCATGTAACCAACAGTTACTGGACGATCAAAAGCCTCTCCGGTTCTACCATCATAAAGCGTAGTCTGGCCAGATTCAGGCAAACCAGCCAGTTTCAACATCTGTTTTATCTCTGCCTCATGAGCGCCATCAAATACTGGAGTAGCAAAAGGCACACCATTTTTCAGATTTTTTGCAAGGACAAGCACCTCTTCATCCGCCAGAGAAACCAGATCCTCCTGTTTCCCGCTACTGTTGTAGACCTTATTCAGAAATTCGCGGATTTCAGAAACATTATGCTGTGAAACCAGCATTTCATTCACTCGCTTACCCAATTCCTTGGCTGCCCATCCTAAATGCACTTCAAGCACCTGACCAATATTCATACGTGAAGGCACACCTAATGGATTCAATACAACATCAACCGGTGTACCATCAGCCATATATGGCATGTCTTCTATTGGTACAATTTTGGAAATAACGCCCTTATTTCCGTGACGGCCAGCCATCTTGTCACCGGATTGCAATCTTCTTTTCACCGCAATATAAACTTTCACCATTTTCTGTACACCAGGCGGTAGCTCATCGCCCTGAGAAAGTTTCCTGTGTTTTTCTTCAAAAGCAAGATCAAATAATTTCCGTTTCTGTACCAAACTATCCTTGATTTGTTCCAGCTGAATGCTGGTATTTTCATCAATCAAACGAATATCAAACCAGTGATGCCGCTCGACACTCTCAAGGTACTCGTGAGTAATGGTTGAGTTCTTTGCTAATTTTTTAGGCCCGCCAGCAGCAATTTTACCGACAAGCAAGCGCTCCACACGTTGCAACGCATCCGCCTCAACAATGCGCATCTGATCAGCCAAATCTTTCTTGAAACGACCTAATTCATCAGCAATTATCTGTTTAGAACGTTTGTCGCGATCAACTCCTTCGCGAGTAAAAATCTGTACGTCAATCACCGTTCCAGAGATGCCAGCCGGCACATGCAGGGATGTATCCTTAACATCAGAAGCTTTTTCTCCAAAAATTGCCCGCAGAAGTTTCTCTTCCGGTGTTAGTTGTGTTTCACTTTTGGGAGTTACTTTACCTACCAGTACATCGCCGGCCTCAACTTCAGCTCCGATGTAGACTATCCCTGATTCGTCAAGGCGCGCACGCTGACGCTCAGATAGATTGGGTATATCCGCAGTTATTTCCTCAGTACCCAATTTTGTATCACGACTAACAGCCGACAATTCCTCAATGTGGATTGAAGTAAATCGATCGTCAGAAACAACTTTTTCTGATATCAGAATAGAATCTTCAAAATTAAGACCATTCCACGGCATAAATGCTATTAGCATATTCTGCCCTAATGCAAGTTCGCCCAAATCTGTTGAAGCGCCATCTGCAATCACATCATCACGCGAAAGTACATCTCCTACTTTTACAATAGGTCTCTGATTGATGTTAGTGTTCTGATTTGAACGGGTGTACTTTGTAAGGTTATAGATATCCACACCGACTTCACCTGCGCGAGCTTCTGCATCGTGTACACGAATCACGATACGACCAGCATCCACATAGTCCACTATACCACCACGTATTGCTCTAACTGCGGTCCCTGAATGCACAGCAACCACCCGCTCAATCCCTGTGCCAACCAAGGATTTCTCTGCACGTAAACAGGGAACAGCCTGTCTCTGCATGTTTGAACCCATCAATGCCCGGTTAGCATCATCATGTTCCAGAAAGGGGATAAGAGAAGCTGCTACAGATACAATTTGGGCAGGAGCAATATCAACATATTCGATTTGGTCTCTGGATGCCAGAGTAAATTCATTCTTATGGCGACAGGAAACAACCTCATCCGTAAATACCCCATTCTGATCAAAATTTGCATTTGCCTGTGCGATCACATACTGACTTTCTTCGATAGCTGAAAGATAGACAACCTCTTCAGTTACCCGACCACCCTTAACCATTCGGTATGGTGTTTCTATGAACCCGTACTCATTTGTTCTGGCATAAAGAGCCAGTGAATTGATCAGACCGATATTCGGTCCTTCCGGTGTTTCAATTGGACAAACACGCCCATAGTGAGTTGGATGCACATCTCGCACCTCAAAACCTGCACGTTCACGGGTCAAACCACCTGGCCCCAGTGCTGAAATACGTCTTTTATGCGTTATTTCAGACAGAGGATTGGTCTGATCCATAAATTGCGATAGCTGACTCGATCCAAAAAATTCACGAATTGCTGAGGATACCGGTTTAGCATTGATAAAATCATGTGGCATAAGGTTTTCAGATTCCGCCTGACTCAAGCGTTCCTTAACTGCCTTTTCAACTCGAGCCAGTCCCGCTCTAAACTGATTTTCGGCTAACTCACCAACGGAACGAACGCGGCGATTCCCCAGATGATCAATATCATCAATCTCTCCTCGACCATTCCTCAGCTCGACCAGTATCTTGATAACATCAATAATGTCACCATTGGATAGTGTTGTAGAGCCGGTCAATTCCTCGCGCCCCACTCTACGGTTGAACTTCATCCGCCCCACAACAGATAAATCGTAACGCTCGGGAGAATAAAAAAGACCATTAAATAAAGCCAGAACCGCTTCTTCAGTAGGTGGCTCTCCAGGACGCATCATTCTGTAAATGGCGACCTGCGCAGACATCTGATCTGTAGTTTCGTCTATTCTTAATGTCTGCGAAATAAAAGGACCATAGTTAAGATCATTTACAAACAGTGTATTAACAGCATCATTTCCAGATTGCCTGATCCGTCCAAGTAATGTTTCATTTATTTCGCTATTCGCGAGAGCAATAACCTCCCCAGTTTCCTTATCTATAACATCCTCAGATAAAATTTTTCCCAACAAAAATTCTTCTGGTACGGGAATCTTGGTAAGTTTGGCTTGCTGTAAATCGCGCACATGTTTTGCCGTTATCCGCTTATCTTTCTGTACAAATACCCTGCCGTCCTCTGAGACAATATCAAAACTTGCCAATTCTCCACGCAGCCTCTCGGGCATAAGGTCAAAAAAAATCTTATTATCCGACAGGGTAAAATGATCAAATTCAAAAAAATCCGCAAGAATCCGCGCAGGAGTGTAACCCATAGATTTCAAAAGAGTCGTAACCGGCATCTTACGGCGACGATCGATCCTAAAATAGACGTAGTCCTTTGGATCAAACTCAAAATCCAACCAAGAACCTCGATATGGAATAATACGAGCAGAAAATAACAGCTTTCCAGATGAGTGAGTTTTTCCGCGATCATGCTCAAAAAACACGCCAGGCGAGCGATGTAGCTGAGAAACAATGACGCGTTCTGTACCATTGATTACAAAGGAACCCGTATCAGTCATAAGCGGTATTTCGCCCATGTAAACTTCCTGCTCTTTGACTTCCTTAACGGTTGGCTTTGACGCCTCCTTATCCAAGATGGTCAATCTGACTCTGGCGCGCAACGGAGATGCATAAGTCAGACCTCTTTGCTGGCACTCCTTGACATCAAACACAGGGGAACCAAGTGAATAGCTTATAAAATCCAAACGAGCATTATTAGAGTGACTTTCTATTGGAAAAACCGAGCTAAATGCAGCCTGTAACCCCTGATTTTTACGTTTAACCGGCGTAACTTCCGCCTGTAGAAAATCGGTATAGGATTCTATTTGAGTGGCAAGAAGAAACGGAAATGGTAGAATGCTGGCACGCTTAGCAAAACTCTTCCGAATACGCTTTTTCTCGGCAAACGAGTAACTCATCAAATTTCTCCGTGCACTGAAGGTATGATTTGGTTGCAAGGCTCTTACTTAACTTAGTGTTCTCTAACCGGAACGCTAGCCTGCCTGCAAAAACACGTGGACTGTAGCAAGAAACACTCTATCCTAACAGCTCATGTAACTATAGATAAAGATATTCAAAGCAATTAAAAATATAAATAATTAGTGAGACCAGCTTGGGAAGCTGACTTCCTTTCCTTTTTACTATAACTCACATAGCCTCTCATACAGAAGTGTATCTTCAGCCCCCATATATAAATAAACAAAGGCTGGTAGTAGCATATTGCACTTACCAGCCTTTGTGATTAAGTCACTTATTTAATCTCACAACCAGCGCCAGCCTCAGTCAACTGTTTCTTGAGTGATTCAGCATCTTCTTTGGAAATGCCCTCTTTGACCGCCTTAGGAGCGCCATCAACCAAATCCTTCGCTTCTTTTAAACCTAACCCGGTAACAGCCCTAACAACTTTAATAACATTAACCTTGTTATCACCTGCTGAAGTAAGGATTACAGAAAATTCCGTTTGCTCCTCAACTGCGACAGCTGCTGCAGGCGCTGCAGCCACAGCAACTGTTGCAGCTGCTGCTGAAACACCAAACTTCTCTTCCATTTCCTTGATAAGCTCAGACAGTTCCAAAACTGTCATACTTGCAATAGAATCTAAAATTTCTGCTTTTCCCATAGCCATTTTCTCTCCTGATATAAATTAAATTCTGACTAAATTGATATAAATCATCTCTAATCGACACGCCAATTATTTTTTATCACGCACCGCAGCAAGCCCGCGCACAAATTTTGATGGCACTTCATTAAGTGTTCTAACAAATTTCGCAATTGGCGCCTGCATAGTACCGAGCAATTTGGAAAGCAATTCCTCTCGGCTGGGCAATGCAGCCAGAGCAGCAACATCCTTATCGGACATTACCACACCTGCCATAGCTCCAGCTTTGATTACAAAACGATCATTACCCTTGGCGAACTCATGAAGAATTTTTGCAGTAGCAACAGGGTCGCTACCTATTCCGTAAGCAAGCGGCCCTACCATCGACTCAGCCAAGCCAGAAAACGGAGTATCAATCACAGCCCTTCTTACAAAGGTATTTTTGATTACTCTAAAATAAACACCCGATTCACGAGCCTTAACTCGTAATTGTGTAAATTGATCTGCTCCTAGCCCACGATACTCAGCAATAACCATAGCCTGAGCTTTTGCCACCTCCCCACTTACCTCAGCCACAATTGCTTTCTTTTCTTCGATATTCTGACTCAAAAACACTCTCCAGTTAGAATTTAGCCAATAAAAATTTACCGTCACATAAACGATAACCCTTTTACCTCAAAAAAACGGCGTCCTAACCAGGAAAAATTTCTCTCTACCTGCTTGCGGGCACACCATCTGCGTTGGGAGCGACTACCATATTTGCTAATTTCTTTCAATTCAACTAACAAACGCCCGCTATTAAGCTTTTCCCGACCAGCAACTCACTTATCAAGTGCCAGTGCATCTAAACAGCCCCAACGGTCTTTGACAATCTGCTAACTTAAAGCCAGCAGCCCAAAGCCTTTTACCATATTTACAGTGCTTCTGTATGGTCTACGCGTACACCCACCCCCATTGTACTTGAAATAGCCATTTTACGAAGATAAACACCTTTGGACGTTGCTGGCTTTGATTTATTCAATGCCTCCACCAGTGCCATAATATTTGCTTTAAGTGCTTCTACATTAAAAGAAGCCCTCCCCACTGTACAATGAACTATACCTGCTTTATCAGCCCTAAACTGGATCTGTCCAGCCTTGGCATTCTTAATTGCATTTACAACATCAGCCGTTACCGTTCCAACCTTTGGGTTTGGCATCAAACCCCGTGGTCCAAGTATTTGTCCTAATTGCCCTACTACTCGCATTGCATCTGGGCTGGCAATGGCTAAATCAAAATTGATCTCACCTGCCTTCACGCGCTCCGCCAAATCCTCAAACCCAACAATATCAGCACCTGCATCCAAAGCTTCTTTTGCTTTATCACCTTGAGCAAACACAGCTACTCTTACTGCCTTACCCGTTCCTGATGGCAAAACAACTGATCCTCTTACAACCTGATCAGATTTACGCACATCAATTCCAAGATTTATTGCGACATCAACTGACTCATCAAACTTGGCTACTGCGGTTTCTTTTACGAGTGTCAGCGCATCAACTAGTGGATATAGCCGGTTACGGTCAACTTTTTGTGCTATCCCTTTATAACGCCTTGAAGTTGCAGTCATATTACACCCCCTCCACTTCCACACCCATACTTCTAGCGCTTCCAGCAATCGTCCGTACAGCAGCATCCATATTCGCAGCCGTAAGATCTGCCATTTTTATTTTTGCAATTTCTTCAGCTTGGCTACGGGTCAGCTTGCCTACCTTATCTATATGGGGCTGTGAACTACCTTTATTAAGTCCGGCTATTTTTTTAATTAAAACGGCTGCTGGCGTTGTTTTAAGAATAAAAGTAAAACTCTTATCCGCGTAAGCTGTTATTACCACCGGCACAGGCAACCCCGGCTCCATTTTTTGAGTAGCTGCATTAAAGGCCTTGCAGAACTCCATAATATTTAGCTGGCGCTGACCAAGCGCAGGCCCCACTGGCGGACTTGGATTTGCCTTGCCTGCGGGGATCTGTAGTTTTATATAGCCTATTATTTTTTTTGCCAAAATACTCTCCTCTCGGGTTCAAACGAGTATTACTCACAACACTCTCCCCTTTCTTGGTGATTTTTTATTAAACCTTATCAACCTGGTGAAAATCTAGTTCAACAGGGGTTGGCCGTCCAAAGATAGACACTGACACCCACAACTTACTCTTGTCATAATTAACTTCTTCAACATTTCCATGAAAATCGGTAAATGGCCCCTCTTTTACACGCACAGCCTCACCCGCTTCAAAAATTACTTTTGGCTTCGGCTTCTCCACCCCTTCTTTTACCTGGTTGAATATATTTTCAATTTCTTTATGACTTATTGCAACAGGCTGCATAGAAGTCCCACCAACAAATCCTGTTACCTTTGGTGTCCCTTTAACCAAATGCCACGTTTCATCAGTCATCTCCATTTCAATCAGAATATAACTCGGGAAAAATTTTCTTTCACTAATATTTTTCTGACCACCTTTTACTTCAATTACTTCCTCTACGGGAATCAGTATCTCGCCAAATTTATCACCAAGCTCATGTTGCGCTATCCGATCCTTCAATGCTTTTTTTACATTCTTTTCAAAACCAGAATAGGTATGAACGGCGTACCATTTCTTACTCATATTCCTCCCGGAACACTTTCAACTTTCCTGCCCCATTGCATACTTAACGATCACCATCAAACTCGAATCCACCATCCATAAAAAAAGTGCCATCGTCATAACAAACATACAAACCACACCTGCCATTTGCAACGTTTCTTTCCGGCTTGGCCAGACAACTTTTTTTACTTCATCTACCGAATCTCGAAAAAAAGAAAATAACCGTCTTCCTTGCGTCGTAAACAAAATGACCACAAACGCAAAAGTTAATCCCAACAGCAAAGACACCACCCTAACTACCATTGGGCTATCTTGAAGAAAATAAAAGCTAAAAAAGCCGGCTATTGCCAAAAACACTGCCAACACAAGCTTAATTTTATTCACTTTTATATTCTCAACTAATAATTAGCTAAAACAAACACGCTTTTACTACTTTATGGCAGGCCAGGAGGGCATCGAACCCCCAACCTTCGGTTTTGGAGACCGACGCTCTGCCAATTGAGCTACTGGCCTATTCCCAGAAACAAAATACCACCACGTAAAACCAATAAATCACTCGATCACTTTGGCGACGACCCCTGCGCCTACGGTACGGCCACCTTCTCTG
>CAZYWE010000002.1:0-110219 GCA_964651625.1 uncultured Nitrosomonas sp. | reverse complement strand
GTTGCTTTTACCAAAGGACAGACAAAGAGCGCCAAGGTGCATGTAGTGCGTGTGCCCAACGTACGAAGCTTGCGCCAACGTTTGAAAATGTCCCAGCAAGCCTTTGCTTCAACCTATCATATCCCTTTGGCAACCCTCAAGGGCTGGGAGCAAGGACGGCGGCAGCCTGATGCAACGGCAGCGGCTTATTTGAGCGTCATCGAAAAGATGCCTGCAGAAGCACAGGCCGCGCTTGAAAGCTGATTACCTGATTCCTGCCCGCCATAGCATGGTTCGCCCGACCCTGAGCCGGGCGACTATGTCTTCATAAGCCAGGTTCTCGCGGGCACGCAGCAGTTCGGCCTGACGCACCTGTTCTGGTCTAGTCCTTCCGGACACTTATTTCTTCTCGCGTAAGCGGGGTGGTTCGAGCGTTGCTGTGGATGCGTGTCGTGGTGCAGATTTCCCTTGTAAACTGTTGGATCAATTCAGACAGAATGGCATGTGACCGGAATAATGGCCAGCTGCGTGATGATGCATGATCATACGAAACCTGACACTTGGAGAGCCTCTGCACAACCTCGTCATTGCGAGGAGCGTGGCGACACAGCAATCCATAAGATGTTGATTTAATTGATTACTTTCTGCCACGTTACACTCGCAGTCGTAATGACGAGATTCGAGGTTAATCAGAAATTTCTTAGGTGATGAATTGGCTTAATATTTCCCGGTTGGGAAATATAAGTGTGCTTCGCTTCCAAATCGACACCCATTTACACCCAATGTGGCGCGGTTTTTAGAGCTGTGCCATTACATTTTCTTTGCGGCGAATAGATCAGCGTTCAAATATCGCTTGGCTGGCGTGCGGAACAGCGCCTTCATGGACGCCTGCCAACTTCCTTCGGAAGGGAGACCAAAATGGAAATCTGAATTCTCCCGGGAATTGCGGAGGCTGCTTGGTTAAAGTGAAACAGGCGGATCTTGACAGCGGCCGATGATTCAGAGGTTGAGTTCTGAGATCGCCTGTAAACCTTGCACAATACCGTTCCGTGCGGCACCTTCGACAGCGAGTCGCAAACGCGTCACGGCCACCAAGGCGTCACCTATGGTGGCCGTGTGCGAGGACTTGATCACTTTGCGCATCACGACGGTGTTATCGGATATCTTCGTCAGCGCCCAGGCAGCTTCCATGTCGACGGTATAGCTTATGCCGAACAGCGGCTTGGACAGTTGTATCACTGTGACAGTCAGCTCGTAGTCGCCATTCTTGCCTTGCACTACGCTCTTGAACAGCTTCGATTCGACGATAGATATCTCGATGGCTGACTTGAGATCCTCGTTCGAAATATTCGAACTGGTCATCGCACCAGTTTCATTGCCGCCTTGGGTTTGCACTGAAACGCTGTAGGGATACTTCTTCGTGACGGTAACATCGGTGGCGGACATGGCTTCGCGGTTCGCTGGCGACGCACACGCTGTCAGGCCCAAGACGGCGGCAGTGATGATCAGGCTGTTCAATCGTCTTGAAATCATTGTGTGCATGTTATTTCTTTTGCTCCTTGAAAATATTGTCGATGACTTCCGAAACCATTTCGATCGGTGACTTACGCGTGAGCGATGTGTGAAACGAATTGCCGCTGGCTAACGGGTAGCCGTTCTTTGGGTCGCGGACTGTGACTGTCAGCTCAAGCATGTACATTGTGATGTCCCACATCCATTTGTCGACGTAGGTTATAACGGCATCCACGCCGCTTGGCTCTTCGGGGTCTGTCGTGACGACGTAGCCACGCGAGCGCAGCTTGTCGGCGATTAGTACGTTAATCGCGCGGTCATCACCCTGCTCCGTCGTTACGTGCATCGTCTTAATACTACCCAAATTGGCTGTTGGATCGACCACTGCAGTTGCACGGTTGACGGCGCAGCCCGTCATCATCGTTACAACAATGGCGAGAATGGCAAATAGTTTTGTGGCGATTTTCAAAGTTACCTCCAAATGTACAATGTGTTTCGCTTAGGCGATCCTTCCTGGAGTGTGGGTGGTAACATCCAACGCTTGAGATAACCGGCGCAGCGGGTGAGCATCCGGTTGACCGAGCTGTTAGACGTTTACCTCTCATCCGGTGGCCTACGGATCTATGCGCGTCAACCGGACCAACCCAAGGACCTCGCGCGCCACCTCATCGCTGGCTGGCCGCCTTCGCTGGCCGCGTGACCGTTCATTTCCGCGTTGAGCTGTAAGCACAGGGCCCATGTGAGCCCTGCAGCTGCAAGATTCGCTTTGACTTGGTCGTAGGAGTCTTCATAAACCTTGATGTACACGTACGCCCGACACGACTGATATGTAATGTGTCGCCCGACTAACCAAAACGCAGCCACCGCGATACAAATACCGATAAAGATCCCCATTACCGCCTCCCCCGTTGTAAAAAGCCATCCTAAACGTCTAACGTAATGTATACGACATTTTGTCCAATAAGCTTGTATGTAGTGTCGTATAACTCCGATGCCAGCCAGTTGTTGAGTTGTATTTCAATACAAATTCTGAAAAGACGGGCTGGTCTTTGCAGGCAAATACGACAAGGTGGCTAGTTTAAAAATTGTTTAACCCGATGCAGCTGAGAATAAGGTATGGGCTCGCTAGTTAAAGTATGGAATAGCGCTGATATTGCAGGTTATTTGTCAGATTCCTGAATATATGGATTCCATTTTTTGAAGCATTCCAGGGTTGTGCAAAGGTATCCGGGGATTCAAAATGCATACGGTGGCATCTTTTTCAATCGATCTGCTGTGAGGGTGAATTGTGAAAAAACTGATAACGGGTGTGTTTTTCCTGATCTTCATGTTATCTGGAGCTGTCTGGGCAACGCCGTTTAGCAGCCTGTATGCGTTTGGCGATAGTCTCTCGGATGGCGGTAACAGCCCGACTGCGGTAATGAGCATTTACAAGCTGCTGGGAAATAATTGTGATCCCGCCCATCCCTGTCCACCTTATGTGGGTGGGCATTATTCCAATGGGCCGGTAGCGATTGAATATCTGGCAAATTCAATCCTGCCTGGTGGCGCAAATCCCGGTAATTTCTTCAATTACGCGGTTGCCGGGGCAACCAGCGGTATCGGTAACTATGGTGATGGGGGAACTGCAACCTCACCCGGTGCCTTCGGATTACCCGGTATCAGTCTGGAAATTGTGGATTATTTAACTTTTTCGGGTGGAACAGCTGACCCGGATGCGCTTTATTTTGTCTGGGGTGGAGCAAATGATCTTCTGGCGGGGGGAGCGCCCGCTGATGCGGCAAAGAACATCGCAAACAATGTGGATGCGCTTATTTTTGCGGGCGCCACCCATTTTTTTATACCCAATCTGCCTGATCTCGGGCGAACACCTTATGCCGTGGATCAAGGGTTACAAGGATTGGCCTCAGGTTTTTCCAGTGTATTCAATGCAGCATTGTCTTCCGAGTTGTCAGCGCTGGGTGTGCAGTCTCCTGCTGTAGAAATTATCCAGTTTGATACTTTTTCCATTTTTAATCAGATTCTTGATAACCCGGCTGCGTATGGTTTTACCAATGCACAGGCAAGCTGCCTGTCTCTTCAGGGTGAATGCAATAACCCGGATCAATACATATTCTGGGATGGTCTGCACCCTACCACGCAGGCGCACGCTCTGTTTGGCTCTGTTTTTGCCCGCGCTATTCCTCTGCCGGGAACATTTTCTTTGCTGATGCTGGGCTGGCTGGTACTTGTTTTGGCGCGCAGAAACAGGATCTGTAAAAAAACCTGACCGGTTGATTATCGGGTTGCTCCGAGTGCTTCCCGGTAACCTCGCCAGTCGAAGTGGGGGCCGGGGTCAGTTTTTCTTTGTGGCGCAATATCAGTATGTCCAACGATGTCATTGATGGGATAGGCTGCCTGTACCGCCCGGGTGAGCTCAACCAGCCGGGAATATTGGATCGATTCAAATGGCTGGTTGTCGCTGCCTTCCAGCTCGATACCAATGGAGAAATCATTGCAGCGGGTGCGACCTTGCCAGCAGGAAATTCCAGCATGCCAGGCACGCAGGGTACAGGGGACAAACTGGATGATTTCGCCATCACGCCGAATAAAAAAGTGGCTGGAGACTTCCAATCCCGCCAGCGTCTGGTAATACGGGTGCGCTTGCGGGTTGATCCGGTTAGTAAACAGTTCAATCACGCCTTCACCGCCAAATTCTTCCGGTGGCAGGCTGATGGCGTGAATCACCAGCAGGCTGATGTCATTCCGGTCCGGTCGTTCATCGCAATTAGGGGAGGGAATGTATCTGGCATGAACGAGGTGGCCGTCCGCGTCGATTCGCATGGATAATTGAAAGTATTGATTCGGAAATTTCATTTTAATTGAGCGACTGCTTTGCAACACGGAAAACTGATTACATTTGAAGGGATAGACGGAGCGGGAAAGAGCACGCATCTGGCCTGGCTGGCGCATTTTCTGCAGGACAAGGGCGTGGAAGTGGTGATTACCCGCGAACCGGGCGGCACAACGCTGGGTGAACAATTACGGCAATTGTTGCTGGATCATCGCCAGGCGATGCACGCTGAAACTGAAGCATTGCTGATGTTTGCGGCACGGCGAGAGCATCTGGATAAAATAATCCTGCCGGCGCTGGAACGGGGTGCCTGGGTAATTTCGGATCGTTTTACCGATGCCAGCTTTGCCTATCAGGGTGGGGGCAGGGGAGTGCCCCTGGCCAGACTGGAGATACTGGAGCAATGGGTTCAGGGTAATTTTTCACCGGACTTGACCCTGTACTTCGACGTACCGGTGACAATCAGCCGCCAGCGGCTGCAATCCGCCAGAGTAGCCGATCGCTTTGAGCTGGAATCCGATCCGTTTTTTGAGCGCGTGCGGCAGGCTTATCTGCAGCGCGCCAGCCAATTTCCTGAACGGATCAGGGTCGTGGATGGCAGTCTGCCTTTGGTGGAAGTCAAAATAGCCGTGGCAGAAGTGATGGAAGAATTCTGGTCAAGCCACACACCATTCTGATGATAAGGCCTCAGCCTGCTGTAATACCGTCTGCACCGCTGCATCCTGCAAGTCAGGCGGATAGCCATACTTGCGCAGGATGCGCTTCACCAGCACCCGCATCCGCGCTCTTGCCGAATCGCGGTGCGCCCAGTCCACGGTGACGTTCTCGCGCAGGCTCATCAGCAGTTCGTGGGCAATCAGCTTGAGCTTGTCGTCGCCCATCATTTCAACCGCGCTGTCGTTCTCGGCCAGGGCGTCGTAGAAGGCGATCTCCTCGTCGGACAGACCCTGTGCTCTTCGCCCCGCTGGCGGGCGGTGCGGATGTCCTTGGCCAGCTGGATCAGCTCCTGCAATACCTCGGCGGTGGTGATGGCGTTGGCGTGGTAGCGCGCCACGGCGTCTTCCAGTCGTTCACTTGGGCGCAATCGATTCAACCGTTGCTCATAGTGAGGGATATTCCTGACGATGCTCCTGCACCAACCGGACTGCCCGTTCTTTTACTTCCGGGGAAAACTGATTTTGTTTCTTCATAGCTCTATTCTCTCAAAGGTTAGAGCCTCCTCAAAACTCGGGGCGGTTCACTCATGCATATCGGCCAGTTCAAAAACTGGCTTGCAGCGTGGCGCATCTATCAGAGATGTTCAGTACGTCGCACTGACCGAGATTCAGTTTTTTGCATCCATCCATAATGCAACTATGCCGGCTTCATCATAGGAAAATCAGTGCTGATCAGGTATCCTTGCTTGAGTTTAAACAAAAATAATCTTCTGTCATGAGTGTGGTAAAAAAAGCTGTATTTCCAGTTGCGGGTCTTGATATTCGCTTTCTACCTGCAACCAAGGCATTTGCCAAAGAAATGTTGTTGTGGTGGGTAAACCGTTAACTCAGCCTGATTAGCAATGAATGTCAGCAAGGTTTGCCTGATGGGTTGGTTGCGGCATGAAAGTAATGGTTATTGAATGATACAAGGAGCTGTCGATCATGGCGATGAATCGAATTCAATTTCAATCTGGACTGTCGATGCTGGAATTTCTCAAGAGCTTTGGTACGGAGGCGCAGTGCGAGCAAGCGCTGGAAGTTGCACGCTCGGGTTGTTACCATACTTTCAACTTCCGCAAGTATGCCGCTCGCTATCTTGCTGCCTTCGGTTACCGATTCAACCGGTGTTTTGATCTTTGCTTGCTGCACGAACGATTGCTGATCGCCGTTGTTTCAGCCACTCCGCAGCCCTTGCACTCCATTCGGATGGCCGACGTTCATTGCCAATCAGGAAAAAAATGAAAATTCTTGTTACCGGTGGCGCCGGTTTTATTGGCTCAGCTGTCATTCGCCATATTATTCGCAACACGGAAGACAGCGTAATCAATCTCGATAAACTGACTTATGCCGGTAATCTGGAATCGCTGGCAGAAACCAGCACCAGCTCACGCTATACCTTTGAGCAGATGGATGTATGTGACCGCACCGGGCTTGATCGTGTATTTGCCCGGCATCAGCCCGATGCTGTCATGCATCTCGCTGCCGAAAGCCATGTCGATCGTTCCATTGATGGACCGGCTGCGTTCATCCAGACCAACATGGTGGGCACTTATACTTTGCTGGAGGCAGCGCGTGCTTACTGGCAAAACCTGAGTGCCGAACGCAAGGCAGCATTCCGTTTTCATCACATCAGCACAGATGAGGTATATGGCGATCTGCACGGTGGTGATGATCTGTTTACAGAAGCCACGTCTTACGCGCCCAGCAGCCCCTACAGCGCCAGTAAAGCCGGTTCTGATCACCTGGTGCGTGCCTGGCAGCGCACCTATGGTTTGCCCACGCTGGTTACCAACTGTTCCAATAACTACGGACCATACCATTTTCCGGAGAAACTTATTCCGCTGATAATTCTGAATGCACTGGAAGGTAAGCCGCTGCCTGTATATGGTCAGGGTAACCAGATTCGCGACTGGCTGTATGTGGAGGATCATGCGTGTGCCCTGTATCGCGTAGTGACGGCAGGGCAGGTGGGACAGACCTATAACATTGGCGGTCATAATGAAAAACAGAATATCGAAGTGGTTCGTGCGCTGTGTGAGCTATTGGATGAACTGTGTCCGCGTGACGATGGCAAATCCTATCAGACACAGATTACCCATGTGCAGGATCGCCCCGGCCATGACCTGCGTTATGCTATTGATGCCGGCAAAATCCAGCGTGAACTGGGCTGGATGCCGCAAGAAACCTTTGAGACAGGTATCCGTAAAACGGTGGAATGGTATCTGAACAATCTTGACTGGTGCCGGCGTGTACAGGACGGTAGCTATCAGCGAGAGCGGTTGGGTATAAACGGTTAGCGGTTAGATATGAACATCCTCCTGTTCGGCAAAAACGGCCAGCTTGGCTGGGAATTACAACGCAGCCTATCTGTTGCCGGGCACCTTACGGCGCTGGATCGCAATAGCCGGGATTACTGTGGTGATCTTGGCAATCTGCAGGGGTTGACTGAAACTGTGCGAGCACTGAAGCCTGATGTCATCGTCAATGCCGCGGCCTATACCGCCGTAGATAAGGCCGAAAGCGAACCGGAGCTGACAGGCACGGTCAATGCTGCTGCCCCCGGTGTGCTTGCCGAAGCAGCGGCAGAGCTGGGCGCATGGCTGGTGCACTACAGCACGGATTACATATTTGATGGCAGCGGTAATTGTCCGTGGACAGAAACCGATAATCCCGCGCCGCTTTCCATCTATGGCAAAAGCAAGCTGGAGGGCGAACAGCGTATACAGCAATCAGGCTGCAAACATCTGATTCTGCGTACCAGTTGGGTGTATGCAGCACGAGGTAATAATTTTGCCAAAACCATGTTGCGCCTGGCGCAAGAACGTGAGCAGCTTACAGTAATCGCTGACCAGTCTGGCGCACCCACCGGAGCTGACCTGCTGGCTGATATTACCGGCTATGCCATTCGTCATCTGCAATACTATCCGCAGCATGCCGGTATTTATCACTGTGCGGCATCGGGTGAAACAACATGGTATGAATACGCTCAGTTTGTTATCGAGCAGGCCCGGAAAATTAGGCCGGATTTACCAGTCAAATGCACTGAAATCACTCCTGTACCCACTTCAGCTTATCCCACTCCCGCGCGTCGCCCGCTGAATTCACGGCTGAACACACACAAACTGCAGGCTGCTTTTGGCCTGATTCTGCCATCATGGCAGCAGGGCGTGGTGCGCATGCTCGTGGAAATTCTGGAAGGCAGATAAAGATAACGGGCAGATGTCTTTGCCGAGGTAGGTTCTGACTTTTTTAGCCGTGCTGTCTGCCCAGCAAACCCCATTGGCCTGATGCCACTGCTCAGCAATGACTTTGAACCTGATAACCTCTTGCCGTTTACGGGCCGGATCGGCGCCCTCCAGCAGTTGCAGCTTTGCGCTGCATGCGGGCATCAAGCAGACTGGCCAGCGGATAAGCCCCGAAGGTTAGGGGTTTTATCTCTGCCATCAAGGCGGTATTTGAAGCGCCACAACTTTGAACTGCTGGGATTGACCAGCAGATACAGGTCGTGACCGCAGCCTATTTTGTAGGGCTTTACGGCAGGTTTCGCCGTGCGAATTGATGCTACCAGAAACACCCCTAAATTAAGGTTGATTGGGGGCGTTTAAAGTGGTAAGTTATTGATTATGTTGCGTGATGGTGCCCAGAAGAGGACTCGAACCTCCACAGTGTTGCCACCACCAGGACCTGAACCTGGCGCGTCTACCAATTCCGCCATCTGGGCTTTACTTCTGCCTATTGCTGTGTTGAGCTGTCGGTAGCAGGTTTTGAAGCTGCATTAGATAAGGCTCGCAGAAAGGTTGTAAATTCTATAGGAAACCTTCGATTTGTCAATCAAGAGAACAAGAAACAAAAAAAACAAACTTCGTGAACTTGATCCGTTCCTTGAACGCGAGCTGGCACGTTACGGGCAGGCGTTGCCCAGCCGTGAATTTATCCTGGAAGTGCTGGAGAAGCAGGGTGTGCCGATCAGTGAGCCCAAATTGGTTAAGCTGCTGGGCATAACACCCGAGGAATCTGAGTTTTTCCATCGCAGGCTATCGGCGATGATCCGGGAAGGGCAGATTATCTGTAATCGTAAGGGCGATATTTGTGTAACAGATAAACTGGAACTCGTGAAAGGCACAGTTCTGGGCCATAGCGATGGCTTTGGTTTTCTGGCCCCGGATGATGGCGGTGCTGATTTCTTTCTGAGTCCCAGAGAAATGCATAAGGTGTTGCATGGTGATCGGGTGATCGCCAGGGTTACCAATATTGTGGATCGGCGCGGACGGCAGGAGTGCAGGATTATCCGGGTGTTAGAAAGCGCCAATACCCGGCTGGTTGGAAGACTGTTTGAGGAGCACGGCATTTTCTTTGTCGTGGCTGAGGATAAACGAGTCAATCAGGATATTCTTATTCCCAAAGAAAATATTATGGGTGCGCGTGCAGGGCAGGTGGTCATGGTGCACATTATCCAGCAGCCAAGAGAACACGCTCAGCCCATTGGCCATATTATCGAGATTCTGGGAGATTACGCGGCACCTGGCATGGAAATCGAAATTGCGCTACGCAAATTTGATTTGCCGCATGAATTTCCGCCTGAGGTTGAACAGAATTCAGCCAGATTCCCCAAAAAAGTATTGAAGAAAGATCTCGCCAGGCGTGAGGATATTCGTCACCTGCCACTGGTGACGATCGACAGTGAAACTGCACGGGACTTTGACGATGCAGTTTATTGCCAGCAAGAAGGGAAGGACTACCGGCTGTTCGTTGCCATTGCCGATGTCAGCCATTATGTGCGTGATCAGGGTGCACTGGACAGGGAGGCTTTTAACCGGGGTAACTCGGTTTATTTTCCGAGGCGGGTGATTCCAATGCTGCCGGAAGTGCTCTCTAATGGATTATGTTCACTCAATCCGCAGGTGGATCGTCTGTGCATGGTATGTGAAATGCTTTGGTCAGCCAGGGGAGAACTGGTTGAATATCGTTTTTATCCGGCAGTCATGCTTTCCCATGCTCGCCTGACATATAACATCGTCGCTGGGATGCTGGATCAGCCAAAAGGATCTATTGCCAAAGAATACACACCACTGTTGCCGCATATCCAGTTGTTATACAAGCTGTTCAAGGTGCTGAATAAATCCCGGATAAAACGGGGTGCGATTGATTTTGAAACCATTGAAACAGAAATGATTTTCAATGATCAGGGCAAAATTGAACGGATTTACCCGGTCAAACGCAATGATGCCCACCGCCTGATCGAAGAGTGCATGCTGGCGGCCAATGTTTGCGCGGCTGATTTTTTACAAAAACATGGACAGCCTGTTTTATACCGGATTCATGAAGGGCCAACTGATGAAAAACTCCTGGCACTGCGTGATTTTCTGAAAGAATTTGGTCTGCAGTTGCGTGGTGGTGATAAACCTCAGGCGAAAGATTATGCCCGGACACTGGATCGTATCAAGGAGCGGGCGGATGGGCAGTTATTGCAAACGGTTATGCTGAGATCACTTAGCCAGGCGATGTACAGCCCGGATAATATCGGGCATTTTGGCCTGGCCTATGAAATGTATACGCATTTTACATCACCCATTCGTCGCTACCCGGATCTGCTGGTGCATCGCGCCATCAAGGCGGTGCTTGCAGGTAAGCAATATACGCCCGGCGATTGGCATGAAATCGGTAAGCATTGTTCACAAACGGAACGGCGTGCCGACGAAGCCACGCGCGAAGTGCAATCCTGGCTTAAGTGTTTTTATATGCAGGATAAAATTGGTGACTGTTTTGATGGTGTAGTCACAGGAGTTACTGCTTTCGGCCTGTTTGTCACGCTAGATGAAATTTATGTTGAGGGTCTGGTTTATATTTCAGAGCTGCCAAGCGATTATTTTCAGCATGATGCGGTCAAGCATATATTGCGTGGCGAGCGGAGCGGGATCAGTTTCCGGCTGGGTGACAGGCTGCGGGTGAAACTTGTTCGGGTTGATCTGGCTACCCGCAAGATTGATTTCATACTTGCAGATAATAGTGCGCGCAAGAAATCAGGCAAGTAACATGCTTCTTCTCAATTTTTCCCAATTACCATGAGCCATTCTCAATATATTTTTGGTTTCCATGCCATTATCAGCCGTCTGCGCCAGCACCCGGACAGTATCAGGGAAATTTATCTGGATGCCAATCGACAGGATCGGCGGGCGCGTGATCTGATCAATCTGGCCGAAACTGCTTCCACTCGCCTGATTCTCTGTGAGCAAGACAGGATTGGCAGGATGACGGGTACAACTCGCCATCAGGGAGTGGCAGCTCATGTCACGAAGCTGCACCAGTATGCCGTGCTGGAGGATTTGCTGGATGAACTTGCTGAGCCGGCGTTGTTACTGGTGCTGGATGGCGTTAAGGATCCACATAACTTGGGGGCGTGTTTGCGCGTTGCTGATGCATTTGGTGTGCATGCCGTGATTGTTCCGAAAGATCGGGCAGTTGGTTTGTCAGCGACAGTACATAAAGTTGCCAGCGGGGCGGCAGATACTGTTCCTTTTTTTGCTGTGACTAATCTGGCCAGAACACTGAGGGAGCTGAAAGAAGCGGGTATCTGGGTTGTTGGATCAGATGCTGATGCGCCCGGTACGCTGGATTCAGTCACACTGACGAGACCCATCGCCTGGGTGCTGGGTGCAGAAGGTGAGGGCATGCGCCGCCTGACCCGGGAGGCGTGCGACCAGCTTGTCAGTATTCCCATGAGTGGCAGTATCGAAAGCCTGAATGTGTCAGTCAGTGCCGGGATTTGCCTGTTTGAAACTTTTCGCCAGCATACGCAGCGAGTGGGAACAGGGTTGAGTGCTGTGGTTTCAAAAGATGCTGGCTGAATTTGCGGCTGTCAGAACTGGTTTCATACCCGATTCAGTTGTTGAATATGAACCGGGTATGAATGTGAAGCAGAGATAACTTGTCTGAGCTGGAGGGGTGTCAGGGTTTTTCACCGGTCGGATCTGTCACGAAGCCGATGCGTGCCAGTCCGGACGAAGCGGCTATGCTCATGACCTTGGCTACGAGTTCGTAGTGTGTATCGCGATCAGCACGAATATGCAGCTCGGTTTTATCGGATTGTTCAACTGCCTTGGCAAAGCGCCCAGGTAACTGATCCAGTGTAACGGGCTCCCCTCCCCAGTAGAAACTGCCATCGGCGCGAATAGCAAATTCGATGTGTTCCGGCTGGGTTAAATTGGGTGAGCTCGATGCTTTGGGTAAATCAACCTTGACTGAGTGTGTCAGCAGCGGTGCGGTAATCATAAAAATGATCAGCAGCACCAGCATCACGTCGACCAGTGGTACGACATTGATTTCAGACATGGCCGTTTTGCTTTGATAACGGGTTGAATCACCAAAAGCCATTACTGCCCCTCTCCGCTAACAACGTTTGCTGCGGCGGTATTTGTTAATCCGGCTGTCTGGGTATGCTGTGAAGCCGTTGCAGCAGCTTTTGATGAGGTTTTTTGGCTGCTTTCGTTACCAATTTTGGTGCCTACCGTCATGATCGTGTAAAGATCATGCGCAAAATCATCCAGCTGGGCCATCCACAGGCGATTGCGCCGGGTAAAGGCATTAAATGCCAGTACTGCCGGGATAGCAACTGCGAGGCCCAGTGCCGTCATGATCAGTGCCTCACCTACCGGGCCAGCTACTTTGTCCAGCGTGCCCTGACCAGACAGGCCAATCTGGATCAGGGCATGGTAAATTCCCCAGACTGTACCGAACAGGCCGATATAGGGCGCAGCCGAGCCGGCTGAGGCAATAATGGTGAGGCCATTTTCAATACGTGCGGCTTCCTGGTCCAGGTTATTGCGCAGTGAGCGGGTAAGCAATTCGTTTGCACCGCCGGCTGCTGCCATTTTTTCCAGTCCGTGTTTCTGTGAATCTGATGTGACGCCCAGCGCAGTTTTGGCCAGCTGTACGAATGCATGATTGCTGGGTATGCCTTTAATTACGTTTTCAAGCTGTGGAACAGTATCAATATCCCAGAAATGCTTGAGAAAGGCATTGGCACGGCGCGATGCGATCAGGTTGCTGATGCTTTTGGTGACAATCAGGTACCAGCTTGCAATTGATAGAAAAAGCAGAAGAACCAGTACACACATCCCGACATGATCAACCTGTGTCAGAAAATTAGAAAAACCAAGCGTTTTTTCCATCAATTAACTTCCTTCGATGACAAAATTAAAAGGTTGCAGGGCTATTGCCGGTACAGGGTGGCCGCCACGCATTGCCGGCCGACAGCGCCAGGTTTTGACAGCGGACAGGGCGGCGTTATCCAGTCTTGAGTAACCGCTGCTTTCGATAACTCTGGCTTTCCCGATACGGCCGGTTTCATCCATTTCCACCTGCAGTACCAGTTTGCCTTCTTCTCCCAGGCGGCGGGATAAAGCGGGATAGGCAGGGCTGGCCAGATCCGGACAGGATACGGACAACTCGGAGGAGAGACTGACCGGGCCTGATGGCATTTGCGCCGGCTTTGCCTCCGCTACTGTTTCAGTAACTATTTTCTTTTCGGGCTCAGGTTCCGGTTTATGCTCTTCAACCGGAGGTGGTGCAACATGCTCCTGTGTGGCCGCTGGTGCCTTGGCGATCAGCTGGCGTTTAGGTTGCGGCTGTACCTTTTTGACAGGTGGTTTGGGTTTCACCTGGGGAGGCATGTGTTCTGCCTTGAGCTCTACCTTGGGCGATTCAGCAACTTCGGCCTGTTTCTCCGGGGGAGTGATGAGTTGTGCGTAAAGTGTAACCGTATCCGGGACCGTAGTGCTGAAATGATGATGCCACATACCGTACAGTATGGCTGCGTGCGTTGCCACTACTGCCAGTAAACTGAAAACAGAAAGTCCGGTAAAAACCGGCTTATAACGGACTTTGGCCATGATGTGTGATGTATGAGATTTCAGAGTTAAGTGTTTGAAGTTGAAGAGGTTAAAACACCAGAACTACTTAAGTCAGATAATGTTGGATTTCAGTTCCGGATGCTATCAGAACTGATAACGATTATCAATACATTTGCCACGTTATCCGAAATTTTAGAATAACCCGGCACGATATACAATGCGACATTTTGTCGCAGAGAGCACTTAAATCAGGATTACGTCGTACTGTTCCTGCGTGTAGGAGGTGCCTACCTGCAGGCCGATTGGCCGGGCAATAAAATCTCCTAGTTGAGCAAGGCTTTGCGATTCTTCATCCAGGAAAAGGTCAATTACCTGTTGTGAGGCCAGGATGCGGTACTCCTTTGCGTTGAATTGCCTGGATTCCCGCAGCAGTTCACGTAAAATTTCATAGCAGATAGTTTGCGCTGTCCTGATTTCCCCTCGCCCCTGACATGTCGGGCAAGTTTCACACAGAATTTGTGCCAGGCTTTCGCGTGTACGTTTACGGGTCATTTCAACCAGTCCCAGTGCAGTGAAGCCATTGACGGTCATTTTGGTCCGGTCTCGCTGCAGTGTCTTGTTAAACTCAGCCAGCACCGCAGCCCGGTGTTCTTCGCGATCCATATCAATGAAGTCAATAATGATGATGCCACCCAGGTTGCGTAATCGCAGTTGCCGTGCAATTACCTGAGCGGCTTCGAGGTTGGTTTTGAAGATGGTGTCATCAAAATTGCGTACCCCGACGAACCCGCCTGTATTGACGTCCATTGTAGTCAGCGCTTCGGTCTGATCAATGATGACATACCCGCCAGATTTCAGATCAACGCGTTGCGCCAGCGACTTTTCGATTTCCAGCTCAACACCGTATAAATCGAATAATGGTCGTTCGCCGGTGTAATGGCTGATTTTTTCCAGATCACTCATCATGTATTCGCTGGCAAAAGTGGTGAGCTTCTGGAATGTTTCGCGTGAATCTACCCGCACGCGGTAGGTGTCAGTATTTACAAAATCGCGTAATACCCGGTGGCTCAAATCCAGATCCTGGTAGAGCAGCGATGGTGAAGCGGTGGTGAATGATCTTTTCTGGATATCCTGCCAGAGTTTGTGCAGATAAACGATGTCGGTCTGCAGCTCGGGTTCCTCGGCTGTTTCAGCCATTGTCCGGATAATGTAACCACCAGCGAAATCGGGTGGGAGGATATTCTGTAACTTGTGGCGTAACGACTCACGTTCATTATTGTCTTCGATGCGCTGTGATACACCGATATATGATTCCTGTGGCAGATATACCAGCAAGCGCCCGGCAAGGCTGATCTGAGTGGAGAGTCGCGCCCCTTTTACACCGATAGCATCCTTGACCACCTGTACGAGAATATTGCTGCCTTCTGAAAGAAGTTGTTCAATCGGCTTATGGTGTTCATTCTGGCAGGATTCGTGAATATCCGCTACATGCAGAAAAGCTGCACGTTCAAGGCCAATATCGACAAAAGCAGACTGCATGCCGGGCAATACACGGCTGACGCGCCCGTTATAAATGTTGCCCACGATACCGCGGCTGCTGGTGCGTTCAATGTGCAGTTCCTGCGTGATACCTTGTTCTATGATGGCAACGCGTGTTTCTTGTGGGGTGACATTGATGAGAATTTCGCTGCTCATAACAATCTGGGATCCGGTTGTGTTTGCTCAGAAAACGGTAATTCCTGTTTCTTCCAGTAACTGAGCGGTTTCAAATAAGGGTAGCCCGACTACACCGCTGTAACTTCCGTTAATATTGATGACGAAGGCAGCGGCTTTCCCCTGAATGGCATAAGCACCTGCTTTATCATGTGATTCTCCGCTGGCAATATAGGCTCCAATCTCACGTGGACTGATGTCCCGAAAGCGTACGGCTGTCGTTGATAAACGCAGCCTGATCTGCCCCTGAAAAGCCAGACCGACTGCGGTATAAACCTGATGCTCCTGGCCAGAGAGTGCACGCAACATTACTTCTGCCTGCCCGGCATCTTGTGGTTTTCCCAGGATGCGGCCATCCAGAACAACAATGGTGTCTGCAGCCAGCACGGGTAAAAGAGGCATTCCTCTCTGTTTCAGGCGCAGCCACCCGGCCTCAGTCTTGGTATGCGTGACTCTGTAAACATAATCTGCCGGGAGCTCGCCTGGCATGGGTGTCTCATCCACATCTGCCGGGCGTGACAGCACTTCACGCATGAGCAGGATGTTGTGCCTGATTCCTATTTGTTTGAGCAGCTCACGCCTGCGAGGGCTGCGTGATGCCAGGTATATACTGTTGCCAGCTGGAATAGTCATTTAAGTATCTCTAAAAAATGGTTTTTCAGGCGAATTACAGCGTTGTATGGTCGCCTGTTTTGGTATAACCCGTTTTTATCTGTGTGGATTGAGTATGAGAAACATCATGTGACCGGTAATCAGGGCGCGGCAGCGCAACTGCGCGTTATGCACGATGGTAGGGGTGGTTGCAGTTGATGGAAAATGCACGGTAGAGCTGTTCCGCCAGCAGCACTCTGGCCAGTCCGTGTGGCAGCGTCATGGCAGACAATGCCAGTTTTTCATGGGCCATCTGTTTGATATCCTGATGCAATCCATCAGCACCCCCGATAATAAACGCAATATCCCGACCGGATTCCTTCCAGTTTGTCATCATCTCGGCCAGTTTTACCGTAGGTGCCTGCTTACCCGTTTCATCCAGTACAACGATATGGCACCCGGGCGGCAACGCAGCTTGGATACGTTCGTTTTCAGCCTGCAGCAGTTGGGCTGTTATCTTGCCAGTGCGCTTTTCCGGTTTGATTTCAATCAGCAGCAATCCGGCTTCTTTAGGCATACGCTGGCTATATTCGATATACCCTGCTTTGACCCAGTCCGGCATCTTGTTGCCAACAGCCAGGATATAAAATTTCATGGCCCGGATAAATGAATTGCAGGCACTATTACAGCCAAGTCAACGGGTTCAGGGAAATGGAGCTCGGTTTGGAGCTTTTATCCGCACTTCCCCGGCTTGTAAATCAACTGTATACAGCAGAGTTTTCCAGATTTTCCTGGGATGGCCGCCAGTTGGGTTCTGCCCAGAGTCCTTCCAGATCATAATAACTGCGAGTGGCCGGTTGCATGATATGGACGATAATATCTCCCAGATCGACCAGCATCCATTCACCGGTCTGTCCACCCTCCATTCCATAAATCTTTCCACCGGCTGCTTTTACCTTTTCCTGCACATGACCGGCCAGTGCCTTGGTTTGGCGTGTGGAGCCGGCGCTGGCTACGATCATTGTGTTGCATAACGAAGTCAGCTTGCTGACATCCATTACGCGGATATCGTCGGCTTTGAGATCTTCCAGTGCTGAGACTGTCGTATTTAGCAGAGTTTCAAAAGATTTCATTTTCCTCCGGCGTAAAAGCCATATTCATTAATGTAGTTAAGTACCGGTTCAGGGAGCAGGTAGCGTGCACTCATGCCTGAAGCAATAATATTTCTGATTGTTGTGGATGAAATATCCAGCAGAGTGGTGGGCGCTGTAAAGATGAGGCCGCAAGGGGTATTTTTCAATTCTTCAGTTGTCGTTGTCCAGCGATCCCGGCAGGCGTCACGCAGTTCACCTGACAGACTGGATGGATTACTGATCTGAACTGCTCCGGGACGATTGACGACGATGAGGTGACATAGCTCAAACAGATCAGGCCAGCAATACCAATGTGACAACTTGAGGAAGGCGTCTGCACCCGTAATAAAACACAGTGCAACAAATCCTTTTTCTTTGTATTCTTGCTGAATTTCCTGTAGAGATTCAACGCTGTAAGTCTCGCCGGAGCGTCTGATTTCACGATCATCCACCAGAAATCGAGGGTTGTTATGAATGGCTTCCCGCAGCATGGCAACCCGGTGCTCTCCGGACACAAAAGGTGTGTTACGTAAACGCGGCTGACCTGCCGGCAAAAAGGAGAGGTGACTTAGCTGCAGGATTTCTGTCAGTTCTTCTGCGACTCTCAAATGCCCGTAATGGATGGGATCAAATGTGCCACCGTAAATTCCGGTGAGTGAGTATCGGGCTGTTTCGGCCATTACCGGCTGGTGTGAAATATCAGGCGTATTGTAAACGGCCCGACACAGCTCAGAACAGTGCAAGGCGCATATCTGCCAGAATACTGGCCAGATGAGCTGTGAAACGTGCAGCTGAAGCACCATCAATGACACGGTGATCATAGGACAGGGAGAGTGGGAGTATCAGGCGCGGAACAAATTTCCCGTTTTGGTAAACCGGTTTCAGGCTTGCACGCGAGACACCCAGAATGGCTACTTCTGGTGCATTGATGATCGGAGTAAAGCCTGTACCACCGATACCGCCGAGGCTGGAAATAGTAAAACTTGCACCTTGCATGTCAGTGGGCTTCAACTTTCCTTCACGGGCAAGTGAGGACAGCCTGGCAAGTTCTTCGGCAATTCCGATGACCCCTTTCTGATCAGCCTCGTGAATAACCGGAACGACCAGTCCGTTAGGCGTATCAGCTGCAAAACCCAGGTGATAGTAGCGCTTGATGATAAGCTGGCTTTCTGCTGCACTGTTACCCAGAGAAGCGTTGAATTCCGGAAATTTCTTCAGAGCAGCTGTCACGGCTTTGATGAGAAAAGCCAGAATAGTCAGTTTGGTGCCGTTATTTTGCCGGCTTTCATTATGAGTGACCCTGAGTGCTTCCAGATCAGTGACATCCGCTTCATCGAACTGTGTAACGTGCGGAATCATGACCCAGTTACGGTGAAGGTTGGCAGCTGAAATTTGCCGGATACGCGACAGGGATTTCAGCTCAATCGGGCCAAATTTTGCAAAATCGACATGGGGCCATGGCAATAAATCGAGCGTACTCCCGCTGGCGCTGCGCCCACTTGCCAGTGCCTGTTTAACAAATGCCTGCACATCTTCCTTGAGAATGCGCTGTTTGGGGCCGGTTCCTGTTACCCTGCCCAGATCCACTCCCAGTTCGCGGGCAAATCGTCTGACTGAGGGGCTCGCATGAGGGATAATCCTGCCGTCCTGATCGGTTGTATGGCCTGGTATCTGTACAGGCACAGGGGGTGTTGCCAGTTTTTTAGCGGTAACCGCAGATATTTCCCCGGGTTGATCGGGTATGATTGCAACTGGCGGGGTGAGTTGTGCAGACTGTGGCTCGCCTGCCGACCCCGGGGGGGGTGAAGTTTCCTGGTTATTGTTTACCGCGGGTACGACTTCCATCGTTAAAATTTCTGAGCCCTGAGAAACCCTGCTGCCCGTTTTCACCAGAATTTCCCGGATTATGCCGGTGTAAGGTGAAGGAACTTCAACAGTGGCTTTATCTGATTCCAGTACGATCAAAGCATCCTCAGCCTGTACGTTATCACCAGGCTTGACCACGATTTCAATGACTGGAATACCTTCAAAATCTCCGATATCCGGAACCAGAACTTTTTTGACTTCAGTCACGTGTACTCCTTGATTTGCTGCAACCAATGCTGCCAGAGAGAATCAACAGAATTTTTTCAGTCATGAGCTGAATTAAATCCCGACCGGCTCGGGTTTGTCCGGGTCAATAGCAAAAGTACGGATTGCTTTGGTAACCTGTGACACTGGTATTTTTCCTTCATCTGCCAAAGCTTTGAGTGCTGCTACTACGACGTAATGGCGATCGACTTCAAAAAACTGTCGCAGTTTTTCGCGTGTGTCAGAGCGACCGAATCCATCTGTGCCCAGTACAGAATAACGCTTTGGAATGAATTCCCGAATCTGGTCAGCGACGATCTTCATATAATCTGTGGAAGCAATGACAGGCCCTTCCTGATCTTTCAGGCAGGTTTCCACATATGACAATCTGGCGGGCTCATCAGGATGCAGCATATTCCAGCGGGTCGCGCTGAGTGCCTCTCGCCGCAGCTGGTTGAAACTGGTTACGCTCCATATATCTGACGAGATTTTGTAATCTTTTTCCAGAATCTCAGCTGCAGCAATGACTTCACGCAGTATTGTCCCTGATCCCAGCAACTGCACATGCAACCCGCTACGCTGCCTGCCGCCGTTACGGAACAGATACATTCCCTGCAGAATACCCTGCTCAGCACCTTGAGGCATTTCCGGGTGTGAGTAGTTTTCGTTCATTACGGTAATGTAGTAATAAACATCTTCCTGTTCCTGATACATGCGGCGCAGGCCATCCTGCACGATAACTGCAAGCTCATACGCAAAAGCAGGGTCGTAGGATACGCAGTTTGGAATTGTGGAAGCAGCCAGATGGCTGTGACCATCTGCATGTTGCAATCCTTCACCATTCAGTGTGGTGCGACCGGCGGTGCCGCCCAGCAGGAAGCCGCGGCAGCGCATGTCGCCCGCTGCCCAGGCAAGATCGCCCACACGCTGAAAGCCGAACATCGAATAGTAAATATAGAACGGGATCATTTGCACATTATGTGTGCTGTAGGCAGTGGCTGCCGCCATCCACGATGCCATTGCTCCTGCCTCATTGATTCCTTCCTGCAGGATCTGCCCGCTCCGGTCTTCTTTGTAGTACATCAACTGATCAGCATCTTCCGGAGTATAGAGTTGCCCTACGGATGACCAGATACCCAGCTGCCGGAACATGCCCTCCATACCGAAGGTACGCGATTCATCGGCAACGATAGGTACCACGTGTTTACCGATATTTTTGTCTTTTACCAAAACGTTGAGTATGCGCACAAATGCCATTGTCGTTGATGTTTCGCGCCCTTCGCCACTGGCTTTAAGCAGTGTCTCAAACGCAGACAGTGGCGGAATCTGTAATGCCTCGGCCTTACGGCGGCGGTGATGAATGAATCCACCCATTGCCTGCTGCCGCTCACGCATATAGTTGTATTCAGCTGAACCTTCCTCAAATTTGAGATAAGGTATTTCGTCAATCCTGTCATCTGGCACTGGCAATCCAAAACGGTCCCGAAATGCTTTCAGTGAGACTGTGCCCATTTTTTTTTGCTGGTGAGTAATATTTTGTGCTTCTCCTGCTTCCCCCATACCGTAACCCTTGATGGTTTTAACCAGAATTACAGTAGGCTGGCCGGTGTGTTTCATGGCTGCGCTATAGGCTGCGTAAACCTTATGGGGATCATGACCGCCACGGTTTAATCGCCAGATGTCGTCGTCGGACATGCTGGCGACCATTTCCAGCAATTCCGGGTATTTGCCGAAGAAATGCTGACGTACATAAGCGCCATCGCGTGATTTAAAGGTCTGATATTCGCCATCAACACATTCCATCATGCGCTGCTGCAGTAAGCCTTTGGTATCTTTTGCCAGCAGCGGATCCCAGTAGGAACCCCAGATGACTTTGATCACATTCCAGCCGGCACCACGGAAGGTGCCTTCCAGTTCCTGAATGATTTTGCCATTTCCCCGTACTGGCCCATCCAGGCGTTGCAGGTTGCAGTTGATGACAAAAACCAGATTATCAAGTTTTTCACGGGCACCCAGGGAAATTGCACCCAGAGATTCCGGTTCATCTACTTCGCCATCGCCCATGAAGGCCCAGACTTTACGGCTATCAGTTTTAGCAAGACCGCGTGCCCCAAGGTATTTCATGAATCGCGCCTGATAAATTGCCATAAGTGGCCCCAGTCCCATCGAGACGGTTGGGAATTGCCAGAAATCCGGCATGAGCCACGGATGGGGATAGGAAGAAAGACTGTTGTCGCTGTCATCCACTTCCTGACGAAAATTATCCATTTGCTCGTTGGTCAGTTCTCCCAGCAGGAAAGCGCGTGCATAAATCCCGGGAGAAGAGTGGCCCTGGATATAAACCAGATCGCCACCCTGCTGTTCGCTGGCGGCACGCCAGAAGTGGTTGTAACCAACATCGTAGAGCGTAGCTGCCGAAGCGAAACTGGCGATATGGCCACCAACGTTGGTATGGTGATTGGCGCGTAATACCATTGCCGCTGCATTCCAGCGGATGTAGGAGCGAATACGGTGCTCCAGCGCGTGGTTGCCGGGTGAGCGTTCTTCTTTGCCGGGTGGAATGGTGTTGATGTAAGCGGTATTGGCGCTGTAGGGCAGGTGAGCGCCGGATCGACGTGCTTTTTCCACCAGTGTTTCCAGTAGAAAATGGGCACGCTCGGCTCCTTCGTTAATCAGCACCGTTTCCAGGGCATCCAGCCACTCTTGCGTTTCTTGCGGATCAATATCCATTGGATCCATTTCGGGTCTGCTCCCTGTTAACAATTCTGAAATTATTGCGTGGGACTTTGCCGGGCAACGGCTTGTGCCCCTGCCTGAGCGCGTTCGGCAGCTTCAATTGTGTTATTCATCAGCATCACGATGGTCATCGGACCGACACCGCCAGGGACAGGTGTAATGTAACCTGCTTTTTCCTTTACCTCTGAAAATTTGACATCCCCGCAAAGCCGGCCATCGGGCAGACGGTTGATTCCCACATCAATGACAGTTGCACCAGGTTTGACCATGTCGCCTGTCAGTAAATTCGCTTTGCCTGTGGCCATAATAACAATATCAGCACTGCGGGTGTGGCTGGCCAGATCACGTGTGCGTGAGGTGCAAATGGTAACGGTTGCACCTTTTTCCAGCAGCATGAGTGCCATTGGTTTCCCGACAATATTACTGCGGCCGACAACAACTGCGTGCTGCCCCTGGAATGGAATATTGAATTCCGCCAGCATCTTCATGACCCCAAAGGGAGTGCATGGGCGAAACAGGGCGTGGCCTGTCGCCAAAGCACCGACATTGCAGGGGTGGAACCCATCCACATCTTTTTCTATTGCGATAGCAGCGATTATTTCATCAATGTGAATGTGATCGGGCAAAGGCAGTTGTACCAGAATGCCGTGAATTTTCGGGCTGGTATTTAAATCCAGAATTTGTTGCAACAGGTCCTTCTGGGAAATGTCTCCGGGAAAATTGAAAACCTCAGAGCGGATACCCAGCTCATCACACGTTTTGGCCTTGTTGCGTACATAGACACAGGAAGCAGGGTCGTCTCCCACCAGAATGACTGCCAAACCCGGTTGCATCCATGTTTCAGTCAGCGCTTTGGCGCGCTGTTTAAGTTCTTCACGGAATTTGCCGGCAATGGCACTGCCGCTAATGATTGTTGCACTCATAAAATTCAGGTGCGCGGGTAATGGATCTGTCTAAATAATATACGGGCTGAACCGACTTGGAGGCTCGCTGCTGAAACTATATCCCGGGCTGTCCCCTGAGGTACCCACAAAATGATTTTCAAGTATGTGGCCGACATTGCCTGGGGCGTGCAAGTTACTGGGATGGCGTTTGGGTGCGATTGCCTTTTTTAATATGATAACGGTGAATCAGAAGACCAATCAGAGATACGGGCACGACAAAAAGAAGTGCTGCCAGCAACCCCACAGCCAGAATGGCAATATTGTCACTTTTTGGCAGATAAATCGTCATAAACCATACCCCGGCCATGGCAAACAGCAAACCTCCGAGAAACAGGATTTTGTTGCCCTGATCGTAGAAGCGCCAAAACCTTCTTGAGACCCTGATTTCGCCAACATAGTGATCAAAAATCTCAGCGAGACTGCGATCACCTGGCTTTGATTCATAGCCCAGTATCACTGCCAGTGCCTCATCACCATCATCCAGTCTGGACATCTGTCTGATGAATTTGGTCTGGTTTTTCGCCCGCTTTGCTTTGATGCCATCCCTGAGCATCATGTGGTGCAGCGCATCAAATGCTTTTTCCTGAGCATCTGCCGTCGTGGCTTCATACTGGTCATAGAACTGCTGCATAACACCCACCAGATAAAGCTGTATGGTCAGTTCTTTGAACTGGGGTGCAAAATCATATTTTTTATCTTTAATATAAGGGAGTTGCTGGTTTAATACTTCCTTGGCATGCTGAATGCAGGCTTCAAGTATTTCCCCTCCAAATTTTTCTTCTGTATTTTCCATTTTTGAGTCAACCGAGGCCTTCACCCCTTGTGCGAACAGTTGTAATGCGCTGCATTATATACCTGCTGAATAGCACATGAAATCCACAAAACCTGAAACTGTCATCTGACATTGGAAATATGGGCGAGATATTTAGCAGAAATACGTTATCTGGAAATAATGCACGGACTGTGACGGCCTTTTTGCCGGACTGGTTGTCTGGAGCGGTTTGTGTACCAAAACGCGCAAACAAGTTTGGTGTCAAGCCGCTATAATGAGGGCTTGCTGAAATACTTTCCTGTCATGGTTACAACGATTCCTTCTGATTTCAAATCACACTGCGTTCAACTGCTTGATCAGGCTGTCAGGCAAATTCTTCCCGATGAAGCGAGCATCCAGATTGAGTTGTTGCGCCCTAAAATGGCAGATCATGGTGATTATTCCAGTAATCTGGCGATGAAGCTGGCCAGGCATTTGCATCGCAATCCGGTTGAGCTGGCAAAAGCGTTGATTGCAGCACTGCCTGATTCTCCCTGCGTGGAGAAAACTGATGTTGCCGGCAGCGGGTTCATCAATTTCTTTCTGAAGAAAGCTGCGAAACAGCAGTTTTTGCATACGGTGCTGCAGGCGGGTGATTCATTCGGTCAGGGCAGATTGGGAGCAGGAAAAAAGATACAGATAGAATTTGTTTCAGCTAATCCCACTGGTCCATTACATGTCGGACATGGGCGTGGTGCAGCGTTCGGTGCCAGCCTGGCCAATATTATGGCCGCAGCGGGCTATGCTGTAACCCGTGAATATTACGTCAACGATGCTGGTCGGCAAATGGAGATCCTGACGTTATCCACCTGGTTGCGTTATCTTGATTTGTGCGGGCTTTCGCTTTCATTTCCTGCGAATGCTTATCAGGGGCAGTACGTTACTGATATGGCGTCCGGGATATACAGAGCACACGGTGATCGCTATGCACACCGTTCTGATTCGGCAACCAGACAGCTGACTGAAGTCTGCTCAAGTACAACCATAGATAATGAAGATGAGCGTCTCGACAGACTCATTGCAGCTGCAAAATCCATTCTTGGCCAGGATTATGCCTGTCTGCACAATTTTGTCCTGAAGGAGCAGCTGGCAGATTGCCGGGATGATCTGGTGGAATTTGGTGTCGGATTTGATACCTGGTTTTCGGAGCAATCCTTGTTTGATACCGGGATGGTGGCGCGCGTTGTGCAGCTGCTGGATGATAAAGAACTGTTGTACCGGCAGGATGGCGCACTCTGGTTCCGTTCAACTGATTTCGGCGATGAGAAGGATCGGGTTGTACAGCGGGAAAATGGTCTCTATACCTATTTTGCCTCGGATATTGCTTATCACCTCAGCAAGTATGAACGTGGCTTTGACGCCATGCTCAATATCTGGGGAGCGGATCATCACGGTTATATCCCGCGGGTGAAGGGAGCGATCAGGGCGCTGTCACTTGATCCGGAAAAACTGGAGATAGCATTGGTCCAGTTTGCAGTTCTGTACCGGGATGGCAGGAAAGTTTCCATGTCTACCCGTTCCGGAGAGTTCGTGACACTGCGGCAGTTGCGTCAGGAGGTGGGTAATGATGCAGCACGGTTCTTTTATGTATTGCGTAAAAGTGACCAGCATCTGGATTTCGATCTGGATCTGGCTAAATCACAAAGCAATGATAATCCCGTTTACTACGTACAGTATGCACATGCCCGTATCTGCAGTGTGCTGGATCAGTGGGGTGGCGAGGTGGATACGCTTGCCCGGGCGGAAACCGGGTTGCTGTCTGATCCTGCGGAACTTGCACTTTTGCAGAGGATGATCGATTTTCCCGATACGGTCGAGGCTGCAGCAAAGGAGCGTGCACCGCATCTTGTCGCTTTCTATTTGCGTGAACTGGCGGGAGAATTTCACAGTTATTATAATTCGACCCGTTTTCTTGTCGAGGATGATTCGCTTAAAATGGCGAGGCTGGCGCTGGTTTTGGGGGTTCGTCAGGTAATATCGACCGGGCTGTCATTATTGGGGGTAACTGCCCCCCGTGAAATGTAATTGGATGTAATACGGAAGGATTGATGAGTCGGGATTATAAGTCCAGAAATTCGGCAAAGAATCATAAAAACGGTGGTTCATTGTGGCTGGGTCTGTTTATTGGTTATACCCTGGGGCTGGCAAGCGCTATTGGGGTGTGGCTGTATATCAGCCAGGCACCCAGTCCATTTTTGAGTGGAGGGAAGGCTGCACAGCCCCAGGCTTCTGAAAAAACACCCGCACAGCCATCATCGCCCGTATCTTCATCGGAGAAGCGGGAGAAAAAGGCCGGGAAAAATACGGACCAGGCAGATACAAGCGAGCCACGCTTTGATTTTTACAAGATTCTGCCGGGTATTGACGAGCCCCCGGTTGAGGATGCTTTTGATCTGTCACCATTGCCCCCTGCTGCAACTGTAACAAAGAAGCCGCCTGAAAAAACTGCGGATAAGCCAGCAGAAAAAACAGTAGAAAAGGTCCCTGAATCCAGGGACAAGTATTATCTTCAGGCAGGCTCCTTCAGAAACTCCAGTGACGCTGAGAGAACGAAGGCCGAGTTGGCTTTGTTAGGTGTTATTGCTTCAGTTCAAACGGGAAGAACTGAAAGCAATATTCCTATTCACCGTGTACGGGTTGGCCCTTTTACCAAAATGGATGAGCTGGATCGGGTTCGCGCTTCTTTACAGGCGAACGGAATAGCAGCCAGCCTGGTGCGCGCTCCAGGTGGGGCACAGTAGTTCCGGGGTAATCGGCTAACATGGCCGGAGCCTTGTAAATCCAGCGTGGATCTGATCCAGACCGGATTTGTTTCTTTCTGGAAATTCTTTTGTGATTCGCCAATTTTAAAAACGAGGAAAAACAGATGGCTGCAAGAAAAATTATCTTCCTTCTCCTGAGTTTTATTGCTGTAAATTTGGCGGGAATTTTGACAGTGCAAGCTGAAATCACAGAAGGCAAGGATTACACAGTGCTATCTCCTCCGCAGCCGACTGATAGTGATACACAACATGTCGAAGTCATTGAGTTTTTCTGGTACGGCTGCCCTCATTGCAGTGATTTAAATCCTTATCTCAGCCGCTGGCTGGAGAACAAACCGGCTGATGTGGAGTTTCATTTTGTCCCCGCCATTTTCCGTAACAACTGGGTGCCGGCTGCAAAAACTTTTTATGCACTGGAAAGCCTTGGTTTAACTCAAGCCCTGCATGACAGGATTTATCACGCTGTTCACCGTGAGAAAATCGATTTGTCGAAAGAATCAACGTTGTTCGATTGGATTGGAAAGCAGGGGATTGACCGTGACAAATTCATCAGCGCCTACAACTCATTCACTGTTCAGAATCAGGCAAGCCATGCAACTCAAATGACGCGGCAGTATAAGCTTACCGGCGTACCTGCATTGGTAGTGGGTGGCAAATATGTGACCAGTGGTAAGGCGGGTGGCTTGCCGCAGGATACAATTCCAGTACTGAACCAGCTGATTGAGAAGGTTCGTGCGGAGAATAAAAACCGGTAACAGTGCCGGTTTTACTCCCAGGATGGGGGTGAAATTCCGTAAAGGGTTGCGAACCTGATGGCTCTTTCCTCAAAGGCTGCTCTGTCGCCACGAAATCGTTCATAAGCAAACAGTACATCCCATATTGCCTGTGTCCCGGTATCCTTTTCGGCTTTATCTTGCAAACAGATAATAAAGCGATCTATTTGGTGCAGTTTGGGTTTGGAGTTTTTCCAAGCCAAAGAAACAAGAAGTTTTGCCAGTTTTTTAAGTCCTTCGCTATCAATTTCCTGTACCTGTGAAAAATCCAGCAGAACGCCACCGGGCGAGCTCTGTCCGCGCTGGATGATGAGGCTGTCAGGCAGTGCTGCTGCCGTAATTTTCCTGGGGATTTCAAATATGACCGGGTTGATGGTGGTTTCACCATCAGACCATTGCATGTATTTTTGCCCGAAGCTGGCGGAAAGGGGTCGTCCCGTCATGCTTCTGTATTGTTTTTCAATTCTGGCCAGGTCATTGATCCGATCAGTGGCCAGATAAAACATTGCCAGCAACTTCCATGCTGCTGCATCTTCCACTTGTTCGTTTTCGAGGAATGAGGCAAGTGTTTGCATTGCTGCCTGTGTTTCACCAACTATCCGCTGCACTGCCTCGGCGGGGTCAGGAGGGATGGCTCCGGGTGAAGTGAAGTCAAGGAGTAGATTGTTGGCGTTCATTTTTTATCAGGGAATGGTTTACTGGTTTTTGATACGGCCCATTTTGACTATTTCGCCAATGTGTTTCAGTCTGCGGAAGATCTGTGCCAAATGCTGACGATCTCTGGTCTGCAGGATGAAACGCATGGTGGTGTAATCTTTGTCGTTCTCCAGCGTGATATCGTCAACGTTTGAATCTGCTTTAGCAATCTCGGCAGTAACCCTGGCCAGCACGCCACTCTTGTTTACCACAGTCATAAAGATACTGGCCGGGAATGTCCGTTCGATTTCAGCCCCCCAGACTACATCCAGCTGGTTATCCATGTTTTTGTGATCTTTGATTCTGACCACTGCCGGGCAATCCTGTGTATGGATCACCAGCCCCTGATCTTTCTTGATCAACCCAACGATACCATCGCCAGGAATAGGGTAGCAGCACCGCGCAAACCTGACTGTCATTCCTTCCGTCCCAAGGATGGTGATAGAGTTTTTGCCTTGCATACTTGAAATGGATTCACCAGGTGCTACCAGCCGCTTGGCCAGAACGGCAGCAAGCTGTTTACCCAGGGCAATATCTGCCAGTAGTGCTTCCCTGGATTTCACCCCGCACTCTCTTGCCAGTTTCTCCCATTGTGCGGGTTCGATAGTTTCCGGATTGGCACCAAAAGAGTACAGCGCCTGATTTAGTAAACGTTCCCCGAGTTTGACGGATTCACTGTACTGAATGGTTCTCAGAAAATAGCGGATACTGGAACGTGCCCGGCCGGTAGCAACATAAGACAGCCAGACAGGGTTTGGTTTGGCTGCCGGAGCTGTAATAATCTCCACGCGATCGCCACTTCTCAGACGGGTGCGAAGAGGTGAGATTTCACCGTTGATTCTTGCGGCCACGCAGCAATTACCGACATCAGTATGTACGGCATAAGCAAAATCTACCGCGGTTGCACCCCTCTGCAGCGTTAATATCTTTCCTTGGGGGGTGAAAATATATACTTCGCCGGGGAACAGGTCGACTTTGAGGTGTTCCAGAAATTCAAGTGAATCGGAAGAATCATTCAGGGTTTCCAGCAGGCCTTTCATCCACTGGTTTGCTTTCATGTGTAATTCGTTCATTCCAGCATCTATATCTTTGCTTTTATAGAGCCAGTGTGAAGCAACCCCGGCTTCTGCAATATGGTGCATTTCGTAAGTACGAATCTGAATTTCTATCGGTAACCCATAAGGGCCGAGCAATGTGCTGTGTAATGACTGATAGCCATTCTGTTTGGGAATGGCGATATAGTCTTTGAATTTACCGGGAATGGGTTTGTAAAGGCCGTGAAGTGCTCCAAGTGCCACATAGCAGGAAGAAATATCCTGAACAACCACCCGGAAACCGTAAATATCCAGTACATCCGAGAAACTGAGATGTTTCTCAACCATTTTTTTATAAATGCTGTATAGATGTTTTTCGCGTCCAGTGACAGTCGCATCCAGCCCGGTTTCCTGTAAACGCAGCTTGATTGCTTCCAGGATTTTTCCAACAATTTCCCGGCGGTTTCCTCTGGCTGCCCTGGTGGCCTTGAGTAGAACCTTATAGCGGGTTGGGTAGGAAAAACGAAAACCCAGCTCCTGCAGCTCCTGGTAAATATTTTCCAGGCCGAGGCGATGAGCAATCGGAGCGTAGATTTCCAGTGTTTCCTGAGCAATACGATGCTGTTTCTCCGATGACATGACTTCAAGGGTGCGCATGTTGTGCAGCCGGTCAGCCAGTTTGATCAGTATTACCCGTACGTCCTGGGCCATCGCCAATAGCATTTTGCGGAAATTTTCCGCCTGCATGTCTGCCTTGGTTTGAAATCTGATTTTGTCGAGCTTGGAAACACCATCTACAAGCTCTGCTACTGAAAAACCAAACCGTTCACCGATTTCCTGTTTCTGGGTACCGGTATCTTCCACCACATCATGCAGCAGCGCGGCGGTCAGTGTGACGACATCCAGACGTAATTCTCCAAGTATCCGGGCAACCGTAACTGGGTGAGAAATATAGGGTTCACCGGATTTTCTAAACTGACCGGCGTGTGCTTTCTGACCAAAAAAGTAAGCACTCTGCAGTAAAGCCTGATCTTCGGGTTTGAGGTATTGGGATACTTCACTAAAAAGCAGCACTGCTTCCGGTGTGGTAGCAGTGGGCTCATCCAGACTATTCAAAATGGGGTTTTGCATAAATCCTCGAATTTTTACAGGTAAAACAGCTTGCCGGATCTGTTCTTTGATCGCATTCCGGAACAGAAGGCATACCGGAATAATGATAGTAGAAGCCAAAGTGATTATTACGGTAAATCAAAGGGGTGCGATCAGCTTTGATCTAATGCTGAAACAGAAAAATACTAACTTAGAACCGGAAGGCACACAATCCGGATATATGACTCGCGCAGTGTAAACAATGGTAGTGAGGATTTTGCAGCAGGTGGAAAAATATACGTGATCCCCGTGCAGGCTGGAAACAGGGAGTAATCCTGTTAGTCGGGATTGCTGCCGGAATACCTTGCCGGACGGGATGAATCAATTGGTTGTGAAGTGGTTACCGGTTGCCGTATGAGGCGATTTCGGTATAATTGCCTTCCTGCCGTAACTTAAGCCGGGATGGCGGAATTGGTAGACGCACGGGACTCAAAATCCCGCGAAGGCGACTTCATGGGGGTTCGATTCCCCCTCCCGGCACCAGGGAAACAGTTAAGTCAATACTTACCGCTTAAATACCCCTGATAAATTCTTGTTTGGGGGTGTTTCTGATGGTATCAATTCGCACGGCAGAACCTGCCGTAGCCCTGCAAAATAGGTTGTGGTCATGCACCAGGAAAACAGCTCAAATACTGCTTCATTTAGCCAGGCCACTTAGTGGCCTGCACCTTGGTTCAGAATGACCAGTCTTCCAGTTCTTCAGTGGGCTCTGTATTTTGAAGTGGGTAATCAGTTTCAGGGGGTAATTGTTCCTGGAAGAAGTACTCACTGAGTGTTCCAAGTTCATCTCTCATGCCTGTTTCAGGATTGATTCTGGCCGCCACAATGCCTTTGGGAGGTGCGATTTTGGCAACAGGTATTGATTTGAGTGCGGTTGCCATGTAGTCGATCCAGATGGGTAAAGCAGCCTGTCCTCCAGTCTCCCGGTTCCCCATAGGCCTGGGTTCATCAAATCCCATCCAGGCAACTGCCACCAGATCTTTCTGATAACCGCAAAACCACGCGTCAACGGCATTGCTGGTGGTTCCTGTTTTTCCTGCAATATCACTGCGCCCGAGAACTCTTGCCCGGGCAGCGGTACCCCTCTGGATAACATCCTGCATCATGCTGGTTATCAGGAATGCATTGCGCGGATCAATAACCTGTTTTGCATTCTGACTGGCCGTGGCAAAGCGTGCCTGTTCGATGATTTTTCCATGTTCATCCTCGATTCGTTCAATGAAATAAGGGTGGATGTGGTAGCCCCCGTTAGCAAAAGTGGCGTAACCGATAGCCATTTGCATTGGAGTGACGGAGCCGGCACCAAGCGCCATGGGCAGCACTGCAGGATGACGTTTCCGGTCGAACCCGAAGCGGGTGATGTAATCCTGTGCGTAAGCCGGGCCAATCGCCTGGAGAATCCGTACTGATGCCAGATTTTTCGAGTGTGTCAGTGCTGTACGCATCCGGATCGGGCCACTGAATTTACCATCGTAATTCTTTGGTTCCCAGGCTTTGCCGCCAGTCTGTTCCGGCCCAAAATACAAAGGTGCATCGTTGATGATCGTGGCCGGAGTAAATCCTTTTTCAAGCGCGGCAGAATAGACGAATGGCTTGAAGCTCGATCCCGGCTGACGCCAGGCTTGCGTGGCATGGTTGAATTTATTGGTGTTGTAGTCAAATCCGCCTACCAGCGCGCGAATTGCACCATCGTTCGGATCCATCGCAACCAGTGCTGCCTCGATCTTTGGCAGCTGAACGATCTGCCAGCCGCTCTTTTCTGTTTTCTTTACGCGAATGAGTGATCCGGGGCGTATTTGTTTGTCACCAGCTTTTGGATCCTTCACCAGGAAGCTGCGGACTGTTTTCAGGCTTTCACCGGTAATCTGGATGAGTTCCCCATTTTTACGAAAGGCTTCAATTGCTTTGGGGGTGGCGGACAGCACTACTGCTGCCAGGATGTCACCACTGTCGCTGACATCCTGCATGATGTCCTGCAGTGCTTCGTGATCCTTGAGATCTTTTGGCAGTTTCAGCAATGCTTCCGGACCACGGTAGCCATGGCGTGCGTCGTAGTCCATCACTCCTTTGCGCAGCGCACGATAGGCCGCTTCCTGATCCTCCTTTTTTAGTGTGGTATAAACCCTGATGCCGCGCGTGTAGGCTCCTTCGTGGTAGCGATCGTAAATTACCTGCCGTACCATTTCTGCGATGTAATCTGCCGGCATGGCAAAAACCTTGGTCTGGCGATGCATCACCAGCGTGGTTTCCTTTGCCTTTGAGAGTTGCTCGGCAGTGATGTATCCCAGCTCACGCATCCGTTTCAGCACATATTGCTGCCGGGTTTTTGCCCGTTCCGGATTGACGATCGGGTTAAATCGGGAAGGTGCTTTGGGAAGCCCGGCCAGCATGGCCGCTTCTGCCAGATTGATGCTGGTCAGCTTTTTGCCGAAATAGGTTTGTGCTGCGGAAGAAAAGCCGTAACTGCGTTGCCCGAGATAAATCTGGTTGATATACAGCTCAAGTATTTTGTCCTTGCTCAGGCTGTGCTCAATTTTGAATGAAAGCAGCGCCTCGCTGAATTTTCTGGTCAGTGTTTTTTCTTTGGTTAAAAAGAAGTTGCGCGCCACCTGCATGGTAATGGTGCTTGCCCCCTGCAGCGCTCCACCACCCGTGAAATTGGAATAGATGGCACGTAAAACACCGATGTAATCAACCCCGTAATGCTGGTAAAAACGATCATCCTCTGCTGCAAGAATGGCCTGTTTGAGTGACTCGGGTACATCCTCGATTTTGACAAAATCTCTGCGTTCCTCACCGTATTCGCCAATTAAAAAACCATCAGCGCTGTAAATTCTCAGCGGGATTTTGGGTCGGTAATCAGTCAGTGTTTCCAGGCTGGGCAGGGAAGGCAGCGTTACCAGTGCCGCAAACACCACCAGCAACGTTGCGAGTAATCCAGCGGCGATAATGGTCAGGAAAAAGCGGTAAAACCAGCGAAATAACATCAGAGGATAAGTAAGCCGTGTAGGGTGAAATAGGGTTCAGAACGAAATTATAAAGGGTATATCAATCGTTATTGTATGAATTAACTCATTCATTAGTCTGCCAGAATCGGTTCCAGTCGCATTGGCCTGCCCGGACAGGAATGCTCCGGGTAAAACATTTTGCAAGTGAAAGCTGACATGGCTCTGAAGCAGTTAATCCTGAAAAAACCACTCGATATCAAACTGGATATCGACTTTAGTCTGCTGGCTGGTACTACCCGAATGCTGGGGGTGGATATCAGCGCATCATCAATCAAGCTGGTGGAATTGTCCGGAAAAGGCAAATTGCCGCGATCATACCGCCTGGAGCGTTACGTGATCGAACCCATGCCAGTGGATGCGTTGCTGGATGGGGGAATCAACCAGATCGAACAGGTAAGTGAAAGCCTCCGGCGGGCCCTGAAACGGATGGGAACGCACCAGAAAAAAGTAGTTATGGCATTGCCGCTGACATCGGTTATTACCAGAAAGATCAACGTTCCAGCCGGACTGCGTGAGGAAGATCTGGAGTTCCAGGTCGAAACGGAAGCCAACCAGTATGTGCCGTTCCCACTGGACGAGGTCAATCTGGATTTTCAGGTGATCGGCCCGGTTCCAGATCACCCGGAAGAAATTGAAATACTGCTGGCTGCCGCCCGCAAGGAAAAGGTGGAAGACCGAGTGGCTGCAGCAGTATCAGCCGGATTGAAAGTGACGGTGATGGATATTGAGCAGTTTGCCGCACAGGCCATCTCTGCCAGAGCGATTGCGCAACAGCTGCCTGATGAGGGCAAGGACAAGGTGGTCGGGCTGATTGATATTGGTGCAAACGTCACCCGGATCAACGTGCTGCTAAACGGTGAATCCGTTTACATGCGCGACCTGTCTTTTGGCGGCAATCAGTTGACACAGGAAATCCAGAACCACTTCAACCTCACGCCGGAAGAAGCTGAGAATGCCAAGCGCAGTGGAACCTTGCCGGAGAGTTACCAGAACGATGTTCTGCGCCCTTTTTGTGACACCGTCGCGCTGGAAATTTCGCGGGCAATACAGTTTTTCTTCACATCCACACAATTTTCCCAAGTGGATTACCTGTTTTTGTCAGGTGGATGTGCGGTGATTCCGGGGCTGGAGGAAATCGTATTTGAACGCACCAGGATAATTACCCAGGTTATCAATCCATTTGTAGCGATGGAGCAGTCAGGCCGGGTTGTACCACGACAGTTAAGGATGGATGCCCCCGTGCTGCTGACAGCCTGTGGCCTGGCGATGAGAGGATTTGACCCATCATGATACGAATTAACCTGCTGCCTCACCGTGAACTCAGGCGTAAGGCACGCCAGCAGCAATTTGCCATGCTGGCCGGGTTTACTGCTGTGCTGGGGTTGCTGATTGTCTGGGGAGTACATGAATTTATTCTGGAGAAAATTGATTATCAGAACGGGCGCAATCAGTACCTGAAGAATGAAATAACTGTTCTGGATCGCCAGATTGCCGAGATCAAATCAATCAGGGGAAAAATCCAGGAAATGCTGGCGCGTAAAGGGATTGTCGAATCGCTGCAGGGTAACCGCGTCAAGGTGGTACACATGCTGGATGAAGTTGCCAGGCGTGTTCCGGAAGGTGTCTATCTCAAGAGCTTCAAACAGACCAATGAACATCTCCGCCTTGCTGGTTTTGCTCAATCCAATGCCTGGGTATCGACGCTGATGCGTAATCTGGATGCTTCTCCCTGGATGGAATCGCCACTGCTGATCGAAATCAAGGCGGCAACCGAGAATGGCATCAGGCTCAATGAATTCGATCTGAATGTCCGGTTGACAAGCTCGCCGGAGCAGGGTGATCCGGTCGCAGAAGAAGAGGTGCCCAAAATTACCGCTGGAGTAGGACGACCATGAATGTGCTGGAAGAATTACGCCATATCAACCCTAACGAGCCCGGCGGCTGGCCGGCTGCGATCAAGGCAGGTGCACTGGCTTTGCTGCTGGTAACGCTCCTGGTTGCCGGTTATTTTCTGGATTGGGAAGAGCAGTGGATAACACTGGAACAGGTGCAGGAAGAAGAAAATATACTGCGGAGCACGTTTCTGACCAAAAAGACCAGTGCAGTCAACCTTGATGCCTTACGTCAGCAGCTGGCAGATGTGCAAAAGAATCTGGGTACCCTGCTGAAGCAACTGCCCAACAAGTCCGAGCTGGATGCACTGCTGGTGGATATTAACCGGGCAGGGCTGGGGCGGGGGCTGCAGTTTGAACTGTTCAAACCTGATGTCAAAGAAACATTCCGGGATTTTTACGCTGAGCTGCCAGTGACTGTCCGGGTGACCGGCAATTATCACGATATTGGTGCTTTCGCCAGTGATGTGGCACAACTGCCGCGTATTGTCACACTGCATGACATCGAAATTACGCCGGGGAAAGATCACCAGCTGATATTGAACGCCACAGCAAAAACATTCCGCTACCTCGATGATGATGAAATTGCCGAACGTAAAAGAGAAGAGGCGGAGAAGAATAAGCAGAACAAATCCAGGGGAGCATCATGAGCAATCGATTCGGGTTATGGCTGACCGCGATGCTGCTACTGTTCATCAGTGCATGCAGTCAGGAGGGCTATGAAGATCTGGAGTCTTTCGTCAGGGAATCCGGTGCGGGACTGAAAGGAAAAGTGGACCCCTTGCCTGAAATCAGGCCGCTGGAACACTTTGTTTATCAGGCATCTGAAATTCCGGATCCCTTCAGCAGCCGGAAAAACAAACCGGGAAAACCGGATCGCAATGAGCTGGAGCCCGATATGAAACGGCCCAGGGAGGCGCTGGAGAGTTTTCCGCTGGAAAATCTCTCCATGGTGGGTTCTCTGCGGCGCGGAAAAAACATTTTTGCTTTGATCAAGGCGCCGGATAACTCGATCCATCGTGTCAGAGCGGGTAATTACCTGGGCCAGAATTTTGGATTGATAAACAGTGTTTCTGAAGCAGAGGTCAAGTTGAGGGAAATTACACGAGATACCGGAGACGAATGGATAGAACGAACCAGTGTACTCATGCTGCAAACTCAGGAGCAAAAACAATGAACTGGATAATGGCGAATAACAGGCGTGGAAATGGTTTGGTCATGATGACTCACCGGCTTTTGCAGAATCTGTTTATCTGCTTCACCTGTTTTCTGCTGGCTGTATGGGCTGCTCAGGCGGTGGCAGCACCAGCCAATGTATTGCGCGCGGTGGATGTCATTTCACAAACCGATGGTGGAACAGTGGTCAGACTGACACTGGATAAACCAGTTACAGCACCGCCTGCCGGCGTGTTGCTGAATGATCCGGATCGCCTGTATTTTGATCTGCCGCAGATGGGAAGCACGCTGGGTAAATCTGGCAGGATTTCCGGTCGAGGTACCGTCAGGGGTATTGATATCGTACCGGCTGAGGATCGTATCCGTCTGGTGATCAATCTCACCAGGGCAACAACCTATGAGATCAGCATCGAAGGCAATCATGTGCTGATAGCGTTCAAGGGGGGTGACGTATCGGCCGGCGCCACCAATACACCGAACCGCCCATCGGCATCCGCTACCGGCTCTGTCAGGAATGAACCATTGAGTCTGCGTGATATTGATTTTCATCGGGGCACACAAGGTGAAGGCCGGGTGGAGGTGGAGTTGTCCCAGCCAGGTGCTGTGGTCAATGTTCATAGCCAGGGCAGCAGACTGCTGGTTGAATTCATGAAAACATACCTGCCTCCCAATCTTGAGAGGCGGCTGAATGTGCTGGATTTTGCTACTCCGGTGCAGTCAGTCGAAACAGCTGCCAAGGATGGCAACGTACAGATGGTTATTGAACCCAAAGGGCGCTGGGAACACACTTCCTGGCAGACAGGGACCAGCTTTGTGGTGGAAGTCAGGCCGGTGGCCGAGGCCGAAGATGTCCCTATTCACAAGAAGCTGATTGATGGCGGGTATACCGGCGAGAAACTTTCACTCAATTTCCAGGATGTCGAGATTCGCTCGGTATTGCAGGTGATTGCAGATTTTACTGATCTCAACATCATCGCCAGTGATTCGGTAAAAGGCAGCATGACCTTGCGGCTGAAGGATGTTCCCTGGGATCAGGCGCTGGATATTGTGCTGCAAACCAATGGACTCGATAAACGCAGAACCGGCAATGTCATTTTTATCGCACCGAGGGAAGAAATGGCCGCCCGGGAGAAATCACTGCTGGAGCAGAATCAGCAGATCACTGAACTGGAAGTGCTGCAGACAGAAGCCTTCAAACTGAATTACAGAACTGCCAGCTCGATTCCGCTCAAAGGGATTCTGAGTCAGCGCGGCACGGTGGAAGTCGATGACATCAGTAACACGCTGACGGTGACCGACATACCGGCGAGGCTCGCTGAAGTCGCGCGACACGTTGCCAATCTGGATACGCAGGTGCGGCAGGTCATGATCGAAACCCGGATTGTTGAAGCAACCGATACATTCAGCCGCAACCTCGGAGCCCGTTTCGGGGTGCAGAATGCAAGCCGGATTGGAAGCCAGGCCGACGGGAGGCGGCTGGGTATTTCCGGCAATTTGGCCAATTCAAGCGCACTTGCAGGAGGAGCTGTGCCCGGTGGAGGTGATAATCTCAACGTCAATCTGCCGGCGGCTGCACTGGCCGGTGTGGCGGGCGGGCCGGCTGCATTGGGTTTGAGCCTGATCAAGATTAACAATGGCACATTGATTAATCTGGAACTCTCCGCGCTGGAATCGGACAGCCAGGGACGGGTGATCGCCAGCCCGCGACTGGTCACAGCCAACCGTGTGGAAGCGAGTATTGAACAGGGTACAGAAATCCCGTTTCAGACGATCAGCGTGACACGGCCACAGATCCAGTTCAAAAAGGCTGTGCTTGGCCTCAAAGTAACGCCACAGATTACACCTGACGACAATATCATCATGAAACTGCAGGTTAACCAGGATACCCGGGGAGAAAACACACCTGCCGGCCCGGCGATTGATACCAAACAAATCATCACCGAAGTGCTGGTTGAAAATGGCGGCACAGTTGTCATCGGTGGTATTTTCGAACAGGTTGAAAAGCATGATCGTAACCAGGTTCCGCTGCTGGGAGATATACCCGTACTGGGGAACCTGTTCAAGAACAGAGCAAGACGTGATGACAAACGGGAGCTGCTGATCTTTGTTACACCACGTATCCTGAATGAAAATATCAGCAACAGCATCCGATCTGCGATGAACTGAAATCCTGACACGGTATTTGACAAAAAATGAAGGGGGCATAGTATGGCCCCCTTTGTTATGTGCGCCCGGCACGGGCGCACTCTTGTGGGTGCAAGTCCCACCGTAAGTTGATCACAGCGAACGAAGCGAAAAGATCAGCCTCGAATCCAAGGTTGCTGCTGTTGTCGTTCTTGGCGGTGTCGTTCTGTGCCATCGTGTTCCTGTTCTCTACGTGGTGTCTTTTTGTTTAAAAAACTGGTTGCCGGGGTTGTGGCGTATTATCAACAGTTTTTATGCCAATAAAATACAGAATAAATCAGGATTTTCCTTTTTCGGGAAGATCCATGTTAAGGAACCCCTGATTAACCTCGAATCCCGTCATTGCGACTGCGAGTGCAACGTGGCAGGAAGCAATCCACCGCATAAATAAAATCAACATCTTATGGATTACCGCGTCGCTGCGCTCCTCGCAACGAAGTTGTGCAGAGGTTCCTTAAATCTCCAGAATATGTTTGTAATGCAGCAAGTTGGTTTTCGGTATGGCTATGGTGATTTACGATATTTTTGTCAAAATCAGTTCCTTTATCCAATGAAAAAACTGTTTTGCAAAACAAGGCAGCTTAAAAAATGAATCCGACTGAAATTTTTCCGTGGCAGCGGTCAATCTGGCCACAAATCCGGCAGCCGGACAATATGCAGCGTCACCATGCGCTGTTGCTGAAGGGGCGTAAGGGGATTGGTAAACTCGGTTTTGCATTTTCGCTGGCAAAGTCCGTATTGTGCGGGCAGACAGATGCGGCAGGTGTGGCGTGTGGAAAGTGTCAGGATTGTTATTGGTTTGAACAGGGGTTACACCCGAATTTCCGCCTGCTGGAGCCGGAGGCACTGTCAGCGCAGGAGGGGGCGGCAGATAAGGGTGGTGAAGAAAATCGCGAAGATGCCGGTGGTACGAAATCGGGCAAAAAACCGAGTCAGCAGATCAGTATTGCGCAGGTTCGTGCACTGGATGATTTCATTTACTTGAGTGCCCATCAGGCGCGATACAAGGTGGTACTGATTCATCCGGCTGAAGTAATGAATATGGCTGCTGCCAATGCGTTGCTGAAAAAGCTGGAGGAGCCGCCACCGGAAGTGCTGTTTATTCTGGTAACACATAATGCAGCGCTGATCCCGGCGACAGTGCTGAGCCGCTGCCAGAAGATTGCCATGCCGGCGCCAGATTATGAAACGGCAAAGGCTTGGCTGATCAGTCAGGGTATTGCGGATGCTGATTTCCGTTTGGCCATGTCAGGTTTTTCACCTTTACTGGCACAGCAATACGATGAACAGCAGGCTGCTTTTCATGCTGATTTTATTCAGAGCCTGTGCGCACCGGAGAAACTTGATCCGGTTGAGCTGGCGGAGAAACTGCATAAACTCGATTTGCCCTGCGTGACCGGCTGGCTGCAGAAATGGTGTTATGACCTGTTGAGCTGCCGCACTAGCGGGCGAGTGCGTTATCACCTGAAACAGGTGGCAATTATCCAGCGGCAGGCAGCTGTTATCGATCAGGTTGCTTTCGGGTTTCTGTGGCGCAGCCTGGTTACTTCACAGCAACTGGCGCGCCATCCTCTCAATGCCAAGTTGTTTCTGGAGGAAATGTTTCTGGGCTACATGGATCTGATCCGTCCTGCGGCTTCAGAAACCAGATGATATTTACTGAATGCACGATTCGCTGGTTGGGTCGATGGTACAAGCCCATAACGTTCTGTGAACACCCGCGGCACGGTTGAAAAGGTGATCTGCCTGCTGGCCTTTCTGCTGTTCCAGCGTGAGTGAGACTTTCTCGGGAATGAGGTACGGCTGTACCCAGAAGCGTATCCGGCAGAATTCCTTTTCTTCGCCGCATAATTTATGAATGGCGGAGCTGTAAATGGTTTTATCTGCCTGACGCCCCTTTTCGATCAGCACCATTTGCACAAACTTGCCTGAATTTCCCATTTCAAGGCGGCGTACCAGTTTCCAGCCGATGCCACTGGGCAGTGCCTGTTCTTCTGCTTTCGCTGCTGTTTCTGCTGGAGCCGGCGTGGCCTGTTCTGCAGGAGCAGGTGCTGCTGCATTATCGGCTGCAGCCTGTTCGCCTTCCTGCCCTGAAAAAACCAGACTGGACCAGGTGATAGCCAGGGCGATCAGTAATCCGTTTCCTATTTTGTTCATTGTTTCTCCTGATTAAGACTGTTTCAAAAAGTGAATCGTATTATTCTGCCGGTCAGTTTTAGCAGATTGCTTGCAAAATCATGAAAAATTTCACCAAAACAACCCACCTGCCCGACGCTCGGCAGACTAACGTTACCGATCTTATCCAAAGACTGGATGGCGATGCAACGATTGTCACCGGAAACAGACGATTGGCGCGTGTACTGCATCAGACTTTTAACCAGGTGAAAGCCTCGAAAGAGCCCGGAGTGTGGCCTGCTCCGGATATTCTGCCCTGGGAGGCATGGCTGCAGCGATTGTGGCAGGAGGTGGTCGTTTCCGGCCGGACAGCAGTGGTGCGCAAGCTGTTGCTGACCTATCAGCAGGAGTATTTTATCTGGCAGGAAATTCTGACAGAGCACATCGGCGATGTTCCACTGCAAGCGATGAATGAAACCGTTACCCGCATCATGGAGGCGTGGCAGACGCTGCATGCCTGGGCTATTCCGCACAAGGCAGCGGATTTTGAACATAACGCCGACACTCGCTTGTTCCGGGAGCTGGTTTCAGCATTTGAAGCCAGATGCCAGAAGAATGACTGGTTTTCAGTCACTATTTTGCCAGGGATGCTGGCGGAATATGTATTGTCTGGCGATCTGCAATTGTCACAGGGGGTGCCGCATGAACTGGTATTGACCGGTTTTGATGAATGGACGCCGCAGCAGCAATCTTTTCTGGGTGCGCTTGAACAGGCGGGGTGGCCGTTACAGTGGCTGCAGCTCTCCAGCCAGTCTGGTCAAACCGGTAAGCTGGCCTGTGCGGACAGTTACGATGAAATCCGGCAGGCGGCACACTGGATTCGGCAGCGCCTGCAGAAAAATCCGGCAGCCAGGATTGCGCTGGTCGTACCCGAACTGACGGCGCAGCGCGAAACAATCTGCCATACACTGGACGAAGTGCTGATTCCACAGGCGCTGCAGCCGGGGCAACATGATCTGGCACGGCCCTACAACCTCTCGCTCGGTAAACCGCTTGATCGCTATTCACCTGTCAGCCTGGCGCTTGATATTCTCGATCTGACAGAATCCACCGTTGAACTGCCGCTTGTCAGTCGCGTGCTGCGTTCCTCTTTCATCGCCGGCGGAGATCGGGAGATAAATACTCGTGCCTTGCTGGATGCCCGCCTGCGTGAATCGGGTGAATGGAATCTTGGTTTGCAGAAATTGCTGGTGAATGCTGCTCGTGGTGGCCAGCCTTATTCGTGTCCGCTACTGGCTGAATCGCTGAGTAATTTCATGAAACAAACAGAGGTGGCGCGTATTCCAGCCAGCCCCGGAGAGTGGGCGCAACGGTTTGGACAGTGGCTTAAAGCGATTGGCTGGCCGGGTGAACGGAGTTTATCCAGCGAGGAATATCAGGTGATTCAGGCGTGGCAGGGGGTGCTGAGAGAATTTTCCACTCTGGATTGGGTTGCCCGGCCGATCAGTCTGGGTGCTGCATTGGCACAGATCAAGCACATGGTTGCCAGTGTGATTTTTCAACCGGAATCGGTGGAAGCGCCGGTTCAGGTGCTGGGGTTGTTTGAAGCCAGCGGGCTGCAGTTCGATCATCTCTGGATCATGGGATTGCATGATGGCGCATTTCCCGCCCCACCCCGTCCTAATCCTTTTCTTCCTTTAGTCTTGCAGCGTAATGCTGATGCACCGCATTCCAGTGCGCAGCGTGAATTACGTGTCGCTGAATCGCTATTGCGACGGATAACGAAAAGCGCCGTCGAGGTCGTCATCAGTTATCCGCAGCGCAATGGTGATGAAATACTCGATGCCAGCCCGCTGATTGATATTTTTCCGGTGCTGGGTGGGGAATTACCTGCCACAACCGCGCAATCCGGTTGGCGAAACATCGTGTACCACAGCCGCCAGCTGGAAGTGTTGCCTGAAGATAGTGCCCCTGCGTTTACCGGAACAGCCGCACCGGGTGGCAGCAGGCTGTTCAAATTACAGGCGGCCTGCCCGTTTCTGGCATTTGCCGAGCTGCGGCTGGGCGCAACCCCGTTAGGGAAAATACAGATCGGCCTGAGTGCGCTGGTGCGCGGTATTTTGCTGCACCGGATCATGGAAATGATCTGGGCAGAACTGGATTCATCGGCAGCACTGAATAACATGGCTGATGGCGTACTGGATGCACTGATAACGGACAAGGTAAATAAGGCAGTGCATGAAATCGCACCCCGCTATCCATATTCTTTTGGCAAACGGCTGCAGGCACTCGAAAGCAGGCGGTTGCATGATCTGGTGCTGGTGTGGCTGGAAGGGGAGAAACAGCGCCCACCTTTCCATGTTTCAGGCCGGGAACAGGAGACAGGGCTGGATTTGGGCGGTTTGCATATCAGCTTGAGGATGGATCGTATTGATACGCTGGAAGCGGGAGAAAAACTGCTGATCGACTACAAAACCGGTGAAGTCAAAACAGGTGCATGGTTTGGCGATCGTCCGGACGAGCCGCAATTACCGCTGTACAGCCTGTTATTTCCTGATGGGCTGGCCGGGATTACATTTGCCCGGATCCGGGCAGGTGATATGGCTTTCGATGGCGTGGCGAGCGAGGAAATAACCATCCCCGGCGTAAAACCCTTTGAAAAACTGAAACACGCGCAGGAAGTGGAAGATTGGGCTGAACTGCTCACCGGTTGGCGAAAAACGATGGAGAAACTGGCACAGGATTTCATGGCCGGGGAGGCTCAGGTAAACCCCAAACAATACCCACAAACCTGTGCTTACTGCGAACTCAAACCTGTATGCAGAATTGGTGAATCGCTGAAGAGGCCTGACTGTGCTGAGTAGCCGGAATGGAACAGGATCTGCCGGAATACCTGCCGGTGTTGCGTTACTGGGTTTGCTCAGGAAATTCTGACCGGGAGCACCGTGGGGCGACGTGAATAGTCATGAACCTGAAAAGCAGAAAATTGTGGTTTTTGGGTTCGTGGAAGGGCTGCGACAATTTGCCGCATTTCCCGCATGGTGAATCAGGGTAATAATAAACAGCTGGCTTACTTCTGATTCACAAGGGACTCGGGTGAATGACTCAACCCGTACCGGAGCACTACATGCATCCATCAATGAAAAATACCAGGATAGTTGTGCTGGTTTTGTTCGGCGCGATTGTGCTGCTTTACTCCCTGTATGTCGCATATCATGACAAAAATGTGCAGGTTATTGCTAATCCTGCGGCAGCGGGTGCAAAGCTTCCCCGGCTCACTCCTCTGCCAGATGATTCTGTGCTGCTCAGCTGGGTTGAAAAGGCGGATAAAGGTCATGCGCTGAAATATGCTGTATACAATCAGCACCGCTGGATCAGGCAAGGTACGGTATCGAGCGGTGAAAACTGGTTTATCAACTGGGCTGATTTTCCTTCTGTCGTTGCCATTGATGATTCCTTCTGGGTGGCTCACTGGCTGGCTGCCACACCTGGCGGGCGCAGCCACGACTACGATATACAAATAGCTTTCTCGCGAGATGCCGGCGTGACGTGGAGTGAACCTCAAACACCACATCAGGATGGGGTTGCCGCAGAACACGGATTTGTATCGATTTTTCCGGTTGAAGGTGGCGCGGGTATTATCTGGCTGGATGGGCGCGCCTATCAGCAGACAGATTCCGGGAAATTTTCGTTGCGTTACACCAGGCTTGGTTATGATGGAAAGCTGGGTCCGGAAGAGATCATTGACGGTGATACCTGTACCTGCTGCCAGACGGCAGCTGCGGTTACATCATCCGGCCCGATTGCAGCCTGGCGCAGCCGGCGTGAGGGAGAGATCCGTGATCATCATGTTGCCCGTATGGTTGGGAACAGGTGGATGCAACCTGTGGAGCTGAGCCGGGAAGGCTGGTCTATCGATGCCTGTCCGGTGAATGGACCTGTGCTGGCAGCACGTCAGGATCAGGTGATGGCAGTATGGTTTACGGCAGAAGGGAACCGCCCGAGAGTACGCGCAGCTTTTTCCAGCGATGCCGGCCGGCATTTTACCGTTACTGCTGATATAGACACTGATGGACCGGTTGGCCGCGCGAATGTGGTCTGGCTGGATCAGGAAACCGCCCTGATCGGATGGCTTGCCAAGGTGCATGGTGAAAGTAACAAATCAAGCCTGGTGGTACGCACGCTGTCAATAAACGGACAGACCGGCCGGGCGATACCGTTGCTGGATATTGATTCCGGGCGCAGTGCTGGTTTTCCGCAGCTCGTTCTCGGACAATCCGGACTGATGCTGGCCTGGACCGGGCCTGCTCCCGGATACGGGGTGCATACCTTGTTGCTTCCCTCAGATAAATTGAACGGATTTTTTGAATAAAAGGTACTTCTGAAAATCAGTTTTTCAGGTGGGTTGCGATATTTCGTCTGGTGCTTTTTATTCTTGTTTGCTACATCTCCCTGTTACGTTTCCTGCACGTTGTATTTCATCCCGCATAACCGGGTCTTTAGAAGGGCTCTGAATATTCGGGAGTCCGGTTATCCCCTGTTGTTTCAGGTGTTTTTCAGACAGGCGAATATCTGCCCGGCTTGAGGCAATGCGACAATTTGTCACATTCTCACGGCAGCAGGTGTGTGTAAAGATTGGCATATTTTCTCCATTTCACGAAAAATATGTATAAAGCATATGCTATATGGGTATGCATTGCCCTGTTTGTCTGTAAAAATGCCTTTGCTCAACAAGATTCAACCGAACAGAAAATTTCCGGGGGAATCCCGAAAGTTATGATGAAGGAAATCACTGTCAGTGGTGAAGCCACCCCTGTCCCGAACGGGAGGCTGTTGCTGGATATACCCACAACAACCGGCAGTCGCCTTGGATTAACACCACGTGAAACACCGGCTTCTATCAATATTATCGATCGTGCCACATTTGAATCACGTGGTGCGCAAACGACTCAGGAAGCTCTGGAACGCTCCCCGGGGGTAATTGTCTCCGATCAGCCCGGTTCTGCCGGAACCGTTTGTATGCGTGGCTTCTGTGGTGCTCAAATTACCCAGCTATTCAATGGGATTACTGTGCAGTACGATGTGATTGCCGCCCGTCCGATCGATAGCTGGCTTACCGAGCGCGTGGAGGTGCTGGGCGGGCCGTCAAGCTTTCTCTATGGTCAGGGGGCCGTGGGGGGATCCGTCAATTACATCAGCCGGGTCGCCAACCGTGAGCAGCAGGGTCATGAATCCCTCATCCTGCTCGGTTCATGGCTGAATCGCCGCGCAGCCTATGGGTATAACGGGCGTATCGGTGACACGGATAACTGGCTGCAGGTAAATGCCGGTTACAAAGGTTCAAACGGCTATGTTGACAGGACACAGCATAATTCCGGTGTTTTTTCATTTTCCCTGTTGAGCGACCTGACCAGCCGGATTTCCAATACGGTAGCCGTTGAATATCAGAAAGAAGCACGTGAAGCGTATTGGGGAACGCCATTATTGAATCCTGTGACTGCAGGCGAATATGATCCGGGAACCCGTTTCAAGAACTACAATGCCAAAAATTCTGTTTTTGATCAGCAGGTCATCTGGGTACGGGATATTGTGGATTTTCGTCTGAGTGAGGCAACACAGGCCCGAAATACCTTCTACTGGTATGACGCTGACCGCCAGTACAAAAACGTGGAAGTCTATCGCTGGAATGCAGCCAATACACGCATCAACCGGTCGGCTTCTTTCGCAACTGATCACAAACAAAATCTGATTGGCAATCGTCTGGAGCTCTCTCATCAACAGAGCCTGTTCGGGCTCCCTGCAAAATGGCTGGCAGGAACCGATATTGCATTCAATGACCAGACTCGCTTCCCCAGCACGGAAAGCGGACTGGCCGTTGATACGATCGACCCTTACAATTTTACCGTTGGAGAATATTCAGATAATCCCAAGGCAAGTGGACCGATCAGGGATCGCCGCAACAGGCTGTTTACGGTTGCGGGTTATGCCGAGAACCGGTTGACGCTGTTCCCCGGACTTAATCTTGTCAGTGGAATCCGGGTTGATCATATTGAACTGGATTCCAGAAAATTTACGCCACCAACGGCCACAGAGCCTGCCTCTTTTTCACGCAGCTGGACACCGGTTACCTGGCGGACAGGCGTTGTCTACGATGTCACAGATAATTTCAATTTTTATACCCAGTACAGTACGGCCGCTTCCCCTCCAGGGAGTATTCTGACTACTGCCAACTTTAGCAGTATCCGTGATTTCAGCCTGAGCACGGGTAAACAAATCGAAGGTGGTATGAAATTTGATTTCTGGGAAAAGCGTGGTACCGCAACGATTGCCGGTTATTACCTGCAACGCAGGAATATATCGACCAGAGATCCCAATAATCCGGCCAGTGTCATCCCCATCGGGGCACAGTCTTCACGTGGCATGGAGGTCAACCTTGGCATGCGCTTGTCTCCACAATGGCGTTTCCAGGGAAATATGGCCTATGTTGATGCCCGTTACGATGATTTCAACGAACTGGCAAATGGTGTCAGTGTTTCCCGTAAAGGGAACCGGCCGGAAAATATTGCCAAATGGGTGGCCAATACCTGGCTGAGCTGGGATTTTCATCCGGATTTTCAGTGGATGTTTGCAACACGATACGTAGGTAATCGTTTTGCTAACGCTGCAAATACCATACCGGTCAAATCCCATATCCGGCTGGATACACAGATTGCCTGGCGGGCGCATCGCAACGCAACGGTTACAGGGCGAATCATGAATCTGACAAATACTGATTACATCGAATGGGCAACTTCCACACTCATGTATCTGATCGGCGCTCCCAGAAGCTATGAGGTGGCAGTGAAGCTGGATTTCTGATCTGGCAGCGCAGAGCACGGGATGAAAATTTTATCCACCCTCACAGGCCCGGGTGATTAACTGCGTGGCTTGATCCCCAGTGTTTTGATTTTCCGGTAAAGATGTGTGCGTTCCAGACCGGCGCGTTCGGCAACCCGGGTCATGTTGCCCCCTTCCTGCTCAATCAGTTTCTCAAAATAGTTTTTCTCGAATATATCCCGTGCTTCGCGCAGTGATATGTTGAGCGGGATATCTGAAACGATGGAAACAGCTTCCTGTGATGACGAGGTTAAGGCTTGCTGCACGGCTTCGACAGTTATTTCTTCGCCGGTGCAGGTTAGTGCGAGTGAATGGACAACACTGCTTAGCTGGGAGAGATTCCCCGGCCAGTCATAATTGCGCAGGGCATTCAGTGCTGCTGTGCTGAAGTGCATGAGCGGTATCTCGCCCGATTCAATCCAGCCTGAGAGGAGCTGATTGGCCATTTCCGGTACATCTTCACGGTGGGCACGCAGGGGAGGGACAGTAATACTGAGATTACTCAGCATTTCAAATAACTTGGGGTGATAGGTGCCTTGTGCTGTCAGTTCTGCCAGTGGGCGTATCGTGGCGCAAACCAGCCGGACACCATATTGCTCCAGTTTGCCCAGCAGCAATAGCAATCCTTTTTGTTCCAGTTTGTTCAGATCACCAACTTCCCCGAGGAAAAGCAATCCTCCTTTCGCCTGTTCCAGCTGGGTGAGGGGGCTTTCAGCAAGGAACGAACAGGATTCCGGGGCAACCCAGGCAGTGTTGGGGCGGTGCAGGAAACGTGCGCAGTGCTCTACACCGACACCAGGTTCTCCAGCCAGCAGAACAGGGATCTTGAGATTTTCCACCTGTTCGAGCTTCTTTCTGAGCTCTGTAATCAGCCCGCTGTAACCCAGACTTGACAGAGAAAGAGCGGGAGATGATTTCGGCTGCTTTCCTCCGCGCATGACCTGCCCGACAGTATTCAGCAGTTTCTGCAGCGGGATCGGTTTTTCCAGGTAGCCAACAGCGCCGACCCGTGTGGCTTCCACCGCCGTATCAATCGTGCCGTGTCCGGACATCATGACAACCGGCATGGTCAGGAGGCCGTTATTTGCCCAGTCTTTCAACAGAGTGATGCCATCCGTATCCGGCATCCATATATCCAGCAGCACCAGATCAGGGCGGGTCTGGTTGCGATAATTCTTTGCCTGTTCCGCATTTTCTGCCAGCGCTATGTTATAGCCTTCGTCTCCCAATATCTCGGATAACAACTCGCGTATTCCCAGTTCATCATCAACAACGAGAATGGTGTTATTGGCCATGTGATCCTTGTCCTTTTCTGCAATCGGAGTATGAAATTTTATAGCAGTTATTTGTATGGTGGTTCAGCCAGGGGAGTCTTTTGTAACCTGAAATTGCATGGTGTTTCGTGGAACATATCCGGCTTGGTTATTGTGCCCTGCCTGTTTTTCAGGTGCAAAGCCTTGTAACCATCCCCAACGGTTCTCCTGACAACGGGTCATCAGCCATCCGGTTTTTAAATTCAGGCCACATTGGACGAAGGCTGGGCAGGGTTACCGGGTAAAGCAGGCAAGGTAATTGAAATTTGCGCGCCATGCGGTTGAATGTTCTGGATTCTGATAGAGCCTCCGTGTTCATCGATAATCTTTTTAACAATAGGCAACCCAAGGCCGGTTCCTTTTAACTTGGTCGTAACATAAGGCTCAAACGCATGCGCTTTGACCTGTTCGGGAAATCCCTTGCCATTATCGATTACGTTGAGCTCGATTCCATTATTTACTGATCTGGTTTGTACGGTGATCCTGGCATTTTCTGTTTCAGTCAGTGCGTCTTGTGCGTTTTGTAACAGATTGTGGATGACCTGCCGCAATCTGGCCGGATCTCCCCGAACAGGCGAAATTTCTCCCGCCAGATCCAGAATGATGGGAGATTGCTGCGATTCATTTCCGGCGCTATCACTTGCATGGTAAAGCGCCAGGACCTCCCTCACCAGCCGGTTAATATCTGTCTGGCACAGCTCAAGCTCGGGCACACGCGCGTATTCCCGGAATTCATTCACCATTCTTTTTAGTGCATCCACCTGGCTGACGATGGTTTCAGTGGAACGCTTCAGTATTCTGGCGTCAGATTCATCCAGTTTGCTGATCAGCTTGTGTTGCAGGCGTTCGGCAGACAGCTGGATAGGTGTGAGCGGATTCTTGATCTCATGCGCCAGCCGCCTGGCCACCTCTCCCCATGCCACAGTGCGCTGGACTTGCAGCAGGTTGGTGATGTCGTCGAAAACGACGACGCCACCACCACCGGATGCCAGAGGTAAACGGGAGCCGCGCAGGAGCAGAACCTGTTCTTTATCTGCAGTAAAGTGCAATACCTGTCGCTGCCACTCGCCGATTTCCTCGGAATCAAACCCGCCTCTTATTTCACCGGCCAATAACCGGAGTCCTGATTCCTGTTCTGCACACTCTTCCATGGTTAGCCCTTTAAACCGGGTTAATGGAATTTGCAGTATCTGTTCGGCGCTCTGGTTAACTGCGCGAATGCATAAGGCTTTATCAAAGACAATGACGCCGGATGACAGATTGGCCAGAATGTTTTCAAGGTAGGCGCGCGCATTTTCGATTTCCTGCTGGTTTTGCTGCGCAATGGTGCGGGCGGCTGCCAGTTGCTCGGTCATCAGGTTGAATGATTCCGTCAGAATGCCAAACTCATCCTTGCTGTTAACCTGATGCCGCCGGCTGAAGTCGCCTTGCGCCACGGCGCGTGTGCCTTCGGCCAGCAATCCCAGGGGAGCGCTCAATTTTTCACTGATCAGAAAAGCGCCGGCAAGTGCCGAGAACAATGCGAGTAACAGGGCCAGTGTCAGTGTGACGCTGTACAGTCGTGTCAGCCCCTGGCGGGATAGCGTCAACTCCTGATAATCACTGAAACCGGCCTGAACGATTTCGGCGTTGCGCGCGATGGATTCCGGTACGCGCTGCAATACCTGCAATACCCGGATGTCTTCCTCGGCACTCAACACATTGACGGGTACGAGTACCCGCAAGTACAGCGTGTTATTGGCAAGTGTTTCAACTGCGCTGTAGTTTTTCTGCATCCGGATGCGCCGCATTGCTTCCGTGTTGGGAATTTCAGGAAACAACGCTGAATCATCCAGGCTGGTAAAGGCAATGACTTTCCCGTCCTGATTGAACAGGGTGGCTTCCTGGATCCGGGATTGGATCAGAAGCTGATTCAGGGCAGTTAACGGATACGATGACGCCTGTTCTGCCAGCTCAAGTGCGGCTACCTGAGCTTTCTTCTGCAGCTCTTCCAGCAGATTGTCCAGAACCTTCTGGCCGAGTGTCAGGCCGCCTTCCAGCGCTCGATCTACTTTCACGTCAAACCAGGATTCGATACTTTTTTCCAGAAACTGGATCGAAATACCATAGACAAGTGCGCCAGGGAGAATGGCCATCAATGAAAATACCACCAGCAGCCGTAACGCTAATCTGGAGCCAAACTGACCGGTTTTGAGGCGACGGCGCAATCGTCCGAGTAAAAACCCGACGATGCCGATCAGGAGCAACAGGAAGGCGACAATACTGACAATTAGCCAGCGGTAATGGTGCCCAAAGAATTCAGTATTGGCGCCCGTTGAAGCCAGCAGGTACAGCATGACAGTACTTAACCCGGCCACGGTGAAAATGACGTATTTCATAAACGAACCTAATTAGGGCCAGGTGCTTTGTCTGTGTCTGGAACGGGCGGGAATACAAGCTGCCAGATTTTTTTCTCGGAACTGAGGTTCCAGTCCTCAGTATCAAGCCATTCCAGCTGGAAAGGTTTGGATAAACGTGAAATATCCAGCCACATCTGCAGGATGGCTGTGTAGGTGGTATTGGGAAGCAGTGATTTGTTTTCTTTGATCTGTAAACCTGGCTGGTGCCCCAATGCCTGTAAAGCTGCTTTTAATGTTGGAAAATTCTGTGACTGCTCGCCATGAACCAGCCGGTACTGTCTCGTCAGTGCCTGATAACTCAGTTCTACCCGCGCCTTGGAACGGGAAACTTCTTCATCCAGCCAGTACCAGCGTGGTTTTACAATTAGCAGCCGGGTAACGAAATAAAGTTCAACCCCTTTCTTGAGGGCCTGCTTCATCGTTTTGCTCAGGGTGATGTCCGCTTCCACATCAATATGAAAATTTTCACCTGATTCCCTGATCTGGAAAGATTCGATTGTGATGTGCCCTTTATCATCAATGGCAGCAGCGACCAATGGCAGCAGCAATGCCATCAGTAATGAAAGTACCATGAAAAACCAGAAATGGTTCCTGGTGGCAAACCTGTCAGTTTTTCTGGAATAAGGCATAAAAAAAACCATCGTGATACGGCCCCGGTAATAGCTGGCCATTATTCATTGCTTCGCGGGAAACTGGCAGTCTGCCGGCATCGTGGTGAGCGGCCAGGAAGTTGTCGGCGACCGCATTGTTTTCTTCACTGAATATCGAGCAAGTGACATACAGCAGTTTTCCCCCGTGCTGCAGCAATGGCCATAATGCATTTAATATTATCATTTGTGTCTGTGCGAAATGATGGATATCCCCGGGCCTTCTGAGCCATTTTATATCCGGATGACGACTGACCACACCTGAAGCTGAGCATGGAACATCAGCGAGGATCCGGTCATACAGCTGACCATCCCACCATTGCGGTGGATTCATTGCATCCCCACAAACAAGATGGTAACTGGCTATTTTTAAACGGGAAAAATTTTCTGTTAGTCTGGCAAGCCGATCTTCATGTTTATCCAGTACCGTTAATTCAATCCCTTCAGCCAGTTCAGCAAGATGGGTACTTTTCCCGCCCGGTGCAGCGCAGGCATCCAGCACCCGCATTCCTGGACCGGCATCCAGTAGCGGCGCGGCAAGTTGTGCGCCGGCATCCTGCACAGTAACCATTCCTTCAGAAAATCCGGGCAGTTTTTCCACGGCAACCGGTCCGGATAATCGCAAAGCATTGTCCTGCAGCCATTCTGAATCGATACCCTGAGCCGTCAGCATTGTCTGATAGTGGCTGACTGAAGTACGCAGCGGGTTGATGCGCAGAATCATGGCAGGGCGTTCATTGCCCGCAAGCAGTATGGCTTCGTAATCCTGCGGATATTGCTGACGCAGTTTGTTAATCCACCATTGCGGATAGGAATAGCGGGCTACTTCATCATTTCTGATTTCATCTGTCAGAGCGGTACGCTGGCGCATGAAATTGCGTAATACGGCATTGATCAGCCCGGATATGGCGGGGTTGCGTGAAATTTTCCGGGAAGATGAAACCGCGTGATCAACAATGGCGTGTGTCGGGGCTTTGCTGTAACAGAGCTGATACAGTGCGATGGCGAGCAGGTAGTGCAGCTGTTTGTCCTGTAACGGTTTGTTCAACAGCTTGCGGAGCAGGGCGTCAAGCTGTCCATAATGACGGAGTGCGCCATAAGCAATATCCTGAATAGCGCCGCGTTGTTGAGAAGTGAGTTGAGGGCCGGTTTGCCAGATGTGACGTAATACTTCATTCAGATTGGCTCCAGCCAAAACTTCTCCCACAGCCTGCACAGCCAGTAACTGAATTTCAATCATCTTTCGTGAATGCCCTGACTGTCCGGTATGGCTTTATGGAAATATGCTCCGGGTTGTAGCGGGTGCCCGGCCAGGAACTGTGCGGCGGTCAGTTTTTTTCCACCTGCCTTTTGCAGGGTATGGATGGATAAGGCATTACGGCCACATGCAACCACGATTCCGCTGGAGTCTGCAGTGATAACTTCACCAGCCTGTTGCGGGCCGCCATGATTGACTATTCCAGCCTGCCACAGTTTGATCACGCTGTTCTGCAGATAGGTAAAAGCACCGGGGTGCGGGTCAAACGTCCGGATTACCCGGTCAATTTGCGCTGCATCGTCTGTCCAGTCGATTTCAGCCTCATTTTTCCGTATTTTTGCGGCGTAACAGGCAGCTTCATCATTTTGCGGAGTGGAAGTCAGTTTGCCCTGGCCCAGCAACGTCAAAACTTCTACGATACATTCACCACCCAGATCTGCCAGTTTGTCGTGCAGTGTGGCGGTGGTGTCATGCGACTCGATAGGAAATGCACGCTTCAGCAGAATTGCGCCGGTATCCAGCCCCTGATCCATTTGCATGATGGTAATACCGGTTTCGGTATCACCTTCCAGCAGGGCGCGCTGAATGGGGGCCGCACCGCGCCAGCGAGGCAGCAGGGAGGCATGGATATTGATACAGCCATGGCGGGGGATGCGTAATACAGCTTCCGGCAACAGCAATCCATAGGCAGCGACAACCATCACATCGGGCCTGAGTGCTTCGAGTTGCGCCTGTATGTCCGGGAATTTCAGTGTTTCCGGCTGTAACAGCGGGATGCCAGATTGCTGCGCCAGAAGTTTGACAGGGCTTGCCTGTAACTTCATACCGCGCCCGGCTGGCCGATCCGGTTGAGTCAGGGTGAGGATGATGTCGAACCCTGCTTTCTGCAAGGCTTCCAATGCCATGGCTGCAAAGGCTGGTGTACCTGCAAAAATAATTCTCATGTGTAACTGTGTCTGCTGAACGGGGGAGTATTGCCGGAACCGAGTGCTGACTGGATCCGATCAGGCAATTTGTTGTCTGCGCGCCTGTTTTTTCAGTTTTCCCAGAATACGGGATTGCTTGAAAGGGGACAGGTATTCGACGAACACTTTACCCATGAGGTGATCCATTTCATGCTGGATACAAACGGCCAGCAGCTCGGTTGCCCCTATTTCGAAGGATTTTCCATCAATGTTGATTGCTCGGACAGTAATTTCTTCGGCACGGGTAACCTTGTCATAGATACCGGGTACCGAGAGGCATCCTTCCTGTGCTTCTGATTTTCCGCGGCTGGCGATAATTTGCGGGTTGATCAGTGTGAGTAATTCATCCCGGGTTTCAGATACATCGATAACAATGATTCGCTGGTGGACATTTACCTGAGTGGCAGCCAGCCCTATGCCCGGGGCGGCGTACATGGTCTCGGCCATATTGCTGACCAGAGTGCGTATTTCCGGGGTGATGGACGGTACGTCAGCTGCAATCTTGTGCAATCGTTCATCCGGGTACTGGAGTATGTTCAGAATTGCCATAATAAATATGCATAGTTCAAGTGCTGGTGTTTTGGAGGACGGTTCTATCATTGTGCACCGGCCAGTTTTTTCCGGCCAACCCGACGTCCTGCCCGGTCTGGTGAGATTCGGGCTGACAAACCGCCTGATTTTCCGGGTATTTTGATGGAGATGAAGAACCCTTATGCGCGCTTTGACAATTATATCCGTGATTTTGTTTGCCGGCCTGTTTTCCGGGTTATCACTCGCGGCTGGTGCAGTTGGGATGCGGGGTGATGCTCCCGATCGTTACCAGGTCGTCCCCGGTGATACGCTTTGGGGGATCGCCTCCCGTTTTCTCAGGGAACCCTGGCGCTGGCCTGAAATCTGGCAGATGAACCGGGAGCAGATCAAAAACCCGAACCGGATTTACCCGGGCGATGTCATTGTTGTTGAAAATACGCCATATGGAAAGCGGTTGAGACTGGCGGACGGGAAAAGAACTGTCAGGCTTTCTCCCCGAATCCGTATCGATATATCAGCCATGCAAGCCATTCCTGGTATTCCGGCTGAGAAAATCGAGCCTTTCCTGGATCAGCCGCTGGTTATTGAAAAAGGCAGGCTGGATAAGGCGCCTGTAATACTTGGGGTGAGCGATGATCGAGTGATCCTGAGTACGGGTGACAAGATTTATGTGGGTGATTTGCCTGCTGATCAGGGAGTGGCCTGGCAGGTGTTCCGCAATGGGAAAGTGCTGACTGATCCCGATCATGCTAACCGTGTTCTTGGGTATGAGGCTGTGTATCTGGGTGTTGTTGAAGTTACTGATTTTGCAGCAATCAGTACCGCAAGGATCACCCATTCTGTGCAGGAAATTCTGAAAGGTGACCGGTTATTACCGCTTTCAGCTAGAAAAATTGAAGATTATTTGCCGCATGCGCCTGATTTTCCGGTGGCTGCTCGGATCATTTCCGTTTACGGCGGTGTGCGCGAAATTGGGGAAAACATGATTGTGGCTCTCAATCAGGGTAAAAACGATGGGATTGAGCCAGGGCACGTGCTGGCTGTCTACCATGAGCATAATGTATGGTCACACGAAGGCAAGCCGGTTAGCCTTCCGGATGAACGCATTGGGCTGGCAATGGTTTTTCGCGTGTTTGATGCTGTTTCCTACGCACTGATTATGCAGAGCACTCAGACAATCAAAGTGATGGATGAATTGAAAACACCCTGACCGCAATGGTTGAAAAATATGTTCCCGATCTGCATGGATTATCATAAAAAGGCAGATAATATCCCCTCATTTGCAGAGAGGTGGCAGGCCATCGGGAATTTGCCCGAAGAGAAATTGTAAGAACACAGTATTGCTACTCTCCCTTTTGCTAAGGAACCTCTGCACAACTTCGTCATTGCGAGGAGTGTGGCGACGCGGCAATCCATAAGATGTTGATTTCATTGATGCAGTGGATTGCTTCCTGCCACGTTGCACTCGCAGTCGCAATGACGAGATTCGAGGTTAATCAGAGGTTTCCTAACCGGAGTAAAGATACATGTTGTTTAATTCTTTTGGTTTTATTTTTCTTTATTTGCCGGTTGTTGTTTTTGTTTTCTTCTGGCTGGGACGCCGTGATAAGACCCAGGCGGCCGGATGGCTCGCACTTGCATCCATTTTTTTCTATGGCTACTGGGATTACAGATATGTCCCTCTGTTTCTGGCTTCTATCGGATTCAATTACTGGGCTGGACTACATATTGTCCGGGCAGCATCCACCCGGAAAGCCTGGCTTGTTTTTGCGCTAACGGCTGATTTGCTCCTGCTTGCTTACTTTAAATATGCAAATTTCTTTCTTTACACAGCAGGCGCTATTGGAGGCCGGAGTTTTGAAGCGTTGGATATTATTCTGCCAATTGGTATTTCATTTTATACGTTCACACAAATTGCTTTTCTGGTGGATACCTATCAGGGGCGGGTTAAAGAATACCGGTTTGTCCATTACGTTTTATTTGTCAGCTATTTCCCACATCTTATCGCCGGGCCAGTGCTGCACCACAAGGAGATGATGCCCCAGTTTGCCGACAGTAAAATTTATCATCCTGGTGCTGCAAATATTGCCATCGGTTTGTCCATTTTCGTTGTTGGACTCGCAAAAAAAGTACTGATCGCAGACAACATTGCTCCTCTTGCCAACCCGGTTTTCTCCCCGGAGGCCCACCCTCAGCTTATTGAAGCATGGATAGGTGCGCTAGCTTATACATTTCAGCTTTATTTTGATTTTTCCGGGTACTCGGATATGGCTATTGGTTTGTCACGCCTGTTTGGAGTTAAACTTCCCCTTAATTTTAACTCTCCGTATAAAGCGGAGAATATCAGCGATTTCTGGCGGCGCTGGCATATGACGCTGTCACGCTTTCTCCGTGATTATTTGTATATCCCGCTTGGCGGCAACCGTAGCGGCTCATTTAACCGCTATCGCAATCTCATGATTACCATGCTGCTGGGTGGTCTGTGGCACGGCGCGGGATGGACTTTTGTTATTTGGGGCGGTTTGCATGGCTTATACCTTGTAATAAATCATGCGTGGCAATTTGTGGTATCAAAATTGAAGATACATACGGGGTTTGGCTGGGCCATCTTCAATCGCCTGATTACATTTTTCGCAGTTATCATTGCCTGGGTATTCTTCCGTGCTCCGGACACGCGAACAGCAGTCGATATCCTTGGCGCCATGGCAGGAATGAATGGAATTTCACTGCCCCAACGTCTGGAGCAGTATGCGGATCTGCTCCAGAACCTGCCCGTCACGCTATCGTTCAATGGTATTCAATGGATTGATTTCGGTGGAATTGATGTTCCAATTCTTCTGTTTGCCATGTTGATTGCCTGGTTTGCTCCCAATACCCAGGAAATCTTTTCCCGGTACGAACCCTGTCTTGAGAAAGTAACCCCGCCAGAATCTGTGACCGGCAGATATATTTACTGGAGCCCCTCAAGGTTTACAGGGGTAGTGTTTGCTGCAATCTTTGTGCTCTGCATACTCAACATGAACAGGGTTACAGAATTTTTATACTTTCAATTCTGATTTAAGATGAAGCCAGACACTATCGACTATCCTGGGCAGACTGAATTTCGTGCATACATAAAGGTATTCTGCTCCCTCTCAGCGGTAGTGCTGGTATCGATTGCCGGCCTTAATTACTTTGTTGATCCATATCTGATTCATCAGTGGAAGTCGCCCCTGGTTCAAAGGCTTCGCCCGACGGAAGAAAGATTGAGTCCATGGGGAAAGACTTATGCTGTCGCAGCGTATAAACCATCCATCCTCTATCTGGGTAACTCAAGAACGGAATTTGGACTGCCAACTGATTCTCCTGTTTTTTCCGGAAAGAAAGTGTTTAGCGGTGCAATTTCCGGAGCAACTGTTACAGATGCAATCACAATGGGCAAGCATGCTTCTTCGGTAAGTCAGCTTGACACAGTTGTCTGGGGAATCGATTACCAAACCTTTTCTGACGTCGTGGGGAATACGGAATTTGATAGGGAGCTCGTATCTGATTCAGGCAATTATTTTTTTTATCGTGTCGTCCTTGATATAAAGCGTGTGTTTGCAGTGGATATGATCCGGGATTCAATCAGGACGTTACTGGGTATGTTTGATCCGGTATGTCGTTCAAGTCTCGCTTTTAATGGCCAGCGAGATCATGCTTGTATGGAGAAAATTCTGGAGAAGAGGGGTATTCAACGGGCAGTAGAAGAGGATGCCAAAACTTTTGCTAAAACTACTCCTTCTGCTGAAAAAGCTTTTTATGAGTTCAATTCCTTTATCCGGGAATTATGCAGCCGGAAAATCCGGGTCCGCCTTTATATCAACCCGACGCATGCGCTTACAATGAGTGCGCTCTACTGGGATAATAAATGGGATTTGATGGAGGCCTGGTTGCGACAGCTGGTGGAAATTGCAGATGCAGCAAGGTATTCAGGGTGTGATATCCGTTTATTCAATTTTTCCGGATTTAACAGCATTACTATTGAATCTGTTCCTCAGGTCAGTGGGAAAAGCAGGATGGAGAACTATGCAGAGACTTCCCATTACCGGGATAATGTGGGCATGATGATTCTGGAGAAAATGTTTGATTCTGGTACAGGTTCGGTACCAGATGACTTTGGCGAGGAGCTTAATAAGGAAATGTTATCCGCTTATCTGGAAAAAATGCGATTTGACCGTGATCAATACCATGTTGCGCATCCGGTGGAGACGCAGCTCGTAAAATCGCTGGTTTCTAACCAGAGGTAAGCATTGCATGAACAGGTGCTTCTTCCGGGGAAATCATTACATGCAGATTTGAGCCGGGATCTCCAGCGGGCTGAAGACGTTTTTTATGCAGATTGATTTGGATATTGAATCGTGGTTGCGCCTCGGGTTGACGGAGGGTGTTGGTAGCGGGGCGCTGCGCCGGCTGCTGGTTGCGTTTGGCGATCCGGCCGAGGTGCTTGCTGCAAATAAGAGTGCACTTGAAAGTGTGGTAAAGAAGTCGGTTGCAGCCAGTATTTTTCACCGCAAAGTGGATGAGGAGAGATTGGCCAGAACGATTGAGTGGCTGGAGAATCCTCTTAATTCACTGGTTACACTGGCTGATCCGGATTATCCGAAGCTTCTGCTTAATATAACCGATCCTCCTCCCCTGCTTTATTTCAAGGGCCAGCGGCGTTTGCTGGCGCAGCCGGCGCTGGCGATTGTTGGCAGTCGTAATGCAACGCCGCAGGGGCTGGCAAATGCTGATGCTTTTGCTGAGGCTGCCAGTAATGCAGGGTTTTGTGTCATTAGTGGTTTGGCGCAAGGTATAGATACTGCTGCGCATCAGGGAGGGTTGCGGGGAGCGTCGTCCAGTATGGCGATCGTCGGAACTGGGCTTGATCTTGTCTACCCATCGAAAAATCACGAGCTGGCTCATAGATTGGCCGACACAGGGGGGCTGATTTCGGAGTTTCCTTTGGGAACTCCGGCCATAGGCCGCAATTTTCCACGCAGAAACCGTATCATCAGTGGCATGTGTCATGCGTGTCTGGTCGTGGAGGCGACACTGCACAGCGGATCACTGATTACTGCCAGGCTGGCGCTGGAACAGGGGCGTGAAGTAATGGCGATCCCCGGCTCTATCCATTCTCCTTTATCCAAGGGTGGTCACGCACTGATTAAACAAGGCGCAAAACTGGTTGAAAGTATCCAGGATATCCTGGATGAGTTGTGTTATCAGCCTGTGCCACAACTGGAATCTGTCCCGGAAGGACGTGATGGGGTGAGTGTCCCGATTGCAGATCCGGGTGAGGATGATCCCGGTTTGTTAGCATACTTTGGCTATGATTCTGCTGATATTGATACATTGTGCGCACGTAGCGGCTTGACGGTTGAAGCAGTATCCGCCATGCTATTGGGCTTGGAGCTGGAGGGCAGGGTTGGCAGTCTTCCCGGAGGGAAATATCAGCGTATTCGCTGACTTGCTGGGAGCGGGTAGGGTATGTGGTTGTTGCCCTGTTTTGAGTATCTTAGAGTGGTTTTGATTTGAGGCCACGGTACAGAGCCATGTTCGATATTCTCGTTTATCTGTTTGAAAATTATTTTGATGCTGGAAATTGTCCGGATTCTGCCACGTTGACACGGAAGCTGACCATGGCTGGTTTTGATGATGAGGAGATTACGATGGCGCTTGACTGGTTGTCCGATCTTTCCCGTTATGGTGAAGAAGGCTACCTGGACGGGCTGGCGGAGAGTCACTCAATGCGCCATTTCACTGAAGAAGAGATGGAGATTATTGATACAGAAGGCCGTGGATTTATTCTATTTCTCGAACAGGCTGAAGTAATTAACCCTTTGCAGCGTGAATTGCTGATTGATCGCGTCATTCGTATGGATGGCGATATTCCCAGTGTGGAAAAAATAAAGCTGGCGGTGCTGCTTAATCTCTGGATCCAGAATCAGCTGACTGATCGTGGCGTTGTTGAGGGATTGTTCATTATCAGCGATTCTTACCAGCGGCACTAACAGCCGGCTGATTCTACGCAGGCATTATTGATAACTGACACCTGGTCTTCCGGGTGATTTGACCAGTTGACGCAGCCCGTGCGTCAGCTTTCGCTGTGCCAGCTGCCATAGTAAATACCTTATGAGTAAAAAACTGATCATTGCTGAAAAGCCTTCCGTTGCTAATGATATTGCGCGTGTCCTGGGAGGCTTCGCCAAGCAGGGGGATTATTTTGAGAGTGATGAGTTTGTTTTATCTTCGGCGGTCGGGCATTTGCTGGAACTGATCGTTCCAGAAGAATATGAAGTCAAACGGGGGAAATGGAGTTTTGATCATCTGCCCGTTATTCCGCCGCGTTTTGATCTGGCTCCCATCGAAAAAACCACAGATCGTCTGAAACTGCTGAGCAAGCTGATCAAACGCAAGGATGTGGATACATTGATCAATGCTTGCGATGCCGGACGTGAAGGTGAGCTGATTTTCCGTTATATCGTGCGCCATGCGGACAGTAAGAAACCTGTCAAACGTTTGTGGCTGCAATCCATGACACCAGCTGCCATACGTGAGGCATTTGCAAATTTGCTGGATGATGCTGAGGTGCAGCCGTTGGCAGATGCTGCGGTCAGTCGGTCAGAAGCAGACTGGCTGGTAGGCATTAATGGCACGCGCGTTATGACTGCATTCAATTCACAGGAAGGTGGATTCCATAAAACCACGGTGGGGCGGGTGCAGACACCCACTCTTGCTATATTGGTTGAGCGGGAAGAGGCGATCAAAAAATTTATAGCCCGGGATTATTGGGAGATTCATGCTGTTTTTCAGACGGGGAGCGGCTCCTACAAGGGAAAGTGGTTTGATGAAAGTTTCAGCAAACGCAAAGATGAGGCTGAATCCAGGGCGGATCGGGTCTGGGATCACATTAAAGCTGAAGCTGTTCGGGATAAGTGTCTGGGGAAAATCGGGACTGTCTCTGAAGAAAGCAAGCCGGCCAAGGAAAATTGTCCGCTGCTGTACGATTTAACCAGCTTACAGCGCGATGCCAACAGCCGTTTTGGTTTTTCTGCCAAAACGACATTGGGGCTGGCCCAGGCACTGTATGAAAAACATAAAGTGCTGACATACCCCCGCACTGATTCGCGTGCACTCCCTGAAGATTATCCGCCGATTGTCCGTGAGACGCTGCAAGCATTGCAGGAGTCACGCTATGATCAGTTCGCCAGCCAGATTCTGGAATCAGACTGGGTAAAACCGAACAAACGCATTTTTAATAACGCCAAGGTTTCCGACCATTTTGCCATCATACCCACCGCGCTTGTACCCAAGAAACTTAATGAAGCGGAGGAGAAGCTCTATGATCTGGTAACCAGGCGCTTCCTGGCAATTTTTTATCCAACAGCAGAATTTCTGGTCACAACCCGTATTACGCGAGTGGAAGGCGAGCCTTTCAAAACAGAAGGCAAGGTGCTGGTACATGCCGGTTGGCAGGCGGTTTATGGCAAGGTGGAATCTGCCCGGGGGCAAGAAGAGGAATCGGTGCTGGTGGCGGTGGCGCCAGGTGAAGCAGTGCTGGCGAAGGAAGTGAGTGTTGTTGCCAGTCAGACACGCCCTCCTGCCAGATATAACGAATCTACTTTGTTATCCGCGATGGAGGGTGCTGGAAAATTTGTGGAAGATGAGGAGTTGCGTGCAGCCATGAGTGCCAAGGGATTAGGCACACCTGCGACGCGTGCTGCCATTATAGAAGGGTTGATTTACGAGAACTATGTTGAGCGTTCAGGAAGGGATTTGCAGCCGACAGCCAAGGCGTTTTCTCTTGTGACCCTGTTGCGGGGGCTGAAAATTCCTGAGTTGATTTCACCTGAACTGACAGGTGACTGGGAGTTTAAGCTGCGCCAGATGGAGCAAGGCCAGCTAAAGCGCGATGTTTTTATGGAAAAGATCGCTGCGATGACGCGCCATATCGTCGAGCAGGCCAAGAGTCATCGGGATAAAACCATCAGCGGTGATTTCGCGACGCTCCAGGTGCCTTGCCCCGGATGCGGTGGCGTAATCAAGGAAACATACAAGAAATTCCAGTGCCAGCAATGTGATTTCGCATTGTGGAAAATTCTGGCTGGGCGGCAGTTTGAAGTAAATGAAATGGAGACATTGATTTCTACCCGTGAGGTGGGTCCTTTGTCGGGCTTTCGCAGCAAAATGGGGCGTGCATTTAATGCGATTGTCAGACTGACAGATGATTATGAAATGAAGTTTGACTTTGGTAATGAAGCGGATCAGGCACAGGAGGAGGTCGATTTTTCAGCACAGCAATCTCTTGGAAAATGTCCTCAATGTGGTCATTCCGTTTATGAGCACAAAATGCTGTATGTTTGTGAAAAATCAGTGGGAGCCGCTCCATCCTGCAGCTTTAGAACCGGAAAGATTATTTTGAATCGTCCTATTGAAGTAGAGCAGGTAACCAGATTGCTGCAAACCGGGAAAACAGATTTGCTGGCCGGGTTTATTTCCAGGAAAGGCCGGCCATTCTCCGCCTATCTGGTTGTAGGGCCGGAAGGGAAAATCGGGTTTGAGTTCGAGCAGAGAAAAACGAAGAAAAAGCTGGCTGATACTGTTCCGGAAACCGGGAAAGCCGCTTCCTGAGCTGGTCGGCAGTCTTTCTGCCGTATTTCCGGAATAGTAATCAGGTTAGCCATAGACGTAAATAAGATAGCGTACGATGCCTGATACTGCGGTGATGAGGATAGATAAGCTTCCTACTAACGCAACTCCTTCAATCAGAAAAAATGTCAGTGCCTGGCCAAGTGTTTTGTATTCCATTTCTCCTGACTCATTGCGTATCTTGTCTTTGCGGGTCTTGGTCCAGTAGAGAATTATGAAAGAGAGCGGTATGGCCAGAATTGAGTAAAACAGGGTCATTATCTGTGAATCATCTTCCATCTGTTACCTCGTTGAATATAAAAATTGATGCAAGAAAGGAAGCGTATTGTATTTGATCTGTGGCAGCTTTAGTAGGCGGTTGTGTTGATATTTGATATTGGCAGGAAAACAGGGTGCCCGGCAGTTGACCGGAATTTTGGGGATGATAAAACGGGTAAGGGAGTTTCTGAGGTAATGAATAATTTGCAGTTGAAGGTTGGGGGAGGGGTGTTTATCCATCATGCAATGGCTTGATCTTCCCTGGGTGCATAATGTGCACGGCAATGTGCGCCTGCCGGGTTCAAAAAGTATTTCCAATCGTATCCTGTTGCTGTCCGCGCTCGCAGAAGGGACAACAGTGGTCAGCAGTTTGCTGGAATCTGACGATACTGCGCGGATGCTGGATGCATTGCAGTTGCTCGGGATAACCGTTGTGCATATTGGCGATGGAGAATACCGGATCACAGGATGCAAGGGGAGAATTCCGGTAAAAGAGGCTGAACTGTTTCTGGGGAATGCCGGGACGGCGTTTCGTCCACTGACTGCAGTGCTGGCGCTGATGCAGGGGCATTATCGTCTTTCCGGTGTGCCGCGAATGCATGAACGTCCGATTGGTGATCTGGTGGACGCATTACGACAGATCGGTGCTGCGATTACCTATCCTGGTCATGAGAGATTTCCGCCACTGGAAATCCATCCGGCAATAATCCATCCTGGTGATATTTATATCAGTGGAAATATATCCAGCCAGTTTCTCAGTGGATTACTGATGGCGTTGCCGCTGACTGGCGAACCGGCGACTATTATTGTCAACGGTACATTGATATCGCAGCCTTATGTGGCGCTTACAATTGCACAAATGGCACACTTTGGCGTGCAGGTTGAGCAGGAATCCTGGCGACGGTTTACTCTGCATGGAAAGCAGGCTTATCTCAGCCCGGAGAAAATTGTGGTCGAGGGGGATGCATCCTCAGCTTCCTATTTCCTTGCGGCAGGAGCTATTGCGGGTGGTCCGGTACGGGTTGAAGGTGCGGGGAGTGACAGTTGTCAGGGCGACATCCGTTTTGTTGAGGCGCTTGAGGCAATGGGGGCGCGGATCAGGATGGGGAGCGACTGGATAGAATCCAGCGTACCCGATGGCAAAGGAGGCAAAGCGCTAAAGGCAATTGACTTTGACTGCAACCATATTCCTGACGCAGCCATGACACTTGCAACAACAGCTTTATTTGCACAAGGTACTACCACGCTCAGAAATATTGCGAGCTGGCGAGTCAAGGAAACCGACCGGATTGCCGCAATGTCTGCGGAGCTTCGCAAGCTGGGAGCTCATGTTGAAACAGGAGAAGACTTTCTGCGGGTTACGCCACCGGATGGCCCGCTGGTTGCAGATGCTGCTATTGATACCTACGATGATCATCGGATGGCTATGTGTTTTTCTCTGGTATCTCTGGGTGCGCCGGTGCGCATCAATGATCCTGGCTGTGTAGCTAAAACTTTTCCGGATTATTTCGAAAAATTTTTAGCCATCACACATGGATGACCTGTGAAAAACAGCCGGGCTTCGCAAGATAAAAAACAATATCAGTATCCTGGAGAGAGTAACGAATTCCGGGGTGCGTCATTGAGCCAGGGTGAATGAATTATGGATAAACAATATATACCGGTAATCACACTGGATGGCCCTTCGGCATCCGGAAAAGGGACGATTGCCCGCCTCGTGGCGCAGACGCTGGGATTCCACTATCTTGACAGTGGTGCACTTTATCGCCTGGTGGCACTGGCCGCCATGAAGCGCAATATAGAAGCAGGTGATGAGGGGCGCGTGGTCGATATCGCCCGGCATCTGGATGCTTCTTTTAGAGATGCGATGATCTTGCTGGATGGAGGAGATGTCAGTGACCAGGTGCGTTCAGAGGCATGCGGGGAATATGCTTCGCGAATTGCTCAATACCCTGCGCTCAGGATAGAGTTGTTGGAGCGTCAGCGTGGTTTTCGTAAATCACCAGGGTTGGTGGCTGACGGGCGTGATATGGGGTCAGTAATTTTTCCTGATGCCAGCCTTAAAATATACCTTACTGCAAGCGCAGAGGAGCGTGCATACAGGCGCCATAAGCAGTTGATGGAGAAGGGAATAAATGCTAGTATCGCAGACCTGACTCAGTCGCTGCGAGAGCGCGACGAGCGTGATGGCAGTCGTGCCGCCTCACCGTTGCAGCAGTGCGAGGACGCGCAGCTGCTGGACACTACTGGCTTCAGTATAGATCAGGTTGTCAGCAGGGTGCTGGGTATGTATGCCAGAACCCGGCAGTCTTGAGTGATTCTGAAATTTTAGTTTTCAAGTTGTTCTTTTTATTAACCAGCCAACCTGTCCCCTCCGCTTTTTATCGGGGGATTTTTTACAATCGGGTATTTTTTAAATGACTATTGCAACCAGTGTAGCGGGTTCTTCGGAAAATTTTGCCGAACTGTTCAATGAAAGCCTTTCGCATAAAGAGATGCGTGTGGGGGAAGTGATAACTGCCGAAATCATTCGTGTCGATTACAACTTTGTTGTGGTCAATGCGGGGCTTAAGTCCGAGAGCTATATCCCGATTGAAGAATTCAAGAATGACAGAGGTGAAATTGAAGCCCGGGCAGGTGATTTTGTCAGTGTGGCGATCGAGGCGCTGGAAAATGGATTTGGTGAAACCCGCCTGTCAAGAGATAAGGCAAAGCGTTTGAATGCCTGGTATGAGCTTGAAGAAGCCATGGAGAAAGGCAAAATTGTTACCGGTATGGTCAACGGGAAGGTGAAAGGTGGGTTGACGGCCATGATTAACGGTATTCGTGCCTTTTTGCCGGGTTCCCTGGTGGATGTCCGTCCGGTCAAGGACATGACGCCTTATGAAAATAAGGAAATGGAATTCAAGGTGATCAAGCTCGACCGTAAACGTAACAACGTGGTCGTGTCCAGACGTGCAGTCCTGGAAGAAACCCAGGGCGCAGATCGCGATGAATTGCTGGCCAGTCTGCAAGATGGCGCGATCGTTCAGGGAATCGTTAAAAATATTACAGATTATGGTGCATTTGTTGATCTGGGTGGCATTGATGGTTTGCTGCACATTACTGATCTTGCATGGCGCCGTGTAAAACATCCAACTGAAGTAATCAATGTTGGGGATGAGGTTACTGCCAAGATTCTGAAGTTTGATCAGGAAAAAAATCGTGTTTCCCTGGGTTTGAAGCAGCTGACAGAAGATCCGTGGATTGGCCTCTCAAGGCGTTACCCGCAAGGCACACGTCTTTTCGGTAAAGTTACCAACATGACCGATTACGGTGCTTTTGTTGAAATCGAGCAGGGTATTGAGGGTCTGGTGCATGTTTCTGAAATGGATTGGACCAACAAAAATATTTATCCATCCAAAATTGTTCAGCTGGGCGATGAGGTCGAAGTCATGATTCTCGAAATCGACGAAGATCGTCGCCGTATTTCGTTGGGGATGAAGCAGTGCAAGCCGAATCCTTGGGATGAATTCTCACTCAGTCACGAAAAAGGCGACAAAGTCACAGGGCAAATTAAATCTATTACAGATTTTGGTTTGTTTATCGGATTGCCTGGCAATATTGATGGCCTGGTGCATTTGTCTGATCTTTCCTGGAATCAGCCGGGTGAGAAAGCAATCGGCGAATTCAAGAAAGGGGATGAGGTTGAAGCTGTTGTACTATCCATTGATGTAGAGAAGGAGAGAATCTCTCTGGGCATCAAGCAGCTTGAGGGTGATCCTTTCAACGTTTATGTGTCTTCATACGATAAAAACAGTATTGTCAAGGGCACTGTTAAATCTGTCGATGCCAAAGGGGCTGCCATTGCACTGACCGATGAAGTGGAAGGTTATTTGCGTGCTTCCGAGTTTTCTCGTGACAAGATTGAGGATATTCGTTCCCGTATTAATGAAGGGGATGAGATCGAAGCCATGATCATCAATATTGATCGTAAGAACCGTAGTATCAGTTTGTCAGTCAAGGCGAGAATCCAGGAGGAAGAAGATAAGGCTGTCAAATCTCTGTCCTCGGCCGTAAGTCCTGCCAGTGCTGGTACGACTAATCTGGGTGCGTTACTCAAAGCCAAGATAGATGGCAGCAAATCGTCAGAAGAATAAAAAGGCGGGTTATGACGTATGACGAAGTCTGAACTGATTTCCAGGTTGGCAGAACGCTTTCCTCAGTTATTGGCAAAAGATGCTGAGCTGATCGTCAAGATTATTCTTGACGCGATGGCCAGGAGTCTTTCCAGAGGAGAGCGTATTGAGATACGTGGATTTGGCAGTTTTGATCTGAATTACCGACCCTCGCGTATTGGTCGCAATCCTAAATCGGGTGAAAAGGTACACGTACCGGAAAAATATGTTCCACATTTTAAAGCCGGGAAGAAAATGCGTGAGCTGATTGATTCCGACCATAAACAGCACAAGGTACTTGAGCATGTTACAGGTTGAGTGTCCTTTTCATCAGAAAAGACAGGGAAACACGCTTAATGGCCTGTTGAGGATGCCGGTTGGCAGGGTTGCCAGCCGGGAGGGCTATCAATATGCAGTGATTGTATTGGTAACTTCATTTTCTTCTGTTAAATCAGATGAAGTTATATGTTTATGACCTTTCTGCGCCTGATTGTTTTTCTGTTTTTGCTCAGTGTTGCTGTCAAGAATTCCGAGATGGTGACAATACATTACTACCTTGGGCTGGAGTGGGAAGTGCCCGTGGTCGTTGTGCTTCTCTTCTGCTTTATTGCAGGTACCCTGTTTGGGTACCTGTCCTGCTTCATTAAGCGAATTGGTAAAAAATCCTGATATTTTTACCGCATGAATGACCGCCGCATCATTGTTGCGCTGGATTTTCCTGATCCGGCTGCCGCATTGAACTTTTCTGCCGGGCTGGACAGCACACTTTGCCGGGTCAAAGTGGGGAAAGAACTATTTACCTTGGCTGGGCCGCAGTTGGTTGAAAAACTGATGAAACAGGGTTTTGATGTATTTCTTGATCTGAAATTTCATGATATTCCCAACACGGTTGCTGCTGCCTGCAGCGCGGCGGCGGGCCTCGGTGTGTGGATGATCAATGTACATGCGCTGGGAGGGAGCAAGATGCTACTTGCAGCCCGGCAAGCCGTGGAAGGAAAAAAAACCAGGCTCATCGCGGTTACGTTACTTACCAGCCTGAACCAGGATGATTTAAGGGAATTGGGTATAACTGATACACCGGAAACATTAGTGCAGAGGCTGGCTTTACTGACGGAACGTTGCGGATTGAATGGCGTGGTTTGCTCAGCGCTGGAAGCAGCAAATCTGAGGAAGGTGATCGATAAGGATTTCTGGCTAATAACGCCGGGCATCCGGTCATCCAGTGACAGTCAGGATGATCAAACGAGGATTGCAACACCGGCGGTAGCTATTCGTAACGGAGCCAGCTACCTTGTGATTGGCAGACCCATTACCCGATCATCTGATCCGCTCAAGACGCTCCAGCAGTTTAATAACGAAATTTCTGCAGCTTTATAAGCTGGTGATTTTTACTACAGGAAGATTTCTGGAAGACAGGGCGAAAACTTTTTTAAGTGCCCAATCCTGACTGGCTAGCAGGCTGGTAATCAGGACAGTCATTCTGACGCTCTGGCGGGAGATTTTAACCTCAGCTCCCGTTGTGAAATCACGTTTCCGGTTAATTCTGTTCAGAGTCAGTATAGCCATGCCTATCGCCCATAGACAAAACCGGCGTATTCCTGTCTCGTGTGCTGGAATCAGGCAGGTGTATGTCAGCGCATTTTGCAAGTGTGTTCTGGCAATCCCGATCAGCGTACCCAGACCGGCATGAAATCCCTGCGCTGGATAACCTGGTTGCAAATCATTCAGATCAAATCCTTCTCTCAGGAAAATATCCCTTGGCAGCCAGCAGGCACCCCGTTTTCTGTCTTCCCAGATATCTTTCAGGATATTGGTCATTTGCAGACCCTGCCCGAATGAAACCGACAGCTGCATCAGTTCTGACCTGTGCTGACTGATTTCAGGAGAATAGTCGCAGAACAGTTCAGTCAGCATTTCACCGACAACACCGGCGACGTGATAACAGTAACGATCCATTTCTGCCAGATTTTCAAGTCCTGATAAGGATTCACTTTCCTGATATGCGGCCATACCCTGCCCCATTATGCGTATACAGCGCTCCAGTGCCTGGCGCTGTACCGGATTGAAGCTGTGGGTCATGCGGATGACGGATGGGGTATGTTTTATGAGATCGTGTTCCGCTGGAATAGTATGTTCAGAAAGCAGGGGGTACAGCGCCTGAGCAAAGATCGCAGCATCAGTTTTTCCGCTGACAACCTCGGTAAACATACCAGCCAGTTCACGCGTCTGTTCCAGCGTCAATGCGCTGTCATCCTCCACCGTATCGACGATGCGGCATAGCAGATAGGCGTTGCCGATAACTTCGCGCAACGCTGGCGGCAGTTGTGGAATGGTCAGAGCAAAGGTACGTGATACGCCTTGTAGTATGTATTCCTGGTAGCGTGTATCGTCGAGAGTAGTGGTGTTCGACATGTCCGAGAGTATTTGCAGGGTTCAGGTTGGCAGTTTTTCCAGAGCATACAGCTCTTCGACAGTTTCGCGTGCGCGGATAAGATGTGTCGAATTCCCGTCCACCATCACCTCGGCTGCGCGCGGACGGGTATTATAATTGGAACTCATGCTCATGCCATAAGCGCCCGCAGACATGACAGCCAGTAAATCATTTTTTTCCAGTGCCAGGTCACGGTCATGACCAAGAAAGTCTCCTGTCTCGCAAACGGGGCCGACGATCTGGTAAGTTTTTGTTTCCCCGGTCCGCTTTGTGACCGGCAGAATGGTGTGATAAGCCTGATATAAAGCGGGTCTCAGCAAATCATTCATCGCACCGTCAACAATGGCAAAGTTACGGTGTGGCGCATGTTTGAGATAGTGCACCCGGGTCAATAGCAACCCGGCACTACCAACCATCGAGCGCCCGGGCTCGATAAGTAACTGCTGTGGATGATTTTCTGTGGCTGCACATAAGGCCTTGACGTAGGCTTCTATCGCAGGCGGGGACTCCTGGTCATAGCGAATTCCCAGCCCCCCCCCGAGATCGAGATGTTTGATGGAGATGCCTGTGCTTTGCAGTCGGGCCAGCAAATCCAGCATCTTGTTGGCAGCTTCAATGAAAGGAGCAATTTCAGTTAATTGCGAACCGATATGGCAATCCAGCCCGGAGATGCGGATATGGGGAAGCTGGTGTGCCAGCGCATATATCCGTTCAGCTTCTGCAGCGGGGATGCCAAACTTGTTTTCCTTCATTCCGGTTGAAATATAGGGATGGGTGTTGGCATCCACGTCTGGATTGACGCGTAAACTGACGGGTGCAATTTTTTTCATTTGCCCGGCAATCTCGTTCAATATCACCAGTTCCATTTCTGATTCCACGTTGAAACAGAGAATGTTGGCTGCCAGTGCAGCCCGAATTTCATCGGGTGTTTTGCCCACACCAGAGAAAACTGTTTTTTGCGGGTTACCGCCTGCTTTTAGTACACGCTGCAATTCCCCGCCAGAGACAATATCGAAGCCGCTACCAAGGCGAGCAAGTAGATTTAGGATGGCAAGGTTCGAATTGGCTTTTACCGCATAACAGATCAGATGGTTTCGCTGCCCAAAGGCGCGATCGAATGCCTGATAGGCTGAACGGATTGCTGTGCCTGAATAAACGTAGCAGGGGGTGCCAAATTCAGCGGCAATTTCTGTCAACGGGACTGATTCTGCTAAAAGCTGATTATCGTGGTATGCAAATGAGCCGAAGTTGCTCATGGTTTTTCCTGTGTTTTATTGTTAACGGGGGCTGGATTTTGTGGGATATAAAGAGGACCTTTATAGCCGCAGGCTGACAGAAACAACTGCAATAAAAGAATCAGGACAAATATGCGCATTATTAAATCGCTATGAATATGGATAAAAATCCGTTCACTTCAGTAAAAATCAGGCTAATTTTTTGAGTGGAAATCATAGCGCCAGAATACAGTACTGATTACTGGCGAGAGCTGGACAGCCACTGTACCAGCTCATTGCGCAGGTTGTCACTTGCCAGTATGAAAGCGGCAACAGCGCCTGCTGCATCGGCTGTTTGTGCTGGTTGCGCTATCGTGAAGCTGCGTTGGGCAGCGGGCTGGCGCATGCCAGGCACATACAGAAATGCCCTCAGCCGGATCACAACCCGGCTGCTGTTTTGCGTATCAAAAACCTGCATGAATTCATCCAGATCTATCTGGAGCAGTTGGTTTGCGGGCGCATGGCTGTGTTTGCTGTTATCAGGTGGTGAGCTGACCGGGTGATCAGCAAAATACTGTCTCAGATATTCAGTTAACAACTTTGCAGGGGGAGCTGCCCAGCGGCTGTTAGCATAAGTATAGATACGCGCAGGGTCGTAATAGGCAAGCCGGTAATGAATTGCTTCTGTATCAAGCCAGACAGGAGCGCTGATGTCTGTAATCCGGATGGTCGCAGATGGAGATCGTGCTGATTCAGGAGCGGTGACAGGTACCGGGCCCAGATCGTAAACGAAGGTGGGCGCAGGTGCTTTGGGCATCAACGTACACCCGGCCAGCAGAATAACTAAAAACACCACAGAAAGTTTTATCATCATGTTATCGCTTTATCGCCCACTGCTTTATCGTTTGGGTGGTAAAGGCGGTGAAAAACCAGGTTCACCCGGGCCGGGTAAAGCGGGTGGTTTGCCAAATACCAGGCTCTGCGGCTGCGATTCCAGCAGATTCAGGAGCCGATCCAGCCTGTGTGTACTTTGTGTGATGGCATGGCTTGTTGTGTTCAGATTCGACAGGGTGTGTGTTACCTCCTGAGAACCCTGTGTCAGGTTATCCACCAGCCCATGCTGCTGATTAAGTTTTTGCAAAACCTGACTGGTATTTTCCATGGCCTGCCGGGTTTGTTTGAGCGTGGCACTGAATTCATCAGTGACCCGGGGTAATGCCTGCAGTCCTTTCTGAAGCTGTCCGGTCAGTTTGTCATAACCCTGCACCATCTGTTCCAGGTAGCTCAGGATATTTCCAATATGCGTCTGATTGCTGTCATTTAACAGAGTGCTTATCTGCTTGATGACGGTATTGGAATTTTTCAGAATTTCTTCTAAGGAGTCAGAGAGCGTTTTGATGAGCGAAGATCGGAGCGGTATAAGCGCCTCATCCTGCAAAGAATCCATTTTTGTTTCGGCTGTATCATTGTTCAGTTCAATATAAGTCAGCCCGGTAATGCCCTGACTGGCGAGCTGAGCGTAGATATTTTTCGGGAGAGTTACATTGCTGCTGACCGCAATGCGGACGAAAATATTACGCATATTATCTTTGTCGAAATAAATTTCTTCGACTTTACCGACATTGATGCCTCGGTAACGCACTGAGGCTTCAGGGTTGAGTCCGGAGACTGCTCCGGAAGAAACCAGAAAATAATGGTTATAACTGAGGCCATCGCGACTAAACCACTTGACCGCCAGGACAGTGGCCACTCCCAGCAGGAGTACAAACAGGCCGGCAGCAAGTGCGTGTGCTCGATTCTCCATCAAATTCCCAGGAAATGTTTGTGGCGGTGAAACTACTCGACCGGCTCCCGATTCTCAGCAATAAGCTGTTCGGTCAAATGCGGCGTGATGATCTGCAGGAGCTGGGAAAAGATTTTAGGATTACCGGCAACCACCTGCCCGCTGTGCATGTAATTTCCGTTTCCTTCCAGATCACCAACCATGCCGCCAGCCTCAAGAATAAGCAGGCATCCAGCAGCAATATCCCACGGTGCCAGCCCGGTTTCCCAGAAACCATCGTAGCGCCCGGCGGCAACGTAAGCGAGATCCAGTGCGGCTGAACCCGGGCGGCGAATACCAGCTGTTTTCGGGATCATATCTCTGAACATGGCCAGATAGGCTTCCATGTGAGTAAAATCCCGAAATGGGAACCCGGTACCAATCAGACATTCACCCAGCTGTATACGTTTGCTGACACGGATACGGTGGTTGTTGAGGTAAGCGCCGCTGCCGCGCGTGGCGGTAAACAGCTCATCCTGTACCGGATCGTAAACAACCGCTTGTGTCAGAATGCCACGATGCAGCAAGGCAATCGAAACACAATACTTGGGAAATCCATGCAGAAAGTTGGTGGTGCCGTCCAGTGGGTCAATAATCCACTGGTATTCCGGTTTATTTGCATTCCCTCTTGAGCCACTCTCTTCTGCTAGAATTGAATGGTCGGGGTATGCATCCAGCAATATTTTAATAATGGCATCCTCGGCAGCCTTGTCCACCTCGCTTACAAAGTCACTATGCGCTTTACGCGTGATAGTCAGCCGTTCCAGATCCATCGAAGCGCGGTTAATGATACTGCCGGCACGGCGAGCAGCCTTGACCGCAATGGTAAGCATGGGATGCATGGCAAAAACCTGAGAAACTCATAAAAACCGGGAAGCCGCCATTCTAATATGAATCCAGCCCCCCCGCTTGATAATGTCCGGATCGTACTCAGCCATACCAGTCATCCGGGTAACATTGGTGCAACTGCCCGGGCCATGAAAACCATGGGGCTGAGCCAGCTCTATCTCATCAATCCCAAATCCTTCCCGGATAGTGAGGCAGATGCGCGCGCTTCCAGTGCGCGCGATATTCTGGAAGCGGCGCATGTGTGCACCAGTCTGGAGGAGGCGATAGGAGACACTTTTCTGGTCGCTGCATTGACAGCACGTTCGCGGGATTTGCCGCATCCCACCCGTAACGCCAGGCAAGCCGCTGCCGAGCTGGCTCGACACGCACACCATCATCCGGTTGCTCTGCTGTTCGGCCGGGAAAGCGCCGGCCTTACCTCCGAAGAAATCAGTTATTGTCAGCTGACAGTGCAAATCCCGGCTAATCCTGACTATTCCTCACTTAATCTGGCGGCTGCGGTACAGATCGTGGCTTATGAGCTGCGTATGGTACTGGAGGAAGCAAATATTGTTGGCGAAACCGGTTTACATTTACCTGAACCTGCCAGCCTGCATGAAATTGAAGGATTACACAACCATCTGGAGCGGGTCATGATTCGGAGTGGATTTCTTGATCCCACCCAGCCCAGGCGCCTGATGCGCCGGATGCGTCGCCTGTTTGCACGCACCCGGCTGGAAAAAGAAGAAGTCAATATTTTGCGTGGACTGCTGACTGCGGTTGATCCAAAAAAACCGGGTTAAGGTTTGTCCAGATTCTGACCCTGCCGGCATTCGCTCAAGTGAGTATTTTACAGGCGCTTACTCTGGAATTTTCAGGAGCTTTTGCGGCCAATCAGTTCGGTGCAACAGTTGTTTTGAATGACTGGCGCTCTGCCAGTTTACTGGCTAATCGGACGAGGTTGGGGTAAGTGTCACGCCATTTGACTTCCGGGAAACGGGCATCCAGATAACCAAATGCGCAGCCGAGTGCAATATCAGCCAGCGTCATGGCGGCACCTTCACACCATGCCCGATCACCCAGATCTGCAGATGCGGCCTGTAACCCCTGATCAATTTTTTTCTGCTGACGTTCCATCCAGTCCTGGCTTTGCTGTGATTCCGGACGCTTGCGCTCAAGGTAAATAGCCACACAGGCATCAATAATGCCATCAGCCAGCACCTCCCAGCGTTTGACACGTAACCGCTCTGTTCCCGAGGCCGGGGTCAGGCGGGCTGAGCCGGTTGCGCCATGATCGTCCAGATATTCAACGATTACCCGTGAATCAAACAGGATAAAGCCATCATCCAGAATCAGCGCCGGTACCTTGCCGAGCGGATTAACCCGGGCAACCTTGGTATCGGGGCTGAACGGCGGGTCATTGGTAAATTCAAAATCAACACCTTTTTCAGCAAGCATGATGCGTACCTTGCGTACATATGGGCTGGTGAGCGATCCAATAAGTTTCATTGTGTTGTCCTTTTCGTTCTGAAATATTGAACCACCATTTTATCCCAACCCGGGTGTTGTAATGAGCTATGTTAGAATGCGTGCTCGTTAACCCGATGAATGCCTGAATTTAAACGATTATTTATGGAAATCCCGACACTTCTCGCACTTTCGCCACTGGATGGACGCTATCAGCAAAAGGTTGCGGCTTTACGGCCTTTTTTCAGCGAATACGCGCTGATTCGTAACCGTATTTATGTGGAGATTGAATGGTTTAAAGCGTTGGGCAGCACATCGGCACTAACTGGCACACCTTCGTTATCAGCGGGTGCTGTTGTGCAGCTGGATCAGCTTGCGGAGAGGTTTTCCGTGGCAGATGCGGAAGCCGTCAAATCAATCGAGGCGCGCACTAACCATGACGTGAAGGCGGTGGAATACTGGCTGAAGGAAAAACTGGCAGGAAATCAGGAAACGGCAGCGCTCTCTGAATTCGTGCATTTCGCCTGCACATCAGAAGATATCAATAATCTGTCGCATGGGTTAATGCTTAAACACGGTCGCGATCAGGTCATGCTTCCCGCGCTGGATGGCATCATTCAACGGCTTGTGGAGCTTGCTGGAGAACTGGCGGATGTTCCGATGCTTTCCCGTACCCACGGGCAGACAGCCACACCAACGACCATGGGTAAGGAGCTGGCTAATTTTGTTTATCGGCTGCGACAGGGACGTGAACAGCTTGCCGGCGTGGTTGTTTCCGGGAAAATCAATGGTGCGGTGGGTAACTACAACGCACACATGATTGCTTTTCCGGATTTCGACTGGGAAGCATTTGCCCGCGCCTTTGTTGAAAAACTGGGACTCAGCTTTAATCCGTATACCATCCAAATCGAGCCACATGACACCATGGCGGAGCTGTTTGATGCCTATGCCCGTATCAATACAATCCTGGTGGATATGAACCGCGATATCTGGGGTTATATTTCACTCGGTTATTTCAGACAGAAAATCAGGGCGGATGAAGTGGGCTCTTCTACCATGCCGCATAAGGTCAATCCGATTGATTTTGAAAATTCAGAAGGGAATCTCGGTATTGCCAATGCGTTGCTCAGACACCTGAGCGAGAAACTACCGGTCTCACGCTGGCAGCGTGATCTCACTGATTCAACTGTGCTGCGCAATATGGGGGTTGCGCTTGGCCATACCCTGCTGGCCTATGATTCATGCCTCAAGGGGTTGGGGAAGCTGCAGATTGACCCGGTGCGCTTGTCGGAGGATTTACAGAATGCTTGGGAAGTCCTGGCAGAACCGATTCAGACGGTGATGCGCCGCTATGGTGTGCCCAATCCTTACGAGCAGCTCAAGGCGCTGACGCGCGGAAAAACCGGTATTGACCGTGCCACGCTGCAACAATTTATCGGGCAACTCGATATTCCCGCTACTGAAAAGGAGCGCTTGCTGCGACTCTCTCCCTCAGGCTATATCGGCCTGGCGTCGCATCTGGCAAAAAATATCGGAGACTGATTCCGGTACTTCATTATTTTTATCAGACCGTGTTCGCCAGGTTTGAGGGCAGCGCGTCATCTTTTTTCGATCAGGGGGTTGAAAACGGAATTTCAATCCCAATATCACCGGCACCGTAACAGGAGGAGTCTATGCAGGAACCACATAATCAGGAATCTATCGAGGAACAGAATCTGCCGGGGGCGGGTAGCTCCCGGGAAGCAGATCATCCCGGCGCAGCAGGCTATGCCGAAAGTGCTGGTGAAGAAATTGCGCCGAGCCTTGAACAGCAGTTGAAAGAAGCTGAAATCAGGGCAGCCGAACATCATGATGCCTGGTTGCGCGCCAGAGCCGAGAATGAAAATATCCGCAAGCGTGCGCAAACAGATATTGCCAGCGCGCACAAATATGCGATTGATAATTTTTCTACCCAGCTGCTCGCAGTGATGGATAGTCTGGATGCCGCGCTGGCAACAGAAAATTCCACACTCGAAAATCTGAAAGATGGCGTGGAGCTGACACGCAAGCAGCTCACCGCTGTTTTTGAAAAATTCAGTATTCACACCATTGATCCGCAAGGTGAGAAATTTGATCCGCACCGTCATGAGGCCATGTGTGCTGTGGAGTCAGATTTGCCACCCAATACAGTTATGCAGGTCATGCAAAAAGGCTATGTATTGCATGACCGGGTAATCCGCCCTGCCATGGTTGCTGTTACCAAGGCCAGGGGTGCTTGAGATTTCCCGAATCAATCCCATTTTAAGTAGCAGGATAAATTTCAACTTATAAAGGACACGCTATGGCAAAAATAATTGGCATCGACCTTGGAACTACCAATTCATGTGTCGCCGTCATGGAAAACAACAAGCCTAAAGTCATTGAAAATGCTGAAGGTGCAAGGACCACTCCGTCAATCGTTGCTTATGCGGAAGATAATGAAGTTCTGGTGGGCGCTTCGGCCAAACGTCAGGCTGTTACCAATCCGGAGAATACGCTGTTTGCAATCAAACGCCTGATCGGTCGCCGTTTCGATGAAGATGTGGTGCAGAAAGATATTAGCGTTACACCGTATAAAATTGTGCGTGCTGATAACAACGATGCCTGGATAGAAGCGCGTGGCAGAAAGATCGCACCGCCGGAAGTTTCTGCGCAGGTGTTGATGAAGATGAAAAAGACAGCAGAGGACTATCTGGGTGAACCGGTTACAGAAGCTGTCATCACTGTCCCGGCGTACTTCAATGATTCCCAGCGTCAGGCAACCAAGGATGCGGGCCGTATTGCCGGGCTGGAAGTTAAACGTATCATCAATGAGCCCACCGCTGCGGCGCTGGCGTTTGGCCTGGACAAGAAAGAAGGTGATCGCAAAATTGCGGTATACGATCTGGGTGGTGGCACGTTTGATATTTCGATCATTGAAATTGCAGAAGTCGAAGGTGAACATCAGTTCGAAGTCCTGGCAACCAATGGCGATACTTTCCTCGGTGGTGAAGATTTCGATTCCAGAGTGATCGGTTATCTGGTGGATGAATTCAAAAAAGAAAGCGGCATCGATCTGAAAAAAGATATGCTGGCGCTGCAACGCCTCAAGGATGCGGCAGAAAAGGCCAAGATCGAACTGTCCTCCAGCCAGCAGACAGAGGTGAATCTGCCCTATATCACCGCAGATGCGTCAGGCCCCAAACACCTGGCGGTCAAAATTACGCGTGCCAAGCTGGAAAGTCTAGTCGAGGAGCTGATCGAGCGTACTGCAGGCCCGTGCCGGACTGCGCTTAAGGATGCAGGGTTGTCTGTTTCTGATATTGATGATGTGATTCTGGTTGGCGGGCAAACCCGTATGCCGAAAGTGCAGGACAAGGTCAAGGAGATTTTCGGGAAAGAGCCACGCAAGGATGTTAATCCTGATGAAGCAGTTGCCATCGGTGCATCCATTCAGGGTGGGGTACTGAAGGGGGATGTCAAGGATGTGCTGCTGCTGGATGTGACCCCGTTGTCTCTGGGTATCGAAACACTGGGCGGTGTCATGACCAAGCTGATCCAGAAAAATACCACTATCCCGACTAAGGCGCAGCAGGTGTTTTCAACAGCAGAAGACAGCCAGACAGCAGTGACTATTCATGTGCTGCAGGGTGAGCGTGAAATGGCTTCCGGCAACAAGAGCCTGGGTCAGTTCAACCTGACCGATATTCCGCCGGCACCACGCGGAATGCCGCAGATTGAAGTGGCGTTCGATATCGATGCCAACGGTATCCTGCATGTTTCTGCCAAGGACAAAGCGACCGGCAAGGAGAACAAGATCAAGATCCAGGCCAGTTCCGGGTTATCCGAGGATGAAATCCAGAAAATGGTGAAGGATGCCGAGGCTCATGCAGAAGAAGACAAAAAGGCGCTGGAGCTGGTCAATAGCCGTAACCAGTGCGATGCCATGATTCATTCGGTCAGAAAATCACTGACTGAATATGGTGACAAGCTGGATGCAGATGAAAAATCCAGAATTGAAGCTGCACTGAAAGATGCTGAAGAAGCACTCAAGTCAGGTGACAAGGGGGCGATTGATGCAAAAACACAGGCGCTGACTGAAGCTTCACACAAATTGGCTGAAAGAATGTATGCACAGGAGCAGGCGCAGGCAGGTCAGCAGGCGGGTGCCGGATCCGCTTCCGGTGGTCATGCCGGAGAAAAACCGGTAGAAGGTGAAGTTGTTGATGCCGAGTTCGAGGAAGTCAAAGATAAGAAATGATTTCCCGGGTTGCGCGGGCGGCGGCATGAATTGACCCGCTCCCGGCTAAAAAACAAACGCAGGGAAAAAGGGAGGAAGCACCTTCTCTTTGACTCTGCGTTCTGCGTTTAACACGGTAAATTTAGCCTGTTGAGCTGCATCGTCTGCTCTTGGGTCTTAAAAACATCTGGATCTCCAGTTAGCAGGAATTTTTATGAGTCAGCGTGATTATTATGAAGTGCTCGGTGTCGGTCGCGATACGGATGAAAACGAGCTGAAGAAGGTATACCGGAAACTGGCGATGAAATATCATCCGGACCGGAATGCCGGTGATGCCAAAGCGGAAGAGCGGTTCAAAGAGATCAAGGAAGCCTATGAAGTGCTATCCGATCCGAATAAACGGGCAGCTTATGATCAGTTCGGCCATGCCGGCCTGAACGGCGGGGCGGGTGGCGGCGGTGCACAGGGGTTCAGTGATGCCTTCAGCGATATTTTCAGTGACCTTTTCGGGACACGTGGAGGCGGACGTTCCAATGGTGGCCACCGCGGGGCTGATTTGCGCTATAACTTGGAAGTTACGCTGGAACAGGCCGCGCGCGGCACTGAAACCCAGATCCGCATTCCCAGACAGGAAACATGTGATACCTGTCATGGCAGCGGTGCTAAACCTGGTACCTCTCCCAAAACCTGCCCGACCTGTAATGGACACGGCCAGATTCGCATGCAACAGGGTTTTTTCTCGATTCAGCAAACCTGTTCGCATTGCCAGGGCAGCGGTAAGGTGGTTTCGGATCCTTGCGGAGATTGTCACGGAACAGGGCGAATCAAACGCCAGAAAACACTGTCAGTCAGAATTCCGGCTGGTGTGGATGAAGGTGACAGTATCCGGCTTACAGGAGAAGGTGAGGCGGGCGCAAATGGTGGACAGGCTGGTGACTTGTACGTGGTTATTCATCTTGCCAGCCATCCGGTTTTTCAGCGGGAAGGCAATCATCTGCACTGTGAAATACCCATCAGTTTCACTGTAGCCGCTTTGGGTGGAGAGATTGAAGTGCCTACCCTCGACGGCCACGCCCGGATCAAGGTGCCAGCAGGCACGCAGACCGGGAAAATCTTCCGTCTGCGCAGTAAGGGGATAACCGGTGTGCGTAATCAGTCTACGGGTGATTTGCTTTGCCATGTTGCAGTGGAAACGCCCGTTGATCTGACAGCCAGACAAAAAGAACTGCTGGAGGAGTTCGAAGCAATCAGTCAGGAAGATGGTTCACGCCACCACCCACGTGCAAAATCCTGGATGGATAAGGCACGCGAGTTTTTTACCGAGTAAGCGAGCCTGGTAACTGGTGGCAGGTATTTTTATGGAGATTGAAGCCTGATCTGCCACCAATGCCAGCTTATCCGCCCCTGATCATCAGATCGAGGCCACCTTTTCTGTGCTCCCGGTGCGCAGGTGCACATCCATCTGCGGGAATGCGATCTCGATACCTTCTTCTGCGAAATGCCGGTTAATCAGCATGTGCAGTTCATGTACCAGTTGCATTCTGTCTGATAACTGGCCGGTGAATACCCGTAACTCAAAATTCAGTGTACTGGCACCAAATTCCAGAAGGAATGCAGCCGGTTCAGGATCGCGCAGTACCAGAGGGTGATTGTTCGCGATCTTCAGTAACAGCGTGCGCGCTTTGTCACAATCGGCATCGTAGGCGATTCCTACCGAAATGACTACGCGTGTAATCTGGTCACTCAGCGTCCAGTTGATCAGTTGCTGTGTAATGAATATCTTGTTGGGCACGATGACTTCTTTGCGATCACTGTCAATCAGGGTTGTCGCGCGGATATGGATTTTGCTGACAGTCCCGCTGATGTTATTCAGTGTGATTTTGTCGCCGATACGAATAGGGCGTTCAAACAGCAGAATCAGGCCGGATACAAAATTGGCGAATATTTCCTGCAGCCCGAAACCCAGACCGACACTCAGTGCGGCAACCAGCCACTGGATATTTGACCATTCCATCCCCAGTTTCTGCAGCGTTACCGTGAATCCGATAATTACAATCGAATAGCGGAGCAGGGTGGTTATAGCGTAACCGGTACCGGGGTTGAGCGATAAATGCCGCAGTACCAGCAGCTCAAGTGTGCCGGGCAGGTTGTGAGCAGCGATCATGGCCAGACTCAGGATAATGAGTGCGGTCAGCAGCGTTTTCAACGTGATAGGCTGCATGATGGTTTCGCCATCCAGTTCTGCTGATGTATGCCAGATGGTGATTTTTTCCAGAAAACTGAGTGCTGGCAGCACATCCACCCAGATAAAGCCGAGTCCGGTGATCAGCATTGCCCAGATACTGATTTTCAGTAAGGTTGCTGACTGTTTGCTGATGGTTTTGACGTCGATATAGTTTTCATCCAGCAGATCTGTTTCACTTTTTCCTGTAGTGGAACGCTGCGCCAGCATTTCTCCCCGCTTTTCCATTGCGCGCTCGAATGCAATTTTGCGCTGAATGATCAGCAGGCTGCGGAAACCCACAAAAAAGGCCAGTCCGCAGAATATGATCCAGCTTATCGACTTGAATACGAGCAGATACTGATAGATAGCAGCAAAATAATAGCCAATGGCAGCCATGATAATCATGCCGATCTGTAATACAAACAGCAGTGTCATCCAGAATCCCGGATTGAGCATCAGATTGAACGATTCCCCCTGATAAAGCGCTTTGCCACTGCGGGTGATGGCCAGCCAGCCTGAGGAAAATATCGCAAGTACCAGGCACAGCAGAATGAAAATCAGCCGGCCAAAGCCATTGCGGACAAGGTCATCATCCAGTGCATCGGTAAAAGCGATGGTGATGCATAACAGCGTTACGACCGGTGCAAAGCGTTTGGTATCCCGGTACATCTTGCTGACCAGTTTCTCAGAGCATTTGAATTGCCCGATGAGTAACCCTTCGTGATGAAACAGCTGCAGGATGAACGACCAGACAAAAACGGCTATCGCGGCCACATGCAGGCTTGCCGAGAGGGCATGGCCAAGTTCCGCGCTGGTGCTGTAGCGCAGAATGAGGGATGACAGCTGGAAAGGCAGATAGATGGCTCCTGAAATCAGTAATGCCATCAGCAACATACCAACCGGATATAACTGCCTGTCCTGGTTGACCTTGCCGCGCAGACTGTTTCCGGTACGGACCCAGGTAAGGTAAACGGGCCAGTAAGTACGCCAGAAGATCATGAACAGCAGCGTAAATACAATGCAGACGATCAGGATGTTTTTCCAGGCTGCACTGAATACCTTGCCAACTGCTACCTCTGTCTTGCGTGAGCCGAGCCAGGTCATGGCATCCTGAATATCCTGCACCACATCCGGTGAGATGGGTTCTGCGCTGCGTGTCACCAGCAGATTTTCTTTCAGCAGCAGTTTGTGCTGGCTGATCTTCTCGATAAGTTGCTGCTGGATGGCAAGATGAAGCTGCAGTTCTTTGATATAGCCGTGCAATACCTGAACGAACTGGTCGATCACCTGCCCGCGGGACTGCTTGAGCTCGTGAAAGGCATCCATGATTTGCCGGTACTCAGGTGCATCGTCTGCTGGTAACTCATCCCCATTCATGATTTGCCTGAAATAGCTGCGTTCATTCAGCATTTGCAGCTTTTCCTGCTCAAGGCGGAACAAATCCAGTCGTGCACTGTTCAGGTCTTTTTCGGTTTGTGCGATGGCCGGCTCGACCATGATTTCCTTGAACTGCTTTCTGACTGCCGTTCCCAGCGCGGTATCCTCTCCCTTCAGCTCCAGGCGCTGCTGCAGTGCCGTATAACTTTGAGTGATGAGCGCCAGGCGCTTTTCACTGCGGGTTTTGCGATCGATCAGCTGCGTTGAGAGTTCGGCGTAACCGCCCAGTTTTTTGACCAGCGACTGGTTATCCCGGGCAAATTTTTCCAATCCCGGGTACTGCCAGACTTTCTCAACCAGTAACTGCTGTGATTTTTCGACGACCTGCTCGGTTTCAGCGCGTTTGCGCCGGTTGATTTCCTCGGCCAGTAACTCAATCTCCTGTTCCAGAGCATGAATTCTGGGCTGAAAGGAGAGTTTTTCCTGAAGTGTGGTGATTTCTATGGCATTGGGTAATACCAGCGCCTCCAGTTCCAGCATGCGTGTTTTGTCAGTCAGCGCCTGCAATTGTGCTTCCCGGTAGTTCTCCAGTGCATCGAGTATCTTTTTATCGGCTGTTTTGCGTGTATCGGGCAACCCTTCCGTCAGCTCTGTGCGCAGGGTATTGATCGATGCCTGTTCTTCACGAATGGTGACAGCACGCTGGCGCAATCGGGAAATTTCAGATGTCAGTTTTTGTTGCTGGTTCTGCTGATCAGAAAGATCAGCCTGTGCGGCAGTGTAGCGACGTTCCAGTTCTTCGGGCGACAGTTCTGTCAATGCTCCCGCAGTGATCGCAGATGTATCAGGAACAGCCTCACTCTTTTTGAGAATTTCCAGCTGTCCGGGATATTTTTCCAGCAGCTCGGAGTAATTTGCTGTTTTCTTCAGATACTCCTGATGATCGCGCAACACCTGCTGGTGATCGCTGTAAATTTCGCGCAGACGTTTTTTCTGGGGTGTCTCTTCGCCAGCGCCCAGCGATTCAATCCTGGACTGAATCGTTTGAAGTTCTTCATCCAGTTCGCCGGCATGTCCATGGCTGGCACCGAGCAGGATCAATAATAGGAAAACGCTAATGCGAAACAGTTTATTCATGTATGGATTGTAGCGGGAAAAATCTGTTAGCCCGGTTTTGTCCCGGGTAACGAAAACTGGAACCGGCCAATCGTTATTGTGCGATATTGGCCGGAGGTGTGGAGTTTAGAGATTGAAACTGAACAGTCAACCATCCTTCTCTGATACGGTGATCGGGAGAGTGGTGATGAAGCAGATTTTCTTTAGCTGATCAGTCGTTTAAGGTTGATAAGGAAGATTGCTGCCATGCATAACACCAGCATCGGCCAGTGCGGGATGAGTGCTTCATACCATTGCGTACCGACGGTCATGGGGATGTCTGTCTGGAATTCAGACTGGTGCTCATCTTTACCGGAGAGTTGAAGGATATATTCCCCGATTTCATTAATACGGGCTTCCTGCGAGATAATTCCGGACTGGTAAACTCTGGCGGGGATTGATAACACGGTTTCCGCTGTGCCCCCATCATTTTTTCTGATCAGGCTGACGGCTACCGGCTGTTCCCGTGCTGAAACCGGGTACAGCAGATCAACTGAAATGCTGAGTAAACCGGGGCCTGGTACTTTGCCACATAAAATGGGAACAGTCATGGCGCTCATGGCATCTCCCGGTATCGCATAATCTCCGGGAATGAAATAGGCAGAATAGCCAATCATGAGCGTATCTGTTTCAATCGTGCAGGTGCCGCCACGAAAACCTTTCGGATAAGTTTCTGACATATCTCCCTGTGAACTGACATGAAACATCATGCTGATCAGGGTGATAGCCATCAGTATGCCGGTGGCGATAAAAAGGCGCTGAATGTTGATGGACAGGTTTTGCCAGGTTGCAATCATTTTTACCTCCTTCATGCTGTTTCAGATGATTAACAGTGCAGGCAGACCGGGTTGATTTGCCTGCTTTTTTACGACTTCGTCAAAACGTGCTGGCCTGTCTGGCACTGCGCAGAATGTCTCCGGCCGCCAGTTTGCCGATATGGGCGATTTCGCTGTTGCCTGTGACCATGGCGGTGACAATTGTGCCGTCAATCAGCAGATTCAGTTTTTCTGTCACCATTGCCGGATCTTTGGCGCCACTTGCTGCTACCATGGCCTGAAGTCTGGCTGTGATTTTTTCTCTGTGTTCGTTGGCGATTTCCTGTACCCAGCTGTTGCATTTTTCATGTTCGGCGACAGCGTTGATGAACACACAACCATAAAAAACATCGCTGTCAAACCAGTCGCGCATCAGATCAAACAGTGCCAGCACGCGATCGGTCGGCGAGCATTCCATTTTCGGAAGATCACAGTCGAACCAGCGAAACCACAAACCGGCCTCGGTTTCAAAAACTGCTTTGAGCAGATTTTCTTTCGAACCATAGTGCGTATACAGGCTGCGCCGGGATACACCGGATTCCTCGATGATCCTGGCAATGCCGGTCGCGTGTATCCCCACCTGACAAAATAGCCGTCTGGCCGTTTGCAGGATTTTTTCCTCTACAGAGATTTTTTCAGACATGGCTGTCAGCGTAATCCGTGAGATGGATATATGCAGCCATCAGGGGACAGTAACAGGATTTTCATAAGCACTCTCTATTTTGCTTTCAGCTGGCTGCCGAGTTTCCGGGCGATTTTGCCGGCTTCCAGCCGGATTTCGCGCAATTGGCCGCTTAGCGGATTAACCTGTCCGATGAAATAAAGACGTGGCGCGCCTTCAAATTCCTGATCGCCCGCGATAGTTGATCTGCCTTTTTCATCTGTAATGCCGGGCACCTGAACCAGTTCCGGAAAACCGGTGCGAAATCCGGTGCCGGCAACAATGACATCGGGTTGCAGAGGCGTGGTACCCGGGCTGCTGTTCTGTGCAGTGGGGATAGCACTCAGCACTTCTACCGTTCCACCGGATATTGTCCGGATCGGGCCGACAATTCTGATACGGCCGGCGCGGACATCATCAACAAAAGGGCCATAGAGAATCGGTACAACGTTGCTGATGGAGTACTGTTTTAATGTTGACATGGTGGGAGAAGGAAGCCCGTAAGCAGACAGATCGCCGATCATTGTGCGCCGCATGAAACCCAGTATGCTGTCTGTCAGTGAACCCGGCAGCTGGCGTAACACAATTCCCATGCCAACAAAAGGAATACCAAAAATATGCTTGGGCAGGAGTTGTGGCGGTGTTCTGACGGACAGGGTGACTGAGCTGGCGTATTGCGTCAGTCTGCTGGCAATTTCAGCGGATGAATTGCCACTGCCGACGACCAGCACATGTTTGTCTGCGTAATCCTGTGCACGTTTGAACAGCGCCGAGTGAATGATTTTTCCGGTAAACGTATTTTTACCTTCCCAATCCGGAATGACCGGAATGCGGTTGGCGCCGGCTGCAATAACAACCGCGCGGGACTCAAACTGCTGTCCATCGTTACTGGTGATCTGCCAGACGTCACGTTCACGGTCATAACGGATTTTCTCGATTTCGATGCAGGTCTGTACCGTAAAACCGCCACGGGCAGGCATGTTTTCAAGTAACGCTACGACTTCGTCACGTGCAGGCCATCCACCGGCAGATGACGGAAATTTGCTGCCGGGCAACGCTGAACAGAAGCGACCTGAATTCAGGCGCAGTCCATCATAATGATTACGCCAGACATCTCCTACCGCGGGTGTTCGTTCCAGCACCAGTGGAGTGAATCCTGCCCGGGTCAGCTCATGTGCTGCCGATAGTCCGGCCGGGCCTGCCCCTACAATTGCCACATCATGGATAGCACTGGTATTCATTGGTTAATCTCCTTGCGGTTTCAGTCAGCAAAGCCCTGCATGCACGGAATGAGGTATGTTTACTTTGGTTGGTGACGGATTTCGATGTTGACAGGTACCGGGCGCATGATCGTGTCCGGTATCGGCGCGGTTGCTTTGAGTTTCTCCAGCAGCGCGGTCACTTTTTCCTGGGGTGCATCGGTCTGTATTTCCACCACGACGTTAATATCTTCAAATCCGGGATTACCGGGCTCCACCGCAAAAGCGGCACGGAAATTTACCCGGCCGGAAACATGCACACGCAGAGATTCCACATTGATATGTGCGGCAGACAGCCCGCCAATATAGGAAGCTGTCAGGCAATGGCCGACTGCAGTCAGCAAAAGATCCTGTGGAGAGATCCCCATACCTTCTCCACCGTAACGTGGTGGTTCATCACCCGCAATTGTCTGGCCATCGGTAACATTTGCTGTGGTGTGGTAACCGCTATCCCAGGTAACCGTCGTTTGGTATTTGGGTTTGGCCATGTTGCCATCGCGATCTTCGCTAATCTGTTTTTGTACGACGAAAGATTGTTCAATGTTGATCCCATTGAAAATATTCTTGGTATCCACGGTGGTCATGGTCAATCTCCTGATAAGCGTTACTGCCAAAGTAGACTAATCGTTCTCTTTTTTGTGGATGATATATTGCGGATAGGGAAATAGCAAGGTTGGAGTAATCCATTGTTACCTCGCCATTAAAAAATCCGGAACTGACTTTCTGCCGTTTTCGTGCAACCAGAGTACTTGGCTGGGCGAGGGCATTCACGCACTGAAATTCAGGGTTTTTGGGGTGCCGGACGGAAAGATATTTCCCGTACCGGGCTGTTTTACCCGGGTGGGGATGTGACAACTAATCAGCATGACAACCCGTGGCAGTGAAGAGGATAAATATCCAGCCCTGGCCAATTCCGATTCGGGTGCCCGGCAGTTGGAATTGCTGTGTGATAAACAATTGGGCAGCCGGTTTTTCTTCTATTTCTAGTTCAGGCTTTTGCTGACGATTTCATATACGTCCTTGCTTAATTCTCGTTGTGCGAGGGATTCCAGTGCTGCGCGCATGAGTGCGGCGTGGTCATCGGTAAACTGGTGCCAGTGTGTTAATGGAGTCAGCAAGCGTGACGCCATTTGCGGGTTGCGTTGATCAATATCAGCAATTTGCTCTGCCAGAAATTGATAAGCCCGGCCTGATTTTTCATGGAATTGAGCAAAATTCTGGCTGGCAAAGGCAGCGATAACCGCGCGTAATTTGTTGGGATTGCGTGCATCAAAAGCTTCATGACATAAAAGTTCTTGTACTGCTTGCAGGACATCCCCCCACGGGCGGGTGGCTTGTGCCTGAAACCACATATTGACCACTAAGGCTTCGTGCTGCCATTGCTGATAAAAAGCCTGCAGTGCTTCCTGCGCCATGGCTGCGGCGTGTTCAGCATGTACTAGTGCACGCAAGGCAGAAAACTGGTCCGTCATGTTGTCAGCCTGGGTAAATTGCCGTTGTGCCAGGTCACGATAGCGCGCTTCATCAATATGCAGCAGGTACGCCAATGCTGCATTGCGCAAACTGCGCGCTGCCATGGCTGTGGCGGATAACCCTTGCGCTTTATCTTGTAATGTCTGGTAACAATTCAGTAATTCCGTTTGCAGCTCGGCTGCAATCTGATCTTGCAACTGTGTTCTGGCCTGGCTGATCGCGATGGGATCTGCTTTTTCATACAGACTGGCCAGGTATTGTTCATTAGGCAGACTAAGCATGCAGGCCAGTAAAGCGGCATCCATGGTGGCATGGCTGGTGAGCAGTTGCCTGATAACGGCGATCAGTACAGCTTGTTCCGCATGATTATCCTTGCCATCAATTGCTTTGCTTAACACCATCCGCATCAGGCTTTGCATGGCATCCCAGCGACAAAAACCATCGTTATCCAGCAGAATCAATTGCTGTAATTGTGGCAGCTGGTAGTCATAAAAAATTTTGACGGGTGCGGAAAAGCTGCGCAATAAAGAAGGAATCGGTAGTTCGGTGACTTGCTCAAAAACGATGGTTTGCTCATCCTGACAAATATTCAGCACCGTTTCAGTGCCTTTGTGTTGTCCGTTTATCACCAGAGGGAGTGCTTCTTTATTGCCATACAGCGCCATCTTGAGCGGAATATGCAATGCCTTTTTCTCTGTCTGCCCGGGGGTGGCGGGTGTATGTTGACGAACTGTCAGGCTGTATTGTTGGTGTGCTGCATCATAACTGTCACTGATTTGCAGATGGGGCGTGCCTGCTTGTGAATACCACAAACGGAACTGACGTAAATCCCTGCCGGATACTGCTTCCATGCATTGTACAAAGTCATCGCAGGTTACTGCCTGGCCATCAAAACGGCTGAAATACAGATCGGTAGCCTGGCGATACTGCTCAGGCCCCAGAATGTTGGCCAGCATGCGGACGACTTCAGCGCCTTTTTCATAAATGGTGACGGTATAGAAGTTGGATATTTCCATATAGGATTCCGGTCGCACCGGGTGCGCCATCGGGCCGGCATCTTCAATAAATTGTACGCTGCGTATGAGATTGGCATCTTCAATGCGCTTGACCGCGCGACTGTTCATATCGGCTGAAAATTCCGAATCGCGGTAAACCGTTAATCCTTCTTTCAGGCTGAGTTGAAACCAGTCGCGGCAGGTGACGCGGTTACCAGACCAGTTATGGAAATATTCGTGACCAATAACACCTTCCACGCGCCGAAAGGCGGCGTCGGTGGTGCTGGCCGGGTGAGCCAGTACGCAAGAGGTATTGAATATGTTGAGCCCCTTGTTTTCCATGGCACCCATGTTGAAATCATCCACAGCAACAATCATGAAGCGATCCAGATCGTATTCGCGTCCATAGGTTTGCTCATCCCAGCGCATGGCTTTTTTGAGAGACTGCATGGCAAAGTGACATTTATCCTGATCTTTTGCTGCGGTGTAGATTTGCAATAAAACCTGGCGGCCTGACCGGGTGGTGAAATGATCTTCCAGACAGGCCAGATTGCCCGCAACCAGCGCAAACAGATAACCAGGTTTTTTGAAAGGATCATGCCAATGGACGATCCGCTTGCCATCCCGCACGGTATCAGACACACAATTACCATTGGAGAGCATGGTCGAGAATGCACCTTCATCAGCAATGATGACTGTTTCAAATTCACTCATGACATCGGGGCGATCCGGATAATAGGTAATCTTGCGAAACCCTTCCGCCTCGCATTGGGTGCAATACATACCGCTGGAACGGTACAGCCCTTCCAGTGCAGTGTTTTTTTCGGGATAAATGCGAGTTTTACAATGCAGGACAAAGCGTTCCGGCACGTTGTAAATCGTCAAATTTTGTGGAGTGATCTGGTAATCCCCGGAGCCAAGCGGGTGTTCATCAATTGCCAGTGCCAGCAACTCCAGTTGTTCGCCATGCAACACCAGATGTGCTGCTTGTGATCCTTGCGGGTTGCGAACCAGTGTCAGCTGGCTGCTGACATCGGTATGTCCTTCGTGCAGCTCGAAGGTGAGGTGCGTTTTTTCAATCAGGAATTCAGGTACACGGTAATCAGCAAGGCGGGTAACAGTTGTGGAGTTTGCAGGTGACATGGCGAGCTATAAAAATGAAGATTTTAAACAGGTATCAACCCACCTGAAGTCTTCTTCCAGGCGAGCCAATTTTTGCTGATTGAATTTCTTTATGGCAATCAGTCCGGGATGAATTTCAGAACATTGCCGTTGATGCAGTAGCGTTTGTGGCTGGGGGGCGGGCCATCATCAAAAACATGGCCGAGATGGATGCCGGAGCTGGCGCTGCGGACTTCGATCCGCTGCATGTAGCCGGAATTATCCTCATGGTAGGTGACCGATCCTTCCACGGGTTCAAAGAAGCTGGGCCAGCCGGTTCCGCTGTTAAACTTGGTGTTGCTGGAAAACAGCGTGGCGCCGGTGATCGGGTCAACAAATCTGCCCGGGCGTTTCTCATCCAGATTGGAACCGGTAAAAGCACGCTCGGTCCCCTGTTCAAAAGCGATTTTCTGTTGTTCCGGTGTCAGCATCTGGAATCCGAGCCATTGCCAGAATTTTTCCTTCTCACCGTTATAGCCGGTATAACGGGCGACTTCCTTACCCTGTCTGAATAAAACAATGGTAGGTGCGGCAAACAGCGGTTTTTCCAGTTTCCAGCCGATGGGAGAACTGGTATTCAGTGTCGTGGCAACAGGGATATCCGCCTGCCAGTGATCAAGCATATCCTGTTTGAATTGTGCACAAAATTCACAGTTCTCAGATTCAAAAATGACCAGCTGCTGGTCAAAATTCAGATTCCTGCCATCCAGTGGTTGTGCGGAATGGGCTGCCGATACGGTTGCATTATCCTGGCGGATATTCCGGTCAGAAGCAGGATGGCTCACGCCTGTTCCACCCAGGCCACAGTAACCATCCGGATTTTTCTCCAGATAGTTCTGATGGTATTCCTCTGCGGTGATGTAATTTTTCAGCGGCAGGATCTCAGTGGTGATCTGGCCGAATCCTGCGGCTGATAACGCTTGCTGATAGGCGTCACGTGTAGCCAGCGCAAGGGTTTTCTGATTTTCGTCGTGATAGTAAATGGCACTGCGGTAGTTGCTGCCAATATCGTTTCCCTGGCGATCTCCCTGTGTTGGGTTATGGCTTTCCCAGAACTTTGCCAGTACGCGCTCCAGTGTGATCTGTCCGGGATTGAATGTGATTTTGACGACTTCAGCGTGGTTACGTCCGCTGGCTCTGCCCATGCGTAACCTGCGCTCAAAATTTAATATGTCTTCATAACCGGCTTGAGCATTGTCACCTCCCGCATAGCCGCTTTCCACATCAACCACACCGGGAAGTGTTCCCATACGTTTTTCGGCCCCCCAGAAGCAGCCCATTCCCAGCACAATGTAATCAGTTTTTGAATCAGCAGAATGTAGTGGCACGGTTTTCTCCATTGCAAAGGCAGTCATCACCATTATTAAACCGGTTAACACAGCAATAATGATTTTCATTTTTACAGGGTATAAAGTGGAAACAGTTTTTTGACATTCCGGATTATTGCCGGTTCTGGCCCAGTCCGGGAATCGGCTGGTAATTTTCTTCGATGGATCATGCCACGAATTTTCTCGGAGGTGGGGTAAGAGCCGGGTATTCCTTTGAAGAATGGTGTTAAAAACCTTATTGTCGAAGTTAAGAGCGTTGTCCTAAAATCTGGTTTAAGATCTGTGGCTGGCTGTATTGGCCGTTTCTTTTGCATAATATGAAATATTCATAACCGGAATTTGATTCTGATGGCAGTTTTTCAATGAAATCCCGTTCTGATGACACCTTGGAGGGTGAATCACACTTTCAGGTTGCGTTTGAGCAGGCCTCTGTTGGTATGACGATTGTTTCACCGGAAGGGCGCTGGTTACACGTCAATCGCAAATTGTGTGCCATGCTGGGCTACACGCAGGATGAGCTGATGGCGCTGACCTTTCAGGATGTGACTTATCCTGATGATCTTGAGGCTGATCTGGATAACACCAGGCTCATACTAAGTGGTGAGGTTTCCGTTTTCTCCATGGAAAAGCGCTATATCCGCAAAAACAGCAGTGTATTCTGGGCTAATCTTCAGGTTTCGCTGGTGCGCAAGCCTGACAACACGCCGGATTATTTCATTTCGGTGGTTGAAGATATACAAAATCGCAAGGAAATTGAGGCGGATTTCAGGGAAGCAAAACGTATCGCCCGCCTTGGTCACTGGACATGGGACGGGGTTGATAAACTGGCCTGGTCTGAGGAACTTTATGCGATTTATGGCCGTGATCTGGCACTGCCCCCCCCGGATTGGCAGGAAGCCGAGCGGTATTACACTGCAGAAAGCTGGAATAAACTGTCAGCTGTACGGCAGAAATGCTGGCTTGATGGGGTTGCTTTCAGCTGTGACGCGGAAGTAAAACGGCAGGATGGTGTCAGTCGCTGGGTAACTATTCGCGGAGAGGTGATACATGATGCTGCTGAACATGTCGTTGCCATGCACGGTACGGTGCAGGACATCACCGAGCGCAAATCTGCCGAAATGGCGCTGCAGCAACTGAACGCTGATCTGGAAAATCGTGTTGCGGACCGTACCGCAAAACTGAATACGCTCAATCAGTCACTGGAAAGCTTTGTCTATTCTGTTTCTCATGATCTGAAGGCGCCGCTGCGTGGTATTGAAGGATACAGCCAGCTTCTGGAAGAAGATTACACAGATCGGCTGAATGATGAAGGGCGTTTGTTTATTCACAATATCCGGGCCGGGGTGCAGCGGATGAATGAGCTGATCGATGGTCTGTTGACATATTCGCGGATGGAACGGCGCCATCTGGAAGCGGGCGTACTGAATCTGTCTGTGCTGGTGCATCAGGTGCTGGAAGAATTTCGCGAAGATATTATGGTGAACGATGTTGAAGTCAGCGCAGATTTACCATCGCTCATGGTGCATGGAGATCGTGACGGTTTGGCGATGGCGTTGCGCAATCTGCTGGGGAATGCAATCAAGTTCAGTCAGCGCATGGCCCACCCTCGTATCGAGTTCGGCTGCAGACAGGAGGGTGAACTGATTACCCTGTGGATTCGTGACAACGGCATCGGGTTTGATATGAAATACAGCCAGCGTATTTTCGAAATTTTTGAACGCCTCCACCGGCAGGAAGATTATCCCGGGACGGGGGTGGGTCTGGCGCTGGTCAGAAAAGCCATGCATCGAATGGGAGGGGAAGTCCGGGTAGAGAGTGCGCCCGGCGAAGGGGCTACTTTCTATCTGCAATTACCCGGAGAACGGAGAAATCCTGACCAGCAATGCCATCCGCTACAGTAAACAGCTACCCGCCTATACTCCTGGTGGAAGATAACCCGCTGGATGTTGACCTGACCCTGCGTGCTTTCCAGCGGCGCAAACTGGTCAATCCCGTGCTGGTTGCGCGGGATGGAGAAGAGGCGCTTGCCTGGATACCGCGCTGGGAAGCGGGAGAATCACTTCCGGCAGTTATTCTGCTGGATTTGAGGTTGCCCAGAATCGATGGCCTGACGGTGTTGCAGACACTCAAAACGCACCCCGCCCTGCGCCGTATTCCGGTGGTGGTGCTGACTACTTCAAAAGAAGATCGCGATGTTCGGGCTGCCTATAACCGGGGAGCCAACTCTTATATCGTCAAACCGGTTAATTTTGAAAACTTTATGGATATGGCGCGTCAGATAGAACTTTACTGGTGCGTACTTAACGAAGTGAGCAAATAACGGTAATGCGAGTTCTCTATGTTGAAGACAGCGCCAGCGATGCCGATATCACGCGCCGCATGCTGGCGCGTACAGCACCTGAAATTGAATTAACCATAGTGACATCGCTGACGGAAGGGATGCGCTATCTGGAAAAGCCCGGTCATTTTGATATGTTGCTGACCGATCTCAACCTGGCAGATGGCTGTGGCCTGGAAATGCTGAACCGTATTCGGGAACGAAGATTGCCGCTGGCTGTGGTGATTGTGACCGGGTGGGGTGATCATGACAAGGTCATTGCTGCCTACAAAGCCAATGTTGACGGTTACGTGATCAAGGAAAGCGGTTATCTGGAACGGCTGCCGCATACTTTGCACAGCGCGTTTGTTCGCTCCCGTACCAGAAGTACGAATCGCAGTTCACCGCTGTCGCGTGTGCTGTACGTCGAACATAACAGCTTTGATCTTGACCTGACACGCCGTTACCTGGCCCAGCATGCACCCCATATTAACCTGACTGCGGTAACGAATGCGCAGGATGCGCTGGCGCTATTGCCAGCCACTCCGGAACAAGTGGCCGATTTCGATATTGTACTGGTTGATTATTGTCTGCTGGACATGGACGGCCTGGCGTTTGTCAGGCTGCTGCGCGAACAGCGCAAGCTGGATATTCCCATTGTGCTGATTACCGGGCAGGGAAATGAAACGATTGCGGCACAGGCGCTGCATCTGGGGGTGGAAGATTATCTGCCCAAGCATGAGGGTTATCTGTTTGAAATTCCCGCCATACTGGAAAGAGCGCAATGGCAGGCTGAGCTGGCGCGTGAACGGGTCAATCTGAAACAAACCAATTTACGTCTTTCCCATCTGCTGGCAGCCAGTCCGGTAGGGTTGTACAACCTTCGCTTCTCCGGGGAAACACCGCGGATTATCTGGATCAGTGAGAATTATGAACAGCTGCTTGGCTACACTCGTGAAGAAATACTTTCCCCTGACTGGTGGGCTTCTCATTTACATCCGGATGATCGTGAACAGGCACTGGCGCGCCAGTCACTTCTGATAACCGAGGGTAAACTGACGCATGAGTACCGTTTTTATCACCGTGACGGGCACATTATCTGGCTGTTCGATGAGTTGCGGCTGATTCGGGATGCCCAGGGCCGGCCGTATGAGGTGGTGGGTACCTTCCTGGATATCAGCGAACACAAACGGGCTGAACTTATCAGGCAGGCGCATCAGTCAGCACTGGATCTGGTGGTGTCCAGCCAGCCGCTCCCGGCTATTCTGCATGATATTGCCAGGCGTCTTGAAGCAATCAGCCCCGGCATGCTGATTTCCATTTTGCTGCTGGATAAACAGACAAAATGCCTGAAGCTGGGGGCCGCCCCCAGTCTGCCGGATGACTACAACACTGCGATCAATCAGCTGAAAATTGGTGAAGGTGTCGGTTCCTGCGGTACTGCTGCTTTCCGGGGGCAGGCGGTGATTATTCCGGATATTGATCACCACCCGAACTGGCAACCTTTTCTGGAACTGACACAAAAAGCAGATCTGCATGCGTGCTGGTCTGTCCCTTTCAAGGATGAAAAAGGAAGTGTGCTCGGTACGTTTGCGGTTTATTACCGTACCGTACGTGAACCTGCACCGGCTGATCTGGCATTGATTGAAGAATTTGCCTCCTTTACGGCGCTGGTCGTGCAAAAAATTTATGCAGCGGAAGCCCTGAGACTGGCAGCCACGGTATTTGAATCAATCCGCGAAGGTGTGGTGATCACTGATCTTGAGCCGCGTATCGTTGCGGTTAACCGGGCATACACTGAAATTACCGGTTACAGTGCCGCCCAGGTGATAGGCAAAAACCCGAAGGTTGTCCGGTCAGGCCGTCACGACAAGGCGTTTTATCAGGAGATGTGGGCCAGCCTGAAAGAAAAAGGCTACTGGAGCGGAGAAGTCTGGAATCGCCGTAAAAATGGTGAAATTTACCCGCAATGGCTGGCAATCAGTGCCGTGTGCATCGATCAGGCAAACTGTAACAGGGAAGGACCCTGCAATTATGTGGGGGTATTTACGGATATTTCACAGTTAAAACAGTCTGAAGCCAGGCTGGCGCATCTGGCACATTACGACCCGCTAACCGGGCTGCCCAACCGGCTGCTGGTACAAACCCGCCTGCATCACGCGATTGAACGTGCGCACCGGCATAATCTGCGGGTGGTTGCGCTCTATATTGATCTGGATCGTTTCAAGAATATCAATGACAGCCTCGGCCATCCGGTAGGGGATGAACTGTTGATCAAACTGGCAGAGCGGCTGAAAAACCGTTTACGCGAGGAAGATACGCTTGCGCGCCTGAGCGGGGATGAATTTCTGCTGGTGCTGGAAGCTATCAGGGTTCCAGGCGAAGCGGCGGTTGTGGCGCAAATCCTGATCGACCTGCTTGCAACCCCTTTTATGTTGTCCAGTGGCCACGAAATTTTCATCAGCGCCAGTATCGGGATCAGCCTTTTTCCGGATGACGCGAATAATGTGACCGAACTGATCCAGCATGCGGATATGGCGATGTATCAGGCCAAGAAAGAAGGCCGCAATACCTATCGCTACCACACGGAAGCCCTGAGTGTTGCGGCGAACGAACGGCTGGCCATGGAAAACCGTTTGCGCTATGCACTTGTTGCCGGAGAATTCATTCTGCACTACCAGCCTTTGATTGATGCACGCACCGGTAATGTGGTCGGGGTGGAAGCACTGGTGCGCTGGCAGCCGCCGGGAGAAGCACTTGTCCCACCAGGAAAATTCATTCCGATAGCAGAAGAAACCGGTCTCATTGTGCCGCTGGGTGAATGGGTATTGCGCACCGCCTGTGCGCAGGGCCGTGCCTGGATTGATGCCGGACTGCCGCCGCTTGCGGTGGCAGTCAACCTGTCGGTACGGCAGTTCCAGGCAGAAAATCTGGTTGAGCTGGTGCAGCAGGCGCTGGAAGAAACAGGACTGCCAGCCACCTGTCTGGAGCTGGAATTGACCGAGAGCATGTTCATGGAGCACGCCGAGCGCTCAATTGAAATACTGGGCAGATTGAAAGCACTGGGAGTCCGGCTGGCGATCGATGATTTTGGTACCGGCTATTCATCCCTGATTTATCTGAAGCGCTTTCCCATCGACAAGCTGAAGATTGATCAGAGTTTCGTGCGCGATCTGGCGCATGACCCGAATGACCGCGAAATTGCCGCAACGATTATTGCCATGGCGCGTGGATTGAAGCTAGGTGTGCTGGCAGAAGGAATCGAATCGGAACAGCAGCTGGATTTTCTGCGCCAGCACGAGTGTGATTATTACCAGGGGTATTTGTTTCACCGCCCGGTGCCGGCAGCAGAGCTTGAAGCATGGCTGCGCGAGCATTCGGTACAACAGTAAAAAGACGTTACAGAAAAAGCTCGGAAAAAAGCAGCTGCAGAAATGTTTTGCAGCTGCCAGTGAAAAGCACGACTACTGTTGCGCCAGGCTGGATAAAAGAGGCGCGCCGCACGTGCCGCTGCACATCAGATTAACTAATGGCGGCGTGTTATTGCCAACCAGACGGTTAACCCAGTCTTTCAGATAAACACCCCCTGCACTTTTCTCGGTGTAAAAAATGTTTGCCGTAAATGCGTCCAGCAGTTCCACATGGTTGGTGCCTGCACCGATATAGTATTTGGCATTGCCATTGAGCAATGCGTTGGCATTCAGCGTGGCCAACATTCTCAGATTCCACTCAACAGCAGTTACAGGCGTGACATTGAACCACTGGTTGGGGTCGCTGATTCCCCGATCTGTTTTTTTCATGGTATTGAGAAACAGTATCTGGACGCCATCCCACGCTGTCGTGACATAAGCGAACCTGCTTTTCGTAAAATAGTGTTCAATACCGGTGGCCAGGGTAGCGAAGAAGTTAAGGGCGTTATAGCTGCCAATATTTTTGATTCCCGGTACCCAGGTTGCCAGTGTATGCTCAGTTCCCCACGGGCCATTTGGCTCAAAAACTGTTTTCAGAAAATGATCCGTGAAATTACCGATTCCTCCGTCAGCGAGTAACGAGATTCTGGTCGTGGCCGGATAAATGCTGTATATACGGGAAAAATTCATCAGAGCACCATAAGCACCAGCGCTGGATCCGGCTACCAGTACCTGTCCTGTAGCTGCTCGATCAGGTCTGTTTTTCAGCCATTCACGCACCGCCATAAAATTGTCAAAGCCGCGATGCTGTACCACGACGGGCTGGCCGGCATTGATGATTCCGGATGGATCGGTGTAGATGCTGTCTTTGGAACCAATATGGGCATCCCCTGTGCAGTAAGGAATGAAAACCATATTCCAGTCTTTCAGAGGATTGTCTGCGCGGGTAGTGTCCATTATCCCGCCCAGCAGGGCAGGATTATTTTCATCTTCAACCGAAGGGTTGTAGGCCGGCCGGGTTGTCGGTGTGATCGGGACGGTCAGTGAGGTCAGGCAGGTGGCATCATTCCAGCAGGCTCCTCCACCATTGAGGTAGATAATCGTTTGTGGTTTGGTACCTTTCCGGTAGTAGAAATGAAACGGTTTATTGGGTAACCCGGCGCTATCCGGTAAATAGCTGAATGCACAGCCAGGTTTGATGTCCTTGTAATTACCGTCATCATCCATGACTGTCACCTCTGTTTCGGGCACCTCTATTTTCTGCCAGCTCGCCGCGTGTACTCCCGGAGCAAAGCCGATCGCCAGCACCTGAAGTAGAATCATTCGACTGAATTTCAGCATACCCCCTCCCTCTATTGTCCATAGTTATATTTCTTGTGCCACTAAATGCCATGGTAATACCAGGTCGCAGGCTTTGGGGAAAATCTGCAAACGATGCTGACAGAGAGGGGAAACGTATATTGGCCAGCCAAGCGACACAAAATTCTGGTGGTGCTAGACTCCCGGGCTGGTTTGTAGCGATCAGATATTTCATGGAGGAGACACAATGAAACGAGAAACAGTTGCCATTCATGGTGGTTTTGCCGGCGATCCGCAGACACATGCGGTTGCGGTCCCCATTTACCAGACCACCAGTTACTATTTTGACGATACCCAGCACGGAGCCGATCTGTTTGACCTCAAAGTGCAGGGCAATATCTATACACGCATCATGAACCCGACTACTGCCGTGCTGGAAGAACGGGTGGCATTGCTGGAAGGCGGTGTGGGCGCGCTGGCACTGGCTTCCGGCATGGCAGCCATTACTGCCTGTGTGCAGACACTGGCCAGGACGGGTGACAACATTATTTCCACCAGCCAGGTGTATGGCGGCACCTACAATTTCTTTTGTCATACGCTGCCTAACCAGGGAATTGAAGTGCGCATGGTGGATGGGCGTAATCCGGCAGCGATTGCTGCTGCCATTGACGATAAAACCCGGATGGTCTATTGCGAATCGCTGGGTAACCCGGCGGGTAATGTGGTGGATATTGCAGCACTGGCTGAAGCAGCACATGCTGCTGGCGTTCCGCTGGTGGTGGACAATACGGTGCCGACCCCGATGCTTTGCCGCCCTTTCGAGCATGGTGCCGATATTATTGTCCATGCCTTAACCAAATACATGGGTGGGCATGGCACCAGCATTGGTGGAATCATCGTCGATTCCGGCAGATTTCCGTGGAAAGATAATCCGCGTTTTCCACAACTCAACAAGCCTGATCCCAGCTATCACGGCGTGGTGTATGTGGATGCATTTGGCCCGGCAGCGTTTATCGGGCGTGCGCGCGTGGTACCGTTGCGCAATATGGGTGCGGCAATTTCACCGTTCAACTCCTTCCTGATTTTGCAGGGAATTGAAACCCTGCCGCTGCGGATGGAACGTCACTGCTTTAATGCACTGGAGATTGCCCGTTATCTGCAAAAACATCCCAAAGTGAACTGGGTCAACTTTGCCGGCCTGGAAGATAACCGCGATTACGCGCTGGCGCAGAAATACATGGATGGTGGTATTCCTTCGTCCATCCTGAGTTTTGGGATCAAAGGCGGGCGTGAAGCCTGTGCCCGTTTCATGGATAAACTGGAACTGATCACGCTGCTGGTCAACATTGGCGATGCCAAGACTCTGGCTTGCCACCCGGCCACCACCACGCATCGCCAGCTTAATGATGAAGAACTGGCCAAAGCCGGTGTCAGTGCTGATTTGGTGCGTTTATGTGTCGGTATCGAACACATTGATGATTTGATTGCTGATATAGAACAGGCTTTTCAGGAAGTTTGAGAATCTGTTTCTGATTTGCCAGCCGACGGGGTTCTGGTGGGCTTTATACGTGGTGCAGTCAATCCTTTCAGCACAACGTAGAGCGCAAACAGGAAAGCGATGCTCCAGCCTGATGCAGCCACGATCAGCAGTGTTTCCCGGTGATCACTCAGGTTTGCCGCCATGCGTGTGATGGCGGCAATCGACATGAATCCTGTCATGATCACGATCAGTACTATGCGTGAAGGGTATTGCTTCACGTGCAGCAGGGTGACGCGCACGATGACGTTGGTTGCCAGCGTACCCAGCGCGCCGACAGTAATCGCGTGTACTACCGTGCTGAAATGACTGCCGCCGTTCAGTTTTGTCCACCCGAGCAATATCAGCCCCAGCGCCAGCCAGCCGTAACCCAGCCCAAGGCAGATCAGATCAGGGCGCGCCAGACAATGCCATAGCTGCCAGCGGAACAGGCGTATGCCCGCCAGTATTCCGCCCAGGATCAGCAGCATGCCGGAAAGCGGTGCGGCTACAGGTGACAGCAGATAAGCAGCAGTAATTGTAATGATCAGACTGCCCTCGATGTTGGGCTGTACCCGGGCTTCCAGTTCCTTGCCCTGGCGATAGAATTCTCCGGCGGCTGCCGGTGCCAGCATACGACCGCCGATAAACAGCATCAGCAAGGCGAACAGCTGCACGCTTTCATCGACCAGATAGCGGTGCAGCAGATAGGCATCAAACCGGCCGGCCAGGATGACCGCAACGGTGGTAGCGCAAATCAGGCCAAGCAGGGGAACAAGTGAGCGGTTGCGCCATTTTTTGGCAGCCCACAGGCGGGGAAGCAACTGGCGGGCAAGCAGCATGACAAACAGCGCATTGAATACCAGTGTAAACCAGGCAAAAGGAGCGATCAGGCCCGCGATTCTTGCCAGCAGCCAGCAGCCCAGAAACCATGACAGCCGTCGGGCAGGCATCGGGCCCAGCAGATAACCGGCGATCAGCGCCGGAGCGAGCCCGAACAGCATTTCAAAAGCATGTCCGGCGGGTAAAGCCAGCGCTGCCGGGCCAAAGCCATGCCTTGCCAGAATGGCCAGCGGGATGATCAGTACTGCGTAAATACATGCCGCTGTAAAAAACCACTGATGAGCATAGGCTTTGGTTTCTCCCGGCAGGTACCGGGAAAATCCTTTTGCCGATTGTTCGGTATTCATGTTGGTGAGGTGATTTTGCTGTGAGCCTGTATCTTTGGAGGATGTGTGCCGGTAGCGGGCCTGCCGTGTCTGATCGTTATGCCTGGTCGCTATGTGTTTGTGCCTGAGTGATACGGCTGCCGGGCGGTACGCTGCGGGTCAGCCAGACATTGCCACCGATGGTGGAGCCACGCCCGATGGTGATACGCCCCAGAATCGTTGCACCGGCATAAATGACCACATCATCTTCAACGATTGGGTGGCGGGCAGTTCCTTTCACCAGCGAACCATGTTCGTCCACCTGGAAACTTTTGGCGCCGAGGGTCACTGCCTGATACAGACGCACGTTATTGCCGATGATGGTGGTTTCGCCGATAACAACACCGGTGCCGTGATCAATGAAGAACCGTTTGCCGATCTGTGCACCCGGATGGATCTCAATGCCGGTTTGTGAATGAGCAATTTCGGAGATCATGCGGGCAATCAGCGGTGTGCCCAGCTGATATAACTCATGCGCCAGCCGGTGCCAGGTAACAGCAGCTACGCCCGGGTAGCAAACCAGTACTTCGTCAATTCCCCGTGCGGCAGGGTCACCCTGATAAGCAGCCAGCACATCTTCATCGAGCACACGACGAATCGCCGGCAAGCGTTTGGCAAATGCCTGGGTGATTGCGGCGGCTTGTGCGTAGGTTTCATGATGGAGTTCTTCGGTTCCTGAATTGAAGTACAGCTCGTGCTGAATCTGGACCAGCAGGGCGCGTAACGATGAATTCAGGGTATGACCAACGTAATGATCGACGCCTTCCACTGCCAGATCGGATGGCCCCAGCCGGTTTGGATACAAAGCGGTGCGCAGGCCTTCGATGATTCCTGCCAGCACCTTGCGGGAAGGAAGCTGGGGCGGATTAAGACTCCCCTGCCGGTTAAGAAGTGCGGTGGTGCGTACATCCCGTAACTCTGCCACAACGTCGTCGAGCTGCAGAAGTGTGGTTTTCAACAGCAAATCACCTGCAACACTGATATCTGTCACAATACCCCCTGTTTTTTTATGATCTGACACATTCCGGGAGAATACCGCCCGGAATAAACCTGCTGGCCATGCCGGGACTCAGCCCGGTTTTCTGGCCATTAAAATTGGAAAAACTGGCGGTCTATTGTACCTGCCTGCATCGCTTTGCTATCTTGAGATTGCTGGCCGACAGTAAAAAACAGCCAGATTACGAGCGCTAAACCGGAGAGGATGGAACGGATGGATCAATACCTGCTGTATGGTGATATTGGTGGGACCAAGACGTTATTACACTCGGCTGTAATAAGAGGCGGGGTGGTTGAATGCCATCATGAGCATCTGTATGACAGTCGGGAATATGCTGATTTTGATGCCATTCTGGCGGATTTTTTGGTGCGGTCTGATTGCCGGCCGGATGTTGCCTGTTTTGCCATCGCCGGACCGATTGTTGGGCAGGAAGTGCATCTGACCAATCTGCCATGGATAATTAACGCTCACGCCATTGCAGAGAAATTTTCGATTCCTGCGGTGAAAATTGTCAACGATTTCGAGGGGACAGCAGCTTCCATCGAAATACTGCCGCAGGATGATCTGGTTACCCTGCAGGCTGGCAAGCCTTCCTCCTCAGCACCGCGTGTGGTGCTTGGAGCAGGAACCGGTATGGGTGTTGCCTGGCTGATAAAGCATGGGCGATATTACGAGCCGCTGGCAACTGAGGCGGGGCATACGGATTTCGCACCAACCAGCGCAACCCAGATCGAATTGCTCCGCTATCTGATGGCAAAATTCCACCGTGTTTCGATCGAGCGGCTGCTTTCCGGTCAGGGGTTGACCCATATTTTTAATTTTCTGCAAACCAGTGCGGCTAAAGGCGAGCATCTGAAAAGTATCGAACTGAATACGGATGATGGCGCAACTGTGACCCGTCTGGCATTTGAACACCAGTATCCGATTGCTCTGCAGGCTTTGAGCCTGTTTGCGGAGATTTATGGTGCCTATGCAGGCAACCTGGCATTAACGGGGCTGTGTCGGGGTGGCGTGTACATTGCGGGAGGGATTGCTCCCCGTATCATCCGGATTCTGCAGCAGCCCGGCTTCATTGAAGCATTTTGCAACAAAGGGCGATACAGCACGCTGGTGCGTGAGATTCCGGTTTGTGTGGTGATGAATCCGAAGGCGGGCCTGCTGGGCGCCGGATTGCTCGCACAGCGTATGCTGGAACAGCCGGCGATAACGCTTGCGGAATAATCGGGGACTGGTGGAATGAACGGTTATGAAAGTCTGATTACAACTCTGGCACTTACCATGGGTAGCTCCTGGGCAAGTGGCATCAATCCGTATGCGGCACTGCTGATGCTTGGCCTGGGAGGCGCAACTGGCAATATTACCTTGCCACATGAACTGGCAGTACTGGAGAACCCTTTTGTAATCGGGGCAGCTGGTGTTATGTATCTTGTTCAGTTTTTTGCTGACAAGATTCCGGGTGTGGATAGCCTTTCGGATGCGTTGCAGACCTTCGTGCGTATACCGGCTGGTGCCATGCTGGCAGCAGGGGCAGTGGGAGATGTTTCGCCTGCACTGGAAATTGCAGCAGGTGTGCTTGGCAGCGGTGTTGCGGCAACCAGCCATGCTGCCAAAACCGGTACACGCCTGATGATCAATACTTCACCGGAGCCGGTAACCAATTGGACAGCTTCGATCAGTGAGGATCTGATGGTGATTGGCGGGCTATGGACTGCACTGCATCACCCGGTTTTGTTCCTGATTCTGTTCGTTATATTTATCGGTCTGGCGATCTGGCTGCTGCCGAAATTGTGGAGGCTGATCAGGGGGATGCTGATAAAGGTGGCGCAATATTTGCGGATCACGCGCTCTCCATCTCCTCCTGTTACCCCATCACCTGTTTCGGATGATGGTGCCGATCGGGAACAGAAATAGGCAGCAGAAAAAGGCCGTTGAGTCAGGTTAACTTACTGTATCAGTGATTTCGCTGCGAAAAATGAAGTACACCGCACCGAGGATGCATAACCCCGCCCAGAGGTAGTCAAGCTTGAGCGGTTCTTTCATGTAGAACAGGCTAAAAGGCACAAATACAGACAGGGTAATGACTTCCTGCAGGATTTTGAGCTGTCCAAGGGATAAAACACTGAACCCGATGCGGTTTGCCGGTACCTGCAACATGTACTCGAAAAAGGCAATTCCCCAGCTGATCAGCGCTGCCACTAGCCATGGTTTGGAACCTAAATCCCTCAAATGTGCATACCAGGCAAATGTCATGAAAATGTTGCTGATGGAAAGCAATCCGATGGTGATCCCAATTTCGCGCATGATGAAATCCGATATTCGGTTAATCGGTTTCGAATAACTCTACCGGTCTGGATTGCATCAGCCGGACAAACGGTATGGCCGGATCAGGCGATATGGTAAGCCGGTCAACCAGTTGCCTTTTTTCTTTTCCGGTAATCACCAGTACGATGCGGCTACTGTTGATCAATGCGCGCAGACTCAGACTGATGCGCAAAGAAGGTGCTGCCGGAGGGGTGGCAGGCTGGCACAGGCTGGTTGAATTTTCATCCAGCACCATACCGGGAAACAGGGAGGCAATGTGACCATCAGCGCCCAGGCCGAGGATGACGAGGCTGAACGGCAACGGTAATCCGGACAGGCGTTCATTGAGGCTGGTGATAGCCTGATCAGGGTGGGCGCATTCAGTTTTAAGGGGAATGAACCGGGGTGCCGGCTGTATGTGCTGCAGAAAATGCGTGCGTACTAGCCGTTCGTTGGATTGCTCGCTGGTGGGCTCAACCCAGCGTTCATCGCTCAGCGTGACAAAGACCTGCCGCCAGGGGAGATCCATTTGTGCCAGTCGGGGAAGATAAGCGGCGGGTGTGTGTCCGCCGGGGACCACCAGGCTGACCTGACCGTGTTGTTCAATGGCCTTGCGCAGCGTTACCGCAGCTGACTGTGCCAATGCTTCTGACAGTGAAGGTAAATCGCTGAAAGCGTGACGTGCTGTCAAACTGTTAGTGGACATAGGTCAGGAACAATTTCAACAGATTCGGGAAAGGGGTTGGCATCACCCGGGCGGACGCGGCCCAGAAATGCAATACCGTTCTGATAAGCACTCTCATAATCGACCAGTGCATCACCAATCATCAGTACGCGCCCGGAATCAAGCGGGTAGGCGGACAGAATGTCAGCCACCAGATCTTCCTTGAGCCGGGGGGAGCCGCGTACCTCGGTAAAATAGCGGGACAACCCGCGCCGTTCGACAATGACCTGTAACTCGCTTTCCGGTGTGCCGGAGGCAACGAACAATGGGATCTGGTTTACCATTTTATCCAGCAATGCCTCCGCGCCCGCGACCGGCTGGCAGGAGATAACCGCATTCATAACCAGCTCGGAAAATCGCCGGTCCAGTTCCTGCTCTTCTTCTTTTGTGAGCAGAGGATTGTTCAGCAGATTCTGCTGGAAATAATGGAATTTCAGGTAGCGCGACATACCGCCATTGGCTCGGTGGTAATCTACTGCTGCTGCTGCAATGGCTTCACCATGGTGGCGATACAGATCGGCAAAGGCTTGCGCCTTGATGTCGCCGGATTCCACGACGACACCATCGAAATCAAAGATGATGGCCTGCCAGTAGTCAGCAGGGCGAGTCGATATGTTCATGCCTGATTATCCATTGGTGAAGGGGTTGTATCGTTTTCTTCACCGCCGTGGCTAACTTGCTGGTGAATTTCCTGGATGCAGTCAAGCAGGCCCTGACCCAGATCGACGTGTTCATTAAGGCTATGTCTGCATTAAACGTTGAAAAGTCATTTTTGTCCAATGAGCTGGAATATCCCTTTGGTATCCGTTCTATCTTCGTCCTCCGTTTCCCATCATTTTACAAAACGTTGGACTCCATTTTTTTCAGCCTACCTCAGACTGACTCGATACATAGTTCAAGAAGCTTACGTCGGTTGAAGCTATCGATAACAACTGAAACCTTTTGATGCTCCATTGCAAAAGTTCCTTTTTTACGATTTAAAATTTGTAAGGTCGGTTAGCCGCTCAATACAATTCAAACCGTTAGAGCTTACGAAAGCAGGCCAATTCTGGACTTCTGTCCAGTGGGATACGAAGATGAAGTCTAACGATTGAGCGCTTGCTGCTCGCCAATCGTAAGTACTATCTCCCAAAAACAATGCAGGTACAGTAATGTTTCTAAAGTCGATCTCCCGACATAAGATTTGATCTTTGGCCAGAGGGCTGCCAAAAATGCCCCCATCAAATAATGATTCCAGGCTTCTTGCTGCAAAAATATAGCGCAACTCCGCCTGATCTCCACCAGAAACGATCAACCAGCGCTGATCCGGATAAGCATTGCGTAACTCATGAAGACCCTCTGCGACAGCACACGTCATGAGCCCTTCACGCACCGTTGCCGCATAGTTCGCCAGCAGCGCTTCCAGGTCAGGGCCCCTTTGCCCCGGCTGAACGATCTCATCTAAAAAATACTGAAATTTTTTGTACCTTGACACACCACCATTTGATATGTGATGTGCAACCAAGGCTTCTGCAGCTTCTACGCCATAGGGCAGTGCAACCTGGCGAAAGGCATCGGTTTTAACCTTGTTGGAATCGAGCACCACGCCATCACAGTCGAAAACCAAGGTTGCATAGTCGGCAATGGGCAACCTCATGCCGTCACCACACCGCTCGAGCGCAGAGCAGCCTCGACTTTTGCTACGTCTTCAGGCACATCGACAGCCAAGCTGCCGGGTCGTGTTTCCACCATTCGGATCGTCTTATCCAGTTCAAGGAACCGCAGTATCTCGATGTCCTCGCTGTACTCCAATTGGCTCTTGCGTCCGTGGCTGCGGAACGCTTGCAACTCATCATGCGTGAAGGCATAGATGCACACCTGCTTTTTGTAGCGGGCGGGCGCACATTTAGGATCTTTGAACCCAGGCAAGGCAACACGCGACATGTAGACCAGTTCGTCGCGCTCGTTGGTGATTACCTTGGGGATGTTGACGCTGTGCGGGTCCTCTTGGTCGGAGACCCAGCTGTACCCATTGATGACATCCTGCATGGCAGCGAGCTTTGCATCACGCACCTTCAGAATATCTTGAGGATGCACAAGTGGCTCATCGCCCTGCACATTGATGTAAATGTCAGCCGAGATCTGCGCGGCGGCTTGGGCTAGTCTATCGGTGCCAGTAAGGGCATCGCCGGTTGTCATCAGCGCCTGAAAACCTGCACTTTCCACCACATCGACGATACGGGCGTCTTCAGTTGCAACGTACACGTTGCTCTTGCCGACCGCACGAGCTGAAAGCTCGGCGACCCACAGAATCATCGGCTTACCCAACAGCGGGACCAAAGGCTTGCCCGGATAACGACTGGAGCCAAACCGAGCTGGAATCATCACAACAGAGCGCATGAGTCACCTGAATATTTGTTTGAATAATCACAAAGCGTAAACGGATTCGGTATGGATTCCATAGCGCGTTGGCGTAATTGCGGTCAAGGGCAAGGAGCCAGTAGTCTGCTGGTAGCACTCTAACAGTGCCTGCATCTCCTGACTTCTGGGATCGTCCGCACCATACCCATCAAAGCCTGCCATCAGCACTCGCTTAGCCTTGCCGCTCGTGGCCACGGCAAGCGCATAAGCCGACACTAAAGGGGTGGGTGTCGTACAATAAAATTGGGTAAAACCAAAGGTATCATGTTGAATATTTAAACCAAAATCCAGCACTTGCTTATCAGCTAGAGATTTCTGCACATCCTCCGATAACATGGAAAATGGACTAATTAGCGGCTGCGGCAAACGGGTATGTGTTGCACAGTCAGCCAAAAGGCGTACGGGATGACAAGCAATGCGCAAATCGATCATGCAGGGATCAATGGCACTTTGTGTGTTCAATGCGAGCACCAATGGCTTACGATTACGAATATATCTTTCCAATGCATCACGATGCTGGGCGGCACCCGGTCCTGTCCCTAAAAGAAGTACATCACGCTCGGCAAAATATTCAATCGGTGACCAATTGCCTCTAGGTTCCCCGCGATAGAAAAACCGAGCTGCGTCCAGTGTGTCTAAGCTGAATTTTTTACCACCCTCCAATCGCAGATACTCGATAACCGCAAGTACGTCTTCCTCCTCGTACCGAGAGTCATTTAGCATTTCCTGAATGTAAGTAGGATGAATCCCATACTTGCCAGCGAGGTAATAATAAGGATTGGTACCCCACCCATAGTGAGTCTGCATGGGTTTGAAATGTTTACGCAAGAGTGTCATTAGCGGGACCATATTGACTGATTGCCCGCGCCGCTCGGCGACTTCTATCGCCAGTTCCTCGGTACGAGCATTCCCAGGCCCGCGCCCCATACCTGTGACAGTCGAATCGACCCAGGTAACTCCTTCGTCCAGGGCGCGTAAGGTGTTCGAAAGCCCCAAGCTCATATTGTCATGGGTATGTATGCCCATTGCTCCGGACCACTCGCTGCGGAACCAGTTAATAATTTTCGCCGTTTGATCTGGCGACATGCTGCCCATACTGTCAGCAAAATAAAGAACATCCATAGGATATGTCTTGGCTAAGCATGCGAGTGCTTTGATCTCATTTTTGGTGCAGTCTGCAACCTGCATAAGATTGAACCCGACTTGATAGCCACGCTGTTTTAGCCATTTCACTGCTGGAAGTGTTTTTTCAAACTCGTGCACATGGCAGGCAATGCGTACTAGATCCACAAGTGATTGGCTTGCTGGATTGGGAAACAGGCGCTCTAATGCTTCTTGTTGTGAAACTTTTCCCACCAATTCGCGACCGTTAACCATCACACCGATGGTCAGTCCTGAAGGAATTTTAAGCGTACGAATGAAATTATCTGTGCTGAAAGCACACGCACCTTGGAAGCCTTGGCTTTTCAAACTACGAAACCCTAATTCAACAATATCCACACCGGCGGTCTTCATAGCGTCAAGATATTCGTTGATTAGATCACAGGGGAAATCCCATGCATTGTAGTACCCACCATCGCGAAGAGTGCAGTCTAAGAAAATGACTTCATTTTTCATTAAAATCTCCATAGTAATCGGTTCTGTTCCGAGCCTCTTGCAAAACTCAGTACTTGCTGTGGATTTTTCGCCTGAAAATGGAGCACTAAAAACCAAGTCGCAGTCGAATTAATAAGGGGGGCCTCGAAAAACCTCTGCACGCCTACCCTTGGTAAAATCCGGTTATTCTGACCCCTTTTTCAGCTTGCCATGATGAAACCACGTAGCGCTATCAAGACTGAATTGCCCCGGGTTTTGAGGAGGCTGTTTGGTCAAAGTAAAACGGTTTG
>CAZYWE010000001.1:0-127772 GCA_964651625.1 uncultured Nitrosomonas sp. | reverse complement strand
GTCTTGCGTTCTTCTTCCAGTCGCTTGACAATTACACGATCATGCAAAGGGCGGATATTCATAGTCCTTTTCTCCTACAATGGTTAACGAAAACGATAAGAAATCTGATCACCTGGTTCAATAAGTTTCTGCACCTATTGAGCGTATGCAAACAAACTGTTAGCACTCAACGCCAGTGAGTGCTAATAATAGAGACTGTCATAAGGAATTTCAAGCCCATGGATGATAAAAAATCAGCTGTGCACGGCCAGCACGTTGTCTGGCACCCCTGCACCCAGATGAAACACCATGAAACATTCCCCCCTGTGTTGATTACCAGAGGAAAAGGGATCTGGTTATATGGCATTGATGGCAAACGGTATCTGGATACCATCAGCTCCTGGTGGGTCAATCTGTTTGGACACTGTAACTCGCGTATCAATGCAGCCATCATCGATCAGCTTGGTACGCTGGAACACGCCATGCTGGCCGGGTTGACGCATGAGCCGGTTGTCAGGCTATCGGAGCGGCTAAGCGCAATGACCCCAGGTGACTTGAGTCACTGTTTTTATGCCAGCGATGGCGCTTCAGCCAATGAAATCGCGCTCAAAATGAGTTTTCATTACTGGCAGCAAAGCGGTTTCCCCCAAAAGACTCAATTCGTCAATTTACAAAATGGTTATCACGGAGAAACACTGGGAGCGTTATCGGTCACTGATGTGCCGATTTTTCGGCGGATGTATGCACCATTGTTACGTCCCGCCCATGTAGTGCGCACACCTGACTGGCGCTTTGCTGAAACCGGAGAAACGCCGGAGGCGTATGCATTGCGAGCCGCTGCTGAACTGGAAAATCACCTTGCAGAGCATCATGTCAGCACAGCCGCTCTGATTCTGGAGCCGCTGGTACAAGGAGCCGCCGGAATGGGGATGTACCATCCGGTTTACCTGCAACGCGCACGTGAAATCTGCAACACCTACCAGATTCACCTGATTGCAGATGAAATCGCGGTGGGATTCGGCCGGACGGGCACCCTGTTTGCCTGTGAACAGGCAGCCATTACCCCGGATTTTATGTGTCTCGCCAAAGGATTGAGTGGCGGGTATCTGCCATTGTCAGTCGTTCTGACCAATGACACGATCTACCAGGCGTTTTATGGCGACCAAACCAGCCAGGCTTTTCTTCACTCGCATTCACACTCCGGTAATGCACTTGCCTGCCGCGCTGCACTGGCCACGCTTGATATTATTGAACAGGACAACGTAATCGAAACAAACCGCCACAAAACCGGTTTTCTCAACCAGTGCCTGCAGCCCGTCCAGGCACATCCGAGTGTCAAACATTTTCGTAATTGCGGTATGATCTGGGCATTTGAAGTCGAAAACTCCCAATCCGACTTTACACACTGGTTTGCACAAGCCGGATTGAACCATCAGCTTCTGATACGCCCCATGGGAAATTCAGTCTACATCATGCCGCCATATGTTATTAACGAGGAGGAAATGGTACTCATGTCGCAGGCTATTCTGAACATTCTCAATGAAATATAGCTAACCCATGCAGATTACTTTTCTGGGCGCAGCAGGGGAAGTAACCGGGTCATGCTATCTGGTTGAAACAGCAGAAGTTCGCTTCCTGGTGGACTGTGGCATGTTTCAGGGCGGGTCGGATGCAGACCGCAAAAACCACACCGCAATCGACTTTAATCCCGAGACAATCGATTTTGTTTTACTGACCCACGCTCATATCGATCATTCCGGACTATTACCTCGTCTGGCCATGCTGGGTTTCAGAGGGCCCGTCTACATGACTGGCGCCACAGCCGATCTGCTTACCATCATTTTGAAAGATAGTGCACATATCCAGGAAAAAGAAGCAGAGTGGCACACCAAAACAGCACTGCGTAACAAACGTTACCTGAATCATAGACATGTACCACTTTACTCGGTTACTCAAGCCGAAATCTTTCTCAGGCAAATGCGCCCTGTCAGTTACGATGAACCCTGCCAGCCTCACCCGTCGGTACGCTGCCAGTTTCGTGATGCCGGGCATATCATTGGATCGGCCATTATTGAGGTCTGGCTGAAATCAGGCTCACGGCATAAAAAAATAGTTTTCTCAGGCGATCTGGGGCAACCGGGCCACCCAATCGTGCGAGATCCAACATTCATCAAAGAAGCTGATTACCTGCTGGTCGAATCCACTTATGGCAACCGTTGTCATCGCAGTATGCAGGAGACTCGTGACGAGCTGGTGGAAATCATCAGCCAGACGCTCACGAAAAAGCGTGGCAACATCATCGTACCGGCTTTTTCGGTTGGCCGTACCCAGGATCTGCTGTTTCTGCTGGCCGATCTGCAGCGACAGGGACGGCTGGGTGCCATGGAAGTATATGTGGATTCGCCCATGGCACTGGCCGTTACAGAAATCACACTCAGACACAGGGAATTGCTCGATAAAGAAACCATCGGTGCCTTGAACTGGCACGATCAGCACAATGAAAATCTGCGCATCCATTTCATACAGGAAATAGAAGATTCGATCAGGCTCAACCACATACAATCCGGGGCAATCATTATCTCTGCCAGTGGCATGTGTAATGCCGGGCGTATCAAATATCACCTGAAATACAATCTGCCCAGACCCGAATGCAGTATTTTGTTTACCGGCTTCCAGGCAGCAGAAACATTGGGGCGCAAGCTGGTGGATGGCAACAGGAGTGTTCGTATTTTTGGTGAACAGATTCCCGTGCGCGCATCAGTTCATACCGTCGGCGGGCTCTCCGCCCACGCAGATCAGCAGGAACTGCTCAACTGGTTAAAGGGATTCCACCGCCCCCCCCTGAAAACATTCGTCGTTCATGGCGAGCCCAGTAGTGCTGAAGCATTTGCCGGTGTCATTCGAGAACAATTGCAGTGGCCGGTGAGCATTCCTCAGCGCTTGGCAACCGAACGGCTGGACTGACTCCACCTTCAGCAGAAAATGGAATCAGCAATTCCACAGTCAGTTTCCCGGCTGGAAATTATTTGGCCCTGCTGTTTGCCAGGATAAATTCAGCCAGACGTTGTGCCGGTTCCCCGGTAATGTTGGGGAAAGCGCTCATTGTCATTCCGCCCTTATTCACCTTCTCGATAATGGCTTCTTTGGTGGCCATCTTGGAACTCAACGCCATTACCTTGCCACCTGTTTCCGGTTTATGGCACTTGGTACAGTTTGCGTAAAAAATATCCTCACCGCTGGCGTTGGCTGGTGGTGTGTAAGTGTCCGTTTTTGCACAGCCTGTCAATCCAATTACTGCAGAAACCGCTAACAACCCAATCGTTTTTTTCATTTCCATCTCCGTTTAACAAGGGCCGTCATTATAGCTGCTATTCCGTTGCGATTTGATCATCACTCCAACATCAGGCCGTGTAACTGCTGGAATTGATGATAGTATTTTCAGCCAGGTTATTGAGGAACGATCAAAACACAAATCATGAAAATTGCTACCTGGAACGTAAATTCACTCAAGGTTCGCCTGCCGCAGGTAATCAACTGGCTGAGCCTCAATCAGCCAGATGTGTTATGTCTGCAGGAAACAAAATTGCAGGATGAATTTTTTCCGGTGGATGATATTACACAGGCAGGCTATCACTCGACCTTTATTGGGCAAAAAACCTATAACGGTGTTGCCTTGCTGAGCAAAGAAGCAGGAAGCGATGTTTGCACAGCCTTGCCCAATCTCAGCGATGTGCAGAAAAGACTGATTGCCGCAACCTGTGGAGATTTGCGCATCATTTGTGCATACGTGCCAAATGGCGAACACGTCGATTCGGAAAAATATACTTACAAGCTGGAATGGCTATCCCGGCTGAACCACTTTCTGCAGCAGGAGCGGGCGCGTTACGGCAAAGTAGCCTTGCTGGGCGATTTCAATATTGCCCCGGAAGATCGGGATGTTTATGATCCTGAAGCCTGGCGTGGACAGGTATTGTGCAGCGAACCCGAACGGCAGGCTTTTCGCGGGCTGCTGGACACGGGCTTTGTTGACAGTTTTTGCCTGTTTGAACAGCCGGAAAAGACCTATACCTGGTGGGATTATCGCATGATGGCTTTTCGCCGGAACCAGGGGTTGCGCATCGACCATATTCTGCTGAGCCATGAAATAGCGGACCGCTGCACCGCCTGGCAAGTAGACAAAGCCCCCAGAAAACTGGAGCGACCATCTGACCACGCGCCAGTATGGGTGGAACTGGCGCAAGCATAGAACCATAGTATTTGCAGCTTAACCATCAAAATCAAGAGAAAGGCCTGGGGCATAAATGATTATCGGATTACCCAAAGAAACAAAAGCAGATGAATACCGGGTCGGATTGACTCCCGGCAGTGTACATACTCTGGTTGGCCACGGACACCGGGTTCTGGTCGAAACCGGAGCGGGTGCAGGCAGTGTCATTTCTGATCAGGATTATCGTGATGCCGGAGCAGAAATCGTAAAACAGGCCGAAGACGCCTGGGCAGCGGAACTGGTAGTCAAGGTAAAAGAGCCAACCGAGTCAGAATATCAGTATCTGCGAAAAGATTTACTGCTGTTCACTTACCTGCACCTGGCCTCAAACAGAACTCTGACAGAAAAACTGCTTGCCAGCGGTACCAGCGCAATTGCCTATGAAACTGTACAGACAGCATCAGGCGCGCTTCCGTTATTGACCCCCATGAGTGAAGTGGCAGGGCGCATGGCGGTACAGATTGGCGCAACCTATCTGCTGAAAACACAGGGAGGACGGGGCGTTCTGATGGGAGGCGTCCCAGGTGTTGCGCCGGCTAATGTCGTTATTCTCGGAGCAGGCGTCGTAGGGACCAATGCCGCGACAGTTGCCGCCGGCATGGGTGCAATGGTAACGGCACTGGACATTAACCATGATCGCCTGAAAGCGCTGGATGACCGCTTTTCCGGACGGCTGCAAACCCGTTACTGTGATGCCGTCAATGTACGCCAGGCCGTTTATGAGGCTGACCTGGTCATTGGTGCAATTCTGATTCCCGGAGGGCGGGCGCCCTGGCTGGTAACAAGGGAAATGTTGCCGAAAATGCGCACAGGCTCCGTCATCGTTGATGTGGCAGTTGATCAAGGGGGGTGCGTGGAAACCACCCGCCCCACCACGCACAGCAAGCCGATTTTCGAAATTGATGGTGTACTGCATTACTGCGTAGCCAATATGCCCGGCGCAGTCCCGCGCACCAGCACGTTTGCACTGAACAACCAGACTGCCAGCTATGTCGCAACGCTGGCAAACGATGGGCTGGCTGCCTTACGCAACAATCAGACACTGCTAAATGGTCTCAACATCCACCGCGGGCTGGTGACACACCCCGCAGTTGCTGAGGCTTTCAGCTTGAGCCACACACCTCCACTGGAAGCGCTGGTTACCTGAAAGCGGCAGAACGGGGCTAGTGAATTATTGCCTGTTATGTCGCCAGCCCTCCGGGAGGTTATTCAGGTTTAACAGTCGATTGAGAAATTGTGGCGAAACTTGTCCTTCTCGCCGCAATTTCTCAATGGCCTGTTAATGCCAGGGCGTAATGGGGATAACTGAAATACTGTTTTGTGGCGATCCTTCAATGATCCGGTCACTATAAGAAAGGTAGACCAGAACATTGCGTTTGGCATCATAGAAGCGTACTACCTGCAGTGTTTTGAACAACAGCGAAGTATTTTTCTTGAATACCTCGTCACCATCCGCCTTGCCGCTTGTTATCTTCTCTGAAAGAGTGATTGATCCTGTTTGACGACAGGCGATAGAAGCTTCTGATCTGTCTTCAGCCACTCCTACCGTACCACTTATTCCGCCAGTTTTTGCCCGGCTCAAATAACATGTTGCGCCAGCCACGTCCGGATCATCAAAAGCCTCTACTACGATTTTATCGTTAGCACCCAGCAGCTTGAACCGGGTGGATACACTGCCAATGTTTTCTGCCAGCGAGGGCAATGCGTATGAAGCAATAACGGCTATTATCCCAATCAGCACCCCCTGCCTGATCCGGCCTGCAAGATCAACGTGACTTATTTTCCTGTTTTCCTGATGATTCATGGCAATCCTCCTGTTTTTACAAATTTATGGTTTCAACTGAATGAATTAACAGCACATTGTCATTCCTGATTGGCAACGGACTGTCAAGCTGGCAAAATCCCCGGCCTGTACAGGCACTCACACATATCTGATAACCTGCTCTTTCACACATAATAAACAACACCAGGCACCGTTATTTATGAAAGCTCTGTTTTTTCTCCGTCATTATAACGACATAGATCATATTACCCCGGTGATTACCAAATGGTCCGAATCAGGCCATAGTGCCGATGTGGTACTGCTTGGATCCCCAAAATTTCTGACTGATTACCGCATTCAGTTTTTGAGTACACTGAATCAGGTTCGCGTTGCCCACCTCCGCAGAGCGTTGTTCCCGCATGACTTTTTGTTATGGAAACTGCAAGCATTCCTTCTGGCCAAAGGAGTGAGGCGCATCTTCCTGCTTGGCCGGCTGGCTGAAAAACTGGCTCAAAAATATGATGCCGGCAAACGGGCGGTAATCTGGCAAAAAACAGCCAAACGATTACTGAATCGTACTTTTGGAGCTACCGGTGAAGGGGTGGTTATTTTTGACTGGATCACAAAAGGATCGCCCATCCCGATCGAGTGGGTTGAAACCATCATTAGTACAGCCAGGGAGAGAGGGTACGGTGCTGTATCGCTACCACATGGCGACAGCCCGCACGCCAATCGGCTGATACGCCATCGTGAATGGGTCGTGAAGCCGGATACTTTATATGCTGATGCCAGAATGTTCGACAAACTGGTTGTCCCCAACGAATTATGTGCAACCCGTTTCCGCCCGTTTCTGAATGATCGGGCCATTGCTGTACTTGGCTCTCCGCGCTATTGCGATGAATGGCTGAAGAGACTTGCCAAATTATCACCAGTATCCGAGCACCAGACCCGACCGGATACCCGTCTCAAAATCGTCATGTTCCTGAGAAAAAGTGAATTCACCACATTCTGGGAAGAAGTCAGCGAAATCACCGGTTTAATTGCTGAATTTCCCGGCGTAGAGCTGATAATCAAACCCCATACGCGAGGCGGCTGGCGACAATCGTTTACCAAAAGTACTTCTCTGCGTGAGCTTCCCAACGTTAGTGTAGCGGCAGATAGCGTGCACTCCATTCCTCTGATGAACTGGGCGGATGTCATTATTGATCTTGCGACTTCCGTTGTATTTGAAGCCATCAAGGCAAAAAAACCGGTACTGGCGGCAGATTACCTGCATGCCGGCCGGTCTGCCATGGCGTATTACATGCCGGAAACCGAACTGAAATGCCGGGATGATATCTATCTGCTGATCAGCAAATTCCTGTCCGAAGGCTGCGATAACTTCTATGTGGAAGAAAATCGCCAGCGCTTTATCAGCGAAATGCTGCATGCGGGCGGAGCTGATGTCCTGCCACGTTACGTTGCCTTGCTTGAGAACGAAGTGCAGCAAGCCAGCGCAAGAAAAACAAAGGCTGCAAGCGAAACGGGCACAGGCAGCAACGATGAAAATGTCAGTATAGGCTAACCCGGTAATCTGTCCTTTTTATGTATACACCGTCAGATTTACCATTAGCAGCGGAATTTTCACCCGAAATTCATTTTGGCGGCCCGGATCAGGCACCCGGTCATCTGCGCGATATGCTGGAAGCACATATTGCAGCCGTCCCCGCTGGCGGCACGATTGATTGGGTCACCTACTATTTCCGTGATCTTCATCTGGCTGATGCACTGATTCGGGCAAAAAAACGGGGTGTCTGCGTTACGCTGTGTCTGGAAGGAAGGCCACGCATTCCTCACGCCAATGATGCCGTAATCGCCAGGCTCTCAGGACCGGATGGATTGGGCGATGCGCTACAGATTATTACTATCCCCGGCATCCCTTCTCCATCAGATAAATCATGGAAACCGCAGTTACATGAAAAGCTGTACTGCTTTTCTCATCCTCAACCTGTTGCTTTTATCGGTTCTTTCAATCCCTCGGGAAATATGCCACAGGAAGACCCGGCCATACTTCAGGAAATTGGTGATCAGGATCGCGGCCATAACGCGCTGTTCGGTCTCAGGGATCCAATTCTGGCGGAAGGGCTGATGAAACACGCCAGACAGTTGCACCAATCCCCACCTGGGCTCTTGTATCGTTTTGCTGCCGGTATACGCCGTGATCTACAGGGCACGGATACCACTATTTATTTTTGGCCGCGGCTTAATCCACACCCTGTCATCCGGTTTTTACACGGGATCAGCAGCAATGCACGTGTTCGTATTGCCGCCTCGCATATCAGAACAAAAAGTGCGGTTAACGTCATGATTGATCTCGTGCAACGCGGCGTCACGCTGGAAATTTTCGCAGAATCCACCCACCGGCGCGTCACTCCCAGGGTAGAACAGCGCCTGGCTTCATCCGGGATCCGGTTCAGGCGCATTCTTAACTCCGAGAAACTCCCGATGCACCTTAAATTTGTGCTGATCGAAGATGGCAATCGTACCTGGTCAATTTTCGGGAGTTTCAACTGGACCAGGCCTTCATTCTGGCTTAACCACGAAATTGCCGCGATTTCCGGTAACCCCCGGATTTTTCAGGCACTGGCAAATCGCTGGGATATATTGAAAAACGAAATAAACTGATATTCTGCCAAGACTTAGCGCTTAATCAGCATGAACGGCGCACAATCAACCTGCAAACCGTAAAAATATGTCAGCCTCCGCATCAACCCTCATTATTCCCGTTGAAAACCAGGTGCGTGAACTGGACGCAAAACTGCTACTGGCCTGCGTGGCAGCTGAACGTGGATTTCCGGTCATTATCGGCTCGCGTGCGCATGTGCATTTTGAAGCCGCTTCATTTCCGCGTGGCGTCTATCTGGCTAAAAGTATGCGCAGCTTGAGCAACTCAATGTTTCGTATTCTTCGCATGCTCGGACACGACATCATCGCGTGGGAAGAAGAGGCGCTGGTTCACCCGCCGGCAGACACTTATTTCACGTTGCGCCTGTCTCCCGTCACAATCAGAAATGTTTCCCATTTTTTTGCCTGGGGACAGGAAAACGCCGATCTTCTCAAACAGTACCCCTACCTTCCTGATGATTTACCCATTCACATTACCGGAAATCCGCGCGGCGATCTGCTGCGGCCGGAAGTACGCAACTACTTTGAAGAGGAAGCCCGGAGATTGCGTGATCTTCACGGGAATTTCATTCTCGTTAATACCAATTTCCCGGATGTTAATCCATTTATACCGGGCATTGGCTTGTTTATTGCATCGAAAGATGGCGAAAACAAAATGCGGCGCGGGCAAGGCGGCGCTGGTATGAGTGATGAATTCGCTGAAGGACTATGGCACCACAAGCACGCACTCTTGCAGGATTTCAGACAGCTTATTCCGGCGCTGGAACAGGCATTTCCGGATATGACAATTATCGTGCGACCTCACCCGAGTGAAAAATTTGATGTCTACCATGAAGTTGCAGCGCACTGCCAGCGCGTGAAGGTTATCCATGAGGGCAATGTCGTTCCCTGGCTGCTGGCCTCAAAAACGCTGGTACACAATGGCTGTACAACCGGCCTGGAAGCGTATGCACTGGGCGTACCGGCAGTGTCTTACCTCACTTCTTTTGATGCTTATTATGATTATGATTTCCAGGGACTCCCCACCCGGCTCAGTTATCAGTCATTCAATTTCGACGAACTCAGGGAAACCATTTCCCAAATCCTGCACGGTGAACTGGGTGCCGCCGGGGGTGAAGAGCGCAAGCAACTGATCGACTATTACCTGACTGCACAACATGGAGACCTCGCCTGTGAGCGTATCGTCGATATTCTGGAAAATAACGGCTATGGCAAAGCACCCCCGCCAGCAAGCAGCATGGGAACCTATATGGCAGGGTGGGCATTCGCCAACCTAAAAGCCACACTTACCAAACTGTACATGCGCCGCCCCGGCCCCAACCGGCTGGCCTACCACGATCACCGCTTCCCTGAAATTTCCACCAGCAAGATCGAGCAGAAAATAGAACGATTTGGCCGTTTATTGAATCGCTTCGATTCTGTTAAGGTCAAACAACAGTCGAAGTATCTGTTCCAGATCAGCTGCTAAAAATCTGTGGCCAGCAACGCAGACAGGGTTGCGATCTGTTAAAAACGTCCTGGTCCAGATTTTTTGTTTGGTCAAGGTTGGCTGCGCCCTTTATAATTAGCGGTTGACATTTTTTACTGTGCTCCCTGAAAGCATATCCAATCCGCAAGCATGATGCTTGTGAGCAATCCTGAAAAAGTATGAACCCCTCACTGGAAAATCTTCAGCTATACCCCTTTCAGAAACTCACCAGGTTATTTGAGGACCTCACTCCTGCTGATCCTTCGCTGACTTCCATCGGGTTGCATATCGGTGAACCGAGGCACAACACGCCCAAATTTATTCGACAGGAACTGATCAGCAACCTTGAAGGGCTGGCGCACTACCCCACAGTACTTGGTGCTGACAAGCTGCGCACCAGCATTGCAGCCTGGCTGGCGAAACGCTATCACCTGTCTTCCATCAATCCTGATACCGAGGTGATTCCGGTCAATGGCAGCCGGGAAGCATTATTCTCGTTTGCCCAAGCGATTATTGATACACATAATACCTCTCAGCCGGCAGTAGTCTGTCAGAATCCCTTTTATCAAATCTACGAAGGCGCCGCGTTACTGGCCGGAGCAACTCCTTATTTCCTCAACCAGTTACCGGAAAACAATTTTTCAATAGACACCACACAACTCCTCGATACGGTGTGGAAACGCACGCAACTGGCATATATCTGCTCCCCCAACAATCCTACCGGCAAGATATTGACACTGGATGAATGGAAACATTTATTCGATCTGTCCGACCGCTACGGATTTGTGATTGCAGCGGATGAATGTTATTCGGAAATTTATTTTGATGAGAAGCATCCTCCACTGGGTGCGCTGGAAGCAGCAGAAAAACTCGGGCGAAGCGGATTTCCCCGCCTGGTCGTTTTCAGCAGCCTGTCCAAGCGTTCCAATGTGCCGGGGATGCGTTCCGGTTTTGTGGCAGGAGATGCCACCATCCTCAAGCAATTTCTGCTTTACCGTACTTACCACGGCAGCGCCATGAATCCGGCCGTGCAGGCAGCCAGTACTGCTGCCTGGCGTGATGAACAGCACGTAATCGAAAATCGTACACTGTATCGTGAGAAATTTGCCAGTGCCATGCACATTCTGGGGGACACGCTTCCAGTCAGCATGCCGGATGCCGGTTTTTATTTATGGCTGAGAACGCCTGTCAGCGGTATCGAGTTTTCCAGGCGGTTGTATCGTGAAGGGAGTATTACCGTGTTACCGGGCAGTTATCTGGCGCGAGAGGCGCGTGGTATCAACCCTGGTGAAGATTTCGTGCGGATCGCGCTGGTTGCGACTGTAACGGAGTGTGTGGAAGCAATGGAGCGAATCCGGAATATCACCAGAAAATTCTGATTTGATTATTTTTAGCTAGGAGTCACATGGAACAATTACAGGCTGTCATCGAAAATGCCTTTGAAAGGCGTGCTGAAATCACCCCGCGGAATGTTGAAGCCAACCTGAAGGAATCAGTTGCCCAGGTTATCAACATGCTGGATAACGGCAAGCTGCGTGTGGCCGAAAAAATCAACGGGGAATGGACAGTTCGTCAATGGATTAAAAAAGCTGTCCTGCTGTCTTTCCGTATGGAAGACAACAACTTCATCAAAGGCGGGTTTTCCAACTACTTTGACAAAATTCCATCCAAGTTTGCGGATTACAGCTCACGCGACTTTCGTGATGGCGGATTCCGGGTGGTGCCACCCGCCGCCGTCCGCAAAGGTGCTTTTATCGCAAACAATGTAGTTCTGATGCCTTCTTATGTGAATATCGGCGCCTATGTCGATGAAGGCACCATGGTGGATACCTGGGCAACAGTAGGCTCCTGTGCGCAAATCGGCAAGAATGTGCATCTGTCCGGAGGTGTTGGTATCGGTGGTGTACTCGAACCGGTGCAGGCAAGCCCAACCATTATCGAAGATAACTGCTTTATTGGCGCTCGTTCTGAAATTGTCGAAGGCGTAATCGTTGGCGAAAACTCAGTTATCTCAATGGGTGTATACATTGGCCAAAGCACCAAAATCTACAACCGAGAAACTGGTGAAGTGACCTATGGCCGGATTCCGCCGGGATCGGTAGTGGTTTCCGGCAATCTGCCCGCTGAAAACGGCCGCTACAGCCTGTATTGCGCGGTAATCGTAAAACAGGTTGACGCCAAAACCCGCTCCAAGACCGGTATCAATGAATTATTGCGCGGTATCTGACCAGCCACATCAGAGTAATGCCCTATCTGCTGGTAGTGAACTGTGATATAAAAACGGGCGTGTGGGTTTCATAAAGTGGACGGCAGGACTGGTTTATATGTTGTTTAGCTTTTTTCTGCTTATCACCCTGTTGTGACTGAAAATTCATACATCCTGAGCAACCAATATAAGAGGAGAAGCTATTATGAAAGCCCTGACAAGAATGATCACCGCGTTAGCAGTTGGGCTGTTTCTAAGCATGCAGGTGTATGCGGATTCGCATACTGTTCATATTGACGAAGCACTGGAGCATGCCGATAAAGCCGTAGTACAAGGCAAAGAAGGCCATGTCAAAGAACTGCTTGAGCATGCCAGAAAAAGCCTGGAACATGCCAAGCAGGCTGCCGATGACGCCAAAGGAAGCGGTACAGAGCATATCGTCCATGGAATCAAACATCTGGAAGATGCTATCAGGCATGGGGAGGAAGGCCATACTGGTGTGGCCACCAGGCACGTTGAAGAAGCGATCGAGCATTTGCGTGCCTTCGAACGCTAAACCAAACAGCACTGTTGAAGCAGATGTACCCCTGATTCCATCAGGGGTACATCCGGAAAAAAGCGGATTATTCCGCTTTTTTTATTTATGGCGTACTACTCAGAATAATGCTATCTGCCGGCAATGAACTGTGATATAAAAACGGGTGTGTGGGTTTCATAAGGTATGGCAGGGCCCGGTTTATATGTTGTTCAGCTCTTCCCTGCTTATTCACCGTGTTGTGACTGAAAATTCATACATCTTGAGTAATCAATATATGAGGAGAAACTATTATGAAAACGCTGATAAAAATGATTGCCGCTTTAGCAGTTGGATTGTTTCTAAGTACACAGGTGTATGCAGATTCACGTACCGCCTTTATTGACGAAGCATTGAGGCACGCCGATTTAGCCGTGACGCAAGGTAACGAAGGTCATGTCAAGGAACTGCTTATGCACGCCAAGGAAAGCCTCGGATTTGCAAAACAGGCCGCTAATGAGAAAGGTGAGACAGAGCATATCGTCCATGGAATCAAGCATCTGGAAGATGGCATCAAACATGGCGAAGAAGGTCATGCTGATGTGGCTACCCAGCATATCAAGGACGCAATCACACATTTGCGTGCCGCCGAAGGTATAAAAAAATAAACAGTATTACTGAAGTACGTGTGCCTCTGGCAGCATCGGGGCACACCCGGAAAAAAAGCGGAGCAATCCGCTTTTTTTATTATGGCGCACCATATTGGAATAATGCTGTCTGCCGGCAATGAACCGTGATATAAAAACGAATGTGTGAGTTTCATAAAACGGGCGGGGGCCCCGGTTTGTACGTTATTCAGCTCTTCCCTGCTTATTCACCGTGTTGTGACTGAAAATTCATACATCCTGACCAACCAGTACAAGAGGAGAAGCTATTATGAAAACGCTGATAAAAATGATTGCCGCTTTAGCAGTTGGATTGTTTCTAAGCACGCAGGTGTATGCAGCCTCACCAACCCATCTGGATGAAGCGTTGAAACATGCCGAAGAAGCAATAACTCAAGGCAAGGAAGGTAACATTGATATGCTGAAGAAGCAGGTGAAGGAAAGTTTGGAGCATGCCATGGCTGCCGGCGAGAGCGGTGAAGCCAATGCACATATCAATCATGGAATCAAGGATATGGAACATGCCCTCAAGGATGCTGACAACGGCCATATCAATGAAGCTACCCTACGTATGCAGGAGGCCCTTAATCACCTGCGTGAATCCGGACGCTAGTCGAGTCAGTTCACAAAAAAAATGAATACCCTCCCGATGAGCTTTGCTGGGAGCGTATTCAACATATAAAAGCGGATTTTTCCGCTTTTTTTGTTATGGGGTATATATACCGGATCGAAAAGGCCATGGCAGCAGGATTACCAGAACCAGATAAACTGCCGGGAATGCTCCTGGAGCCGCGGTAAGGAATTCAACATGAGGCATCTCACGTTTGCCATCCTGAGAATATTGAGTGATGGTAATTTCCATTCTGGTACGGCACTGGGTCAGGCACTGAATGTTTCACGCGCAAATATTTCCGGTACGCTACAGGACCTGGAAAGCTATGGTCTGACAATCCACAAAATTCCCGGACGCGGGTACCGCTGGCTGAATCCGGTGCAATGGCTGGACAGTGTACAGATACGTCAGCATCTTGCGGATAATGCAGATTCCATACAAATAGAAACCGTGGATACAGTTGAATCGACTAATTCGTTACTGTTACAGCGTGCAGTCAATCAAACTGCTTCCGTTAACCGGATCAAGCAGGTTCTGGCCGCGGAATTGCAGACACAGGGGCGTGGGCGTCGTGGGCGTTCATGGTTATCAGGATTAGGGGATAGCCTGACTTTCTCGGTTTTGTGGCCGTCACAATGTGCCGTCAATGCGCTTTCCGGGCTGAGTCTGGCGACGGGTGTGGCAATTGTTCGCGCCCTGAAAGGGCTCGGTATAAGTGACGTTTCGCTGAAATGGCCAAATGATGTATTGTCCAGCTCTAGCAAACTGGCCGGGATATTGATCGAATTACACGGTGACATGCTAAGCCCGGGTACTGTAGTCATTGGCATCGGTCTGAATCTCAAACTCTCGGATAATACAAAAACCCGGATTGATCAAAAAGTAACTGATATCACCAGCATTACCGGGAAGGTGCCGGACAGAAACCAGTTGCTGGCCGCTTTACTGAAAGAACTGATTAACGTGCTGGATACATTTGAACAACACGGTTTTGAGCCTTTCGTCGAGGAGTGGGTGCAATACCATGCCTGTCAGGATAAAGCAGTACAGATCCATTTTCCGGATGGCTCCAGCAGGGACGGAATCGCAACCGGCGTAGCTCCGGATGGTGCTTTACTGGTCAATACTCCCGAAGGTATCGTGCAATTAAGAAGCGGAGAAATATCCCTGCGCGAGCTGGCATAACATGAGCACTTCTTTTGTACTGGCAATTGATTCCGGTAATACCGCCATCAAATGGGGATTGCACGATGGTGAACGCTGGCTGGCTAATGGCAGCGCATTACAAACTGAACGCATGCTGCTGGAGCAAAGCTGGTCCCAGTTGCCGGCACCATCGTTTGTACTGGTTTCCAATGTGGCCGGGCTACAGGCCGAAAAGGATTTGGCGATGCTGCTGAAGCCATGGCAGGTGCAACCCGGGTGGGTTAAGGCCAAAGCCCGCCAGTGCGGCGTCGTCAATCGTTACATTCACCCGGAGCAATTGGGATGTGATCGCTGGATGGCGCTGATCGCTGCACGGCACAGGGTACAACAGGCGTGTCTGGTTGTGGATATTGGCACTGCCATGACGGCCGATGCACTGACTGCTACAGGTGAATTTCTGGGAGGCATTATCGTGCCGGGACCGGATACCATGAAACAGGCACTGGCAGGCCGTGCCGGAACATTCCTTACCCCGGACTGCGGTAGTTTTCAGGATTTTCCGGTCGATACCGCAAACGCACTGTTCAGCGGCATGATCCAGGCGCTGACGGGGGCGCTGGAGCGGATGCATGGCCAGCTTTCCGGATACTCAGGCAAACAGATACCTGCAGAAATCATCCTGACGGGCGGCGGCGCTGCACTTCTGGCTCCTTACATGCATATTTCACATCAGGTTGTGAATAACCTGGTGCTGGAAGGATTGATTATCATTGCTGAAAAACAGAAATCACTACCGGCAATACACTAACCATCAGGACACCATGACACACCCGCTTTTCAGACGTGCTGAATTTTTTACAACAGTCAACCAACTGCAGGATTTGCCCAAAGCCACCGGGATTGAAGTTGCTTTTGCCGGGCGCTCAAATGCCGGAAAATCCAGTGCAATCAATACGCTGGTAGGAAGAGGGCGATTTGCCTTTGTCAGCAAAATGCCCGGCCGGACGCAGCACATCAATTTTTTTCGGCTTGCGGAAGAACGTTTCATGGTTGATCTGCCAGGGTACGGTTATGCCCAGGTGCCACTGGCTGTCCGTCAGCACTGGGGACATCTGCTGAGCACTTATCTGCAAACCCGTCAACCTCTGTACGGCATGGTACTTATCATGGATATTCGCCATCCTCTGACAGAACTCGATTTACAAATGCTGGACTGGTTCAGGCAGACAGAGAAACCGGTACATGTGTTGCTGACAAAAGCTGATAAATTGAGCAAGAGTGCGGCACTGGCGACACTGAACGAAGTCAGGCAATTTTTGTCTGCCAGTTACCCGCATTGCACCGTCCAGACATTCTCCAGCCTGAAAACAACCGGGGTGGAGGAAGCTTCACAATTATTGCAAAGCTGGTTTGATGCAAAAGAGCTCAGCGTACAGCAGCAGGATGACAACGAAACCGGTGGTCAAAAAAAAACCCCGGCTAAAGGGGATTGAGCCGGGGAGAATCGCCTTGTTTGTAAGGCCCCGCCTCAGGGAGGGAAGGCGGGAGGTAGTGATTACTAGCTACCTGTCAGTAAGAGCAACCTAAACCAATTTAGTTCCATCACATATCAATTTTTTTATTTCCAACAAACAGACATGACATTTTTCAGCCAGTTTCCACAAAAAAGGATGCGCCGTAACCGCCGGGACAATTTCTCCCGCCGCCTTGTTCGCGAAAATCATCTGCGGACAGACGATCTGATTTACCCGGTATTTGTGCTGGATGGCAGTAAGCGCGAAGAGCAGGTGGCATCCATGCCCGGGGTTGTCCGGCAGAGCATCGATCTGCTCCTGTTTCAGGCTGAAAAATGCCTGCGTTTGGGGATTCCCGCACTGGCAATTTTTCCGGTAATCGATTCTTCCCTGAAAAACCTGACTGCCGATGAAGCGTATAACCCCAATGGGCTGGTGCCTCGTACGGTAAAGGAATTGAAGAAACATTTTCCCGAGCTGGGAATTATCACTGATGTGGCGCTTGATCCCTATACCAGCCATGGTCAGGACGGGTTGATCGATGAGAACGGTTATGTGCTGAATGATGAAACCGTCAGCGTGCTGGAACGGCAGGCATTGTCACATGCTAACGCAGGTGCGGATGTCGTGGCTCCATCCGACATGATGGATGGCCGGGTGAGTGCTATTCGTGCCATGCTGGATCGCGACCGCTTTATCCATACCCGGATACTGGCTTATTCAGCCAAATATGCTTCCAGTTTTTATGGTCCGTTCCGTGATGCAGTTGGCTCAGCTGCTATGCTGGGGGCAGGCAACAAATATACCTACCAGATGGACCCGGCCAATTCAGATGAAGCAATATGGGAAGCAGGGCTGGATATACAGGAAGGTGCGGACATGATTATGGTCAAACCCGGCATGCCCTATCTTGATATTGTACGCAGAGTCAAGAATGAGCTGGGTGTGCCCACCTTTGTCTATCAGGTAAGTGGTGAATATGCCATGCTGAAAGCTGCTGCCATGAATGGCTGGCTGGACGAGAAAGTCTGCGTTACCGAGGCACTGCTGTCATTCAAACGTGCCGGTGCCGATGCAATCCTGACTTATTTTGCAATGGAAGTTGCCACCTGGTTGCAAGAGCACAAGTGAAACCGGGTTGCTGCACACCATTAAATGATCTGTCCCTGGCGCATCACAAAACAAGAATTACCCGATAATCATTGACATTGGTACGGGTTGGGCCAGTGACAACCAGATCACCCAGCTTTTTGAAAAAAGAATAAGCATCGTTATCGCTGAGTAAAGCGATCGGATCAATGCCGGCCAGCTCAGCCCGGTGGAGGGTATCCGGCGTGATCACTGCACCGGCATTGGTTTCGCTGCCGTCAATGCCATCAGTATCGCAGGCCAGTGCGTAAACGTCTTCCAGTCCGTTGAGGACGATGGCAAGTGAGAGCAGAAACTCGGTATTGCGCCCGCCTTTACCCGACCCTTTTACCGTTACCGTGGTTTCCCCACCGGAAATCAGGGCGACGGGCGGTTTGAACGGATTACTGTAATGCCGTACTTCCCGCACGATAGCTGCGTGCATTTTGGCAATCTCCCTTGCTTCTCCGGTGACAGTGTCACCCAGAATAAGCGGTGTAATCCCTTGCATACGAAAAAACTGTGCGGCTGCTGTGAGTGATTGCCGTGCAGTGGCAACGATCCTGTTTTTTACGTTTCTGAAAACCGGATCCCCTGGTTTGATGGTTTCATTTCGTCCTGTACGGTTGTTTTCCTGTAAAGCCTGCAGAATGTGTGGAGAAACGGTAATTGCGTAGCGCTCAATCAGTGCCAGCACGTCCTGCCAGGTGGAGGCATCCGGAGCACACGGCCCGGATGCGATGGACGAGGGATCATTATCAGTAACATCCGAGATGATCAGGCTCTGTACCGGCGCCCGGCTGGCCGCTGCCAGTCTGCCTCCCAGCACAACGGACAAATGCTTGCGCACGATGTTGATTTCCTGAATTGCAGCACCACAATGCAACAGCTGATGAGTAATCGATTTCAGTTCGTCCAGCGTTACCCCGGAAATGGGTGCTGACAACAGGCTGGAACCTCCACCGCTGAACAACCCCAGCAGCAGATCATCCGGGCTGAGCAGACGTGCTGATTCCAGCATGGCGCGGGCAGTCATTTCTCCCTGTGTATCCGGTACCGGGTGGCTGGCCTCAATGACCATGATGCTGTTCGTTGTCAGCCCATGGCGATAAGGTGTAACTACAATTCCTTCCAGAGGATTGCCCGCCGGCCAGTTTTCTTCCACTGCACGCGCCATGGCTGCTGCCGCTTTCCCCGCACCAACCACCAGCGTATTACCTTTTGGCGGTTCGGGCAGATGCGATGGAACGATTTTCAGCGGATCAGCCGCGCCAATGGCGGCATGAAAACTATCAGACAGGAGCTCGCGCGGATTCATAAAGTGATTGGAGTTGTACTGGAAAGCAGTGGCTGGAGAAACTGGCCGGTAAAGCTGTCGGGGATGGCCGCCACAGCTTCCGGTGTACCCTCGGCAATAATCCTGCCGCCACCTGCCCCGCCTTCCGGGCCGAGATCAATGATCCAGTCGGCAGTTTTGATCACGTCCAGATTATGTTCAATGATAACCACCGTATTGCCATTGTCACGCAGGCGATGCAGGACTTTAAGCAACAGGTCGATATCCTGGAAATGCAGACCAGTGGTGGGCTCATCCAGAATGTAGAGCGTGCGGCCGGTGTCACGCTTGGACAGCTCCAGAGACAGTTTGACGCGCTGCGCTTCGCCACCGGACAACGTTGTAGCGGATTGTCCAAGTGTAATATAGCCCAGCCCCACATCCAGCAGGGTTTGCAGTTTACGGGCAACTGCCGGCACGGCTTCAAAAAATGCATGCGCATTTTCGACAGTCATTTGCAGGATTTCGTGGATATTTCTGCTTTTGTATTGAATTTCCAATGTCTCCCGGTTGTAACGCTGCCCGTGGCAAACATCGCAGGCGACATAAATATCCGGCAGAAAATGCATTTCTACCTTAATGACACCATCACCCTGACAGGCTTCGCAGCGTCCGCCTTTGACATTAAATGAAAACCGGCCCGGGGTATAGCCGCGCTCGCGTGCCTGCGGCACACCGGCGAACAGTTCACGCACAGGTGTAAACAGGCCAGTATAGGTGGCAGGATTGGAACGGGGAGTACGCCCGATTGGGCTTTGGTTGATGTCAATCACCTTGTCAAAAAAACCCAGTCCGTCAATTTTCTGATACGCCGCCGGGTCAGTCTGACTGCCATACAGATGCCGCGCGACAGCGCGATACAGCGTGTCGTTGATCAGCGTGGATTTTCCGGAGCCCGAAACGCCAGTTACACATACCAGCAGCCCGACCGGCAAATCAAGCGCGACCTGTTTGAGATTATTACCACTTGCACCACGTATGGCCAGCATTCTCTGTGGATCAGGAAGGGTGCGCACAGCCGGGATGGCAATGGAGCGCTGGCCAGATAGATATTGTCCGGTCAGTGAGGCTGAGTTGGCCTGAATGGCTGCAGGTGTGCCTTCTGCGACTACACGCCCGCCATGTTCACCTGCTCCCGGGCCCATATCGACCACATGATCCGCCAGCAGAATGGCGTCCTGGTCATGTTCCACCACGATGACGCTGTTGCCAAGATCACGCAGATGCCTGAGTGTATCCAGCAAGCGCTCATTATCACGCTGATGCAGCCCGATCGAAGGCTCGTCCAGCACATACATGACACCAGTCAGACCTGAACCGATCTGGCTGGCAAGGCGGATACGCTGCGCCTCGCCGCCGGAAAGTGTGTCGGCTGAACGATCGAGCGAAAGGTAATCAAGCCCGACATTGTTGAGAAACTGCAAACGGCTGGAAATTTCCCGGACAATGCGCTCCGCAATGGCCTGTTTATGGCCTGACAACTGCATGTCATCGAAAAACTGTTTTGCCTGCCGCAGCGGCCAGGCACTGATGGCAAAAATTGCCTCGTTATTGACCGTAACATGACGTGCTTCCAGGCACAGGCGCGTTCCTTCACATTCCGGACAAACACGCGCATTGATAAATTTGGCCAATTCCTCGCGCACGGTTTGTGATTCAGTTTCCTTATAACGACGCTCCAGGCCGGGAATAATGCCTTCAAAAACATGTACCTGCTGATGCGCGCGACCTTGTTCACCAAGATAGGTGAAAGTGATTTTTTCCTTGCCGGAACCGTACAGAACAACCTGCTGCGCGGCCTCACCCAACTGTTCAAACGGAACTTCCAGATCGAACTGATAATGGCTTGCCACAGCCTGCAACATCTGGAAATAGAACTGATTGCGTCGATCCCAGCTTTTGATGGCACCTGCTGCCAGCGATAAATAGGGAAAAGCCACTACCCGTGCCGGGTCGAAAAAAGTGATCTGCCCCAGACCATCACACTTGGGGCAGGCACCGGCAGGATTGTTGAAGGAAAACAGGCGCGGCTCCAGCTCGGATAAGGCGTAGCTGCACACCGGGCAGCTGAATCTGGCTGAAAACAGATATTCCTTACCGGTATCCATTTCTACCGCCACCGCCTTGCCTTCAGCATGGCGCAACGCGGTTTCAAATGATTCTGCCAGTCGCTGCTTGGCATCCGGAGAGATTTTGAGGCGATCAATAACCACTTCGATCGTATGTTTCTTGGTTTTCTGCAATTTTGGCAATGCATCAATATCGTGCACTTCCCCATCCAGGCGGACACGCACGAAACCCTGTGCACGCAGCTCGTCGAATAACTCCACCTGCTCGCCCTTGCGCCCGGTAACCACTGGCGCAAGGATCATCAGGCGGGTATCTGCCGGTAACTGCAGAACCTGATCGACCATTTGTGAAACGCTCTGTGCCGTCAGTCCGATACCATGTTCAGGACAATGCGGCTCCCCCACCCGGGCAAACAGCAGGCGCAGATAATCGTGTATCTCGGTGACAGTCCCCACGGTGGAACGCGGGTTGTGCGAAGTGGCTTTTTGCTCGATGGCAATGGCAGGTGACAAGCCTTCAATCAGATCGACATCCGGTTTTTCCATCAGCTGTAAAAACTGTCTGGCATAAGCGGAGAGCGACTCAACATAGCGCCGCTGGCCTTCTGCATACAGCGTATCGAAAGCCAGTGAAGATTTGCCCGAACCGGATAATCCGGTAATCACAATCAGCCGGTTACGCGGCAAATCGAGATCGACATTTTTGAGGTTATGTGTCCGTGCACCACGGATTCTGATGAATTCCATCGGCTACCTAAGAGTGGGTCAACCTGTTAATATACCCAACTTCCCGGATTTAACACAATTACGCTTCATGCCTGCCCCACCCACACCCAGCACAGCAGCAAAACTCCCCGAAAAAATGTCCCGCGTGGAAATACGAGCCTCTGCCAGTCTGGCGAGTGTCTATGCGCTTCGCATGTTCGGCCTGTTCATCATTCTGCCGGTTTTTACCTTTTTCGCAAAAGAACTGCCGGGCGGAGACAATTTCACACTAATCGGCATTGCACTGGGCGCTTACGGGCTGACACAGGCAATCCTGCAAATCCCGTTTGGCTGGTTATCTGATCGCTTCGGGCGTAAACCGGTCATTTATCTCGGATTGGTGCTGTTTGCACTGGGGAGTTTTGTAGCAGCCACTGCAACCGATATTTACGGAGTGATTTTCGGGCGCGTCATCCAGGGTGCAGGAGCCATTTCGGCTGCGGTCATGGCGCTGGCAGCCGATCTGACACGCGAAGAACACCGTACCAAAGCAATGGCGATGATTGGGATGAGTATCGGTGTGGTTTTTGCATTGTCACTGGTAATCGCCCCCCTGCTGAATCAGTGGGTAGGTGTACCCGGTATTTTCATGATTACCGGGTGTCTTGCCATGCTCGCGATAGGGGTGGTGTACAAAGTCGTGCCTGATCCGGTAATCAGCCGTTTTCACTCTGATACTGAAGTAACTGCCAACCGCTTTGGCAGTGTCATCCGTAATGTACAGCTGCTGCGGCTGAACTATGGCATCTTCGCGCTGCATGCGGTGCTGATGGCGCTCTGGCTGAGTATTCCACTCTCTCTGAAGGAAACCGGTCTGGCTGCAGCTGAACACTGGAAAGTCTATTTTCCGGTCATGGTAGGTTCGATGCTGCTGGTCGTGCCGGCGATTATCTATGCAGAGAAAAAATCCCGGCTGAAACAGGTTTTTATTATCGCCATTGCGCTATTGCTGCTGGCACAAATTTTACTGGCAGCCTTTAACACCTGGTTCTGGGGGCTGGTTTTTGCGCTGCTGCTGTTTTTCGCTGCTTTCAACCTGCTGGAAGCCACCCTGCCTTCACTGATCTCAAAAATTGCACCGGTCGGTGCAAAAGGAACAGCTATTGGTATTTACAGCAGCACTCAGTTTCTGGGCGCATTTGTCGGCTCTGGTCTGGGTGGATACCTGTTTCAGCATTTTGGTTTTTACGCGCTGGCAGCCATGTGCAGCCTGCTGCTGATTTTGTGGCTGGTTCTGGCAGTCACCATGCAGGCACCGGCTGCTGTCCGTTCCAAAATGTATCAGGTCAGGAAAATGGATACGGATGAGGCCAGCAGCTTGTCGCGCAAACTGGCAGCCTTACCCGGTGTTTATGAAGCCCTCGTACTGGCCAGCGAACAGGTGGCTTACCTGAAAGTTGACCTCAGGGGATTTGATGAAGAACAAGTGATTCAGTTACTGGAAGGAAACAGATAAATGGCATCGCTGAACAAAGTTATGTTGATTGGCAATCTTGGCCGTGACCCCGAAATTCGCTACATGCCCAGCGGCGATGCCATGGCAAACCTGAATATCGCCACTACCGATACCTGGAAAGACAAAGGTGGAGAAAAACAGGAACGCACCGAATGGCATCGCGTAGTCATGTTTGGCAAACAGGCTGAGATTGCTGGTGAATATCTGAAAAAAGGTTCACAGATTTATATTGAAGGCCGGCTGCAAACTCGCAAATGGACCGATAAGTCCAACGTGGAGCGCTATACCACTGAAATCGTCGCTGACCGCATGCAAATGCTGGGTGGCCGATCGGGTGGCGGTAACTATGAGTCACCGGCCGATCGGGAAAGTTCCGACTACCCGGGGACCCCATCTGCCAAGGCAGACTCCAGTGGCCCGGATCCTTTTGGCGGTATGGATGACGATATTCCGTTCTGAAACTGGCGGGGCTGAGGTTTGCGGCAACGCTGTCTGGATGTTGCTTCGTCCTGAGCAAAACCCGTAACGGTTGATCCGGCCCGTTCGTTGTGGCCGGTATCAGATTGATCCAGCTGCAGGCTGGCCCACAAGGCACACAAACGCTCTTTTCCCGTCATTTCTGATGGACGAATCTCACGCTTTTCCTCAGGTTCCGGTATTGCCGGGCGAGCCTTTTCCCTTTCTGCTGCATTTCTTCCGGCACTATTACGGCTGGTGTGTACTGGTGATAATGCTGGAAATCGGTGCGTCTGCCAGCAGTATTCTGACGCCGTACGCCATCGGCCAGATCGTGGGCGGCGTTACCAGTTCGCTTGCGGTACGGGAACAGATTTTTTCAGCAGTCGCTTTCCCGCTCGGGCTTTATCTGCTGCTCAATCTCGGCGAAGTCGTATTCAGCCGCGCCAGCGCCTCCTGCCGCATTATTGTTGCACCACGACTGCGAGCACAGGTAACGAGCGAGCTGTATGCCTACCTGCAACACCATTCTCACCGTTTCCTCAGTAACAATTTTGCCGGGGCACTGGCCAGCCGCATCTCAGAAACATCGACCAGCGTCAATATGACATTATGGACACTGGTGTTCGATTTTCTGCCGATTGTCGTCACACTGACCGTCTCAATCGCGCTGCTGTGGTTTGCCAGTATTCCCCTGTCGATGTTTACCCTGGTATGGGCATTGCTCTACCTGAGTATTTCCTACTGGCTGGCACGGCGCTGCCGGCCACTGGCACATAAATCGGCTGAGGCGCGCAGCATTACCGTCGGCAAGGTGGTAGATGCTGTTACCAATCTGTCCAGCGTGCGGCTGTTCGCTATGCTGGGTTTTGAACGCGGTTACCTGGAAAATTTTCTGAACAATGAAATTGCCGCCTCACGGCGCTGGCTCTGGTCGAATGAAAAAATACTCTGGTTCCAGTTCCTGCTGGCATTGATACTCAAGGTGGGTACATTGCTGTTTGCGCTGTGGCTATGGCAGCAGGACCGGCTATCCGTGGCTGATTTCGTGATGAGCGTCAGCCTCTCGCTGCTGATCATCAGCGAAGTACGCAACATCAGCCGCCGCTTCATTGATCTGTTTGAATATATTGGCAACATTGCCAACGGTGTCGATATCATCATGCGCGAGCATGAAATCGTCGATCGCCCCGGCGCAAAACCACTGCAAATATCCCGAGGTGACATTGAGCTGCGTGGTGTCAGTTTCGGCTATTCTCCGCATATTCCGGTATTCGACAACCTCAATCTGCGTATCGAGGGCGGACAGCGCGTAGGGCTGGTGGGGTATTCCGGTTCTGGTAAATCAACCCTGCTCAACCTGATCCTGCGGTTGTACGACCCCCAGCAGGGCAGTATCCTGATCGACGGGCAGGATATTCGCGATGTCACCCAGCAGTCCCTGCATGAACAAATCAGCCTGATTCCGCAAGATCCGGGGCTGTTTCACCGCACTTTGCTGGAGAATATCCGCTATGGCCGTCCTGGCGCCAACCGGGAGGAAATCGAGCTGGCCGCACGTGGCGCAGATGCACATGAATTCATTGAGCGTATGCCCAATCAGTACGAATCACTGGTAGGTGAGCGTGGTGTAAAGCTCTCTGGAGGCCAGCGGCAGCGCATCTCCATCGCCCGCGTCATCGTAAAAAATGCCCCCATTCTGATTCTGGATGAAGCCACTTCCAGCCTCGATTCGGTTACCGAGCAGGCCATCCAGAACAGCCTGGATACACTCATGCAAAACAAAACCGTGATCGTTGTTGCTCATCGTCTCTCCACCATCGCGCATCTGGATCGTATTCTGGTCTTCAATCGCGGGCGCATCATTGAAGACGGCAGCCACACCGAGCTGCTGGCTGCCAATGGTGCCTATACTCAACTCTGGAACCGGCAGGCAAACGGGTTCCTCGTTGAGGAAACAGGACAGGAGGGTTGATGGGAACCCGTTATCACACCGGATATCTTCCCGGATATTCATCCGGTAAACCAGTTACCACAGCAGCATAAAGAAGCCGGGTATCTGTGAAAAACAGCAGAGAATTACTCTGTTACTGCCGCTGGCAACAACGGGCTGCACTTTCAGGCTGGGGTAACGATAACACCCGGTAATGATTCTGGATCGTGGATGTCTTCGAGTATTTCACCCCGATAAATTGGCTTAACCGGTTGTTGCAAAATATTGCGCACAAAATTGGGTTGCGCGAGCAGGGCGTGGTGTGTTGCGCCATTGTAGAGCTGTAAATCACGTAATCCCTGCTTATCCAAGCGTACATCCACTTCGGTTGCACTTAAAAGCATGGGATCAACCGTATCGGAAGCCGTTGCCATGCACCATAACGTGCCATAGAGCGGGACATACTGCAAATAGGGACGAACAATGGCAAACACCTCCCGCAACGAGGCAGCAATTCTTGCCATGGGTGTCTGCAAATGGATGGGCGAGCCGATATGCAGCGAAATCACCCCGCCGGGATTCAGCAGCTTTTTACAGGCACGATAGAACTCAACGGTATAAAGATCCGTTGCCGGTCCAAATGGGTCGGTCAAATCAAGAATGATCTGATCAAAACGTTCCACACCACTTTCGATGAATGGCAAGGCATCCCCCAGGCGCAACTCAAGCCGCGGATCGTCGAATGCGCCACGGTGAATAGCGGGTAGCCATTCCCGGGCCAGACGGATTACTTCATCATCCAGTTCAGCCAGTACCAGGCGTTGCAGCCCGGGATATTTGAGTAACTCTTCTGCCGCGCCGCCATCGCCTCCGCCAACAATCAGGGCGTGGCGTGGTGCGCCGTGGCTGATGGCAGGCAAATGCACCATCGGCTCGTGGTAAAAAAACTCATCATGCTCTGAAGTCATGAAACAACCGTCGATACGCATCACCCGGCCAAACAGTGGGTTTTCGAAAATCTCAATTTTTTGCCAGATGGAATTTATCTCTGCCAGTCGCTGGCCTGCACGCAGATAAAAGCCAAAATCCGACCCCAGCTGTTCTGCCAGATAGTCCATCCCGCGAGTATTGTCACAGGCATCCATTACGCACGCTCAACCCGGTGCAGATGCGGATCAGCCGGATTGAAGGCTTCCAGAATGCTGTCGAACAGCTGTTGTGCCTTGGGGCGGTTATCTGACAAATAATTGCAGACATATACATCCAGCGTCACATAACCGGATTCCGGCCAGGTATGGATGGATAAATGGGATTCCGCCAGCACCACTACACCGGTCACACCACCGCCATCACCAAAACTGTGGAAAAGGCTGCCAATGATGGTTAGATCGGCCGCATTTACGCATTGCTGGCAGAACATTTCCAGAAAATCAGCATCCAGCATCAAGCGTTCATCGCACGAACAACCGTATAAATCACCAATCAGATGCAAACCCGTTGCACTGCGCTTAACGGTGGATGGCACAGATGTAACAGTAATCATAGTATTCAAGGATATACCCCCCATGTCCTTTTACCCGGTCAACAGGACCAGCAAGCTCTCTGCGGCACGAAACCCGTTACCCGCTTGCATATTGTATGACTTTGCAGCGTGTAAATACGACATGAAGGTATATTGCCGGTTTAAGCCGGATAAATGACTATATTTTGTCCGGCCGGGACTTTTTCAGGTCAGTGGTTATCTGTCATTCCCTTGTTTTCATGAAATATCCGGTCAATAATCCAGTCGGGTTCGGGTTTCAGTGGTTCACAAGAGTGAATGCTGATATTTATGATGAATACCTGTCAGGGAGATCAAACAGTGAATAAATCCACATTTAATCAGCCAGATAACCAAACTTTACAAACCACGGCTCACGGCTGTCAGGCTGATGCCAGACATGATCGCGAAATCCCGGAGATTGATTTGCTCAGTCCGATAATGATTCGTGGTGTCACGCTGCGTAACCGGATCGCAATGTCTCCCATGTGCCAGTATGTCGCAGAGGAAGGTATGGCAAATGACTGGCACCTGGTTCATCTTGGTAGCCGGGCTGTTGGTGGTGCGGCACTCATCATGGTGGAAGCCACGGCTGTTCATCGGGAAGGCCGCATTTCCCCGGGAGATCTGGGACTTTGGGGCGAGCTGCATATTGAACCACTGGCGCGTATCGCCCGGTTTATCCACTCCCAGGGGGCGGTCGCGGCCATCCAGCTGGCTCATGCCGGACGGAAAGCCAGTTGCGCGCCACCATGGGAAGGCGGAGGCAGCCTCAAGACGGCCACAGCAGGGGGCTGGCCTGTTGTTGGACCCAGCCCGGTCCCGTTCGACGAAGGCGATCCAGTGCCGGCACCACTCGATAAGGCGGGTATAGCAGAAATCATGGCTGCTTTTGAAGCTGCTGCTGATCGGGCGCTGAGTGCCGGATTCCGTGTGATTGAGCTTCATGCGGCACATGGTTATTTATTGCATGAGTTTCTGTCACCACTAAGTAATCATCGAACGGATCACTACGGTGGAAATCTGGAAAACAGGATGCGACTGGTTCTCCAGGTTGCCGAGCGGTTACGCCACACAATACCTGAAGAATTACCCTTATTTGTAAGGATTTCGGCGACTGACTGGGTGGATGGAGGGTGGGATATTGAACAATCCGTTATCCTGGCCCGGCGTCTGAAAGAACTTGGTGTGGATGTGATTGATACTTCATCAGGCGCCTTGGTACCAAGAGCACGTATCCCCGTGGGCAAGGGATACCAGGTTCCATTTGCCCGAAGAATCCGTGATGAAGCCAGCATCATGACTGGTGCAGTCGGGCTGATCACCGAACCGGGTCATGCCAGCGAGATTGTAACCAGCGGAGATGCCGATTTGATTTTCATCGGCCGGGAACTGCTCCGGGAACCATACTGGGCACTTAAGGCACAGCATGAACTCGGCGCAGAACCTTTATGGCCTGTACCCTATGGGTATGCTGTCAGGCGGCGCGCAAAATGAAACAGTCAGAGCGGCGAGGTAAACCAGCACCTCCCTAATTATCCGGAACCTCACTTTGCTGCTGCACCCATTCGTGCAGCGTTACATAATCGGTTTTACCGGTAGCAAGCAGTGGCAGTTTATCGATATGGCGGACCTCCTTCGGTATGCCCAGTTCTCCCAGGCCATTTTTACTGAAGTAAGCAATAATCTCACCGCGATCTGCCTGCTGGCGAGTGGTAATCAGAACAATCTGCTCGCCTTTTTTAGTATCAGGAATCTGGATGACAGCATGGCTATAACCCGGCCACAGCCGGTTGATCGCTTCTTCCACCGCCACCAGCGAGACCATTTCCCCACCGATTTTGGCAAACCGCCTGGCGCGCCCCTTGATATACACAAAACCTTCGTCATTGATGTCGACAATGTCACCGGTATCGTGCCAGCCCTCTGCAGGCGGCACGATCACCCCGGGATTGGCTGCCAGATAATAGCCCAGCATGATATTCGGGCCGGATACCAGCAATCTGCCACCCTGTTCGATCCCGGCAACAGATTCCAGCCTGCTGTGGATACCGGGCAGCAGACGGCCAACCGATCCGGGCTGGTTATGCATAGGCGTGTTCAGGCTGAGGATGGGAGCCGTTTCAGTCGTGCCGTAGCCTTCAAAAATCCGTACTCCAAAATTTTCTGACCACAGCCTGCGCGTACTTTCCCGCAGCTTTTCGGCACCGGCAAATACATAACGGACGCTGTAAAAATCGTAGGCATTGGCATAGCGCGCATACCCGGCAAGGAAGGTATCCGTGCCAAACAGCAAAGTCGCATTGGTATCATAAACCAGCTCGGGAATGACCCGGTAATGCAGTGGTGACGGATACAGGAAGACACGGATGCCGGATAACACTGGCAGCAGCGTGCCGCCGGTCAGCCCGAAGGAATGAAAAATCGGTAACGCATTGAATACCAGATCGCTCGGGCCGAAATCGATCCGGGCAGATGCCTGAAAACGGTTTGCCTGCAAATTGGTATGGCTGAGCACCACGCCTTTGGGCACATCTTCCGAACCGGAAGTAAACAGAATAACCGCTGGCGTATCCGGATCGCGCCGGGGCGCCGTGCAGCGGTAACACAGCCCTGGCAGCAAGCCGGCTACCAGCCCTGCCAGTTTGTGCCACCAATGCACCTGCTGCTGCAAATCCTCCAGATAAACCAGATTGATTTGCTGCGCTTTCAGGCTGTCAGCCAGTCCGGTCAGTTTCGCTGCTTCGATAAATCTGCGTGCTGTAATGACTGTCCGAATCTGCGCTACCTTACAAGCCGCCACAAAATTTCCGGGGCTGGCAGAAAAATTCAGCATGGCAGGTACACGCCCGAAAGCATGCAGTGCAAAGAAACAGATCAGGCTGCTCACCATGTTGGGCAGCATAATGCCCGTATTCATCTGCGGTTGCGTATGACGGCGCAAAACTAGGCCAAGGATGAAGCAGCGTGCGATGAACTGAGAATAATTCAGCGGACGGCGCTCGACATCTTCTGTGATGACATGCTTTCTGCCATGAGTAGCAGCGGCATCAAGCAACGATTGAAACAGCGTTTGCCGGATGGCATTGCTCTGGAAGGCCGCCGTGGTCATGATGTCATACAGCTTCAGCCCGGCTGCGCGACGGCGGCGTTTGCCGCGAACCAGACCTGGCAGATCAAAGCTTTCCGGTGGCATGACGGTTACTGTAATTTCCGGGAACCAGCGTATCCTCACCTTTCCTTTCAATCTGGAAAAAGGGGTGTACTGCGGCCCGGAAAGGCTGATCGGAAGCAGTTTTGCACCCGCTTTATCTGCAATCATGGCCGGGCCTTCATAGATTTTCATCAGCGCTCCGGTCATGGTCAGCCGGCCTTCCGGAAAAATCACCACTCTGTCACCCTTTCTGACCCGTTCGATCAGCTGACGTGTGGAAAGGGGATTAGTCGGATCCAGTGCGACCGTATCTGCCAGAAACAGAAACGGTCTGACCCACCATTTACGCGCAATGCCGGAATTGATGGCAAAGCACAGGCGCTCGGGGAAGCAGACACTCAGCAACGCCGCATCCAGAAAGGACAGGTGATTGGCAACGATCAGTACCCGCTCTCCCGCCTGCTGATAATGTTCCAGTCCATTGATTTTCAGGCGATAGAGCGTATGAAATCCCCATTGCAGGAGAGATTTGGCCAGCTCATACGGCAACAGGCTTGCTATATGGATTGCCACCAGACCATTTAACAGCGCAATGGTGAGAAAAACCTCGGGAACGGTGAAATCCAGTGCCAGCATGACACTGATACCCAATGCGGAAACTACCATGAACAGGGCATTCATGATGTTGTTGGCAGCGATAGCGCGTGACCGGTGAGAAGCTTCGGCGCAACTTTGCACGATAGCGTAAAGCGGCACGATGTAGAGACCGCCACTGATCGAGATGGCCAGCAGATCCAGCAGAATACGCCAGTGCGCAAACGATTCCGCGAAACCCAGTGCGCCGATGAAATCGCCGGTTGCTGCGGGCGTGACCGATGCGCTGGCAAAATACAGATCGATGGTAAAGACCGTCATACCCAGGATACCCAGTGGAACGTAGGTTGCAGCAACCACGCCCTTGAGCAGTTTGTCACACAGCAGCGCACCGATACCAATACCGACTGAAAAAATCGTCAGGAACAGCGTGACGACCTGCTCATTTCCACCGATGACATCCTTGGCAAATGTCGGGAGCTGCGACAGAAATGTGGCACCGAACAGCCAGAACCAGGAAACACCGAGAATAGCGCGGAATACCGTGGCGTTCTGGCGTACCTGGCGAACAATTTCGTGTGTTTCATCGAGGATATGCCTGTTGACAGCTGTATCTGCAGCCGCCGGCCGAACCGGAGGAATAAACAGGCTGGATGACCAGCCAAGTAAAGCAGCCCCGATTGTCAGGGTGGATACGATCATCCCGCCATTTTCCGCCAGAATGAATAAGCCACCTGTAATGGTACCCAGCAGAATAGCGATAAATGTTCCCGCGCCGATCAGCGCATTACCACCGATCAGCTCATCTGCATGCAGCTGATCCGGCAGAATGCTGTACTTCAACGGCCCGAAAAAAGCAGAATGCGTCCCCATCAGGAACAGTATCCCCAGCAGAAGCACCACACTATCCAGATAAAAACCGGCGGCAGCCCCCCCCATCAGGACGATTTCAGCAAATTTGACATAGCGAATCAGCCGCGCCTTATCCCATTTATCTGCCAGCTGGCCGGCAGTTGCAGAAAACAGGAAAAACGGCAGGATAAAAATACCGGCCGCCAGCGTCACCATCACCTGCGGACTCAAGCTCGCCACATCTACGGCGGCATAAGTAATCAGGATAACCAGCGCATTTTTGAAAACGTTATCGTTGAACGCCCCTAAAAACTGGGTAACAAAAAGCGGCAGAAAACGCCTGCTTGCAAGTAACTTCCACTGATTTGGATACATGGTAAACCTTCCCGGATAGTAACTTCCGGATTATAGGGAACTCCCTCCGAAAACCATAGTTTCCAACATGATGTCATTTGCGATTGACAACCATACGACACAACAGATACCAATTGGCAACATTATGCAGTACAATATATTGTGTTTTGTTGAGTTTTCTGTTTTCAACCATTTCCTCGCAGTCATTTGATTTCCGGCCATTTTTTGGCCTATAACACCACCGGATCACAGGAGAAACTGACCATGCAGCTCGCCACAGAAACACTTTCTTCCCATACCACCCACCAGAAAAATTTTATGGAAGAGATGACTGATTTTCCGGCAGCCCGACAGAACTATTCGCAATATAAAGTTATCCGTCGCAATGGTGCTGTTGTGGCATTTGAGCCCGGCAAAATTTCCATTGCGCTGACCAAAGCGTTCATTGCTGTACGGGGTGGGCAAAGTGCTGCTTCTTCCAGCGTGCGTGAAATCGTGGCGCAATTGACCGGGGAAGTGGTGTATGCCCTGACCCGTCGCCGCCCTGAGGGAGGTACGTTCCACATCGAGGATATTCAGGATCAGGTCGAATTGGCACTGATGCGCTCAGGTGATCATGATATTGCGCGTGCGTATGTGCTGTATCGGGAAGAACGGACACGTGAACGGGCCAGACAGCAGAAGGAACAGCCCGCTTCAGCACAGACAGCCGTGCTGCACGTTGTGGAAAATGGGCAAAGGATTCCGCTTGACCCCATCCGGCTGAAGGCACGTATCGAATCAGCCTGTCAGAATCTGGGTAATGTGGTTGATGCCGGGCTGATCGTCAGGGCAATGCTCAAGGATTTGTATGATGGTGTGCCTGCAGAGGAGGTCCGAAAATCAGCCATCCTGTCTGCGCGTGCACTGATCGAAAAAGAGCCTGCTTACAGTTTCGTGACAGCCAGGCTTTTGCTCGACAACATCCGTCATGAAGTTCTTGGCGAAGAAGTGGCGCATGAAACCATGCAGTCACGATATGCCGAGTATTTCCCCGAGTTTATCCGCAAAGGGATTGAAGCCGGCCTGCTGGATGAGCGCTTGAGCCAGTTTGATCTTTCACAGCTGTCGGAAGCACTGGTGGCGGATCGCGATCTGCAGTTTGGCTATCTTGGCCTGCAGACTTTGTACGATCGCTATTTTTTGCATGTTTCCGAGCAGCGCATCGAGCTGCCGCAGGTATTCTTTATGCGTGTCGCCATGGGGCTGGCGTTAAATGAAATTGATCGCGAGGCACGCGCTGTCGAGTTCTATCACCTGCTGTCCAGATTCGATTTCATGAGCTCAACGCCAACCCTGTTCAATTCCGGCACACGGCGCTCGCAATTATCCTCGTGCTACCTGAGCACTGTGCCGGACAGTCTCGATGGAATTTACGAGGCCATCAAGGAAAACGCACTGCTGTCCAAATTTGCCGGCGGGCTGGGCAATGACTGGACACCGGTCAGGGCAATGGGTGCGCGTATCAAGGGTACCAACGGTAAATCACAAGGGGTGGTACCTTTTCTCAAGGTGGTATCGGATACGGCAGTGGCGGTCAATCAGGGTGGCAAGCGCAAAGGGGCGGTGTGTGCCTACCTGGAAACATGGCATCTCGATATCGAGGAATTTCTGGAATTACGCAAAAACACCGGTGATGATCGCAGGCGAACGCATGATATGAATACCGCTGTCTGGGTGCCGGATCTGTTTATGAAACGCATGCAGGATAATCAGGAATGGACGCTGTTTTCACCGTCTGATGTACCGGATCTGCACGAAAAATTCGGCAAAGCGTTTGAAGAAGCCTATATCACCTATGAAGAGCAGGCGGCACAAGGCAAACTGGGGCTGCATAAGCGCATCCCGGCGCAGCAGCTGTGGCGCAAAATGCTGACCATGCTGTTTGAAACCGGTCATCCGTGGATTACTTTCAAGGATCCGTGCAATATCCGTTCGCCGCAAAATCACGTCGGTGTTGTGCATAGTTCCAATCTGTGTACCGAGATCACGCTGAACACCAGTGAAAAAGAAATCGCTGTGTGTAATCTGGGATCTGTCAATCTGCTGGCTCATATCACGGATGGCAAGCTGGATCAGGCCAAACTCAAGCAGACGGTTACAACTGCCATGCGTATGCTGGACAATGTGATCGACATCAACTTTTATGCCGTGGCAAAAGCGCGCAATGCCAATTTCCGGCATCGCCCGGTTGGATTGGGAATCATGGGCTTTCAGGATTGTTTGCATAAACTGGGCATTTCCTATGCTTCCCCGGAAGCGGTCGAATTTGCAGACAGATCGATGGAGGCAGTTGCGTATTACACTTACTGGGCATCGACCGAGCTGGCGGAAGAACGCGGCACTTACGCGACTTACCGGGGCAGTCTGTGGGATCGTGGTATCCTGCCGCAAGATACGCTGGCATTGCTGTATGGCGAACGGGGCGGCCATGTGGAGATCGATACGTCTTCAGTGCTGGATTGGGCACCTTTGCGTGACCGGATCAAACAGCATGGTATGCGCAACTCCAACTGCCTGGCGATTGCACCGACTGCGACAATCTCCAATATTATCGGCGTTTCAGCCAGTATTGAGCCGACCTATCAGAATTTGTACGTCAAATCCAATCTCTCCGGTGAATTTACGGTCGTCAACCAGTGGCTGGTGAATGATCTGAAAAAACAGGATTTATGGGATGAAGTCATGATTGCCGATCTCAAGCATTATGATGGTGCAGTCAGCAAAATTGACCGGGTACCGGAGGATCTGCGCCGTCTTTATGCGACTGCGTTCGAAGTCAATCCCCAATGGCTGGTTGAAGCGGCGGCCAGAAGGCAGAAATGGATTGATCAGGCACAATCCCTCAATCTTTATATGGCAGGTGCTTCCGGCAAGAAGATGGATGACCTGTACCGGCTTGCCTGGTTGCGCGGGCTCAAAACTACCTATTATCTGCGTGCCCTGGGAGCAACCACTGCAGAAAAATCGACAGTACATACCGGCACGCTGAATGCGGTTCCTGCGCAACAGGAATCGTATGCTGCCGACGTAGGCACGGGGCCTAAACAATGCGCAATCGATGATCCCGAATGTGAAGCCTGCCAGTAATACCTATCCGGAAACCCTCTCGAACAGCCAAGGAGCTAAGCTATGCTGACTTTTGAAGATGAAACACGCCCACCGAAAAATATCCCTGCCGGTGTCGTTCCACCCGCATTTGAAGAAATAGCAAAACCAGCGTTTTTAAACAGCGAAACCTCGGCAGAAAATCATCGCCGCGTGTCTGTTGAAGATAAGCGCATCATCAACTGCAAGGCGGATGTCAACCAACTGGTGCCATTCAAATACAAGTGGGCATGGGAAAAATACCTGGCTGCCTGTGCCAACCACTGGATGCCGCAGGAAATCAACATGAACCGGGATATTGCTCTCTGGAAAGACCCCAATGGATTGACTGAGGATGAGCGCCGTATCGTCAAACGTAACCTGGGATTTTTTGTTACGGCAGATTCACTGGCGGCCAACAACATTGTGCTGGGAACCTATCGGCATATCACCAACCCGGAATGCCGCCAATATCTGTTGCGCCAGGCATTCGAGGAGGCCATTCATACCCATGCCTATCAGTACATCGTCGAATCGCTTGGTCTGGACGAGGGTGAAATTTTCAATGCCTATCATGAGGTTGGATCGATTCGTGACAAGGACGAGTTTCTGATCCCATTTATTGACACGCTCACAGATCCTTCATTCCGGACGGGAACACTGGAAACTGATCAGCAACTGCTGAAAAGTCTGATCGTGTTTGCCTGCATCATGGAAGGGCTGTTTTTCTATGTCGGATTTACCCAGATTCTGGCACTTGGCCGACAAAACAAGATGACAGGGGCTGCCGAACAGTATCAGTACATCCTGCGGGATGAATCCATGCACTGCAATTTTGGTATCGATGTCATCAATCAGATAAAGCTCGAAAATCCACATTTGTGGACACGCGAATTCCGTGAAGAAATCGGTGCACTGATGCGCAAGGCAGTGGAACTGGAATATCGCTACGCTGAAGACACCATGCCGCGTGGTGTTCTGGGGCTGAATGCACCGATGTTCAAGGAATATCTGCGATTTATCATCAATCGTCGCTGCCATCAGATTGGTCTTGATCCGTTATTTCCGGAAGCAAACAATCCTTTTCCATGGATGTCGGAAATGGTTGATTTAAAGAAGGAAAAAAACTTTTTTGAAACCCGCGTGATTGAATATCAGACAGGGGGCGTGTTAAGCTGGGACTAAAATACTGGTAGCTGACTGAAAAAATCAGGTACAATTCCGGCGGGCCGGCTGGTTCACTTCAAAATTAAAAAATACGGGTGACCAGCCTTTTTTATTTTCAGAAAACCAATTATGCGAGCGACTCGTTCATTTTATTCAGGATGAAGACAAAATCGAATACCTCACTAGCATTGATTGCCGCAGCAGTACTAGCATCTCTTCCCGTTACGACAAACGCCGGCGGAACTTTAGAAAAAAACATAAGCATCACCGTCCTGGATACAAAGCCATACCAGGCACAGTCACACAAGCAGCAGGATGATCTATGGATGCGCGTACGGGCCGGATTTTCCCTGACCAGCACACAAAGTCAGGAAATACAGCAGCACGAAAGCAATTTCAGTAAAAACCAGCAATTCATAGATCATATTGTTGAACGTAGTCAGCGTTATCTGTTTTATATCATTGAGGAAGTAGAACGCCGTCGTATGCCGGCCGAGATTGCGCTGCTGCCGATCATTGAAAGTGAGTTTGATCCGGAAGCCTACTCTCGCAGACATGCAGCAGGGTTATGGCAGTTTGTTCCCTCAACAGGGAAGGCATTCGGACTGGAGCAAAACTGGTGGCATGATGAACGGCGCGATATCGTCGCCGCTACCCAGGCGGCTCTGGATTACCTGCAGATGCTCCACAAAATGTTTGGTAACTGGAAGCTGGCACTGGCTGCTTACAACTGGGGTCAGGGATCGCTGAAAAAGGTGATTGATGAAGATCATGGCGGTAATAAGTCGGTTCATTACCAGCAAATTGGCTTGCCTGCCGAAACCAGGAATTACATTTCCAAGCTGATTGCCATCAGAAATATCATTGCCAACCCGCGCCGCTACGGCGTCAAGATGAAGCCGATTCCAAACCGGCCCTATTTTGAGCAAATTACGGTTACCCAGCAGATCGATGTTCAACTAGCCGCCAGGCTTGCCAGGATTTCAGAAAGTGAGTTCAACGCGTTAAATCCCGCCTATCACAGACCTGTCATCAAAGCGGAAGATTCTCCACGTACCTTGCTGTTGCCTGTTAGCAGCATCAAAACCTTTGTTGACAACCTTGAGCGTTATGATAAATCGCTGGTATCGTGGCGCGTTTACCAGATTGAAAAAACAGAAACATTGCAGGGTTTATCTGCCCGGTATCGTATCCCGGTTAGCAAGCTGGCGGCAATCAATGGGATTACCGAACGTACTGTACTGAAAAAAGGCCAAAAACTGCTGGTACCGCGTGACGGCAGCAGCGCAAGAGAAGTTACTTATCTTGCGCAAGATCAGCCCAGCCCTGTAACGAAACACTTTCCATCAGAAATGCATGTGGTTTACGTCGTCAAAAAAGGGGATACGCTCCATGATATTGCCAGGCGTTACGGGGTTGATGTCAAAACAATCCGCTTATGGAACAAGGGAAGCAACCAGCTTTCTGTTGGGCAGAAGCTTACGCTCAAGCTGACACCTCTGCCCTTTAATAATCCTTACTCTTCCTGAACAATCAGCAGCATCTGCCCGGAAAACACATAATCGCCCTGTTTACAGCCGATCTGCTGCACGGTTCCGCTTACCGGTGCACTCAGGGTGATTTCCATTTTCATGGATTCGATAATAATAACCGGGTCCCCGACATTGACTGTTTGTCTGGTTTCAATCAACAACTTCCATATCGTGCCAGTCACATCGGAACTGACAGGATGTGCCCCGGCGGGTAAATCCAGCGCGCTTTGAACACCGGATTCTTCCGGTGTTGCCTCAGCTTCATCATTGTCATTAACATCCTGTATGTTGCCCATCTTCCAGCGTTCACGCTCGGCCTCGAAAGCCTGTTGCTGATGTGCCTTGAATGCCTGGATACTGTCCGTATGTTGATGCAAAAATGCTTTGTAGGACTGCATACTAAAAACGGTATCTTCCGTATGCAGCGAAAAACGTCCGGTAATAAAATCCTGGCGCAACTCAAGTAGCTCCTGCTCTGAAACAGGATAAAACCTGATCTGATCAAAGAAGCGCAATAGCCACGGTTTGCCTACAGTAAAGTCTCTGGTCTGGCGGTAACGGTTCCACATCTGGATGGTTCTGCCGACAAACTGGTATCCACCCGGACCTTCCATTCCATAAATACAGAGATAAGCACCGCCAATTCCCACCGCATTTTCCGGCGTCCAGGTACGGGCCGGATTGTATTTGGTAGTAACGAGCCGGTGGCGCGGATCAACTGGTGTGGCAACCGGCGCACCGAGATAGACATCCCCCAGGCCCATAACCAGATAACTGGCATCGAAAACGATACGTTTGACCTCTTCGATACCCTCCAGTCCATTGATCCGCCGGATAAATTCGATATTACTCGGACACCAGGGTGCATCCGGCCGGACTGATTGTGTATATTTTTCGATAGCCAGCCTGGTGGCGGCATCATCCCATGAAAGTGGCAAATGCACGATACGTGAGGGAATTTCCATATCGTCGCTTGCCGGCAAATCTTTCTCGGCCGCGATGAGCTTATCCAGAAGGTGGTCGCGCGCCAAAAGCCGCGAATCGAAATGTATCTGCAAAGAGCGAATGCCCGGTGTCATGTCAAGAATTCCGGGTAAATCCCCTGCTTCGATTACCTGCTGCAATCGGGCCATCAAGGCATGTGCACGGAGATGCAGTGCAATATCGAGCACTGGCTCACCATACTCAATCAGCAGATATTTATCTCCTGATTGTCGGTAAACCACCTGTATCTGCCTGCTATTGGCAGCTATCCGATGTAATATTGGTGTATCAGGTTTAACCGAAAGAGCGGGCAAGTCAGGTACGATACACATGGAAGAATCCAGTGCCTGAATCATCCTGTCCTGCTGTTTCTCCAGCAACAGCGCCTGCTCCTGTGTCAACGGGTAAAAATGCACACTGTCACCGGGTTTGAGCTGACCGGTTTTCCATAACTCCGCCTGCACGATTACGGCAGGGCAGACAAATCCTCCCAGGCTGGGACCATCCGGCCCAAGGATGATCGGCATGTCGCCAGTAAAATCAATCGTACCGACCGCATAGGCATTGTCATGAATATTGGAAGGGTGCAGACCGGCCTCGCCTCCATCTTTGCGCGCCCATTGCGGCTTGGGGCCAATTAAACGCACCCCGGTACGACTGGAGTTGTGATGCACTTTCCAGTCTGTGGCAAAGAACGTATCAATATCGTCCTCAGTAAAAAAATCCGGTGCACCATGCGGGCCGTACAGCACACCAATTTCCCATCGATTACCATACTGAGGAATACATGCAGGCGGCAGTGTTCCGGATGCGATTTCTTCTGTCGGCAGGATATGCAGCACGTCTCCGGCACGCAATGCACGCCCGGCATGCCCGCCAAACTGTCCCAGCGTAAAAGTGGCACGACTGCCCAGATATTCCGGTACCTGAATCCCGCCATGAATGGCCAGATAGGATCGACTGCCCGACTGGCCGATTTTGCCAAAACGTAACAGCGACCCTGCGCGAATAGTGTGCGACTGCCATGGCTCCAGCGGCTTACCATCCAGCCAGACGTCGATGGGCGCGCCACAGACTGCAATCTGGCTGGTACAGTTGAATTTTAACGTTGGCCCGGACAAGGTGATTTCCAGTCCGGCTGCATCTTCCGGGTTATCGACCAGCCGATTGGCCAGACGGAAAGCCAAGCTATCCATCGGGCCAGATGGTGGTACACCTACATTCCAATAGCCCATCCGGCCCGGAAAATCCTGTACCGTTGTCTGTACACCGGCATTCAGTACATCCAGGGTATGAGGCTGATAATGAAACCCGGTGAGAAATTGCGTACTGACCTGGCCGCTGCGAAAAACCGGCTCCGCCAACACCTGCCTGAGATAATCCAGATTGGTTTCAATCCCATAGAGCGTGGTTTTATCCAGTGCCGTGATCAGACGATCAATCGCCTGATCGCGATCATCGGCATGCACGATAATTTTCGCCAACATCGGGTCATAGAAAGCCGAAACATCACAACCTGCATCTACCCAGGTTTCAACTCGCGCTGTTTCCGGGAATTCGACGGCACTCAACAAACCACTGGCAGGCTGAAAGTTCTTTGCCGGATTTTCTGCGTAAACGCGTGCTTGTATGGAAGCTCCTTGCGGCCGGATGGTGCATGATTCCAATGGAGGTAATTCACCTGCACCCAGCAGCACCATCCATTCGACCAGATCAATACCGGTTACCATCTCGGTGACACCATGCTCTACCTGCAGGCGGGTATTAACTTCCAGAAAATAAAACTGATCAGCCGAGGCATCGTAAACATATTCCACTGTCCCGGCGGACTGGTACCGGATTGATTCCCCCAGGCGTACAGCGGTTTCCTGTAATGCTTTCCGGGTGGCAGACGACAGATCTGGTGCAGGTGTTTCCTCGATTACCTTTTGGTTGCGCCGCTGCATGGAACAATCACGTTCCCCCAGGGCGATGACTTTTCCGCGGCCATCACCAAAAATCTGCACTTCAATGTGACGAGCCTGGTCGATGTATTTTTCCAGGAACAGACCGGCATCACTGAAATTGCTTTGTGCCAGATTTTTGACTGATTCGTATGCATCGATCAATTCCTGCTGATTGCGGCACAGTCGCATGCCAATCCCCCCTCCGCCAGCTGTACTCTTCAGCATGACCGGATAGCCAATCCGGTCAGCTTCTGCGCAAGCTGTTACGGAATCTTCCAGTAACCCGGTACCAGGTAACAGCGGCACATTAAACTGCTGTGCAAGTGCTCTGGCAGTATGCTTCAGGCCAAAAGTCCGCATCTGTTCGGGTGTGGGACCAAGAAAACAGATTCCCTCTACAGCGCATCGTTCTGCAAACAGGGCATTTTCACTCAGAAACCCGTATCCCGGATGGATAGCCTGGGCACCGGCACGATGTGCCACCTCAAGTATTTTGTCAGCACGCAAATAGCTTTCACTGGCGAGCCCGTCACCGATACAAACACTCTCCTCGGCATCCAGTACATGGAGTGACAGCGCATCTGCTTTGGTGAACACCGCCACACTGCCAACGCCCATGCGGCGCAAAGTACGGATGACACGGCAAGCAATAGCGCCACGGTTGGCAATCAAGATTTTGGTAAACATGAACTCTCCTTACTGCAGTTTAGCCCGATCAAACAGGCTCGAAGTGATGGGGTCACACTGGCGAAAACAAATTGCAGCCAATGGGCAGAGGAGGGCCGTGAGCAAAAAAAAAAGGGGAATACCGGGTAAAACCGGAAATAAAAACAGGAAAGCAGGTAATCCATACGAATCTCCAGGTTATCGGGATAACAGCCTAAACCGGTAATACACTTGGCCTGTAACAACCTCCCGGGCTTTTATCCCTCCGTGGAGCTTCGTCATAACGAAGCCTCAAGCTCTTGGACCAGACACTTTTGGTAAAGCCGGAACCCTAGCTTGAAGTCATTTCAACTTGCCGGCAACGTTTGTTTATAGCAACAACTATGATGCCGCTGGCAGTAGCGGAAACGAGCCCAAGAGTAGCTGATCTTTCTCAAAACAACAATATTCCGTTGAAATTCAGCACATATTTTTCTTGTCTTCCAAAAATTTAAATGTATATAATTGCCTCGTATTTTTGGTTGCAGTGGCTTAGATCCGACAGGGTTTCACAGTAAGTCAGGCATTCAGAAACACAGTATTTCACGAAACTAGGGTTCCGGCTTTACCAAAAGTGTCTGGTCCGAGAGTTTCGGGCCCTGCTAACAGGGCTCCACGGAGGGATAAAAGCCCGGGAGGTTATGTTTAATACATTAACTGCCGGAGGCCAAAGTGGGGAAATTATTGCGTTCGCACACGTCTATTCAAAATCCCGTTCTTCCTTTCATTTCTTCTTTTTCTTCAACAGGTGGCTGCTGTCCGTTAACGAAGATACCGTTACGCACAGGTTTATCCGCTAACGGATCCCCTGATCCAGGATTTTGGGCCGCTGCCTGCCATTTTCCGAGGGTAATTTTTGTTGTACCTCATCCACGCACAATCCTTTTGTTTTCCAAAGGAGAACAGGTATGTCAATAGAAAAAAAGGAAGCTCTGTTTCCTGCGGCAGCTGCTGAATTGGCTGGTAATGCAGGAACCGGGCAGCTTTGTCGCAGTATGAGTGTCTGGAACTGCTTTACACTGGGCTTTTCTGTGGTGTCTCCGGTCGTCGGGCTGTATGCCATTTTTGGTATCCAGAATCTGGTAACGGGAGGAGGGTGGATTACTGCGCTGGCGCTGTGCTTGCTTATGCAGCTGACGGTCGCCACTGTCTACGCCGAACTTTCCTCACAATTTCCCATTGCCGGTGGTGCTTACAAGTGGTCCAGACTGTTGATCGGGCCCAAAGCCGGCCAGTATGCCGGGGCCATTTATGTCAGCTCGGCGATCGCCATGCTGACTACGACTGCCTATACAGGCGGAATGTGGCTTTCTGCAGTAGTTTCAGATGGAGAAATAAAAGGGGTTCCTGCGGTTTTATGGGGCCTCACTTTCCTGCTGATTTGCACGGCAGTCAATATCGTCAGCCAGCGCATTTACAAAACAATCAATCTGCTCGGTGTCAGCGCTGAGGTCGCAGGATCAATCTGTATGGCGCTGATTTTGTTCTCATTTTTCCGTATTTATCCGGTTTCAGAACTGTTTCAGCACTTGGGGACAGGTTTGGCTCCCTCCAGCATAACGGCCTTTCTTGCTGCACTGGCCATCGCCGGCTGGGCTTTTATCGGCTTTGATTCCTGTTCCACTATTGCCGAGGAAGTCCATCATCCTGAAAAGATGATTCCACGTGCCATTTTTCTGTCCCTGCTGGCAGTAGGCAGCGTCGTGCTCTTCAATTCTTCTGCGCTGATGTTGTCGATTGATCACGATACACTGATCAAAGCCAGCGCAACAACGGATCCTGTCTCGCCCATCATTGCAGGCACGATAGGCACCTGGGCTGCCAAGCCATTTCTGGTGATTGTTGTAACCGCCTTCCTTTCCTGTGGATCATCTATCGTCAACTACACCTCACGCATCCTCTTTTCAATGGCGCGCGAGGGGAATCTGCCTGCCTTTTTCTCGCAGGTTACCGAAGAAACACAGTTGCCGCGAAATGCGATAGGAGGAACCGTACTTTTGGCCAGCCTCGGATTACTTTTTGGGCTGAATGACGGTGCGGTTGCAACCATTATCACTTTCGGGACAGGCGGACTGTATGCCATGTTTTCCGTCACGATGGGGGTGGGACTGTATACCAGACTGACCGGTCGCTGGAATCCGGCACTGGGAGCACTCAGACTGGGCAGGTGGGGGACCATTATCAATACACTGGCCTTCATCTGGGCAGTATTTGAACTGATCAACATTGGCTGGCCGCGCGAGTATATGGCAGCACCCGGAGCACCATGGTGGCAGCTGTGGGCAGTACCGCTGGTACTGGGCAGCATATTGCTGCTGACAACACTGCATGTGCAAATCAACCGTAAACATAAAGGACAATGAGGAGATACAGAATATGAACCAGGTTAGTAAATATCTTTGGAAAACCCACATCCCCGGTGGGTGTCACTGGTCGGGAATCGTGCGCCGGGGGACTACCCTGCGCCTGACAGATGTGGCTGGCAGCGCAAATGCGGCAGTATTGCTCTACAACAGAGAAGAAAAGCTGGAACGCTACAACATGGCGGACACACTCAAGACACAGCATACGTTTTATCTTACCAAAGGGCATGCCTGTCACTCTGACATGGGACGTATTTTTTGCTGCATTACCGAGGATACCGCCGGCTGGCATGACACGGTTTGTGGTCTGAGCGACGCCGGGCGGATACACCAGAAGTATGGCACAGGGCGATACCAGGAGCTGCGTAACGGTATGTACCGCAACGGACTGGATGGCATGCTGGTTGAGCTGGGGAAATGGGGGCTGGGCAGGCGTGATGTGGTGCCCAATATCAATTTTTTCAGCAAGGTAACAGTCGATCTGTCCGGAGAAATGCAATTCCATGCAAATCACGGTAAACCGGGCAGTTATGTGGATCTGGCATTTGAAATGGATACGCTGGTGGTGTTATCTACAGCACCACACCCGCTTGATCCGGCTGAAACCTATCGTCCGGGTGCGATTGATCTGGCGGTATCCGCCTCGCCACCTGCTGCAGCCGGTACCTGTACTCATATCGCAGAGAATGCGCGCGGTATGGAAAACACTCGTCGTTTTTATGCTTACGGAGGTGCTGAATGAACGCACAAAATTTGATTGAAAGTACGCTGAATCCTGATGTTGCAGTGCTAAACGAGGTTTGTGCTGCAGGCGAGCCATGGGTAGGGGAAATCAAAAAAGGGCAAACATTCCGCATCGTTGATCTTGAAGGTAACCAGGCGGTGGATACACTTTTTTACAATGCACATGATGCAACAGAACGCTATAGCGCCGCCGATACCATCAGCCGGCAGCACCAGTTGTATCTGACGACCGGGAGCAGGCTGTATTCCAGCCTGGGTAATGTCATGCTCGTCATCACGGCAGATACCTGCGGGCGGCATGATACGGTGGGTGGTGCCTGTGCGGCTGAAAGCAATACTACACGCTACACACTTGATAAATACCCGATGCACAGTTGCCGGGATAATTTTCTGCACGCCCTGGCGCATGATCCGGTTTGTGAACGGCTGGGCATGAGCAAACGGGACATTCCCGCCAACATCAATTTCTTCATGAATGTTCCAGTCACCGAAGCGGGCAAACTGCAATTTGCAGATGGTGTGTCAGCCCCGGGGAAATATGTGGAAATGCGGGCTGAAATGGACGTAGCGGTGCTGATTTCAAACTGCCCGCAACTGAATAACCCGTGTAATGCCTACAACCCCACACCTGTCCGCTTACTGGTCTGGGATTGATCCTCCTGATATTGAACAGCTGTTTTTAAATATGAAGTCGTAACGGCAACCCGATTTCATTTCCGGCAGCTTTTTGCCCGATTCTGAATACGATCTTGCCGAACATGGAGATAACGATGTCTGAAAAAATATCGTATAAAAACAGGTTGGCCACACCCACCGTTGATGTGCTCACCCCTGGAATACAAACCACCATACAGGACTATCCTGGAAGACGGGGCTACTGGAATATCGGTGTGCCACCTTCGGGGCCGATGGACAGCCTGGCATTCAGACTGGCCAATCGACTGGCTGGCAACAAGGAAGGGCAGGCTGCAATCGAGATCACCTTTGCCGGCCCAACCTTACGCATCAACTGTGACACTGTGATTGCAGTAACCGGTGCACCGATCGAAGTAAATCTGAACGGAAAACCGCTGACACAATGGAAATCGTACAAGGTTGAAGCGGGAGCATTACTCACCTTTGGTGATGTGCAGGGCCAGGGCAGCCGGGTTTATCTGGCTATACAGGGAGGCATTCAGGTCCCCGATTATCTTGGCAGCAAGGCCACATTCATGCTGGGCCAGTTCGGCGGGCATGAGGGACGCATACTGCAGGCGGGCGATGTGCTGAATATCGTGGCAGGTAATCATGACGGCTATATGTCGCATGAATTACCGCAAGCCTCCATTCCACGCTATACCAATCACTGGAAAATTGCCGTACTGTACGGCCCGCATGGAGCACCCGATTTTTTTACGGAAGAAAGTGTTACTGATTTTTTTGCTGCCGACTGGACAGTACACCACAATTCAGATCGTACCGGGGTGCGCCTGATTGGCCCAAAACCCAAATGGGCGCGTACTGACGGGGGAGAAGCCGGGTTACATCCATCCAATGTGCACGATGTTTCTTATTCCATTGGTGCAGTAGATTTTACCGGGGATTTACCGGTTATCCTTGGTCCGGATGGCCCCAGTCTGGGTGGCTTTGTCTGTCTGGTGACACTTGCCCATGCAGAACTGTGGAAAATGGGGCAGCTCCGCCCTGGTGACCGTATCACTTTCCAGCGAATATCTGCTGCCGAAGCGGCAACACTGGAAGCATCCCAGGATGAACTCATCAGCGACTTGCACCTCCCGGAGACATCAGTATCAGCTGACACAAAAATAGCGTTAACCGGCGATAGTCCGATCCTGCATACCATTCCCGAGAGTAGCGGACAAGTGCAAGTGGTCTACCGGCAAGGCGGGGACAGAAATCTGCTGGTGGAATACGGACCAATGGTGCTTGACTTCAATTTGCGTTTCCGTATCCATGCCCTGATGGAATGGCTGCAGCAAGCAGTGAAGGCGGGTGATCTGCCGGGGATCGTGGATCTGACACCTGGCATCCGCTCGCTGCATATCCGTTTCGATGCAAAACTGCTGCCGCGCGACAGACTGTTGAATACACTGATCTCTGCGGAAAAAGAGCTGCCTGCAATCGAAAACATGGAGGTCCCCACACGCATCGTTCATCTGCCGCTGTCTTGGAATGATTCGTCTGTCCAGCTGGCAATGAAGAAATATATGCAATCAGTGCGCAAGGATGCTCCCTGGAATCCGGACAACATCGAATTCATCCGGCGAATCAATGGACTGGACAGCATCGATGAGGTCAGACGTATCGTTTTTGATGCCAGTTATCTGGTCATGGGACTGGGGGATGTCTATCTGGGTGCGCCACTCGGCACCCCTGTCGATCCACGGCATCGGCTGGTGACCACCAAATACAATCCGGCCCGTACCTGGACGCCGGAGAATGCGGTAGGTATCGGTGGCGCCTACATGTGCGTATATGGCATGGAAAGCCCCGGGGGCTATCAGCTGGTGGGACGTACTGTACAAATGTGGAACAGCCATGTTCAGACAAAAGATTTCAGGGAAGGCAAGCCCTGGTTACTGCGTTTCTTTGATCAGGTAAGGTTCTATCCCGTGACAGAAGCTGAACTGGCTGAAATGCGCAGAAATTTTCCAGATGGAAAATTTACGTTGCGTATCGAGGAAGATCGTTTCAGCCTGAAACAGTACAACGATTTCCTGAAGGAAAATGCTGTATCCATCGATGCATTCAGAACAAAACAGAAGGCTGCTTACATAGCCGAGCGTGAGCGCTGGAAGGCAGAAGGTCAGGAAAATTACACCACCAGCGAGATTCCGGAAAACAACCAGGCTCCGGCCGATATCTCTATCCCGGCAGGAACACGTGCTATACATACCCATGTAACCGGCATCGTGTGGAAATTGCCGGTAAGTGAAGGACAGCACGTGAATGCCGGTGACAGTCTGGCGGTACTGGAATCCATGAAAATGGAATTCACCATCAGTGCACCTGTCAGCGGAGTATTACGGCGCGTTCTCTGCAAAGCCAACAGCAAAGTCTCTGCCAGACAGGCTCTTTTCCTGATCGAAGAGGATTGAGGTGAGGGTATCTCCGTTTTCAGAAATGCCCTTTACCTGCAGCCAGTAAAAATACCCACATTATCAGCACGAAAGGGAAAGTAAGCACAGGCAAACCAAGTGGCATTAAAAAACTGGCAAGGCCGGCCTGACATACCACGGTAAACATACCCGCCAGAAAAGCCAGTGCTGCACTTTTACCGGATGGTTTCAGAAACGCCCACCCGACTGCCATCATGGTCAGTACAGGGTTGTATGCATACAACCCTGTTTCGGTAAGATCTTTATCTGCCCCCAGCAAGACCGGTACCACGACACCGATAATGGCTCCTGACAATGCCATGACCGCACCTCGTAACGAATTGATAGCAATACCGGCCAGAAACAGGGCACCCACGACAACATTATCCGCAAACATAACTTCACTGATGCCTCTGATAACAGCTGCAGACCATGTTTCCACCGGAAGCATGGAAGCAGCCGCAACTTCTGCGGGGATACCAGCTGCCGGCAAAAGTGATCCTCGTGCAAAACTGTCGAAGGCATACACCGCTGCCATGAACATCCAGCAGGTCAGGATGAAGGGCGAAGTCGAGGCGGGAATGTTATAGGGTTGCAGCATTCTCATCAAAGCCGCCAGCACGACCGTGGACAATATTGAGGCCAGTACAAGATATAACCAGAGCTGAGGAGAATTTTCCAGAAACAGAAACAGACAGGGGCCCACCAGTGTTCCATTGAAGCCATATAGCCCTGCATCAATATCCTCTTTCGGAAATCCGAGCAAACAGGCAGCAGCTGTACTGCTTAAGACGCCCGCAGTTGCAGCCAATCCGGCAGTCACTCCTCCAATATACAGGGCTACCAGAAAAACCAGCCCGGTTACTGCGTTACAGCAAAAGAACACTTGCCCGACTCCTCTCAGGAGGGTACGAAACGGCTCGGGTATTGCTCTGTCAATAGATAAAGACCAATCCATGGTTGATTGTATGCGGATTTAATAAATACAGGTATCTCAGCAAACTGAGGGTCGATTGGCTGGATTGGCGTGCCAGGTGACAACCAGCCCAACACTGCCTGCTGGTGCCTGAAAATTACAGTCGATACCAACTCCTGCTGCCCAGACAAGCTGATCCCCACAAAAAAGTAATGGCAACATAGTGCGTTCCCATGGGGCAAGCGCTGCTTCCTGCAAAAATTTTTTCAGGCTGCGGCGTGGGCGCCTGCAGTCTGGCTGAAACCGCTCGCCTCCGGATCTTGAGCGGACCGTAACGGTCTGCTGACTTAATTTAGCCAGATCGATACCTTTATTATTCAGTCGGGTAAACTCAAGTACGCCTTTCATGGACTCGATTACCAAACGCTGCTCACCTTGCCAGACAACGGAAAAAATCGATTCTGGCAGAAAATTTGCCGGTATAAATTCAACCTGCTCTCGATAGCAGCGAATTTCGAGGGTGTCCACGGTACACCGGAAATGATTATCCGGCTGGATACTGTTTAACTGGCGCAAAATTTCTTCAAGCTTTGCGGAATTGGGTAACCGAACCATGCACTGTGCCAACAGGTAGCGCAACAAGTTTCTGGCGCGTGCCGGCTCAAGATCTCGTAACGCTGACAAACTTAATTTGCCAGCAACCATCGTGGCTTCAGCATCGATTTTTGCCAGATCATCCAGCAAATGCGCCGCATCACCAAGATGTTGCACGGACCGGGACAAGGTTTGGCGATAAGCCGGGTAACGCTGCTCCAGTAAAGGCAGAATCCGATGTCGTAAAAAATTACGGTCGTAAGAAATGTCGAGATTGCTTTCATCGGTTACCCAGGATAAACCGTGCAGCCTGGCATAATCCAGAATCCCGGAGCGCGGAATATTGAGTAGCGGCCTGAATAGTTTGATCGTTTTGTTCGGCTCAAACAATCTGACCGTTGGCATGGCACTGAGCCCTTTGACACCCGCGCCACGCAGGAGCTGCAGCAGCAGTGTCTCAACCTGATCATCCTGATGCTGTGCCAGCACGACATAGTCCGCCTCAATGGCTTTGAAGATTTGATAACGCGCTTCCCTGGCAGCTGCTTCCAGGCTTTCCTGTGGCTGTTTGCGAATCTTTAGCCGATGTATGGATAACGGGACGGCGAGACTGTCACAAAGAGCCCGGCAAAAAGCACTCCACTGTCCCGCACAGGCGCTGATACCATGTTCAACATGAACAGCAGCCATATTTAGCTGCATTGATTTTGAAAATTGTGTGAGCAGATGCAGCAGTACTACAGAATCCACTCCACCACTTAGCGCAACAACCAGACGATCTCCAGGTTGGATTTGCGCACACAGATTATGAAAAAAACAGTCTGCTAAATCAGTCGGGCTGATTGATTTTAAATCTGCCATACCCCAGCAGCCGATCAAGGCGTTTTTGTAGCAATGTCTCCAGAGGAACATCCTGCAGCTTTCGCAGTGATTCCTGTAATGCCTGCTTAACTGATTGCATTACAGCCGGGTAGTCACGATGTGCCCCTCCAACAGGTTCAGGAATGATGCCATCAACCAACCCCATTTCCTTGAGCCGTTCTGCGGTAATGCCAAGAATTTCCGCTGCATCGGCAGCTTTCTCTGCACTTTTCCATAAAATAGAAGCACACCCTTCGGGCGAGATGACCGAATAGGTTGAATATTGCAACATCAGGCTGGTATCCCCCACAGCAATGGCCAGCGCCCCCCCCGACCCGCCCTCACCAATGATGACGCAGATAACGGGAATTCTCAGACTCGCCATCACATAGAGATTTTTACCGATTGCTTCTGATTGTCCGCGCTCCTCTGCATCGATACCCGGGTAAGCGCCTGGTGTATCAATAAATGTAATGAGCGGGATTGAGAATTTTTCAGCCAGGCGCATCAGTCGGAGTGCTTTGCGATATCCCTCCGGCTTGGGCATCCCAAAATTACGATGGATTTTTTCCCTGGTATCACGTCCCTTCTGGTGTCCGATCACCATGACAGTCTGGCCATTGAAGCGCGCCAGCCCACCCACGATCGCCTGGTCATCCGCAAAATTCCTGTCACCATGCAGCTCCTCGAAATCGGTAAACAGATGTTGTACGTAATCAAGCGTATAAGGACGTTGTGGGTGGCGGGCCACTTGAGAAATCTGCCAGGGTGTAAGTTTTGCGTAAACACTTTTGGTCAACCCTTGGCTTTTTGCCTGCAGACGGACAATTTCGGCCGATATATCCAGTGCAGAATCATCCTGAGCAAAGCGCAGCTGCTCTATTTTCGCCTCAAATTCTTCAATGCCTTTTTCAAAATCCAGAAAGACAGTTTTCATACCAGCAGATCGGGTTAAAAGCGCGATGATACAGGATTTGATTCAAACCTTTTATGATACATTCCCTGCTCCTGCTGGTTTCCTGGGAATCCCGATAACCAGATGGAATACAACAGTTAAGGAGGAAGCTATGTGCCGGCAATTTAATAAGAGAATGAACAACGCTATATTGAGCCTGGCTCTAACTTTGGGCATAGCTGCCTGCGCCAGTCAAAGCAAATTTTTTGACACACTCGATTATAAGAAGGACTGGGAAGCAATCCAACCTAATCTTCCTGCTTACCCTCAGCCAGAAAATTTGCTGGAATTCGATGCCGGCCCCGCCACGAGCATGCGTTATTTCATCGATGCCAAATCCATCAGTATCGATGAGAAGCGTGTCATCCGGTACAGCATGGTAGCCCGGTCACCACAGGGAGCAAACAATGTTTCGTACGAAGCATTACGTTGTGAAACACGTGAAAGAAAACGCTATGCAACCGGTAATAACGATACAAAAACCTGGGCACGTGCAGGTATTTCAGAATGGCAGCCGCTGGAGATGATCACGCAATTACAGGCTCAGCGTGAACTGGCAAAGTTCTATTTTTGCCCGCGCGGGCTGGTAGTAGGCTCTCCTGCAGAAGCGATTCGTGCGCTCAAAGCCGGCGCACACCCAATGGCAACCCGCTAATTGCTGTCCCCCAATTCACTTGCTGATCTGATCGCCAGGTTGTTTTTCTGTCATTTTCTGTAACACAGCCAAAATTTCGATCGGCAGCGGAAAAACAATAGTGGAGCTTTTTTCGCCTGCAATTTCAGTCAGGGTTTGCAGGTAGCGCAATTGCAGCGCCTGGGGCTGTTTTGCCAGAACTTGTGAGGCTTCGAGCAAATGGTGCGATGCCTGTAATTCTCCTTCTGCATGGATGATTTTGGCGCGACGCTCCCGTTCAGCTTCAGCCTGTTTGGCGATTGCCCTTACCATTGTTTCGTTGAGATCAACATGCTTGATCTCAACGTTTGATACCTTGATTCCCCAGGTTTCAGTCTGTCCGTCCAGAATCAGCTGAATATCCGTGTTGAGCTTATCCCGGCTGGCCAGCATTTCATCCAGTTCGTGCTGCCCAAGTACGGAACGCAGGGTTGTCTGTGCCAGCTGGCTGGTCGCCATATTGTAATCTTCCACCTGGATAATGGCTTTTTGCGGGTCAACCACCCGAAAATACAGCACTGCACTGACTTTTACAGAAACGTTGTCACGCGATATAACATCCTGGCTGGACACATCCATTACGATTGTGCGCAGATCAACCCGCACCATGGTTTGAATAGCGGGAATCACAATGATCAGCCCCGGGCCCTTGACCCGCCAGAAACGCCCCAGCATGAACACGACACCACGTTCGTACTCTTTCAGCACCTTGAGAGAGCTGGCAACAAAAAAGATGAAAAAGATCAATACCAAAGTGATAACTGACACCATATCCGTGTACATATCAATTCTCCGTGAGGTTCGTCGTGTGGTTGGATTGACGGGGTTCCACCGTAAGCAACAGGCCCTGCATGGCAATAACTGTTACTTTTTGTCCAGGTGACAGTGGTGTACTGGAACGGGCGCGCCACAACTCACCCTGAACCCGTACCCAGCCTTCCTGATCAAATCCTTCCAGTGCCTCACCGGTACTGTGAATAAGTTTTTCAACGCCGGTGACTACCGGTTTTTTTCTTGACCTGAGCACCATCCCGAACACAGCAATGAAAACCCCTGCCGACAGCAGCGTAAATGTGATAATCAACGGGATTGAAATACCGTAGCCCGGTATTTCTGTGTCAATCAGCATAATTGATCCGATGACAAAAGCAGTAATCCCGCCGATAGCCAGCACGCCCACGCTTGGTATCAGGATTTCTGCCAGCATAAAGATGATGCCGAACAAAATCAGTGCCAGCCCGGCATAATTGATCGGTAAAACCTGAAAGGCAAATAGCGCCAGTAACAGACAGATTGCACCAGCAACACCGGCGACAATTGTTCCGGGAGCGGCAAATTCCAGAATCAGTCCGTAAAAACCAATCAGCATCAGGATGTAAGCCACATTAGGGTCGGTAATCACTGCCAGCAGACGAGTCCTCCAATCCTGCTCCACCCGCTTCACAGCCAGCGATTGCGTAGAAAGCGTTACTTTCCGACCGACCAGATCAACTGTACGCCCATCTGTTTGAGTCAGTAAGTCACTCAGATCATCTGCTACCAGATCAATGACATGCAGATCGAGCGCTTCGGTTGCTGTCAGGCTTGCTCCTTCACGCACCGCTTTTTCCGCCCAGTCTGCATTACGCCCGCGCATCCGGGCAAGACCACGGATATAGGCAACAGCATCATTGATCACTTTAGTTGTCATAGCGTCCTGTGCGCCTGATTGACTCAATGACTCCCCCTTCAATTTGCTGTCAGGTATTTCAGGCACTTGCGCCAGTGTGGCTATTTTGACGGGGGTGGCAGCACCCAGATTGGTTGCAGGTGCCATGGCAGCGATATGGCAGGCGTAAAGAATATAGGTTCCGGCACTGGCAGCACGCGCGCCACCTGGAGCAACAAAACCCACCACCGGTACCGGGGATGCGATGATTTCCTGAATGATTTTGCGCATTGATTCATCCAGTCCGCCCGGCGTATCTATCTGAAGAATAGCTAATTGTGCCCGCTGTTCAGCCGCTCTGGAAAGTCCGCGCTGAATGTAATCGTACATAGCCGGACCGATTGCTCCATTGACATCCAGCCAGACAGCAGTATTGTCAGCGTTATTTTCTGCCGCGCTGGCAGTATTGATGGGCTGTACACACGCGATGCCAACCCACAACATCAGGCATGCCAGCAATAGGCCGTACTGTGTCCGGTAAAACTTTGTAGATTTACTGGCACACATATGCGCACTCCTATTCTAAAAGCCAGCGCTGTCGAACAGAGTCATGATTCAGTGCAAGCCATTGCAGTGCAATGATGGCGCTGGCAGAGATAATTCGACCGGTACCCAGCAGCCTGATCGCCTCACTCAGTGGCATGACGTGTACTTTGATATCTTCATCTTCCCCATGATTACCATGAATGGCGCCTGCTTTGACAGTCTTCATAGCAATCTGCCCACAGAACAACGCAATTCGTTCTGTCGTACCACCCGGGCTGACCAGATAATCGTACAGGGGAATCAGGTTGCTGATCTGGCAACCAGCTTCCTCTATGGATTCTCTCGTAACAACCTGTTCCGGTGTTTCATTAGTCTCTATTACACCGGCTACGATTTCCAGCAGCCATGGGCCACCGGGGGCTGACATTGCGCCAGCACGAAACTGTTCGATCAGTAAAACTTCATCTGTTTGTGGGTCGTAAGGTAATACTGCCGCCGCGTGTCCTCGCTCAAACAACTCGCGTGTGATCAGGCGGCTCCATTCGCCGTTAAATTTGTGGTGACGTAAACGATACCGTTCCAAGCGAAAAAATCCCTGAAAACAGATAGTTTTTTCCTGTATCTCGAAATCCATTCTCAGCGTTTGCATGTGCATTGCCTGCAACCAGAAAAATCAATCCGGATTGCAAATGGTTACCGGGCATGCTGCGTTTAACTTTCAGTACGACGTACAACTTATCTGATTACCGCAGCACACCCGATGCCATTAATGCTTCATATCGGCAGACTGCTGAATACCGGCCAGCAACCAGGTTGAATCGGACGCCATCAAATCTTTTTCAACATGCCAGATTTCATCAAATGACTCCGGTTGTGCGTTTGGCGCATCCTTTATCTCACCGGTAAAGCGAACACTGGCAATTGCATGATTACCCTGATTGGTCACATCCAGCAGGGTTGCATCGACAAACAGAACATCCGTTTGCTGTGCAGTATTTTCACGCTCTGCAACCTGCTTGCTGATTTCTGCGAACAGGCCTGGCGTGGTATAGGCACGAATTTCTTCCAGATCGCCGGTATCATGCGCCAATTGTAAAGCGATGAATGAACGCTTAGCCTGTTTGACGAAGGATTCAACGTCGAAATCGGCCGGAATATCAGATGTATCCGTGCCAGCAGATTGTCCGCTGTGACTGGAGCCTGTACTACCTGCCGGCACTGCGGTATCTCGATCGGGTAATGGAACCCCACCCATTCCACTGGTACCTGCGCCGGAATATTGCATTGGTCGCTGTGTCTGTCCACCTCTGGCCGATCCGCGCATCATGCGCATGATGAAGAAAACAGCTACAGCTATGCCCACCAGCACCAGAATATCCATCATATTGATTCCATCAAAGGCACCGCCCATCAGTAAAGATGCCAGTAACCCACCTGCAGCCAGTCCGGCCAATGGACCAAGCCACTTGCCAGCTCCTGATGCAGGAGCCGTCTGTGAAGCAGGCGATGCTGTCTGTCCCGGTTGCTGTTTGGGAGCAGCCTGCTGCTGCCGGTTAAGATTGAGTGACTCGCGCTGTTTACCGAAACTGCCACCCCCACCCAGACGACGCGCCTCGACATCAAGTGTCGTCAGACTGAAGGCAACCAGGGCTATGGCCAGAAATGTTAATATCCGCATTATGACTATCTCCAAGAATCAAAAACATAATTTGAGAGCTGAGTATAGCATCAACCCCAACTGCACTGGACTGTCTGCCGGATGGAAAAGTTCATGATCGCGAGTATGACGGGTTATGCGGCGGTCTCCCGGGAAATCCCGGCAGGATCACTGGCTTTAGAATTACGCTCGGTCAACAACCGTTATCTTGATCTGCAATTCAGGTTACCCGACGAGCTTCGTGCGCTTGAATCCGATATGCGTGATTTTCTTGGTACGCGGTTAACACGAGGCAAAGTGGATTGTCGTCTGACTTTTTCAGCCTACTCGGGCAATTCCCGTCAGCAGCGACTTAATCGTGATCAGTTGAACAATCTGCTGGAAATGAGTAGTGAGATCAAATCGGCTTTCCCCGAAGCAGGCAACCTTTCTGTTGCTGAGATCCTGCGCTGGCCGGGTATTCTTGATAGTGATCAGGTTTCAGTCGATGAATTGCGCACGCCTTGCATGACACTGCTGGATGCGGCTATGCAGGAATTTATTTCTGCGCGGAAACGTGAGGGGGAAAAGCTGCAAAACCTACTGCTGGAGCGTGTGCAACGTATGCGCCAGCTGGTACTGGATTTGTTACCCAACCTGCCCGCAATTCTGGCGAATTTTCAGGAAAGGCTACTGAACAGCCTGAAAGCGGCTGATCTTGATGAAAAAGATGAGCGCATCCGCCAGGAATTTACGCTATTTGCCAACAAAATTGATGTGGATGAGGAGCTGTCACGCCTGCAGGGGCATCTCAACGAATTTGAGCATATCCTTCAGACAGGTGGTGTCGTCGGTAAACGACTTGATTTCCTGACACAGGAACTCAACCGTGAAGCAAATACGCTGGCTTCCAAGTCTGTATCGAGAGAAGTCACGCGGATTGCGGTGGAAATGAAAGTATTAATTGAACAACTGCGTGAGCAGATTCAGAACATCGAATAATTTTCAGAATACCGGGCTCTCACAAACTTCGTTAGAACTTTGCAAGAATCCCGTCTAACTGATCCAGGCTGGCGTAGTGAATGACAACGTTACCAGCCCCTTTTTTCCCGGGTTTGATAACGACGCTGGCACCTAACCGGGCAGAAATATCTTCCTGCAGGCGTAACAAATCCCGATCTGGAAAAGTCCGTTTTTTTACAGAAGGAATCTGGCTCATTCGTTTGAGCAGACTCTCGGTATCGCGCACGGATAACTGCTTTTGCATGATCAGGTGCGCAATTTCCAGCTGTTTTTCAGTCCCCAGTACAAGCAGGGCGCGCCCGTGCCCCATATCAATTTTCCCCTGCATGATCAGCTCCTGTACCGGTGCGGCCAGGTTAAGGAGGCGCAACAGATTTGAAATTGCGCTGCGTGAATAACCCAAAGCCTCTCCGGCTGTCTGGTGCGTCATGCCAAACTCCTCGATCAGACGCTGGATTCCCAGTGCGGCTTCCAAAGGATTGAGATCTTCGCGTTGAATATTCTCGATCAGGGATAACGCCAGCGCGGATTCATCCGGCACTTCACGCACAATGGAAGGAATTTGCTCCAGTCCTGCAATTTTGGCCGCCCGCCAGCGACGCTCCCCGGCAATGATTTCATAGCCCCCTGCCATTAGCGGCCGCACCAGTATTGGCTGCATGATTCCTTGTGATCTGATCGATTCAGCCAGATCATGCAACGAGGATTCATCCATTCTGGTTCGAGGCTGATATTTACCGGATTGCAGCAAACCGACATCGAGGTTCTGCAGGGAATCTGCTTCTGGCGGGCTGCCTGCTAACAATGCATCCAGTCCTCTTCCTAATCCTTTTGGTTTTGCCATGATTATCGTATCAAATCATTAACATTCATAAACTTGTGACTGAACCGTCAATCAATTGGCGGCAGATAGCATTTCACTGGCCAGTTCGAGATAAGCCTGCGCCCCTCGAGACTGTTTGTCATGGTAAAGCACTGGTAATCCGAAACCAGGCGCTTCTGCCAACCGGATATTGCGGGGAATAATTGTCTGGTAAACCTTGTCACCAAAGTGCTGTTTCAGCTGATCGGATACCTGTTGTGCCAGCAGATTTCGCGGGTCAAACATGGTCCGCAGCAGACCTTCTATGCGGATGGATGGATTAAAGCCTATTCGTACCCTTTTAATGGTATTCACCAGGTCACTCAATCCTTCCAGCGCGTAATATTCACATTGCATGGGAATGACGACAGCGTGTGCTGCACATAATCCGTTCAATGTCAGCAGATTTAATGCGGGAGGGCAATCAATCAGAATAAAATCATAATCCGCCTGGATCGTTTGTAAGGCCTGCTTCAGGCGGGATTCGCGCTGCTCCAGAGCCACCATTTCCACCTCGGCACCAGCCAGTTCCTGATTAGCCGGAAGCAAATCATATTTCCCCGGTCTGGTTGACAAACGAACCTCAGCAGCAGACTGCTCACCCAGTAAAATCTGATAAACCGTACGATCCAGCAAACGTTTATCCACACCACTACCCATTGTCGTATTACCCTGCGGATCCAGATCGACAAGCAAAACCTGTTTGCCAAGATTTGTCAGACTGGCTGCCAGATTGATGCTGGTAGTTGTTTTACCAACTCCGCCCTTCTGATTGGCAATTGCAAAAATTCTGGCCATTAAATCACGTTTTTGTAGGAATGCCGGAACTGCAAGGTGCGTTTATATGCCATCAGGCAGTAGTCACGCAGGCTGATAGCGGATTACCACCAGATGTCGCTTGGCTTTTAAACCGGGTACGGTAACAGCAATGATTTTTTCAACAGCAAATTCTGGGGATAACTGCATTAACTCCATATCCGGAAATTCACCTTTCATGGCAACGAAGCGACAGTGATCAATATTACTGTTAGATAAATGCTTTGACAGGCTCATGAAACGTTCGAGGCTGGAAAATGCACGTGACATCACGGTATCCACCTTGTTTTCCAGCTCTATTTTTTCTACCCGGCCCTGCCTGACCGAAATATTGGATAAATTCAGCTCCAGCGCTGTTTGCAGCAGAAAAGCAGCTTTTTTCTGATTACTTTCAATCAGGGTTACCTGCCAATCCGGGCGCGCCAGCGCGATCGGAATTCCCGGAAAGCCACCACCGCTCCCAATATCAACGATGCCTGGCCCGTTTATATGCGGCACAGTTACCAGACTGTCCAGCATGTGGCGGGTGACCATTGATTCCGGGGTTTTAATTGATGTCAGATTGTGAGTACCGTTCCATTTCATGATGAGGTCAATGTAGCGCAGCAACTGACTGCTTAAGTGCACTACATCAACGGACAATCCCGGGATGGCCTCCAGGCCGTCACGCAACTGTTTTTCCAGATTCATGTGCTTCTTCCTGTTTGGCTGCCTGACGTGCCATACCACGCTTCAGATGTACCAGCAATAAAGATATGGCTGCCGGGGTAATGCCGGAGATTCGTGCTGCCTGCCCCACTGTTTCCGGTTGGTGCTGGTTAAGTTTCTGCGTAACTTCATTGGATAACCCCCGCACAGTGCGGTAATCCAGATTTTTTGGCAAAACCATGGTTTCATGCTGCGCGTGGCGGGCAACTTCCTGTTTCTGCCGCTCAATATAACCTTCGTATTTAACATCAATTTCCACCTGCTGAGCGACTTGGCGCTCAACCACAGGCTGATCTTTATTTAGCCGCATCACCAGCTCCATATAGCTGACTTCAGGGCGCCGCAACAGCTCATACAACGAATACGAGCGATCATCCGCCCGCTGATCCGGAGCCTGCGAGGCTTGCAATATATTCAGAGCACCGGGAAATACCCAAATATTGCGCAACCTTGCTTTTTCAGCTTCTATCGCCTCACGCTTAGCAGAAAATGCCTGCCAGCGCGCTTCACTGACAAGGCCCAGTTTGTAGCCAGCTTCAGTCAGCCGCATATCCGCATTGTCTTCTCTTAATTGCAACCGAAATTCCGCCCGGCTGGTGAACATCCGGTAAGGTTCCGTCACACCGCGAGTCACCAGATCATCCACCAGCACGCCTAAATAAGCCTCGTCACGGCTCGGAGTCCAGGGTTCCTTCTCCTGCAGTTTAAGACTCGCATTCAATCCGGCAAGCAATCCCTGAGCAGCAGCCTCCTCATAACCAGTGGTGCCATTGATCTGGCCAGCAAAAAACAATCCATCAATTGCTTTCGTTTCCAGTGATTTTTTGAGTGAACGCGGATCAAAATAATCGTACTCAATTGCATAGCCCGGTCGGGTAATGTGTGCATTCTCCAACCCCGCAATGGAACGCACCAGCTCAACCTGGATGTCAAAGGGAAGACTGGTCGAAATCCCGTTCGGGTAAATCTCACTGGTTTCCAGTCCTTCCGGTTCCAGGAAAACCGTATGCGAATCCCTGCCAGAAAAACGTACAACCTTGTCTTCAATCGAAGGACAGTAGCGCGGGCCAATGCCTTCTATTTTCCCGGTATACAGGGGGGAACGATCCAGCCCCATTCGAATAATATCGTGTGTTCGCTCATTGGTGCGGGTCATCCAGCACGGAATTTGCCTTGGATGATGTGCGGCATTGCCCAGAAACGAAAATACCGGCACTGGCTCATCTCCCGGCTGTTCTCGCAAAATGCTGAAATTGATGGTGCGTGCATCAATGCGTGGCGGTGTACCGGTTTTCAGCCTTCCCACTGATAAGTTCATCTCACGCAGGCGGTGAGCAAGCCTGACTGATGCGGGATCACCTGCCCGGCCGGCCTGAAAATTCTGATCGCCAACATGTGCCACTCCACCCAGAAAAGTGCCAACTGTTAGCACTACGGCACGCGCCAGGAAAGTAATGCCAAGATGCGTGACAACACCTGCAATTTTGTCACCCGTTAACAGCAGATCATCGACCGTTGACTGCAAAATCAGCAAATTGGGTTGTGCTTCAAGCCGTCTGCGAATGGCCTGGCGATACAGCACGCGATCGGCCTGTGCACGAGTTGCGCGAACAGCCGGACCCTTACTGGAATTGAGCATCCTGAACTGAATACCCGCTTCATCTGTTGCCGCGGCCATGGCACCACCCAGTGCATCAATTTCTTTAACCAGATGGCCCTTACCGATTCCCCCGATTGATGGGTTGCATGACATTTGTCCCAGCGTATCCAGATTTTGTGTCAAAAGCAGTGTTTTCTGGCCCATGCGCGCAGCCGCAAGAGCAGCTTCTGTTCCAGCGTGCCCACCTCCAACAACAATAATGTCGAAATTTTTCAAGAAATGCATAAAATCAGACTGCGGATGACCAAGCCAATCAGGCATTGCCGTATAAGCTGAAGTATTTTATATGAATTTGATTAGGCTGGCACAAAACACCACTACACAAATTATAGCAAGTGCACCAGGTTATGTTCAGCCAGCAACCGCAGGGTAGCGACATTCCTGGAAAAACAGGACAAAAATTATCTTCGCCAGAAAGATGTTTCACGTGAAACATCTTTCATGTCAGATGGTGAGTGACCCGTCAGGTTATTTGACCTTTGGTATCGTAGAGCGTAGTTCGCCCTGCAGCGCCATGCAGAGCATTTAATGTTTGGCGCGTATACTGCAGCCAGTTGGCAGTAATAGTTGCGTTAGTCTGATTTAACTGTTTTGCCAGGTCAGCCAGACCGAGCAACTCTTCCCAGTCACGAACAACTGCTGATGTGCCGTTGCCAGCAGATGCCCAGGCTTTTATCCCCTGCGTACCTTCGGGTAAACCAACTGTATTTAAAACATGATTACGGCGTGCATCTAATCTTGCAAATTGATCCAGGATCCGATCCTTATCAGCAATCAGCAAAGCCAAATCATCCAGATTTCCAGAAGCAAGTAAATTTTGCTCATTCTCAAGAAGCCCAAGAAACAAACGAATATTCTCCAGCTCAAGCTGAAGGATACGTTCCAGCGAATCCTGATTCCGAATATTCATCTGAATGACGTTCATTCCGAGCCTATTGTTTGTTCTGGATCAATTCTTTCACTGTTTCAAGCAGACGATCTGCAACCACTTCCGGATTAACCTTGAAACGGCCTTCGCTGATTGCCTGTTTGATTTCAGTCACCTTCGCAGTATTAACGGTTTCACCGCCAGTATCCAGTGACTGGATGCTCATTGAAAGCGGACTGATGTGTACGCTATCACTTTCGCCGGCCACACCCGGCCTGGCATTGGCGACCTTATCTGTTTTTTTTTGGACGCTGCCAGTAACAGCCTCTGTACGCCCGGAATTTATCTGATTTATTTTCACAATTTAATTCCCCATAAAATAAGAACTTGTATGCATTAGGTTTGTATAACGACTGCCTGCTGCAAAACTTTAGTCAGAACCGGAAATATTTTGATGCACTCTCTGCATTTAATCTGTTTTTCAGATTTACAAATACTATGGAATTCCGGAATAAGTTTATGGCGCACTATTCTGCGTGAACAGAATGGCTCTCATTACTACGGATTGACGATTGGCAACTTTAACCAGCTGTTATTGTGCACACGTACCCCTGGTTGATGTTGCCCAAGGTTATTGCACTACAATACCGCTCATTAACGTTTGAATCTTATTTTAGTCATCATGCCTATTGAACCCGTCGTACTTTGGACAGATGTGCTGATTTATCTGCTGCTGGCTGTGGGTATTGCTTTTACATTTTATGTCAGGCGGCGTGCACATGTACTGGCATCGTGGCACAAGGTTGCCCATAGTGCCAGCGGAATGTCCGCGCTGACTATTCTGTTGTGTTTCATCCTGATCGGATTGCTCGATACTATTCATTTCCGCCCGCTTCTGGAGCAATCTGTACACAGTGGCGAAAAACCGTTATACAGCGCAGAAGTGTTAAGTCTGCTGGATCTGCTGGCAACACCACTACGCACCCAAACAGAAAAAACCTATTCTGCGCCACTGTCGGCCTATCTTTATGCCAAGGAAACGATTACCACGCCTGATGGTAATCAGATTAGGGATTTTGCCCGCCTGATCTATGGCGGCGCGCATTTGCATCATCCGGAAACAGAGCTGGTCAGGGATGTTTTATGGCGATCTGCTGCCGGCATTGGCACGGGGTTACTGGTCTGGATCGGGCTGGTAACCGGGTTGGGCAGTGTAAAGGCACATCAATACCGTATTTCCTTTCTCTACACGCAAACCGCAATATGGCGCGGGGCAACTGAAATGCCGTGGCGCGCCATCCTGATAACACTGGCAACAATTCTGGCCACATGCGGCGCGATTGCAGCGCTAGCCGCACACTATCATGTGCTGGGGACAGATAAAGTCGGACAGGATGTATTGTATCTGGCACTCAAAAGTATCCGGACCGGCTTGGTCATTGGTACGCTGACAACGCTGATCGTACTGCCGTTTGCCTTGCTGCTGGGAGTTGCCGCAGGTTATTTTCGCGGCTGGACAGATGATGTTATCCAGTATATCTACACCACACTCAGTTCCATCCCCAGCGTATTACTGATTGCAGCAGCAGTACTGATGATGCAGGTCTATATTGAAACTCGCGCAGACATACTCGATACCGCCGCCGCACGCGCTGATCTGCGTCTGCTGTTTCTGTGCATTATCCTTGGGATCACCAGCTGGACGGGGCTGTGCAGGCTGCTGCGCGGAGAAACCCTGAAGCTGCGGGAAATGGAATATATCCAGGCAGCACACGCATTCGGTGTATCTCACTGGCGCATCATCACCCGCCACATTTTGCCGAACGTCATTCATATCGTACTGATTACCACAGTCATGGATTTCAGCAGCCTAGTGCTGGCCGAAGCGGTACTTTCCTATGTCGGTGTGGGGGTCGATCCTTCAACCATCAGCTTTGGAACAATGATCAATGCCTCCCGGCTGGAAATGGCACGTGAACCCATGGTCTGGTGGACATTGTTCGCATCGTTCACTTTCATGTTTACGCTGGTACTGAGCGCCAATCTTTTTTCCGATGCGGTACAAAATGCATTCAATCCGCGGAACCGGATATTGGCCGGTAATTCAGGCGGGTTCCTGAAAAATCAGATTGGCACAACGACCGTGAAGAAAGCAGCAGATACGTTGCCTGCTGACAGAAGCACCTCCCGCACATGACAGCACTACTCGAAATTACTGATCTCCGGGTGCAGCTGCATTCCGGTCAGCAACCGGTACGTGCGGTAGACGGGTTATCGCTTGTTATCCACCCGGGTGAAACCTTTGCTTTGCTGGGAGAATCCGGCAGCGGAAAATCTATTACTGCACTCTCGGTTATGCGCCTGCTACCGGATGCGGGAGAAATCACGCATGGCAGCATCCGGTTGAATGGCAGTGAACTGCTGACCCTGCCCGAATATGCCATGCGCAAGATACGTGGCAACCGTATCGGGATGATTTTTCAGGAACCGATGCTGAGTCTGAATCCGGTGATGACTACCGGCGCACAAATCGAAGAAGTGCTGTTGCAGCACTCGCATTTGCGTGGTGCAGCGTTACAGGCACGTATCCTGGAATTACTGCGTCAGGTGGGCATTCCAGATCCTGCCCGGCGCATGGCTGAATATCCGTTCCAGTTCTCGGGCGGCATGAAACAACGCATTATGATCGCGATGGCACTGGCAGGAACACCAGAACTGCTCATTGCAGATGAACCCACCACAGCACTGGATGTAACGATTCAGGCACAGGTACTGGATCTCATGCGTGACCTGCAGCAACAGAAAAATATGGCAGTTCTGCTGATCACGCATGATCTGGGTGTCGTGGCAGAAATGGCGCACCGTGTTGCCGTAATGTACGCGGGGGAAATCATCGAAACCGCGGACCGGCAACACTTTTTTCAGTCACCGGCACACCCTTATTCCCGCAAACTGTTTGCTGCACTGCCGGCAAGAAAGAAACGCAATGGCGGACTGGTAGTCATCCAAGGCAGCGTGCCGGCGCTTTTTCAAAGCTTTACCGGATGCCGTTTTGCTGATCGCTGCGATTGGGCATGGGAAACATGTCACAAAGTCATTCCGCCCAGGGTGGAAATCGCGCCACAGCACCACGTCCGATGTCATCTTTATTCGGAGAATGTCACTAAATCACCGCTTCAGGCAAAGCAGCCCATGGCGGATGATTTTACGGCCAGCAGCCACCTCGCTGATGCGCACGACAACAAACCATTGTTACACGTCGACAATCTGAAAATCCATTTCCCGATATATAAGGGATTGTTCAAACGGGTAACCGGCCATATCAAAGCGGTTGACGGTGTATCACTGCACATTGCCAGCGGTAAAACACTGGCACTGGTGGGCGAATCCGGCTGCGGCAAAACAACAGTGGGCAAAGGTATTATGCAGCTTATCCCCGCCACATTCGGCAGTGTCCATCTGCAAAATCAGGAATTACGCACACTCAGCCGCAAACAATTGCGACAAAAACGCTCCGAATTTCAGATCATTTTTCAGGATCCATATTCATCCCTCAATCCGCGCATGCGCATTGTTGAAATTATCAAAGAAGGAATGCAGGCACTTGGTCCGAATTCGGATAAAATCGCCGCCGATGAAAAAAGGCAGCACACGATCGATACGCTGCTGATGCAGGTGGGGTTGCCGGCAGAAGCCAAATGGCGCTACCCGCACGAGTTTTCCGGTGGGCAGCGCCAGCGGATTGCCATTGCACGGGCACTGGCAGTCAATCCCCGACTTTTGATCTGTGATGAGCCAACCAGCGCGCTGGATGTCTCAGTGCAGGCACAGATACTCAATCTGCTCAGAACACTGCAACAGGAGCGAAAGCTTGCTTATCTGCTGATCACCCACAATATAGCCGTCGTGGATTATCTGGCAGATGAAGTGGCAGTGATGTATCTGGGCCGGATCGTGGAAAATGGGCGCACCGAAGATGTGCTGGATAGCCCGAAGCATCCTTATACCCAGGCACTGTTGTCTGCAGTGCCGGTGTATGAATCTGGAAACCGGCGTGAAATCCTGCGACTGCAGGGCGAACCCCCTTCACCCGCCAACGTGCCGCAAGGCTGCCATTTTCATCCACGCTGTCCGCATGTCATGCCGATCTGCCGTGAAATCTACCCGGCAGCCAGCCGGTTCAGTGTCAGCCACACGACGCATTGTCATCTTTATCATTCAACTGCTCAGGAGCCCCAGGATTCGCAATGACAATCGACCAGGAAGTTAAGCGTCGTCGGACGTTTGCCATTATTTCTCACCCGGATGCGGGTAAAACCACGCTCACAGAAAAACTGCTGCTGTTTGCCGGCGCCATTCATATTGCCGGGAGTGTCAAGGCACGCAAAGCCAGTCGTCACGCCACTTCCGACTGGATGGAGATTGAAAAGCAGCGCGGTATTTCTGTTGCCAGCTCTGTCATGCAGATGGAGTATCGGGATTGCGTGATCAATCTGCTGGATACCCCCGGTCACCAGGATTTTTCCGAAGATACCTATCGGGTACTGACTGCTGTCGATGCAGCGCTCATGGTTATCGATGCGGCCAATGGGGTGGAATCACAAACCCTGCGTTTGCTGCAGGTATGCCGCGCCCGCAACACCCCGATCATCACCTTCGTCAACAAACTGGATCGGGAGGTACGCGAGCCACTTGATCTGATCGATGAAATCGAACGCACTCTGGGGATGGATACGATCCCATTCACCTGGCCTGTGGGCTCCGGCAAGTTATTTCATGGCGTATATGATTTGCGCCACCAGCTGATGCGTGTTTTCCGCCCCGGTATGGATCGTGTCGATCAGGAAGAAACCGGGATCATTACTGATCTGGAAGATCCGGCCGTCTCACAACGTTTTGGAGCAAGCCTTGAACAGGCACGCCAGGAAATCGACCTGATTACCGGTGCCTCACCTGAGTTTGATCAAACGGCATTTCTTGAGGGACAGCAGACCCCGGTATTTTTCGGCTCCGCCATCAATAATTTTGGCGTACAGGAAGTACTCGATACACTGGTTGAACTGGCCCCTCCACCAAGTATGCGCAAAGCCATCCAGCGTGAAATCCAGCCTGACGAAAAGAAATTTTCCGGTGTAGTTTTCAAGATCCAGGCCAACATGAATCCGGCTCACCGGGATCGTATTGCTTTCGTGCGGATCTGCTCGGGTGAATTCAAACGCGGCATGAACCTCAAGGTAGTACGCAGTGGCAAAGATGTACGGACCAGCACTGTCGTTTCCTTTCTTTCACAACGGCGTGAGCTGCTGGAGACCGCTTACGCTGGCGATATTATCGGTATACCCAATCACGGCACGCTGCAACTGGCCGATACCCTGACAGAGGGAGATCACCTGCAGTTCACCGGGTTACCCTTTTTTGCTCCGGAGATTTTTCAGACCGTTGAAATTGCCGATCCGTTACGCAGTAAGCAGCTCAAACTGGGACTGGCCCAGTTAGGCGAGGAAGGTGCCATTCAGGTATTCCGCCCGCACTTTGGCAGCATGTTGCTGCTGGGAGCAGTAGGAGTGCTGCAGTTTGAAGTTGTCACTCATCGCCTCAAACATGAATACGGTGTTGAAGCACGCATTGCACCGGCCAAATATCAGCTGGCCAGATGGGTCACTGCCGAAAATCCACAGGAGTTACAGCGCTTCATTGATGCCAATGCTCACCGTATCGCCTACGATGCGGTGGATGCTCCCACTTTTCTCGCTTCATTTTCAGCTGAAATCAGCGTAGCCGAGGAAAACTGGCCTGGTATCCGTTTCCACAAAATGCGGGAACATGCCGGCCTGATGTTTCAGACAGCCAGCTGATTCCCGGCAGCAAAAAACCTCCTGAGTAACCGGTTTTATCCGGCACAGGCCAGATTACCGGTACTCAGAGCGGTACAGAGGACATCCATCTTCTCCTTTAAGCCCAATTTTCAGCTTAACCGGCTGCTACAGAATCGTAGCGAAACATACCGGCAGTCCCGGAATACATTTCCCGAAAAAAGTCTCTTTCAGACAACAACAGCTGTCGGCCTTTTTTACATGGTCATCTGTATAACGTATTTCTTACCACAATTACTTATTCACATTCAACCAGTTATAGCAATTGGCATAAAAATTGCGTTTAACCCTCTGTACCTGGCAGTTTGAGCAAGCAGGTATCACAGCCATAACAGCAAGTCCACCCGGCTGTTATAACTTTTTAGAGGAGAGGATTGAATGAACAGGAAAATCATAAGTACTTTGTTGTTAGCCTCAGCGTATCTGGCGACTGGAGCTTATGCACACGATGAACTAGACATGCACCACCATGGCGGTTCAAAAAATCCCACCAGTATCAGCAGTGATAATGCTTACGGTACCGATAAAACGTATAGCAGTGCCGGTTTTATTGATCTGAAAAATGCATTTTTCAAATCTTTTGGCACAAATGGCCGGACATGTGCTTCTTGCCACGCCCCGGCAGAAGGATGGACGATTACGCCGAAGGGTATTAAAGAACGTTTTGAAAAAACAGCCGGGCTGGATCCGCTGTTTCGCCTGGTAGACGGTGCCAATTCACCAAAAGCAGATGTATCAACCCAGGCAAAGCGCCGCAAGGCTTACAGCATGCTGCTGAACAAGGGAAATATCCGGGTTGGTATTGGAATACCTGCAGATGCGGAATTTGAGCTGGTAAAAGCCGATGATCCTTATGGATTTGCCAGTACGGCTGAGCTGTCACTGTTCCGCCGGCCAATGCCAACAACCAATCTCAGGTTTATTAGTGCTGTCATGTGGGATGGAAGAGAAACCACCCTGGATAACAACTCTGGTGATTGTGTTGTCGGCACGAATATCTGTATTTCCCCGACTTGGCTCGACTTATCCACGCAGGCAAACCATGCCACATTGGGCCACGCTGAAGCAGCTGCAGAACTTACCCAGGCACAGCGGGATGAAATAGCCGCCTTTGAAATGGGACTGTATACCGCTCAGGCAAGTGACGATACAGCGGGTGATTTAACCGGACAGGGTGCACAAGGCGGATCTAAAAAACTGACAAAACAGGATTATTACTTTGGCATCAATGATACGCTGGCTGGTGATTACGCCACTCGTGAGCCGTTTAATCCTGTAGTGATGTCACTTTATGATTCATGGAACCGTTACTCCAGCAAACCGAAAAACCTGAAGGAAAGCGCGCGCGGTGCCATTGCACGCGGGCAGGCGTTGTTTAATGGCAAGCTGATAAAAATCAAAGGGGTTAAGGGCCTTAACGACGAACTGGGTATTAACGTGATAAATGGCACCTGCTCAACCTGCCACAATGCCCCCAACGCGGGTAATCATTCAACACCGATGCAGCTGGATATTGGTATTTCTGATGCTGCACGCCGCACACCGGATATGCCTCTATACACACTTAGAAACAAAACATCCGGTGAGGTTATCAGGACAACAGATCCCGGAAAAGCGCTGATTACCGGCCAATGGAAGGATATTGGCCGCTTCAAGGGGCCGGTACTGCGTGCACTCGCATCACGTCCACCCTATTTTCACGATGGCTCGGCAAAGGATATTCCAGCCACTGTTGATTTCTACAACAAACGTTTTTCCATTGGCCTGACACCCAATGAAAAAGCCGATCTCATCGCATTTCTCTCGGCATTATAGGTAGCACAGCCATTTTCACTCACCCGCAGCGCATCCAGCAAGGTCTGCGCATGGCCGCCGATGGTTTCGCGCTTGCCGAATTACATGCTGATTGACAACGCAGGATACCTGGCATGAAATCTCAGGGTTGTTCACAACCTGGTTTTCAGTCAGTACCGGGTATCCTGCGATTCCGTCAGGATTTGTTGCGGTTATCCAAGCTGCAGCCACCTGCACCATGGGTTGCCAGCAGAATGAGGCCACCCGCAATGGCAATGTTTTTCATAAACATGATCATTTGTATCTGATCAGAAAGATTGTTATGAAAAATTGCTGCAGCTGCCAGTGAAAATACTGCCAGTGCGGCAGCTACCAGGCGTGTTTGCCAGCCGACAATGATCGCCAGGCCACCTCCCGCTTCCAGCAGGATTACCAGTGGCAACAGCGTTCCCGGTATACCCATGGCTTCCATATAACCCTGCGTGCCGGCATAGTCGGTGATTTTGGAAATGCCCGCGAATAGGAATACCTGCGCCAAAAGCAAACGTGCGATGAGTTCACTTATTTTTTTCATTTGAATCTCCTTATCGTTAAATAATTGATTTATTGCTTACGTTTAACCCATGCTCGATCGCGCACAAATTGATTAGCCTGGTAATCCTGCAGCGCCTGATCAATTTCTTCGCGGGTGTTCATGACAAACGGGCCGTACTGTACGATTGGCTCGTGAACCGGTTTACCGCTGACCACGATAAAACGTGCTCCCTCTTTTCCCGCGACAAAATCAAAAGTGCCATCCTCCATGTCTGTTGCAACCAGCGAATGCTGCGCGACGCTTTGCCCGTTAAACTGCCCGTCTCCTTCGAACACGTAAATGAAACTCGTGTTCTGCACTGGCAGCCTGTGCTGGAAATGTCGTTCGGGCCGCAGCTCAACATCAAAATAAGTCACCTGCGTCAGATCATCCTGAATCGGCGCGATGGCATCACCAAAACGGCCGATTAACACTTTCAGCCGGTAATCCCCGGTCTCCATCACCGGAAAAGCGGCTTCAGGAAATTCCTGATACTCCGGATGATCCATTTTGCTGGCCGCCGGCAGGTTGATCCACAGTTGAAACCCACGCAGCAACCCATTTTCCTGTTTCGGCATTTCAGAATGAATCACACCACTGGCTGCTTTCATCCATTGCGCCGCGCCCGGCCCAAGATTACCGGTATTGCCCATGCTGTCCTGATGCTGCATGTGACCATCCAGCATATAGGTGAACGTGACAAACCCCCGGTGCGGGTGCGGTGGAAAACCGGCAATATAATCATCCGGATTTTCACTGCTGATGTGATCCAGCAACAGGAAAGGGTCGTAATTGCGCAGCGCCGCTGTACCAATCGTGCGATGCACCATCACACCGGCTCCTTCGCGTACCGCTGTTGCAGGGATGATGCGTACTGTGCTGGCTAATGTATTCATCGTTTCCTCCTTCTCATGAAACATTGATAAATGCTGCTTACCAGGATTATTATCGGTGTTGTTATAATAAGAATAAAGACCGTCAAAAGGAAATAATTGTTCCCATATAAGCAACAAAAGAAGCCTATGGACCGATTTGAAAATATGACTACGTTTGTGCGCATCGTGGAAGCGGGCAGTATCAGCGCGGCAGCAGATCGTATGGATGTGGCAAAATCCGTTGTCAGCCGGCGGTTGAAGGAGCTCGAAGCCCACCTGGGCGTTGAATTGTTTCACCGTACCACGCGGCAGTTGAACCTTACCGACAGCGGGCGCACTTTTTATCAGCAATGTGTTCGCATCCTCGCCGATGTACTTGAAGCTGAACATGCCACATCGCAGTTTCATGGCGCGTTAAAAGGCAATCTGAAAGTGGCGGTTCCGCTCAGTTTCGGCGTGATGCATCTGGGCCCCGCCATTACCACATTTCTGCAGACTCATCCGGAGATCGAATTCGATCTGGATTTCAGTGATCGGCAGGTTGATCTACTGGCAGAAGGTTTTGATCTTGCCATCCGCATCGCCAGCCTGCCTGATTCCAGTCTGATTGCGCGCCACCTCGCACCGATCCGGACCATCATGTGTGCAAGCCCGGCGTACCTCGAACGTATGGGGACACCACAATCGCCGGAGGAGCTCACCAAGCACCGCTGCCTGGTGTACAACCTGATCAGTAACAGCGACAACTGGTCTATCTATGACACTACAGGGCAATTGATCAAAACCCGGGTTATCCCCTATCTAAAAGCCAGCAATGGCGAATTTCTGCGCGATGCCGCCATTGAAGGGCTGGGCATCGTATTACTGCCAGCCTTCATCGTTTACCGGGAAATTGAACGGAGTGCACTGATCCCGATCCTGGCCGGGTGCCACTACCCGCAACTGGCCGCCTACGCCATCTATCCGCAAACCCGTCATCTCTCGCAGCGTGTTCGCGCATTCGTCAATTTTCTGGGCAGGCGGTTTGAAGAAAAACCGTACTGGGATGCGTGTTTACCCTATGCAAAAGACACTACGGGCATTTCCGGCTGATTCTGATCTGCTTTTCATGAATAAAATCCGGTCGCGTAAACCGGTAACCGGGATTTACCTCACTAATCCAGTGGTTCAGCAGATTACGCGCAGCAGGAATGATTTCCGATGCGGTCATGCCAACCGGGCCGCATTGCTGCTCCAGCAGCGCATCCGCAGCGGCACCATGCAGATAGACCGCCAGCAGCAACGCATTTTCCGGAGGCAACCCCTGTACCAGTAGCGCACCCAGAAAACCGGAAAGGACATCACCAGTACCAGCGCTGCTCAAACCGGGATTACCACTGGTATTGAAATGGCAGGATCCTTCTGGAAAAGCACACAGACTGCCGGCACCTTTCAGGACAACAGCGCAATTAAACAGACGGGCAAGATTTTGCGCAGCATTCAGCCGATCATGCTGGATTTCAGTAACGGCTGTATTCAGCAGACGGGCAGCTTCCGCCGGATGCGGCGTAAGGATGGCGGGAGCCTTGCGGGCTTTAAGCGCGTCGCTGAGTTCTGTATGGGCAGCGACCAGATTGAGTGCATCAGCATCCAGCACCAGCGGCAGGCTGGTTTGCAATGCCTGTTCCAGATACATACAGGCGGCAATCTCCATCCCGAGGCCGGGGCCGATCACCAGACCATCCAGAAAACCCGGATCAAAAAAATCAGCAGGTGAGCGCAGCATCAACTCCGGCTGAACGGAATCAACGGCAGGCACGTTTTCCTGCGCAAGCAGCCCCAGATAAACCCGCCCTGCTCCCAGTTTGAGCGCGGCGCGTCCAGCCAGCAGCGCCGCCCCGATCATGCCACTGGCTCCACCCAGAATGCCGAGCCGGCCATAAGTGCCTTTGTGACTGTTGGCTAACCGGGGAGCAGGCAATCTTGCTGTGATACCGGCTCTATCCAGCAGCCAGTTGCGCGGAGGAATCAATGCAGCCGTATCCAGTCCCAGATCACACACAATGACTTCGCCACAGTGATCACAACCATCATCGGTCAACAGGCCCGGCTTGAGGGCAATAAAGGTGGCAGTGATTGCAGCTTTAACAGCCACCTCCGGCACATGGCCGGAATCACTGAGCAGACCGCTGGGAATATCGAGTGCCAGCACCGGCAGATTCAGGTGATTGATTTGCCCGATAAGCTGCCGGTATTTTTCTGCCAGTGGGCGGGTTTCATTTAAACCAATACCAAACAGACCATCGATCACAGCATCCCACTGGCCGTCTGCCGGAATCTCCCGGTTTGTTACCCCACCGACAGCCTGCCATTGTTCCAACGCCTGCCTGGCATCCTGAGATAATCGTTCAGCATCACCGGCAAACACTAATGTGACGTGCTTTCCCCAGACATGCAGATACCGCGCAGCCACCAGTGCATCACCACCGTTATTACCCGGTCCTGCCAGAATCAATACCCGACATTTGTTATCCGTCAACAGCCGGGTACCGGCAATTTCAGCAGCTGCCAGCCCGGCCTTTTCCATCAGCGGTGGCGGGCTGGCTGCGGATAATACCAATGACTCAATTTTGCGGATTTCAGCTGTGGTGTATATGGGTGTGTTATTCATCCATACTCTCGCCTGATCCTCCCATTTCCTTCGGCAGATCTTTCATTTTTGGCAACCCATCCCTGAGAGGCAAAACCGTTTCCTGATAATGCACGTGAATTTGCGGGATATAAGGTAATTCCGGGAGTAATGCGGCATACACATCGATGAATCCCATACCCGGATGCTCTGTAAAAAGATGGCCACCACAGGTTTTACACCATTTGCGATGGCTCGCGGGCGTCTTGTTATAGGTGCCGATATTGTCTGCACCCCGCGTAATTTTAACGGTTTCAGGCTTCCACAAAGTAAACGCATTAACCGGCCCTGCAGACCAATGTCGACATGATTCGCAATGGCAGTAACCCATGGCAGCAGGTTCTCCAGTCACCACAAACTGAACTGCGCCGCAAAAGCAGCTGCTCGTATAGGATTTTTCGTTATTCATGCGATCTCTCCAAAACTATTGACGCCTTGTGAGCTGATTATTTTTAAGCCATCACGAGCATATCTGCCCCCTGCATTCAGGTACAGCACGACCGGTCCTGTTGCCTGGGTGGGCATGGAACTGTGCCGTACGAACAAAATACACAACAATCGCCCGGCAGCGGATGCAGCAATATATGGCACGACTTGCATTCGTAATACCACTGACAGGCATCGGCTGGCATTTCTTCGGTTTCTTTATGTCCGCAATGTGGACAGGTAACGGTTGACCGGGTAATCACATTTTTCATATACGGGGCCCATTAAAACAGTTGATACCAACATACCTGAACCCATTCTGCACCATTCCCGGAAAAAGGAGATATTTCTGTTCCGGATTGGCAAATTCCATGAAAGCGGCATTTGCCCGCCAATAATCTGGCTGCAGGTTACTCGTGTAAAATCATGGTTTTTATTCAACGGGTAAATTCCGATGCTGCAATTTTGCGGGCGCAATGCGCTTTCTCCCTTTCGTCTGGAACGCCTGCTCCACTCAATTCAGGCAATCGTACCGCAAATTTCTGCCATTACCGCCGATTACCGCTATTTCTGCCAGACTGAACGTGATTTAACACCGGAAGAAATCAGTCAGCTGCAGCAGTTGCTGGATGTCGATGAAACCGGGGTACCACTCTCCCCGGACAACCGGTTATTACTGGTTATTCCCCGCCCCGGCACGATTTCTCCCTGGTCTTCCAAAGCGACTGATATTGCGCATTGCTGCGGCCTGAACAGCGTCGAACGGCTGGAGCGCGGTATTGCCTACGGGCTTCACAGCCGGACAACGCTGTCACCGGAACAGATCGCGCAAATTGCGGCATATCTGCATGACCGCATGACTGAAGCTGTGCTGCATTCGCTATCTGAGGCGATTATCCTGTTTCATCATTCCAAACCGGGTGTGCTGGCTGAAATTGACCTGATAAACAGGGGAATGGATGCCTTGCTGCAGGCCAATCAGGAAATGGGGCTGGCGCTGTCTGTTGATGAAACTGATTATCTGCTGGAATATTTCACCCGCATCAGGCGCAATCCAACCGATGTTGAGCTGATGATGTTTGCACAGGCCAATTCGGAGCATTGCCGCCACAAGATTTTCAATGCCGACTGGGTAATTGATGGCGTACCGCAGCCGTATTCCCTGTTTGGCATGATCCGCCATACGCACCGGCGCCACCCTGAACATACTATTGTTGCCTATGCGGATAATGCGGCGATTCTGGAAGGAGAGATCGTAGACCGGTTTTACCCCGGGCAGGGCAACCGATATGGTCATGCGTCAGAACTGACCCATTGGCTGGTCAAGGTGGAAACACATAATCATCCGACAGCAATTTCCCCTTTCCCGGGTGCTGCAACCGGCGTGGGTGGAGAAATCCGGGATGAAGGCGCAACCGGATCCGGCGCGAAACCCAAGGCGGGGTTGACCGGATTCAGTGTCTCCAATCTGCGTATTCCTGATGCGATCCAGCCCTGGGAAAAGGGTAATTATGGCAAGCCCGGACATATTGCCTCTGCGCTCGACATCATGCTGGCGGCGCCAATTGGTGGCGCGGCATTCAGCAATGAATTCGGTCGCCCCAATCTGGCAGGCTATTTCCGTACTTATGAAATGGAAGTCAGCAGCCAGATGCGCGGCTATCACAAACCCATCATGCTGGCGGGCGGTATCGGCCAGATTTCCGCCTTGCATACGGCTAAGGAACCTTTTCCAGCAGGGACCCTGCTGATTCATCTCGGTGGACCAGGCATGGCGATTGGGCTGGGTGGCGGTGCTGCTTCCAGCATGGACGCTGGCACCAATGAAGAAACACTCGATTTCAACTCGGTACAGCGCGGTAATGCTGAAATGCAGCGGCGTGCGCAGGAAGTGATCGATCGCTGCTGGCAACTGGCGCGCAGCGGGCAGCCCAACCCGATTCTGGCTATTCACGATGTGGGGGCCGGTGGCCTTTCCAATGCCCTGCCGGAGCTGGTGCATGGCGCTGGGCGCGGCGGCCGGTTTGATCTGCGCGCAGTACCTTCCGATGAACCGGGCATGTCACCCATGCAGATCTGGTGTAATGAATCGCAGGAGCGCTATGTACTCGCCATTCACCCGGAATCCCTTCCCCTGTTCCAGGCAATCTGTGAACGTGAGCGCTGCCCCTTTGCCGTAGTAGGCGAGACGCTGGCAGAGCCGCAACTGATCGTGGCAGATGAACACTCGGTAACCAATGCGGCAGATATTCCTCTGCCTGTGCTGCTGGGCAAGCCACCCAAAATGGTGCGTGATGTCAAACGTATCAGTGCCAGCCCGGCTCCACTGGATAAAACCGGCATCCACCTGCAGGAAGCGGCCAGCCGCGTGTTGCGCCTGCCGGCTGTGGCAAGCAAATCCTTTCTGATTACGATTGGCGATCGCAGCGTTGGCGGCCAGACTGCACGGGATCAGATGGTGGGCCCGTGGCAGGTGCCGGTGGCCGATGTTGCGGTCACAACCAGTGGTTTTCAGACGTATCTGGGCGAAGCATTTGCACTGGGTGAACGCACACCACTGGCGGTAATTAACGCCGCCGGCTCGGCACGCATGGCAGTGGGAGAGGCCATAACCAATCTGGCCGCTGCTGCAATTGCTGATCTGGGGATGGTCCGGTTATCTGCCAACTGGATGGCAGCCGCTGGTCATCAGGGTGAGGATGTGGCACTGTACGACGCTGTGCACGCCGTGGGAATGGAATTGTGCCCTGCCTTGGGAATCAGTATTCCGGTAGGCAAGGATTCGCTGTCGATGAAAACGGCCTGGCACGATGCAGAAATGATGCAGCAAAAAGAGGTGGTTGCACCACTTTCGCTGATTATTTCTGCTTTTGCCAAAGTATCCGATGTACGCAAGACGCTCACACCGCAACTGCGCATGGATAAAGGCGAAACCGAACTGATTCTGATTGATCTAGGCAATGGCCGGAATCGCTTGGGTGGATCAGCACTGGCGCAGGTTTATGCTCAATCGGGTAACGATGCGCCTGATCTGGAAAATCCGGCTCAACTCAAAGCCTTTTTCAACGCTGTTCAAATACTTAACCATCGCGGGTTGTTGCTGGCTTATCACGATCGCTCTGATGGCGGCCTGTTCACCACCTTATGCGAAATGGCCTTTGCCGGACATTGTGGCATCAGCATTACGCTTGATTCACTGATTTCCGGTACGGCCGATAATGCGGATGAACAGGTGCTATCAGTCTTATTTAACGAAGAACTCGGTGCCGTTATCCAGATTGAAACCTGCCACCATGATGCAGTAATGGCCGTTCTGGCGGATGCAGGATTAAAGCAAACAGGCTGCGCCATTGGCAGCCTGAATCAGCAGGACGACATCCACCTGATGTATGGTAATCGAACGGTTTTCCGGGAGAAGCGCGCAGCACTACAGCGTATCTGGTCGGAAACGAGCTTCCACATGCAAAAATTGCGTGATCACCCCGAATGTGCCCGGCAGGAATTTGATCGTATTCTGGATACGGACGACCCGGGATTACACGCACAGCTGACGTTTTCACTCACCGACCCTGTATTTACAGCGGGCACGCTTACCAGCCGCCCGATCGTAGCCATTTTGCGTGAACAGGGCGTAAACGGCCATGTGGAAATGGCAGCAGCGTTTGATCGTGCCGGGTTTGATGCCGTAGATGTGCACATGAGCGATATTCTGTCCGGGCGAGTCGCACTGTCTGAATTCAAAGGGCTGATCGCCGGTGGTGGATTCTCTTACGGAGATGTGCTGGGTGCAGGCCGAGGCTGGGCGCAGTCTATTCTGTTCAATGCCCGGGCACGGGACGAATTTGCTGCATTCTTCTCCCGCACGGACACCTTCGCGCTGGGTGTGTGTAATGGCTGCCAGATGATGAGCCACCTGCAGGCAATCATTCCGGGAACGGCCCACTGGCCGCGCTTTGGCCGCAACCATTCCGAGCAGTTTGAAGCGCGTTTCGTCATGGTGAGAATCGGGAACAGCCCTTCACTGTTTTTTGATGGCATGGCCGGCAGTACTATGCCGGTGACCGTTGCACATGGCGAAGGCTATGCACAATTCCGCAATAGCGAACAGTTGCTTGCAGCACAACCCTATGTTGCACTGCAGTTTGCCGATAACCAGGGTGCCCAGACTGAGACTTATCCGCTGAATCCCAACGGCTCACCTGCGGGGATTACCGGACTAACTTCGGCCGATGGCCGGGTAACCATCCTGATGCCGCATCCCGAACGGATTTTCCGTACTGTGCAGCATTCATGGCACCCCGATGACTGGCCGGAAGACTCACCCTGGATGAGAATGTTCCGCAATGCCCGTAAGTGGATAAATTGATTCGGGACATCACCATTCATTTTTACTGATTACCTGGAAAAATAACCATGATTGATTTCAGACCGGGCTGGCGATCGGCCATAAGCAGTTTGCTGTTGCTGGGAGGGATGGTTGCCGTCTCTGACATTTCTGCCCAAACTACTTCAGAAAAAAAGACTGTTACTGGTGGGCAGGCAGCACAAAACCAGATACAGAACCAGTGTGTCCCGGTGGCAAGCTGGGTGATTCCCGGCAAGGGGGAAACGACACTGTCCAGTGTGCTGGCATCAATGAAAGACAAATCAGTCGTGCTGCTGGGTGAAACCCATATCAATCCTGAACATCATCGCTGGCAGTTACAGATGCTGGCAATTTTGTATGCAGCGCACCCGGACATGGTGATTGGTTTCGAGATGTTCCCGCGACGGGTGCAGAAAGTGCTGGATCAATGGGTAGCAGGTGAACTGACAGAATCCGAATTTTTGATACGTTCTGAATGGCAGTCTGTCTGGAGTACTGATGCCGGTTTATATCTCCCCCTGTTCCATTTTGCCCGGATGAATCGCATCCCGATGCGTGCACTCAATATTGATACTCGCTTGCGACAGGCTGTTACAGCCAAGGGGTTCGACAGCGTGCCGGAAAAAGACCGGGAAGGAATCACCCGTCCGGCTCCTCCTGTGCCGGAATATCTGGAATTTTTGCTGCCGATTTATCAGCAGCATGACCGCACCGGCCATAAAACAGCTGACAAAAAACAGAAATCCAGCCTGTATGACGCGGATTTTCTGCGATTTGTCGTCAGCCAGCAGTTATGGGACCGGGCAATGGCACAGGAAATTCATGCCGCACTGAACAGTTATGACAAGCATAAAAAACCGCTGGTAGTCGGCATCATGGGGTCAGGACATATTCTGAGGGGATTTGGTGTCCCGCACCAGTTAAAAGATCTGGGCGTGAAAAAAACAGGTTCACTGCTGCCCTGGGATACCAATCGACCCTGTAAGTCACTGGTGGAAGGCTATGCTGACGCCGTATTCGGGCTGGCACCGTTTGCTGCAGAATCAGGTGCACCTTCACATCAGCGCCTTGGCATCGGCTTTGAGTTCGGTAAAAAAACCGGAGGGGCACTCGTGTTGCAGGTTGAGCCGAAAAGTATCGCTGAATCCGCCGGGCTACAGGCTGGCGACGTGATTATGGAAATGGCGGGCAGTGCGATCAGGGAAAGTGGCGAGGTTGTTGCTACGGTCAAACGGCAGGCGCCAGGTACCTGGCTACCGCTAAAGGTGCTGCGGGAAGGGGTAACGATTGAAATCATCGCAAAATTCCCGCCGTTAACCCAATAACCGGGAATCAGACTTTTTCCTGCAGGGATTTATAAAGTGTGAAATCCAGCTGGTGCCGCTGCAGCAGTTTGTAAAACTCGGTACGGTTACGCCTGGCCAGCTTGGCTGCCTGGGTCACATTGCCAGACGTGATCTTCAGCACCTTGACCAGATAATCCCTTTCAAACTGCTTGCGGGCATCTTCAAATGAGGTCATCTGCTCCTCATCCTTGTGCATGGCATCGCGAATTAGTTCACCGGAAATAAGCGGAACGGCACTCATGACAACGCTTTGTTCAATGACGTTCATCAGCTGGCGAATGTTACCCGGCCAGGAAGAAGCCAACAGAAAGCTGATTGCCTCGGGAGAAAATCCGTTAACCTCCTTTTGATGCTTCTCTGCAAATACGCGCAGGAAATGGTTGGCCAGCAGAGGGATATCCTCGTTACGCTGGGCAAGTGAGGGGATCGACAATCCCACCACAAACAGCCGGTAATACAGATCCTCACGAAAATTCCCCTCTTCAATTTCGGATTTCAGATCCCTGTGCGTAGCAGAAATAATGCGCACATCGATTGGAATCGTTTGCGTGGATCCCACCGGCCGGATAACTCTTTCCTGCAGTGCGTGCAACAGCTTCGCCTGCAGCAGCAGTGGCATATCACCAATCTCATCCAGAAATAAACTGCCTCCTTCGGCTTGCTGGAACAATCCCTTGTGATCCCGAACCGCGCCGGTAAAGGCACCTTTAGCATGGCCGAATAACTCGGATTCCAGTAACTGTTCCGGAATGGCAGCACAATTGATGGTGACAAATGGCTGATCACAACGCCGGGATGCCTGGTGGACAGCACGGGCAAACAGCTCTTTGCCGACACCACTTTCACCGGACAGCAGCACACTGGCATCCCCCTGTGCCACCCGGTCCACTTTGGCCAGCAGATCTTCCATAACGGCACTCTGGGTAATGATCGCTTTACGCCATGAAGATACCGGTTCTTTGCCAGGCAGCGCTTCGACAGCAGGTGTCATATCAATCGCCCGCTCCACCTGGCTTAGCAGGATTTTCGGATCATACGGTTTGGTGAGATAGCCAAAAATTCCGCGTTGTGTTGCAGCAACCGCATCCGGGATCGTACCGTAAGCTGTCAGGATAATGACTGGCAACGTGGGAATGTTGCGATGGATATGATCAAACAGCGCCATACCATCCAGGCCGCCCATTTGCATGTCGCTGATAACGAGATGTGGACGGGAAATATCAAGATAATTGATCGCTGCTTCGGCACTGTCCGCGAGCATGGTTTCATAGCCGGCAGCGGTCAGGCGGATGGAAAGCAGTTCCAGCAAATCCCCGTCATCATCTACCAGAAGAATTTTTTTGTTTTGTGTCATTTTATTTACTGGTCAGAGCGCATTTTTACGCATCAGGTGTTTTTCAATATCTTTAATTGCGTTGATTTTACTCTTTAATGTTTTAATTTCTGCTTCGGATGAATGTAATTTTTCAGTCAGATTTTCAATCTGTATCTTCGCAGTTCGCTGTTGCCTGAGTAAAGCTACCAGCAGATTTTTGAAGGCTATGGTATCAGGCGCAGGTGTTTCAGTCTGTTCAGGAAGCGTTTCCATCAGTTTCAGTGCACCCTGCATGGTTTGAAAACCGGTGTTGGGTAAAGTCAGCAGCAGCAGCAGTTTAAGGCGCTGCTGTATATCGGCGCTTTCCCGATAATGGCTGTTTGCATATTTGTATTCTTCTAAAAGTGCTTCTTTAGACATGGCCCGCAAGGAATCATAGTAGCGCATCAGCTCGCTCAGACCGCTCTCCGGCTCCCGGATAATATGGATTTTTTCCTCGACACGAGTCTGTACGGGCTGGGCTGGCGGATGTACACACCCTGTCAGTATTATGGGCAGGATGACCCACCCGGTCATCAATTTGAAAATGCTTGTCATGTCGTAGATTCAGAACTATTAAGAGGTAGCGTCAACCGAAAATGGGCGCCATGTTTTTCGGCTTCCTGAATAAGCTCGATATTTCCATCATGTGCAACCGCATATTCCTTTGCAATCGCCAAGCCCAGGCCAGTCCCTCTGACAGGGCTTTCAGGCGGTGTATTCCGGCCCTGGTAGAAGGGCTCGAATATCTGGTTTCCATCGATACTATCCACACCCGGGCCGGCATCCCGCACGTCGACCTGTATGTTGCCATCATAATGCGACGCCGTTATTTCGATAAGGCCGCCAACCGGGGAAAATTTGACCGCATTGGAAAGCAGATTATCAAAGATGGTATCCAGCTTCTGTTTGTCACATTTTAACGATAACCCTGGACAATCCACCTTGATTTTAAGGTTTTTACTCAAGATAGAGAGATTCTGTGCCTGTATCACCGAACTGATAATCTGCTTCAGATCGACGTGTTGTTTGACGAGGGTAATGATTTCTGCTTGAAGCGCGCTGAAATTCAGCAGATCCTCGATCCTTCTCTGCAGCTGCATGCTGCTGGTATGAAGGATGCGGGCAATAAGCTGCTGTTTTTTGTTGAGATCTCCTGTAACACCTTCCGCCAGCAAATCAGCACCTTCACGAATGGCAGTCAGTGGTGTTTTCAACTCGTGTGAAATATGCCGGAAAAACTGTATTTTCTGGTTTTCCAGTTTGCGTAAACGCTGGCGCAACCAGTTCAACCGTTCACCAATATAAACAAGGTTTTGTGGCCCATTGACACGGATAGGCCTGGAAAGCTCGCCTTGACCCATTTGCGCAATGGCTTCATCAATCTGGCGAACAGGGCGGGCAATAAATACAGACAGGCTTAGCGCAAGAAAAACAACCAGCGGGACCAGAGTCAATAATTCCCATTCAACCAGGGAGCGGGTTTGAGTGGCAATTTCATCCATATTGCCTACGTTCTGCTCAATTATATGGAAACTGTTGGTGGAAAATTCCCGGGTAAGTAAAAGCAGTGTTGCAAAACGCTCAAGCAAGTACTGCAATTCCTGTGGATGCTCTTTTAAATTCAGCATTTCCCTGAAAATACTGATTTCAAGTAAGCGCATTTTTTCCAATGGAAGCTGTTGTTCCGGGTAAGTTGAAACAACAGCAAGATGGTTGGTAATATTTTCAAACTTGGTGTGTGCAAGAAAATACCCTTCCAGCAGAGAGGCATCATCCAGTACCAGCGCATGTTGTACACTGCGCTCCATCGCCATGATTTCACCGATGATAACGCTGATACCGTTTGTAATTTGCGTTGCCTGGTAGATGTTGTTTCGGCTTTGCTCGGATAACTGATCAATACGTACAGCGCTGTATACCAGAGCACCGATCAGCGGCAGTCCGACAATGGAAAACCCGATTAAAATCCAGGCCAGAAATGATTTTGGCTTATATCGGGACCCGGTTTTCCGGCGCGCCTGTCCGGGCGATGGAACATCGGTAGAAATTTTCATAGTGCAGGTTTACCTTTCATGCAACCTGGGCGAAAATACCCAGCTGGGAGGTCTTCGGTCGTCTTCCCGGTTTTTTCCATGTATTCGACTTCTCTGAACTCCACAAATAGCGATTTTACCCCTCATGTTGTTGATGATTGATAATTACGATTCCTTTACCTATAACCTGGTGCAATATCTGGGTGAGCTGGGTGAAGAAGTCATGGTCATTCGAAATGATGAAATTACACTGGAAGCTGTTCAACAGTTGAATCCCGCTGGTGTTGTTATATCACCGGGCCCGTGCACGCCTGATGAGGCAGGTATTTCGATGGATCTGATCAAGCGGTTTAGCGGGAAGGTTCCTATATTGGGGGTGTGTCTTGGCCACCAGAGTATTGGCCAGGCTTTTGGCGGGCGGATTGTGCACGCCAAAAAAGTCATGCACGGCAAAACCTCTCTGGTTTTTCATGATGGTAAAGGTATCTTTCAGGGAATGCCGAATCCATTCACAGCAACCCGTTATCATTCGCTCGTGATTGAGCGCTCAAGTATACCCGACTGTCTTGAAATCTCTGCCTGGACTGAAGATGGCGAGATCATGGGCGTGCGGCATCGCACATTACCCGTTGAGGGTGTGCAGTTTCACCCCGAATCTGTTTTGAGTGAACACGGCCACCAGCTGCTGGGTAATTTTCTTCAAGGCAATCATATTCAGCAGCCTTCTTCAGATCTGTGTAACGCGTGAATCCGCAGATAATTCTTGCCCGAATTCTTGAGCAGCGTGAAATCCCTTATGAGGACATGATTGAGCTGATGCGCGCAATCATGTCGGGAAATGTATCACCGATCATGACGGCTGCTCTGGTTGCCGGCTTGCGCATGAAACGCGAGAGTATCGGTGAAATCAGCGCAGCGGCCCAGGTCATGCGTGAGCTGGCTGTACGTATCGAAGTGGCCGGCTCAGATCATCTGGTTGATACCTGCGGAACCGGTGGGGATGGGCGCAGCACTTTCAACATTTCAACCGCTTCTGCTTTTGTAGCAGCGGCTGCCGGTGTGCAAGTCGCAAAACACGGCGGTCGCTCCGTTTCCAGCAAAGTGGGCAGTGCGGATGTACTGGAGGCTATCGGCATCAATCTTGATCAGACACCCGATCAGATTGCCCAATCCATCACCGAAGTTGGTATCGGTTTCATGTTTGCTCCCAATTTTCACCATGCCATGAAACATGCTGCTCCTGTCCGGCGCGAACTGGGTGTACGTACAATTTTCAACATTCTGGGGCCACTGACCAATCCGGCAGGTGCCAAAAACCAGTTGCTGGGCGTGTTCAATCCCGATCTGACCAGCGTACTGGCACAGGTGCTGCTCCGGCTGGGGAGCCGGCATGCCATGATCGTACACGGTAGCGACGGACTGGACGAAATCACTATTTCAGGCCCGACCAGAGTTGCTGAACTCAATGCGGGTGAAATCCGGGAATATAGCGTGCGGCCGGAAGATTTTGATCTGGAATGTGCCGACATCACATCACTGCAGGTGGACAGCACGAAAGAAGCTCAGGACATGCTTTTATCTGTGCTGGATAATCGTCCCGGTCCTGCCAGGGACATTGTTCTGCTTAACGCTGGCGCTGCCATTTATGTCGCTGGAAAAGCTGATTCCTGGATTCAGGGAGTGAAAATTGCCCGCGATATGCTGACCAGCGGTGCTGCAAAACAAAAAATGCAGGCTCTGATCAAATTCTCCGACCGGTTAAAAAATTAATGAGTTTGTATGCCCGATATACTTGATCGCATCCTTGTCGTAAAAAAGCAGGAGATCACCGCCGCCAAGGCAAAAAAATCTCTGGAAAAAATCCATAAAGAAGCAGCGGGAATGCCTGCTCCGCGTGATTTTTTTCAGGCAATATGCAGCCGGGTCAGCCGGAATCGTGCCGCCGTCATCGCAGAAATTAAACGGGCCAGCCCAAGCAAGGGTCTGCTGCGCGGACGTACAGAAGCCCACACAATTCAGGCAGCAGGATACACGGACAATTCTCCTGAACGGAATGCGATTCCGGAAGATTTTGTGCCGGCAGAAATTGCGGCCAGTTATGCTAAAAATGGCGCAGCCTGTTTATCTGTCCTGACAGATGAACAGTTTTTCATGGGTAGTGCCGATTTTTTACGGCAGGCGCGCGCAGCATGCAATTTACCGGTACTGCGCAAGGATTTCATACTGGATGAATACCAGGTCTATGAAGCGTGCGTGATGGGAGCAGATTGTATCCTGCTGATAGTTGCTGCATTTCTTTCGCCGGTTTTCCAGCAGGACACCACTATCAGCCAGGGTGACAGCGCACTGGAACGGATGCGCAAGCTCGAAGCCATTGCGCAGGCACTGGGGATGGCGGTGCTGGTAGAGGTGCACGATACGGATGAACTTGACCTGGCGCTGCAGTTAACAACACCGCTGATCGGGATCAACAACCGCAATCTGCGCACCTTTGAAACGACACTGAATACCACTCTGCAACTGGTTAAACGTATCCCGTCCGAAAAAATCGTTATCACCGAAAGTGGTATCCGTACATCTGCTGACGTGGAAATGATGATTTCCCATCATATTTATGCTTTTCTGATTGGAGAAACGTTCATGCGCTCGCCAGATCCGGGCACTGCGCTGGCAAACCTGTTTACAACCAACCTGGCGTAAACTGCACCGCGTTTTCGCGCCGGGGAGACACTTTACCCGGCTGAGACAGGACAGTTACGCTGTCAATCAACCAAAAGGAGATCTTTATGAACTTTAAGCAACAACTGACGCGTGGTTTGAGTGGTCTGATCCTGTCAGCAGTAATGGCTAGCAGCGCACTAGCGGCAGATGTAGCAGAATTTAACGACAAGGGCGAGCTGCTACTGCCAAAAAATTACCGTGAATGGGTCATGGTTGGAACCCAGGTTACCCCGAACGAACTGAACGATGGAAAAGCCCCGTTTACCGAAATCAGAACGGTTTATATCGACCCGGAGAGCTACGCTCACTGGAAAAAAACCGGTGAATTCAGGGATGGCGCCATGACAGTCAAAGAGCTGATCAGCGTCGGAGATCGTAAAGGTCCGGGCAGCGGAAACGGCTATTTCATGGGTGACTATATCGGACTGGAAGCATCCGTCAAAGATTCCAGGCGCTTTGCGGGCGAACCGGGCAACTGGGCGTTTTACATTTTTTATGTACCTGGCGTCCCCCTGGCTGCTGCAGCCAAAAACCAGCCCACGGCTGAATGTGCCACCTGCCATAAAGAGAACGCCAGGACAGACATGGTTTATACGCAATTTTACCCTGTGCTGCGCGCTGCCAAGGCAACCGGGCAATCCGGCGTGGTTGCTCCAAAGTAACTACCTGATACAAGTTTGACAAGCAGCAGGAGTATTCTGCTAACCCGATCACCGATCGTTACCACAGCAGCAAGATACTCCTGTTCTTTTCCTTCCTCATTTTCTCCGCTGCTGCGACCTGTTCCGGCCCGATGATAAAATGCTGGCACCATGGCCAACATTACCACCCGTAAAATTCCTGTCGATGCATATGAAACGCTGAGTGCGCATGGTTTGCCGTCCATACTTGCACGTATTTTTGCCGCACGCGGCATAGATCATCCAAGTCAGCTTGAAACCACTTTTGCCCGAATGGCCTCGTTCGAGCAACTGAAAAACAGCAAACAGATTGCAGCATTACTGGCCGATGCCATCGCTGCAAAAAAGCGTTTACTTGTGATTGCCGATTACGATACTGACGGGGCAACAGCCTGTGCTGTAGCCCTGCGTGCATTGCGCCAGTTTGGCGCAGTGGTGGATTACCTTGTTCCCAACCGTTTTGAATATGGATATGGATTAACACCTGAAATCGTACACCTGGCTGCGGATCGGATGCCTCCTCCCGACATCCTGATCACGGTAGATAACGGTATCGCCAGTGTGGAAGGTGTAGAAGAAGCCAATCGGCTGGGAATGCAGGTTTTCATCACCGATCATCATTTGCCGGGAGATCATTTGCCGGAAGCAGCAGTCATCGTCAATCCCAATCAGCCGGGATGCTCCTTTCCCGACAAGCATATTGCCGGTGTCGGTGTGATTTTCTATGTCATGCTGGCACTGCGCGCGGAATTGCGCGGACGAGGTACTTTTACCGCAGCGGGTAAAGAACCCAATCTCGCCAATTTGCTTGATCTGGTTGCGCTGGGTACAGTTGCTGATGTGGTCAGGCTGGAAGGAACCAATCGCATTCTGGTACAGCAGGGATTGCAGCGCATCCGTAACGGTTTCTGTTGTGCCGGTATTCACGCCTTGTTCAAGGTGGCCGGGCGAGACTTCCGCCGTGCCGCTGCTTATGAGATGGGATTTATTCTCGCACCCAGGCTGAATGCTGCCGGGCGACTGGACGATATGTCACTGGGAATCGAGTGTCTGCTGGCAGATGATGAATCACATGCACTGCGCCTTGCCAGCGAGCTGGATGAGTTGAACCGGCAGCGTCGGGAAATAGAATCAGGCATGCGCGATGAGGCAATGGATAAACTGAGTAGTGTAATTGACTCTCTGAATTCGCCTGATACACCGGTGAATAACGACAATCAGTCTGTTTACAGTCTGTGTCTGTATGATCCCAGCTGGCACCAGGGCGTTATCGGTTTGATTGCTTCACGTGTCAAGGACAGGTTACACCGGCCGGTTATCGTTTTTGCCCAGGGTAACGATGGTGAAATCAAGGGTTCCGGCAGATCGATCCCGGGTTTACATCTGCGTGACGCACTGGATCTGGTTGCCAAGCGCCATCCCGGGCTGATCGTCAGGTTTGGCGGTCATGCCATGGCTGCCGGTCTGACAGTACACGAGCGCAATTTTGATCCGTTTCGCGTCGCATTCGAGCAGGTAACACAATCACTGCTGACACCAGCTGATCTGATACAGGTAATCGAAACCGATGGTGAACTGGAAGAAACAGATCTGACGCTGGAACTGGCGCAATACCTGTCAGGCCAGGTATGGGGGCAGGGTTTTCCCGAACCCAGTTTTAATGGCTGTTTCCGGGTTGAAAATCAGCGCATCGTCGGAGAAAAACATCTGAAACTGAAATTGCGGAAAGCCGGCGCTGCACAGGTGTACGACGGGATTCTTTTTTTTCATGCCGAACGGCTGCCTGCCGAGATCGATGCAGTCTATCGGGTACAGGTAAACGAATACAACGGAAGCACACGGATGCAATTATTGCTGGAACACTGGTTTGAATCGGGTCAGGCGCAGTATGGATGATCTGTTTCTTCTTTCGCAGGAGCGCGGCTATCTCGCCCAATTTGCCACCAGTCTCGCTATCGGTTTGCTGATCGGGCTGGAACGTGAACGCAGTCCATCCGCCAGGGCGGGGCTGCGTACTTTCGCACTGGTAGCCATGTTCGGCACGCTGGCTGCCATGCTGTCACACAAGGCACAGACGCCATGGCTGCTAATCTGCGGTTTGTTACTGGTTGGCATCATGGTGATCGCCTCTTATCGGGACAGGCGGGATCTGCCGGAGGATCCCGGCACCACCACGGTAACCGCTGTACTCATTTGTTACGGGTTGGGTGCCATGGTGTGGTATGAAGAGTCGAAACTGGCAGTCATGCTGGCGATCATCACAACCATTCTGCTGTATTTCAAAACCGAGTTGCAGGGCATCTCACAAAACCTGACCCGCAAGGATCTGATTTCAATTTTGCAGTTCGCGGTGCTCAGTTTCATTATCCTACCGATTCTGCCTGATAAAAATTACGGCCCTTTCGATACCTTTAACCCCTATCAGGTCTGGCTGATGATCGTATTGATCTCGGGAGTCAGTCTGGTGGGCTATATTGCCTTGCGTTTTATTGGACAGCGCCATGGCGCGGTTTTACTGGGTATTCTGGGTGGGCTGGTTTCCAGCACAGCCACTACTCTGGTATTTACACGCCGTAATGTGAATAAACCTGATATTACCAATCTGGCTGTCGTCGTGATTCTGCTGGCCAATCTGGTTGTGCTGGTCCGGCTGGCGCTGATTACTGAAATGATTTCTCCGGAAATTTTTCCTTATCTGCTGCCAGTTCTGGGAGGAGGACTTTTTCTGGGACTGATTGCCTCATTATTCTGGTGGCGCACATTCAGCCAGCAGCAAATCGTTCCCATGCCTGATACCAAAAATCCGGCAGAACTGACCACTGCCATTGGATTCGGTCTGATTTATGCGGTTGTTTTATTTCTCAGCGGATGGCTGTCCGATATTGCCGGCAGCAGTGGATTGTATGCCGTAGCAGTTATCTCCGGTCTGACCAATGTAGATGCCATCACACTGAGCAGTCTGCGTTTACACGGGCTGGGCAAACTGGAGGTCGTGGAAGTGGTCACTGCGATCACACTCGGGATTATTGCCAATCTCATTTTCAAACTGGGGCTGATCTTTTTCACCGGTAACACCGTACTGACCAAACGGTGCCTCCTGGGGACAGTCGCCATTATTATTGGCCTGGCAGGAGCACTGTTCACAGCCTCTTATCTGTCCTATTTCTGAGCAATCCACCTCTTGACTTCCCGCTTGTAAAATCATGTCATCCAGATCCAATTCATTTTCTGCAGAACAGTTACAGCATTACACCGGCTTTGAAGGTTCCAGTGATGCCTGTGCGCTGGCACAGCTGGCAAGACAGAATCAGACCGGGCAGATGCTGGCGGTTATTACGGCCAATGCGCTGGATGCTCAACGATTGCTTGCGGAAATTCCATTTTTTGCACCGGATTTGCGCGTAAGCCTGTTACCGGATTGGGAAACGCTGCCATACGATATTTTTTCACCGCATCAGGATCTGGTTTCAGAACGCCTGGCCACGTTTTACCAGATTGCACACAATACCTGTGATGTGCTGGTTGTGCCGGTTACAACCGCGTTATACCGGATGCCACCGCGGGAATTTCTGGCTGCGCATTCATTTTTTGTCAATCAGGGCAGTACGCTGGATTTACAGGTATTTCGCAGCCAGATGTCGCTGGCAGGCTATTCCCATGTGTCGCAGGTACTCTCACCTGGGGAGTACAGTATTCGCGGAGGGCTGATTGATCTGTTTCCGATGGGCAGCCCGCTGCCTTACCGTATTGATTTATTCGATGACGAAATTGAATCAATCCGCACTTTTGATGTAGATACCCAGCGCAGTATCTATCCGGTCAAGGAAATCCGGCTGCTGCCAGCACGGGAGTTTCCACTTGATGAAGGTGGACGCAGCCGGTTTCGTACCGGTTTCCGCGAAAAATTCGAGGGCGACCCTACGCGTTGTAGGCTTTATCAGGAAATCAGCAAAGGCAATATTCCAGCCGGTATCGAATACTATCTGCCACTCTTTTTCGAACAGACTGCCACGCTGTTTGATTATTTACCACAGCCTTCCCGCGTATGTTTGCATGGGAATGTTGCCTCCGCTATTGATAACTTCTGGCAGGATACTCGCTCACGCTACCAGTTGATGCGCAACGATCCGGATCGGCCTTTGCTTTCGCCAATGGATCTGTTCCTGCCGGAAGACCGGTTTTACGGCTATCTCAAATCCTATGCCCGCATCGAAATACAGCCCGGACAACAGGAAGACACTGATAAGCCTTTCTCCCGCCCTATTCCTCCTGTGCGTGTGGACCGCCGTGCTGCCAACCCTATCGGGCAACTGGCCGCTTTTGTGGATACTTTTACACAGGATAACGGGCGGGTTTTGCTGCTGGCAGAAAGTATCGGGCGGCGCGAGCTTATGGCTGAATATCTGCGTGAATACGGCCTGCAACTGAAACTGTGTGAAGATTTTGCAGCATTTCAGTCAGATACTGCGCCTTGTATGCTTGGCATCGCGCCCCTGCACGGTGGCTTCATCCTGACTGAAAAAAATCAGGCACTGATTACGGAAAATGAGCTGTATGCCGCCCATGTGCGTGGGCAACGTGCACGTGAAGCCCGCAAAACCACATCAGCTGATTCCATTTTGCGTGATCTGTCCGAAATCAAACCTGGCAGCCCGGTAGTGCATGAACAACACGGCATCGGGCGTTATCTCGGGCTGATCAACATGGAGATGGGTGGAGACGGTTCCGGCCAGTCCAGCGAATTCCTCGCTCTGGAATACCAGGGAGGAGACAAGCTGTATGTGCCGGTCACACAGCTTCATCTCATCAGCCGTTATAGTGGTGCAGCACCGGAAGCAGCCCCTCTGCATAAACTTGGGAGTGGTCAATGGGAAAAAGCCAGGCGCAAAGCAATGCAGCAGGTACGTGATACAGCCGCCGAACTGTTGAATCTGTACGCACAGCGTGCTGCCCGCAAAGGCCATACATTCCACTTCAATCAGCATGATTACAACGCTTTCGCAGATGGCTTCGGGTTTGAGGAAACACCGGATCAGGCTGACGCCATTAACGCTGTCATTCAGGATATGGTGTCCGGCAAACCGATGGATCGGCTGATTTGTGGTGATGTCGGTTTTGGTAAAACAGAAGTTGCCTTGCGGGCAACCTTTATCGCGATTGCTGATGGCAGGCAGGTAGCGATACTGGTTCCAACCACACTACTGGCGGAGCAGCATTATCAGAATTTCTCAGATCGTTTTGGGTTGATTGCCGAGCAATGGCCGGTGAAAATTGCCGAGCTTTCACGTTTTCGTTCTGCCAGAGAACAGTCTGAAGCACTAAAAAGCCTGGAGCAGGGAACGACTGACATTATCATCGGCACACATAAGCTGATTCAGGACAAGGTCAAATTCAAAAATCTCGGACTGGTTATCATCGACGAAGAACACCGTTTCGGGGTGCGCCAGAAAGAACAGCTTAAAAAACTTCGAGCCGAAGTAGATGTGCTGACACTGACGGCAACCCCGATTCCGCGCACACTGGCAATGTCGCTCGAAGGATTGAGGGATTTTTCAGTGATTGCCACTGCACCACAGCGGCGGCTGGCGATCCGGACATTTGTTCATCCTTATGCGGAGGGAATCATCCGCGAAGCCTGTTTGCGCGAGCTGAAACGGGGCGGCCAGATCTATTTCCTTTACAACGAGGTCAGCACCATTCAGAACATGTATACCAAGCTGACCAAACTGCTGCCGGAAGCAAGAATCAGCATTGCCCACGGGCAGATGCGGGAAAGTGAGCTGGAACATGTCATGCGCGATTTCTATCAGCAGCGTTTCAATTTGCTGCTATGTACAACCATTATCGAAACAGGTATTGATATACCTACTGCCAACACGATTATCATCTACCACGCCGATAAATTTGGCCTGGCACAGTTACACCAGCTGCGCGGCAGAGTTGGCCGTTCACACCATCAGGCGTATGCCTATTTACTGACACCGGAAAAAGCGGCGCTGACTACACAGGCGACCCGGCGACTGGAGGCCATTCAAGCGATGGAAGAACTCGGATCCGGGTTTTATCTGGCCATGCATGATCTGGAAATTCGTGGCGCAGGAGCAGTACTGGGAGATTCACAAAGCGGTGAAATGCAGGAAGTCGGATTCAGCCTTTACAGCGCACTGCTGGATGCAGCAATCAAATCACTGAAAGCCGGTCATGAACCGGATATGCAGCAACCTTTGGGCGTTTCGGCTGAAATCCGACTGCATGTACCGGCACTATTACCGGAAAGTTACTGTGGCGATATTCACGAACGGCTGATTCTGTACAAACGCATGGCGGGTTGTAATGATGGAGCTGAACTGGATGAAATTCATCAGGAACTGGTTGACCGCTTTGGTTTGTTACCTGACTCCACCCGTGCATTACTGGATAGCCACCGTCTGCGCATTGAATCCAGAGAATTAGGTATTACACGCATCGACGCCAGTGCGGACAATATCCAATTACAGTTTATACCTGACCCCCCAATTGAGGCCATCAAAATCATCCAGCTGATTCAAAGTGGTAAGGAATACAGCCTGGCAGGACCTGATCGCCTGAATGTCCGGTTGCAGATACCAGACGCCGGCGAGCGGGTCAAGAAAATCAGAAAGTTGATGGCGACACTAAAAAGCTGAAGCGGGCGATATGGGAAATCAATAACTACTGCCCATAAGTGGTTTCTTTATCAAAATCCTGCCAGATATAAGAAGGGCGAACTGTTGATTGCGTGGGAATAAAGAAGGTTACCGCATCCAGTGCACCAAATAAGGTACGGCCAACCGCATGCATGATGCCGGTTACGAAACCAACAGTCAGCCCGTAAGCGGCCCCATCACGCCGGCTGGTAAGGATAATGGTTTTAGGAAGCTCAACAAAACCGGTAGCAGCGTTGGCAATGCCGTTGACCAATTTTTCACTTGCTGCAACCGGATAACTTTGTACCATATCACGCTGCGCTACAGCTATTTGTGGGAGCATGCAGAAAAATACTAAAAAAGCAGCTGATGTGATTAAAGCTTTCATTACTGGCGTTCCCTTGTCCCTATCTGTTATCCGATGAAGAAAGGGGGATGAGATTCGTGATGGCGAATCTCATCAGCGTTCCAGCTTATCCAGTTTGCTTGAAACAGATGCCCATTCATCGGCGTCCGGCAGTGCATCCTTTTTTTCGATAATGGGTTCCCAGATTTTTGACAGCTCTGCGTTGAGCGCAATGAATTGACGCTGATCGTCAGGCACGTCATCTTCCGCATAAATTGCTTCCACCGGACATTCAGCTACACACAACGTGCAGTCAATACATTCATCCGGATCAATCGCCAAAAAATTAGGGCCCTCACGGAAGCAGTCCACAGGGCATACGTCTACACAATCGGTGTATTTACATTTGATACAGCTTTCGGTTACTACATAAGTCATGATATATCCCTTAAATGACAACACTATTCCAGATAGACTCGTGATTCTATCAGAATCCCGATAAATTCCGCTACACACCGGGAGTGCGGGCTATCCCGTAAATCCAGTACTTGGCCCTACCTTCGTCGCACCTGATTCGTACGTCAAGCAAGCTGACCAATGGCCACACCCCGAATGACAGGAAACCGTTGGGATTAATGAGAAAGTACAGGCCATGACCGCAGCCTATTTTGTAGGAGCTTGCAGCAGGTTTTGCGACCCGGATTGATACCCCCAACTTACAAAAAAAGGGTATTTATGAATATAAGTTATTGATTTACAATGCTCACTGGTGCCCGGGGCCGGAATCGAACCGGCACGGACGTTAAGGTCCGAGGGATTTTAAGTCCCTTGTGTCTACCAATTTCACCACCCGGGCAATTACGAAGCTAAAACTATCAATATATGGAGGCGGGGGTCGGAATCGAACCGGCGTAGACGGCTTTGCAGGCCGCTGCATAACCACTCTGCCACCCCGCCGTAACTGGCTGATTGACACCGTCTGTATCACGATGCCAAAACTGAAAATTTAATGTGGACTAAGAAATGTCGAAGGACCCGGCATAAAAACTGGAGCGGGAAACGAGACTCGAACTCGCGACCCCGACCTTGGCAAGGTCGTGCTCTACCAACTGAGCTATTCCCGCAACTTACACCGGACCAACTCCGGATTTGCCTTTCGACAGAAGAGGCGATTATAGAGACCCTTCTGATTTTGTCAAGAATAATGGCTTGGGTGCTTTAACTAGCGTAAAACAAGACATTATTTCAGACTATTCAAACAATTCGTGTTTTTCAAGGTAGCGCCATTTACCTTCCGGCAGATTAGCCAACCGGATCTTGCCAATCCGCACACGCTTCAGTCCGATTACGTTCAGTCCAACCAATTCGCACATGCGTCGGATTTGTCGTTTTTTCCCCTCCTGCAAAATAAAACGAAGTTGATCCTGGTTTAACCAACTTACTTTCGCCGGTTTCAATACCTGGCCGTCGAGTTGCAGACCATAGTTAAGTAAAGTAAGCCCTTCACGGGTTAGTTTTCCAGCCACTCGTACCAGATATTCCTTTTCAATTTGCGAATGTTCTCCGATCAGCTGTTTGGCAACACGGCCATCCTGAGTGAATACCAGCAATCCCTGTGAATCAATATCAAGCCGACCGGCTGGCGCAAGGTTTCTGAGGTGCTGTAGTGAAAATCTGTGCGCAGAGAGATCCTGCTGAAAGCGAGAATCATGATTGATCAGGCTGACCGCAGGTTTATATCCGGGTTCAGGCTGGCCGGAGACATAACCAATCGGCTTATTCAACAAAATTGTCACTTGCTCACGCTGTTTTTCCAGAGCCGTTCGATTAAGCGTAATTTTCTGCCCGGGACAGACCTTTGTCCCTAACTCACGAATCTGTTGCCCATCCACATACACCCAGCCCTGCTCAATGTAAGCATCCGCCTCTCTGCGTGAACACATACCCTGAGCGGACATCAGCTTTGACAGGCGGATTTTCTCCATCAGTCTGCCGGTAAATCGCCAGTGCTAGTAAACGGGCAGCTCACCTGCTCTGACTCTGTATATCCCTTACGGGCAAGCGCCAGATAAACATGAATAAGATAACAGCCAGGAAAATCAGCATTCCTTTCAATCCCCAGGAAGGAACGATCAGAATAGAACTTCCAAAAGACAGTGACATCACCAGATATGCCCAGTGTTTAACCTTGCGTGCCACACTGCGGTACTGGCACCACTCCTGAATAATTGGACCCGCTACACGGTGACTGAGCAGATAGTTGTGAAACCGCTCGGAGCTGCGCGCAAAACAGCCAGCAGCCAGCAGGACAAACGGGGTAGTGGGCAATATTGGCAAAAATATACCTAATATCCCCATAAACAGGGCCATTATGCCTATGCCAAGGTAAAGCCAGCGCATAACAGGCGAATTGTGCAGTTGCAGCAAATGGATGCTTGCTGTTGCCTGATTTACTGTTTTATCAAAGTCAGATGACACGATAGGCCTCCTGTAAACAACCTAAATATCAATATTTTTTGCACGCAAGGCATTACTTTCGATAAATGCACGACGCGGTTCAACCACATCTCCCATTAACGTAGTAAAAATTTCATCAGTCAAAATACTGTCCTCGATCTGTGCCCGCAGCAACCGACGATTACCCGGATCCATCGTAGTTTCCCACAACTGCTCCGGGTTCATTTCCCCCAATCCTTTATAGCGCTGAATAGAAATTCCTTTTTTGGTTTCCTCCAGCAACCATTCCAGTGCTTCCTTGAACTCCAGAATGGCTATCTCCTGTTCACCACGCCTGATTTTTGCACCTTCCCCTATCAGGCCATGCAACACCTGCGCTGCCTGCCTGATTCTGGCGAAATCACCACTTTGCAGAAAATTATCATCCAGATAACTGATGCGCAGATTCCCGTGCTGTCTGCGAATAACTCTGAGTCGATAGCGTTCTGAATCCTCATCATATTCAGCATGGATTTCAACATCATCCAGCAAAGCTGACAGTCTGGCAGCACTCGCGTACGCAGCGACTTCTGAGCTTAAGTCAATATCCGGTTGCTTAAGCAGCGCATGCAAAACGGTTCGATCAATCAGGCGACTCATCCGTTCAATCACTGCTTCTGCCAGTAAATATTCATCCGCAATTTTAGCCAGCGTTTCACCAGTAATCGGCGGATGATTCATTCCTGTATGCAGTTCCGCACCTATCAGAGCCAGGCCGAGAATATAACGCTTCAGCTCGTAATCGTCCTTCAGGTAACGCTCCTGCTTACCATGCCTGATTTTGTACAAAGGCGGCTGTGCAATGTAAATATGCCCGCGTTCTATCAGTTCCGGCATCTGGCGGTAAAAAAAGGTCAGCAGGAGCGTTCGGATGTGTGAGCCATCCACGTCCGCGTCGGTCATGATGATGATACGGTGATAACGCAGTTTATCGGGATTGTATTCATCCTTGCCGATTCCGGTCCCCAGTGCCGTAATCAGGGCCACAATTTCCTGTGAAGAAATCAGTTTGTCAAACCGGGATTTCTCGACATTCAGTATTTTTCCCTTGAGCGGCATAATGGCCTGGAATTTGCGGTCACGCCCCTGCTTGGCAGAACCACCGGCAGAATCTCCCTCCACCAGATAAAGCTCGCATAACTTGGGATCTTTTTCCTGACAGTCGGCAAGTTTTCCGGGCAGCCCCATGCTATCCAGCACCCCTTTCCTGCGCGTCAACTCGCGCGCTTTCCTGGCCGCTTCCCTCGCTCTGGCTGCTTCAATAATCTTGTTACAGATAATTTTGGCTTCATTCGGATTTTCTTCCAGAAAATCGGAAAGTTTTTGTGTAACGATTTCTTCCACAACCGGGCGTACTTCCGATGACACCAGCTTTTCCTTGGTCTGGGATGAAAACTTGGGCTCGAACAGCTTGACCGATAGCACGCAAGTCATCCCTTCGCGCATATCGTCACCAGTGGTATCCACTTTTGCTTTTTTAGCCAGTTCGTTTTTTTCGATGTAGTTGTTGAGTGTACGCGTCATTGCGGCACGTAACCCGGTTAAGTGGGTGCCGCCATCCTTTTGTGGAATGTTGTTGGTGAAACACAGTACCTGTTCAGCGTAGCTGTCATTCCACTGCATTGCAATTTCAACGGTAATATTGTCTTTTAATCCCTTGGCGTAAAAAATGCCGGGGTGCAACACCGTCTTACTGCGATTGATGTACTCGACAAAATTGCGGATTCCGCCGGTAAAGGCAAACACTTCTTCCCGGTTATCACGCTGGTCAGCCAACCTGATCCTGATACCATGATTGAGAAAAGAAAGCTCACGCAACCGCTTGGCAAAAATATCGTAGTGATAGGTAACATCGCCAAAGATAGATTGACTGGCGAGGAAATGGACCTCCGTTCCGTGTTTTTCACTTGGACCGATCTCCCTCAGGGGAGCAACAGCAACACCATTGCGAAACTCCATCTGATGAATATAGCCATTACGGCGAATAGTCAGGCGTAACCATTCAGACAGAGCATTTACTACAGATACTCCCACGCCATGCAATCCACCGGATACCTTGTAGGAATTGTCATCAAACTTTCCGCCTGCATGCAGCTCTGTCATCACAATTTCAGCGGCTGAACGTTTCAGCTCGTCATCCTGTTTGATATCCGTCGGGATTCCCCGACCATTATCATGGATACTGATGGAATTATCGGTGTGGATGGTGACGGAGATATCATCACAATACCCGGCCAGGGCTTCATCAATAGCGTTATCGACCACTTCGAATACCATGTGATGCAAACCGGTACCATCACTGGTATCCCCGATATACATCCCCGGACGTTTGCGTACTGCATCCAGTCCTTTCAGGATTTTGATGCTGTCCGAATTATAGTCACGTTGGCTGTTATCAGTTTTTTTAGCAGATTCGGGCTGATTGGTATTCATGCTTACAGTTGTCTCTTTTTAATTTCCAGTAAATCGGGTAAAGCAATCGGGATTAAATTACTCGCGCATTGGCATCAGCACATGCCTGAACTGATCGTCATCCGGTAACGTAATCAGAACAGCACTTTGCATGCTTTCAAATGAACACTTGACCTGTTCACTGCTTAGGTTGTTCAGCACTTCCATCAGGTAAACGATATTGAAACTGGTATCAATCGTTTCGTTTGAGTAAACGATCCCGATTTCTTCCTGTGCTTCTTCCTGTTCCTTGTTTTTGGCTGAAATATGAAGTTTTCCGTTTGCAATATTCAGGTGCACGTTACGGAACAGGTCATTATTACTGTGAATGATTGCAGTACGCTGAAGTGCATGCAGAAAATCCAGCCGGTTCACATCAAACTGGAAAGCACTTGTTTGTGGAATGACACGCCTGAAATCCAGAAATTTTCCGGAAACCACTTTGGAAAACAGTACGACATCCGAAAAACGGAAACATATTTTCTTCGGGTAGATTTCAATCACTGCCGGCCTGTCACTGTCTTCCAACTGTCTGACCAGTTCCAGCACGGTTTTGCGTGGAATGATGGTTTCAGATGTTTCGAAATTTTCATCAAGTGTAATCGAAGTAACCCCTAACCTGTGGGTATCGGTGGCAGCCAGCGTCAGTTTATTACCTTCGATCAGCAACAGTAACCCGTTCAGATAGTAACGCAAATCCTGCTGCGCCATGGCATGTGCTACCTGCTGCAAGTGTTTTTTCAGAACCTGCTGAGGCAGTGTGTACGTAATACGGCAGGGCTCATTGTCCCTGACCATTCTTGGAAAATCTTCTGCCGGGAGCAATTGCAAACTGAAACGGCTTTTTCCGGAAACAATCTGTAAACGGTTTTCCGATTTGGTCAGTTCGATTGCTGTATTGGCTGGCAGGGCGCGCAATATATCCTGTAATTTTCTGACAGAAACTGTTGTTTGCAGTACACCCTGATTTTCCAGTTCAGGAATGTTGGAACTGGCCTCGGCTTCGATTTCCAGGTCAGTGGTAACCAGTGTCAGTTTACCGGCCCTGATATCAACCAGTGTGTTCAAGAGTATGGGCAGGGTGTGTCTGCGTTCTACGATACCGCTGACTGTCTGCAATGGTTTGAACAGCAGATCCCGGTCAGTTATTGTTAATTTCATTTATTTATAAAGAACTAAATAATAGTTAATCAGCCAATTAAATTGGGATAAGTTAAAAATTTATTATATTTCATGTGGTTATACTTAAAACAGGTTTTGTATGGTTTCAGTATAATCTGTGGATGAAATGTGAATGAAATTTCACAACCGGGGTTTTATTCAGGTTATCCACAACTTATTCAAGTTTGTTACACAGCTGCTGTTACATGATTGTCTTACCCGCGCAGAATATGCATCAATGTGTTGAAATCCCGGTTGATTACCGGGTCGGAAGTGCGCAGCTCAACGATTTTCCGGTGGGCATGCAGCACGGTTGTGTGATCCCTTCCACCGAAAGCCTCACCGATATCAGGCAGACTTAACTGGGTCAATTCCTTGGCAATCGCCATTGCGACCTGACGGGGGCGGGCGATTGCTCTGACACGTTTTTTCGAGTACATGTCAGCTACCTTGATTTTGTAGTAATCAGCAACCGTTTTCTGGATATTTTCGATCGAAATCTGCCGATTCTGGACGGCCAGTAAATCTTTTAATGCTTCTTTTGCCAGTTCAAGAGAAATCGGGTGGCCGGTAAAACGTGAATAAGCCAGAATCCGCTTCAGCGCTCCTTCCAGTTCCCGGACATTGGAACGAATATGTTTGGCAATAAAAAAAGCCGTATTTTCATCCAGCCCTATTTTTTCAGCGAGTGCCTTTTTCAGCAGGATGGCAACTCGCATTTCCAGCTCTGGCGGCTCGATTGCTACTGTTAATCCCCAGCCAAACCGGGATACCAGACGTTCTTCCATCCCGGAAATCTCCTTTGGATAGCAGTCTGACGTAATAACAACCTGTTTATGCGCTTCAATCAGCGCATTAAATGCGTAAAAAAATTCTTCCTGTGTCCGGTTTTTTCCACTGAAAAACTGGACATCGTCCACCAGCAGCAAATCAAGCGAATGATAGTAAAGCTTGAATTTGTCGAACGATTTGTGCTGATAAGCGCTGACAACATCCGATACATATTTTTCAGCATGAACATAGCGGACTTTAGCGCCCGGATTCAGCTCCAGTGCGCGGTTACCGATTGCCTGCATCAGATGGGTTTTACCCAGCCCGACGCCACCATAGATAAATAACGGGTTGTAGGCGATACCCGGCCGCTCCGCAACCTGTATGGCGCCCGCGCGCGCCAACTGGTTGGCTTTACCTGTAACGAACGCATCAAAGGTAAAACCCGGATTGAGCTGACTGGGACTGGTCTTTTTATTGACAATAGCCTGTGGTTTTTCAACAACCGGTTTTTTGTCATCTTTGTTTTCCTGGTTTTTTCGTGCTGCTGTTTTGACAGGAGCAATTTCAGTTTCTGCCGGTTCACGTAACTCCAGCTTAAAGCTGATTTTTTCATTGAAATGAGCGTGCGCCATTTCGTCAATCCGGCTAATGAAATTATCCTGGACCCACTGCAGTACGAAACGGTTGGGTGCAATCAAAACCAGGGCATTTTCCTCATTCTGGCAGGCTTCCAGCCTGAGCGGCTTGATCCAGGTATTGAACTGCTGTCCGTTCAGTTCCTGTTTGAAATGTTTGAGACAGAAATGCCAGAAAGCTTCTATTTTCTGCATGACAAATACGTGAAACAGGCCCGGTTTACAAAAATGTATCAGCGAACCTGGAAAGACTTGAGAGGAAAAACAAACGGTTAAGTGTGGCGGTAAAACATACGGGTTTTATTCCCTTTGTACGCATCCCCTGATCGGGATTTTGAACAGGTTCTTAGAATCGGAGCAGGTACGCTCCCCTGCCAGCCGGGTAGTATAAAGAAGTTTTATGCTGAAAACTGCCTTATTGCTTAAAACCCGGTTTTTTAACAGGAAAACCATCTTAAAAACAATAACTAATCTCATTATCAACAGGTGGTATTCATGCTCTCCCGATTGATTTTTGCTTTATGCATATAGGCAAGGTGTGATAAAAAGCAACCTTCACGAAAAAATCCAGGAAAATTTCTCTGATTTTAGAGGAAGATCCATCTGATTGATGACGCTTTCACACTCGCAATTCACACAAGTTTTTTTGTTTTGTTATCAATGCATTAGCAAGATACGGCCAAATTTTGTTCCGATGCTGATGGCACAATATCTGGTTTTTTTTATCCTGACGTTTTCTGTTTTTTCTGCTGTAGCAGAAAACCGGCCCGCAACGGTTAATGCTGATGCCATACGCGCGCAGCTGGCAAAAACGATCCTGGATGGAGTGAATGAAGCCGAGCTGGCAGAGTTGCGACGTTTTTATTCACAACGGAATTATCAGCCAGTCTGGAACCAGACTGAAAGCGGGCGTACTTTGCTGGATACAGCGCTGATTCTGGTCAGTAAAGCCGATGATGAAGGGCTGGACAGCCGCGATTACCATATTGAAACCTTACGTCATCTGCGCGATGAATCCCCTGGTGTGGTTTCCCTTGCGCTTGAACTGAATACAACCCGTTCCCTGCTGGCACTGGCGCACGATATGTACAGTGGTCGGCTGAAAGCGACATCAGCGGATCCTGACTGGTACATCCCGCAAGCATCACTTGATTCTGTGGATTTTCTGCAGCGAAGCACTGCTTCTGTAAATTCAGCCGGATTGGAATTGGAACAAGCCTTTGTAAGCCTGTCTCCTGATATGCCGCAATACCGGTCACTGAAACACCTGTTTTCCCGGTTGCGTACTCAAGTGGCTGCCGGTACAAAATGGACGCGGATCCCGGATAATATTCCCTCGCTTCATCCGCAAACCCGGCATGCTGCCATCCCGCTGATACGTCAGCGTATACGCGAGATCCACAGTGTTTTTGAAGAACCGGAATACGATATTACCGGTAACGACAGCAGTGATTTTTATGATGGCCGGCTGGAGACAGCAATCAAGGCCATGCAGCGGCAGTACGGGTTGAATGCCGATGGTGTCATCGGAAAAAATACCCGACAGGCGCTGAACAGGTCAGCGGTTGAACAGCTTCAGCAATTACGCATTACGCTGGAACGATTACGCTGGCTGCCCAGAAAACGAAGTGATCGCTATATTCTGGTCAACATTGCCGGATTCAATCTGGTTGCAGTTCACAATAACGAGCGCGTGCTTGAAATGCGTATCGTCGTCGGGCGTGATTACCGTTCAACCCCGAGTTTCAGCAGTCGGATTTCGTACCTGGTTCTCAACCCGTACTGGAATGTCCCGGTAAGCATCGCCACCAAGGATTTGTTACCCAAGCAGAGACACAACCCGGATTTTTTTGCATCCGAAGGAATCCGGGTATTTTCAGACTACCGCCATGAGCATGAGCTGGATCCATCTTCCATTGACTGGAGTTCGGCAGGCCGCTCTTTTCCCTATACGTTGCGCCAGGAACCCGGCCGGAAGAATGCACTGGGTACCATCAAGTTCATGTTTCCCAACCCTTTCAGTATCTATTTACACGATACACCTTCTAAATCTTTGTTCCAAAAGGATATTCGCACTTTCAGCTCAGGCTGTATCCGTTTGGAAAAACCACTGAATCTGGCCGAGTTCGTGCTGGGGTCTGCTTTTGAAAAAACCGGTATTCAGGAAAAGATCGATAGTGGTAAGACACAAACCGTGCATTTACCCGAACCTGTTTCCATTTATCTGTTGTATCTGACTGCCTGGAGTGACGAGCAGGGTGAAATTCATTTTTCATCCGATGTCTACGGGCGCGACAAGCGGGCACTGACATATGCCCGCTGGCTCCAGCCGGAGCCACACCTGTCACAATCTTTTTAATCTGGCACGATCATGGAGGATAACAATGTCCAAACTTATCATTGCTGATAATCTGGAAGTGCTCAGCGGGCAGGGCGCTACCCGCCGCCGCCTGCTGCAGGCCGGTTTAGGTGCCTGTGCACTGTTTGCCATGCCGGCAGTCAATGCCGCCTATTCCCCTCGCATTTACGAAAAGCGGGTGTCTTTGTTGAACATGCATACGGGCGAAAGAATCAGAACTGCCTACTGGGAAAAAGGGAGATATATTCCCGGTGCATTGAAGGAAATTGCAAAAGTGCTGCGCGATCACCGCTCTGGCGAGCGCCACCCGATCGATCCAAGATTGCTCGATCTGATACAACATCTGCAGGGCAAGATCGGCAGCTCCAGGGAATTTCAGGTCGTTTCAGCATACCGTTCACCGGCTACCAATGCCGCCCTTTCAGCACGAAGCCACGGCGTAGCCAAGCACAGTCTGCACATGCAGGGCAAAGCGATTGACATCCGCCTGCCCGGAATTCCGCTCCATACATTGCGTCGTGCGGCAATGTCGATGCACGCGGGTGGAGTGGGTTACTATCCGGAATCAAATTTCATTCATGTTGATACCGGCAACATCCGCTACTGGTAACCATAACTGCTCCCGGCCAGTTTTCAGGCCGGGAATCAGGCGTTAATCTGCCGAGCTGTTTACAGCACGTTGACCGGTACTTTCAGATAGACCGTACCGTTATCTTCAGCCGGTGGCATTTGTCCCGCACGTACATTGACCTGAACCGATGGCAGGATCAGTACCGGCAGCCCAAGTGTGGCATCACGCCCGGTGCGCATCTTCACAAACGCATCTTCACTGATACCGTCATGTACATGAATGTTGTGCGCCCGTTCGTCAGCAACGGTACTTTCCCATTGAACCGGGCGGTCACCGGGCGGATAGTCGTGGCACATGAACAATCTCGTTTGTGGCGGATAGTTATCCAATAGTTTGCGGATGGAGCGGTAAAGTGCTCGCGCATCTCCGCCGGGGAAATCAGCACGGGCAGTTCCTACGTCCGGCATGAACATCGTATCGCCAATGAAAATGACATCTTCAAACTGATAAGCCAGATCAGCCGGCGTGTGGCCAGGGACAAAAATGACCCTGCCTGTCAGTCCACCAACCTTAAAGGTATCTCCATCATCAAACAGATGATCAAACTGCGATCCGTCCGGCTGGAAATCCGGCCCCATGTTGAACAGTTTTTTGAATACCTGCTGCACACCGGGAATGTTGTTACCGATTGCAGTTTTTCCGCCCAGTTCCTGCTTGAGGTAATGCGCTGAAGAAAGGTGATCGGCATGGGCATGGGTTTCAAGAATCCAATCCACTGTCAGATTCTTCGAATGGATAAACCTGATCAGCACATCGGCAGAATGGTGTTTTGTCCGGCCGGATTTTGGATCGTAATCAAGCACCGGGTCGATGATGGCGCAATGTCCACCCGGTTTGTCAAACACAACATAGCTGACTGTCCAGGTAACTGGATCAAAAAATGCTTGGATATTGGGCTGCATCATCGGCTCCTTATAGTGGTTACAGTGTTTACATTCATATAATTTAATATGTAAAATATTAAATAGTAAAAACATATAATGTGTTAATGTAACTTATCTGTCAAGGAGGGAAGTTCATGATTGACTGGCAATCGTTTACACCTGTCAGCGCATTTGCCGGAGGTGCGGTCATCGGCCTGGCAACGGCGCTACTGCTGCTTCTGGTAGGCCGGATTGCAGGCATATCCGGAATCGTCGGCGGGTTGATTGAATTACGCAAGGGGGATATTGCCTGGCGCGCGGCTTTTGTCAGCGGATTACTGCTCGCCCCGTGGCTATGGCGCTGGTTTGGAGAATTACCCCCGGTCCGCATTGAAACAGGTGATGCACTGCTCGCACTGGCCGGGTTGGCTGTCGGTATCGGAACCCGCTATGGTTCAGGTTGTACCAGTGGCCATGGTATTTGTGGTCTGTCGCGTCTTTCACCGCGCTCGATGGTGGCAACATTGCTGTTTATGGCCATGGGGATGGCAGTGGTTTATGTTATCCGTCACAGTCTGGGTTAATACATCATGCTTATACCGCTCATCGCACTGTTTTCCGGTCTGGTTTTTGGCCTGGGCCTGATCCTGTCAGGAATGACTGATCCCGCAAAAGTACTGGCTTTTCTGGATGTTGCCGGGCAATGGGACCCCACACTGATGTTCGTTATGCTGGGCGCGATCAGTGTTGGATTTTTTGCCTTCAGGGTAGCAAAACGGCGCAGCCAGACCATTTTTTCTGCCCCAGTCCGGTTACCCGGCAATCGCACGGTCGATCTGCGACTGGTCCTCGGCAGTCTGTTGTTTGGTATGGGCTGGGGGCTGGCCGGTATTTGTCCCGGCCCGGGGCTGATACTGGCAGCTTCAGGGCATACCGGAGGTCTTGTATTTGTACTGGCCATGTTGCTTGGCATGTTCATTTTTGATTTGCTGGAGAGGCGCCGCCAGGCAGATTCGAATATAAATCATCGACAGCAGGAAGTTATTGAAACAAAATGACGGATTCATACATGCAACCGGATTTCCTGAGCACGCTGGAAAAAAAGGCCTCAGCAACCCAGGCCTGTTCCATGCTGAAGGTTCTGGCTAATGAAGACCGGTTGATGATTTTGTGCCAACTGATCGAGGGGAAAAAAAATGTTGGCGAGCTGGAGCAGTTGCTGGGCATCCGCCAACCCACCCTGTCACAACAGCTCACCATATTGCGGGATGAAAAACTCGTTTCGACTGAACGCCAGGGAAAATACATTTACTACAGCATCGTCAGTGTGGAAGCAGTGCAGATCATGAATACGCTGTTTAGCCTCTATTGCCGGAAAGAAGATCACCCTTCATCCAATGGCGCTGCTGATGATGATAGAAAGTCATGCGGCGCCATTCAGGCTACCGGCACGGACAGCCTTCACCCGGAAATTTCATCTCTAAATAAGGAGAAAGCACCATGAGCGTTACCCCTGAAACAAACTGGAAAAAGCTGGATGAAAAAATAACCGTCTCAGGCCAGATCAGCGTGGATGATGTAGCGGCAATCGCTGCGGCCGGTTACAAATCCATCATTTGCAATCGCCCTGATGGAGAAGGTGGAGAAAACCAGCCTGCCAGTACTGCGCTGGAAAATGCAGCGAAAGCGGCCGGATTGCAGTTTGCCTATTTACCGGTGGCAATCGGCCAGGTTTCAGATGAAAAGTGTTCTGCCTTTCATCAGCTGATGGCAACCTTACCCGGTCCGGTACTGGCGTTCTGTAATTCTGGCAATCGTGCCCGTGCACTCTACAGCCATGACACAGGCACAGCCACAGCAAATACCGGCGCAGTCTCTGCAGCCTGTGACTGGGAACACACTCCCGGCACTGCAGAGAAGCCTGCTGCGGTGGTTCCTGCCTGTAACTGGGACAATGCTTTTGATATCGTGGTAGTGGGGGGCGGCTCTGCCGGCATTGGCGTGACTGCCAGCCTGCTGCGCCGGCGTTCTTCGCTGCGTATTGCCATTATCGAACCCAGTGACAAGCATTATTACCAGCCTGCCTGGACACTGGTCGGTGGTGGCGCTTATCCGATTAACCAGACTGTGCGCAGTACAACGGATGTTATCCCGCGCGGCGCGGAGTGGATTCAGGCGGAAGTCTCCGGGTTTGCACCTAACGACAACCTGGTTCATCTGGCAGATGGCCGTACCATCGGCTACCAGCAACTGATTGTGTGCCCCGGTATCCGTCTTGCCTGGGAGAAAATCGAGGGTGCCCGGGAAACGCTCGGTAAAAATGGTGTTACTTCCAATTACCAGTTTGATCTGGCGCCCTACACCTGGTCTTTGACACAAGAACTTAAAGGCGGAAAGGCCCTGTTTACACAGCCTCCCATGCCGATCAAATGCGCTGGTGCGCCACAGAAAGCCATGTATTTATCGTGTGATTACTGGCAGCGCCAGGGCGTGCTGGACAAAATTGAAGTGGAATTCGATTCAGCCGGAGCCGTGCTGTTTGGTGTGGCTGATTTTGTACCGCCGCTCATGGAATATGTGCAGAAATATCACGCCAGCCTGGTCTTTAATTCCAATCTGGTCAAGGTTAACGGCCCGGAAAAGATTGCCACTTTCGAAATCAAAAATGCAGCCGGGGAAGTCACGCGCGTGGATAAATCTTTTGACATGCTGCACATCACACCGCCACAGGCTGCGCCGGACTTTTTGCGTGACAGCCCGCTGGCAGATGCCAGTGGTTTCTGTGAAGTCAATGCGAAAACCCTGCAACATGCCCGCTTTGCCAACATTTTCTCACTGGGTGATGCCTGTTCTTCTCCCAACACCAAAACAGCGGCAGCCGTCAGAAAACAGGTGGTCATTGTTGCTGAAAATCTGCTGGCAGCGAAAGAAGGCCGCGAATTACGCAAGATTTACGATGGCTATGGTGCCTGTCCGTTAACCGTTGAAAATGGCAAGGTGGTGCTGGCCGAGTTTGGCTTTGGTGGAAAACTGTTGCCGACTTTTCCGCTCAATCCGACGGTTGCAAGAAAACTGTACTGGTGGTTCAAAGTCAGTCTTTTCCCGTGGGTATACTGGGAATGTCTGCTAAAAGGGCGTGAATGGCTGACCGGCTCTTCTGAAACCAGATAACACACGATGGAAATCCAGTGGCTGGGTATATTGCCCGGGTTGCTTACCGGACTTGTACTGGGGTTGACCGGCTCTGGCGGTGCCATCGTTGCCGTCCCACTGCTGGTTTTCGGTCTGCAGGCAACCGTTGCAGAAGCTGCGCCGGTTGCCTTGCTGTCAGTTGCCGTATCAGCAGCCGTTGCCACCTGTTCTGCTTTCCGGCAGGGAATTGTCCGTTATCGGGCAGCTGCACTCATTGCCAGCACCGGAATGCTGATTGCACCTGCCGGGATATGGATCGCCCGGCAACTGCCCGATACATTGCTGACCGTGTTGTTTTCCGTAGTGCTGGCTTTTGCGGCCGGGTATATGTTTCGCCAAAGCAGGCGATCCATGCAGACAACACTGCCGGAAGAGGCAATTTACCCGCCCTGCCTGCTCAGCCTGGAAAGTGGCCGCCTGATCTGGACAATTCCCTGCGCCAGAGGGTTGTTGCTGTCAGGCGTTGCAACCGGTTTTTTATCTGGGTTGCTTGGCGTTGGGGGCGGGTTCATCACCATCCCTGCGCTTAAAAAAGTATCGGATCTGCCCATGAAATCTCTCATGGCCACCGCGCTTGCCATTACTGCGCTGATTTCAGTCACCGGTGTTGTTTCAGCTGCTTCCATGGGATTCATGAACTGGCCGCTTGCGTTACCTTTTGCTGCCGGGACGGTCGCCGGCACACTGATTGGCAAGCGGTTTGCTCACCATTTCGATGAAGCCAGACTGCAGCACGGTTTTGCCATGCTGGCCTGGGGTATTTCACTCAGCATGATTGCCAAGGTGGCTTATACGGCCTATGCGGCCCATTTTTCTGTTCATTCCTGACAAGTGCCTCCGCGCATGACCGAAAAGAATGCACCAGTTGCAGACGAGAAGTTTCGCATTGATAAATGGCTGTTTGCTGCACGCTTTTACAAGACACGCTCACTGGCAGCGGATGCAGTTGAACGCGGGCAGGTGCAGGTCAACGGTATGCGCGCCAAACCTTCCAGAATCCTGAATGCGGGTGATCTGCTCGATATTCGCATTGGCCCTTATCACCATCAGATAAGGATACTGGCCTTGTCCAACCAGCGCCGATCTGCCACGGAAGCCCGCGTGCTTTATCAGGAAACTGAAGAAAGCCGGCAGGCACGGGAAATTCTGGCGGAAAACCTCAAATCACAGCAGCCTGCACCGCGTTATGCCGACAAAGGCAGGCCCACCAAACGTGCCCGGCGTAATCTGGATCGCTTCACGGGCGAAGAATAATTTTGACTGCGCACATAACGGTGCCTGCCCGCAAGCTGTTGAGGGAAGTTTTTGGCTACAGTGAATTTCGCGGCCAGCAGGCTGAAATCATCGCCCATGTTGTAAACGGGGACAGTTGCCTGATATTGATGCCGACCGGTGGCGGCAAATCGTTGTGCTACCAGATTCCGGCATTATTGAGAAACGGCGTGGGCATCGTCATTTCGCCCCTGATCGCACTGATGGAAAACCAGGTGGCGGTGCTGCGTGAGCGCGGGGTGCGGGCAGCGTATCTCAATTCCGCGCTAACGTCTGAAGCAGCCGTTGCAGTTGAGCAGAGCATGCTGGCAGGAGATTATGATCTGGTCTATATCGCACCGGAAAGACTGCTGACTGCCCGCTTCCATGCATTGCTACAGCGTATTCCCATTGCCCTGTTTGCTATTGATGAAGCGCACTGTGTTTCCCAGTGGGGACATGATTTCCGCCCGGAATATGGCAAACTTTCAATCCTGCCGCAGAAATTCCCACAGGTGCCGCGCATTGCCCTGACGGCCAGTGCAGATGCCAGAACACGTGCGGACATCCTGCGCTGTCTTGATTTGCATGAAGCGCGCGCGTTCGTCAGCAGTTTTGATCGCCCCAATCTGTGCTACCGCATCACGGCCCGATCCAACGGCCGGATACAGCTGCTCAACTTCATTCGCCATCAGCATCCCGGAGAAGCAGGCATCGTTTATTGCCAATCCCGTAAAAAAGTCGAGGAAACAGCCGCGTGGCTCAATGCCAGCCACATTCCGGCGCTTGCTTATCATGCCGGTATGGAAACATCCATCCGCACCCGAAATCAGCACAAATTTCTGCAGCAGGCGGGTATTGTCATGGTTGCCACTTCCGCATTCGGGCTGGGGATTGATAAACCGGATATCCGTTTTGTCGCCCATCTGGATCTGCCCAAAAGCATCGAAAGCTATTATCAGGAAACTGGCCGCGCCGGGCGCGATGGTCTGCCCGCCAACGCCTGGATGATTTACGGCCCCGGCGATATTATCCGCCTGCGATCGCAGATTGACTCTGTCCCGGAACAACGCTCAGCACCCGTTAGACAGATAGCCGTTACCCGGTTGAATGCCCTGCTGGCACTGTGTGAAACCACCACCTGCCGCAGAAGATCATTACTGGATTATTTTGGTGAACTGTCTGTTTCAGGCGATGAATCGGCATGCGGCAACTGCGATGCCTGCCTGGCAACCACTTCCGTTCAGGATGCGACGATCGCCGCCCAGAAAGCGCTGTCTTGCGTCTACCGTACCGGCCAGTGTTTTGGTACGGAATATCTGATTGATATTCTGACCGGAAAACAGACAGACCGGATCAGGCAGTGGGAGCACGACCGCATCAGCACGTTTGGCATTGGCCGCGAATTGAGTAATGAGGGCTGGCGGATTGTGTTCAGACACCTGCTGGCGCTGGGCTACCTCATTGCAGGTGAAGATCATGCAGGCGGGGAACGGATCACCCTGCAGCTGACACCCGCCGCCAGAAGCATCCTGCGTGGAGAAACCCGCATAAGGCTCCGGCTTTCCTCCCGGCATCATTCAGCACCATACCAGCAGACCCCCATTGATTTACCAGCACCGGATGGTTTTGGTTTTGCGAGCAAATCATCAGTCTGATGCGGCAATCCAGTGCTGTCCTTCCCTTGTCAGCGTTTTGTTGGACTGCCGCGCCGTTGGCTCGCAGTGACGGTGACATATGAAACCACATCCGTCTTTGCGAGGAAGCTGCAGGCTGACGTGGCAATCCAGTTTTCTGGTTTCTGCGCGCTGAATGCATAGTATTTTTATAAATACGATTTGAGTGTTGCAATAACACAACAAAATTTGGCTTTGGGAGCGCAAAAAACCTGTTTTATGTTGCACAACATATTCTGCTTGGGCACAATCCGTCCAAGCCTTCTGACCGGAAGGTGCGAAATAAGCAACACACCCGGTCGGTTTGGAACAGAAGTAGTGAGGAATGTGAGAAGCACGGTATTGCGGTCACCTTTATTGATCCAGGTTGTTTTTCTTTAAGGAGAGTTTCAAATGAACAAAAAACTGATTACGCTGGTTGTAGCCGGCGCATTGGCAGCCCCGCTGGCAGCTTCAGCGGAAGGCACACACGTTACCATTTTCGGCCGCTTGCAGGCTGAGTACGCCACTGTTGATATTCGTGGACAGAAATCACAGTCTGCTGTATCGGATGATGCTTTGCAGTCCCGCTGGGGTTTGCAGATTGCTGAAGATCTGGGTGCTGGATTACGTGCCATGGGTCGTATCGAGTACTCACTCAATCCGGGTGGCGGCAGCGTCCAGCATGCTCGTGAACAATGGGTAGGCTTGGGTGGGGATCAGTGGGGTGAAGTCAAGTTTGGCCGTGTTCAATCACCCTTCAGAGATTTTGCCGGTGGTCACACAATCGATCCGTTTGCTGATACCAGCTTGCACGCAACCGGTAGTGGTGGTCTGATGGTTTCCTCTGCTAACGGTTATGGTGCAGGTGACGATGGTTTCGTCAATAGCGCCGTCCGTTATGATTCACCTGTTGTGGAAGGCTTCTCTGTATCCGGTTTGCTGATGCCTGGCAGCGCACATAAATATGATGCAGCAATCGGAGGAGATGAGTTTGCTGGTGGCAAGAAGGGTGAGTGGGATTTCCAGGTCGCAGGTAAATACAGCGGCCAGTTTGATATTGTTGGAATAGATATTTTTGGTGGTTATTCCAGAGACAGAGTCAGTAAACTGGATAAAAACCTCTATGGAGTAAGAAAAGACGAAGAAATCTTCCGTGGCGGCTTTATTGCCAGCGTGGCTGATTTCCGTCTGCGTGGACAGTTTGATTATGTCAAGGATGCTAATCCGCTTGGTGGAGCCGCAACCTGTACCCATGCTGCTGCTTTCGGAAGTGCAATCGGCCCGACCACTCTTGATGGTGGTCGTGGTCAGTGTAACTCAGCCATGAATCCGAATGGTGATGGTAGCCTCTGGATTGTTGGTGCGGATTACACACTCGGCAACACCCAGCTGATTGCACAAGGTGGTATGACTCATGCGAAAAAGGTTAACCATCCAAGCCTGTGGGGTACATCTGATAAGCGTAATGTTGAAAATATCACCGTGGGTGTGATTCATCATCTGAGCCGTCGTTCCAGCCTGTTTGGCGGTTACCAGCACGTTTGGGTAGATGATAAAAATATCGTCGGTAAAGATCCTAACCGCAATGTTTACACAGTAGGTATGCGCCACGATTTCTAATCGGTAACGATCAGACAATCTAAACGGCTGTTAAAAAGGGGCAGATTACTCTGCCCCTTTTCTATTGGAGAAGCTGTTGAACAAAATTGCTGTCTTTACGACGGTGATTGCGTTGAGGGCAACAAACACCGTCAGATATGAAGCAACCCGCTCGACACTAATTTCATTGCGACCACGAGTGCAACGTGGCAGGAAGCAATCCAGCCGGATGGAGACGGGAGTGGTGATGAATGCAGGAGGGCTGGGTCGCCACGCAGCTTCTCTGCTCGCGATGACGGGGCTGAGGGTACGTGGCACGCACAATGCATCTTTGCCTTTGCGAACGCCACCAGACGTAGAACAATCCGACAGCAATCGTTGAGGATAACAAATACCGCCTTTGTGAACGACATAGTCGTGAAGCAATCCGCTCGACACTATATTTGTCTTTGCGATCGCCGTCAGGCGTGAAGCAATCCAGTAGCAATACTGGTGAGATGTATGGTGAGGATCAGGCTGGGCATTTTTCTGAAGTTATTCTGAGGGGGGAAGCTGGTCGATAAGCCGGGTTCTGTCGTGGACAGTCATTCCTCTAGGCCTGCAGTTACCCGCAGGCTCAAGCGGTCTACCCGCAGACTCGACGAGCAGCGTCATCATCTGCCTATTTGACCTTGCTCCGGATGGAGGTTACCGCGTTTCACCGTAACTTAATACGCTCGTCTCTGTGGCCCTGTTCCTCGCCTCACGGCGGCCGGCCGTTAACCGGCATCCTGCTCTGTGGAGCCCGGACTTTCCTCTCCCTGTTACCAGGCAGCGACTGTCTGGCCAGCTTCCTGCGCTGATTCTAACAGAGTTCTTTTTCCGTCGATCTCAGATAAGATCAGGCAAGGTTCACTGGTGTGGAATTTATCAGTAGTTCAAGCACGCCTTGCAGTGCGATGGCGACAGATTGTCGCCGGATAGCTTCTCGATCGCCGCCGAAATGATGGGTTTGGCTGTTTGCTATGCGATTGGGCAGATTTTCAAGCAGCCAGGCGAAACATACGGTACCCACCGGTTTTTCCGCGGAACCGCCATCAGGACCGGCAATACCGGTTACCGATACTGCAATGTGTGCCTGGCTCGTAGTGAGCGCACCCTGTGCCATTTCCCGTGCAGTCTGTTCGGAAACGGCACCAAACTGCGCGAGGGTTTGTGGCTGTACGCGCAGCATCTGCTGTTTGGATATATTGCTGTAGGTGATGAATCCCCGGTCATACCAAGCGGAGCTGCCGGGGATAGCGGTAACGATCTGCCCGATCCAGCCGCCGGTACAGGATTCTGCTGAAACCAGTTTTAATCCGTTTTGTTCGAGTTGTTTTCCGGTTTGCCGGGCAAGTTCCAGCAGGATCGCATCATCTGGAACGATTGACACAATGTTTAAAAATAACTTTGGAATAAAACCATTGATTTCCAGCCGGCGATGCAAAGCAGGGTGAAAAATGCTGCCACCAGGTCATCCAGCATGACACCCAGTCCACCTTTGAGTCTGGCATCGAGATAGCCGATCGGTGCGGGTTTGACAATATCAAAAAAACGGAACAGGAGAAAAGCGGCAAGCTGCCAGGTCCAGTAACCCGGTACGAAGAACAGTACCAGCATGAAAGCGACGATTTCATCCCACACCATGCCGGAGTGATCAGGTGAATTAAGGGCACGGCCGGTGACGGCACAGGCCCAGATTCCCAGAATAAAAAAAACATCAATAATCAGCAGCAGCGATACCGGTTCAAGGATGGAATCGAGAAAGCGGTATAGCGGGTAAGCGGCAAGGGTGCCAAAGGTTCCCGGCATAAAGCGGAACAGGCCAACACCTGCCCCCATGGCGATAAAATGTGCGAACCGGACGTGCACGAAGGCGATGTCCGGCTTGATCGGTACCTGGCGTTGTGGTGAATAGTTATCGGGCAAGGAAGTGATCATAGCCTTTTGTCTCCAGGGTGAATGGGGTGCCATCGGCGGTGAGTACGGTCAGCCCCTTTCCCGTGATGATTTTTCCGATACGGGAAAGGTTGACACCGGTTGTCTGTATCAGATCGGCAATGGCCTCACGTCTGCTTTGTGGCGCTGTGAAACATAGCTCGTAATCATCACCGCCTGTCAATAAACAGTCAATGGCTAACTGCCGTGCGATATTTTCCGGCTGTAACCGGTTTTTCAGTGCCGGGGAACAGGGAATGCGGTCGAATTCAATCGTGGCCGCCACACCGGAGCATTCCAGAATATGCCCAAGATCAGCCAGTAAGCCATCTGAAACATCAATGGCACTATGTGCCAGACCCGGCAGTGCCCTTCCCAGTGCGACACGGGGAGTGGGGGTATGCAGCGCAGCCAGACAGGGTGCAGCTTCCTGCATAGTTAGTGTTACGTGCTGTTGCAGGGACTGCAGCGCCAGTGCAGCGCTTCCCAGAAAGCCGGACACCCAGATGTCATCCCCGGGCTGAGCGTTGCTGCGTCGAAGAGCTTTGCACTGCCCGATTTCACCAATGATTTGTATTCCGATATTGAGCGGGCCGCCGGTGGTATCTCCCCCGATCAGCTCGACCTGATGCTGATCCGCCAGTGTAAAAAGGCCACTGGAAAAGGCGTTGAGCCACGCATCATCCTGTGCCAGTGATTCAGTCAGTGTCAGGGAGAGTGTTATCCAGCGTGGTGTGGCACCCATTGCGGCCATATCGGAAAGATTAACCGCCAGCGCCTTGTGCCCCAGCGCATAAGGTTCGGTATCAGGGAAGAAGTGCCGCCCTGCAACCAGCGTATCAACCGATACCGCCCAGTTCATTCCCGGCTTGCAGGCAATCAGTGCAGCGTCATCGCCCGGCCCGAGTACGGCGCTGCGTGACGGGCGGGTGAAGTAGCGATGGATAATGTCAAACTCTGAATTCATGGCCGCCTGTTTTTCAGAGGATCCCTTGCGGGCAGTGACTTAGTCAGGTGCCTTGCTGCGGGAAGGTGAGAATTGGAGTTCGGCGGGACGTAACCGGGCAGCGAGTTTATCCAGCACACCATTGACGTATTTATGCCCATCTGTTCCCCCATAGCTTTTCGCCAGCTCAATGGCTTCATTGATGATGGCGCGACAGGGAATTTCCGGGTGGTAAGCCATTTCATAGGCACCGATCAGGAGAATGGCACATTCCACCGGGCTGAGCTCAGCCATCTGCCGATCAAGGTGGGATTGAAGCTGCGTTTGCAGATCAGGGACATGTTGCAGAACACCCTGCAGTAAATCGGTGAAATAGGAACCATCTGCTTTGCCATAAAAATTGACTTTCTGCAGTTGTGCATCAATATCCCGGGCGCTGCCGCCGGCGATCTGCCATTGATAAATTCCCTGCAAGGCAAGTTCACGTGACAGACGACGGCGGTTTTTGTAACTTTTCGGGCCTGTTGAACCCTTTTGGCTTTGTCCTGATTTTGACGGTGGAGCAGCTTCAGTTGACATTATGCAGGTGTAGATTGATCCATTTCGTCCAGTGTTAATACCAGATTGGCCATTTCCACGGCCACACGCGCAGCTTCAGCACCTTTTTCAGCCATGCGGGCAGTGGCCTGATCTTCGTCATCAGTGGTGAGAATGCCGTTTGCAATCGGGATGTCGTTTTCCAGTGCAACGGTGACCAGCCCGCGCGCGGATTCATTGGCAACAACTTCAAAATGGTAGGTATCACCACGGACTACCGCACCCAGGGCAATCAGCACATCAAACCGGTCTGATGCAGCCAGTTTCTGCAGGGCAATCGGGATTTCCAGCGCACCGGGTACGGTTACCAGAACGATATCTGTTTCCTGTACATCCAGTTTGGCCAGTTCTGCCGTGCAGGCACCGAGCAGTCCCTCGCTTACGTCAAGATTGAAACGGCTCATGACAATACCAACGCATAATCCGTTTCCATTTAGGTTTGAATCTATTTCAAGAATATTGTCGTAGTAAGACATGGTATATCTCCTTTTTAAGGGTGACTTATCGGCAATACGGCAGTCGATGGAAACAAATATTACTCAAGAGAACTGTTTTCAGGATCCAGGTACCCTGTGACTTCCAGGCCAAAGCCGGTCATGCTGGGCATACGGCGGGGCGCGGACAGCAGGCGCATTTTACTGATACCCAGATCTTTAAGAATCTGCGCACCAATGCCATGCTGGCGCAGATCCGGAACGGGTTTATCTGCCTGGCGTTGCCTGGCGTGCGTAATCCTCTCAGCCAGTACGTTGGCGTCATTCTTGCGATTCAGCAGTACCACGACGCCTTTTCCAGCCTGGGCAACGGTAGCCATGGCGTCATGAATGCTCCAGGAATGGCTGAGATCATCCACCTCCAGCAGATCAATTACTGACAGCGGCTCGTGCACCCGTACCAGCACTTCTTCGCTGGCATTCCACGTTCCCTTTACCAGTGCAAGATGAGTTACGCCAGCAATCTTATCATGGTAGGCAATCAGCCTGAATTCACCGTGAGCGGTTTGCAGAGGACGCTCGGCGATACGGGTTATCAGGCTTTCTGTACGGCTGCGATGCTGGATGAGGTCGGCAATCGTCCCGATTTTAAGGTAGTGTTTGCCGGCAAATTCAATCAGATCCGGTAACCGTGCCATTTCACCATTTTCCTTGAGAATTTCGCAGATGACTGCGGATTCGGTCAGGCCAGCCAGACGCCCCAGATCACAACCCGCTTCAGTATGGCCGGCGCGTGTCAGTACACCGCCTTTTTGTGCCTTGAGCGGGAAAATATGGCCGGGCTGAACCAAGTCTTCCGGTTTGGCGTCTACCTTGACGGCAACCTGAACGGTACGGGCGCGATCAGCAGCAGAAATACCGGTCGTCACGCCGCTGGCCGCTTCAATGGAGACGGTGAAATTGGTGCCAAGCGGCGAATGGTTATCTGCCACCATCATGGGCAGCTTGAGCTGGTGGCAGCGTTCTTCTGTCAGAGTCAGGCAGATCAGCCCCCTGCCGTATCTGGCCATGAAGTTGATGGCTTCAGATGTGACAAAATCAGCCGCCAGTACCAAGTCTCCCTCATTCTCGCGATCTTCCTCATCGATGAGGATAACCATTTTGCCATCTTTGAAATCTGCCAGAACTTCTTCGATCGGGGAAATTGTCATGACTGCCTTATTGTTGTCTGCCTTGTGTCTGTTCAAGTAAACGTGCCACGTACTTCGCTATCATATCGGTTTCCAGGTTCACTTTCCTGCCGGGCGTAAACTGCCCGAACGTCGTATTGGCCAATGTGTGGGGGATGAGGTTGATCTCAATCTGGCCGGCACTGATCTGGTTCACGGTGAGGCTGACGCCATCCACGGTAACCGACCCTTTGGGAATGATATATTTGAGCAGCTGTGGTGGCGGTTTGATGGCCAGCAGACAGCGATTACCCGCCTGCGCAAATGTAACAACCTCACCGATCCCTTCCACATGACCGCTGACCAGATGGCCATCCAGCCGGTCAGAAAATCGCAGTGCTTTTTCCAGATTGACCGGGTTGCCTGGAATATCCAGCCCGTGCGTGCAGCCCAGGGTTTCGCCGGACACATCAACAGTGAAGCATCCCGTATCAAATGCGGTGACAGTGAGGCAGGCGCCATTGACAGCGATACTGTCGCCAATGGCAACGTCCGCGAGATCCAGCCCACCGGGGTTGATGTGAATACGCATTGCATCTTTTTCCGGGTAAATGTGTCTGATGCTGCCAACGGCTTCAATGATTCCTGTAAACATGTTTTTTCGGGTTTTGAACAAATCTTGCTCAACAGATAACACCCTGACTAATCAGCGAGTTCGATCACTGATATAATTCACGGTTTGTCTGGAATTGCCCAGACCGACTCCTGAGGAACTTTCAATTATGACACGCCTGCTCCGTAATATCGCCATTATCGCCCATGTGGACCACGGCAAGACCACAATGGTGGATAAGCTGCTGCATCAGGCCGGTACCTTTGCTGCGCACCAGCATATTGCTGAACGGGTAATGGATTCTGATGATATTGAGCGCGAACGCGGAATCACGATTTTTTCCAAGAATTGTGCAATCGACTATGCTGGTGTGCACATCAATATTGTGGATACTCCGGGTCACGCCGATTTTGGTGGTGAGGTTGAGCGCGTGCTGTCGATGGTCGATGGCGTGCTGCTGCTGGTGGACGCTGTTGAAGGCCCGATGCCGCAAACCCGGTTTGTGACCCGCAAGGCGCTGGCTGCCGGTTTACGCCCGATCGTGGTCATCAACAAGATTGATCGGCCAGGTGCCCGGCCGGACTGGGTGGTAAACCAGACATTCGATCTGTTCGACAAACTGAATGCCACCGAAGAACAGCTGGATTTCCCGGTGGTGTACGCCTCTGCACTCAATGGTTTTGCCACGCTCGACCCCAATCAGCCCAGCAGTGATATGCGCCCGTTGTTCGACATGATTCTCAAGCATGTTCCGGAACCGGCGGGAGATGCTGATCAGCCGCTGCAGCTGCAAATCAGTGCGCTTGATTATTCCAGTTTCGTCGGGCGGCTCGGCGTCGGCCGAATCAGTCGTGGCCGTTTGAAATCGGGACAGGAAGTCATGGTAATGACAGGCCAGCAAATACCGAAAAAAGCGCGCGTTAACCAGGTGTCCGGTTTTCGCGGGCTGGAGCAGGTTCCGCTAAGCGAAGCTGCTGCCGGCGAAATCGTGCTGGTCAGCGGTATTGAGGAACTCAGTATTGGAACGACGCTGGCAGACATCAACCGTCCTGAGGCATTACCGATGCCGGTGGTCGATGAACCGACGCTTTCAATGAATTTCCAGGTAAATACCTCCCCTTTTGCGGGTAAGGAAGGCAAGTTTGTAACCAGCCGCCAGCTGCGTGAGCGCCTTGAAAAGGAATTGCTGACCAATGTGGCGTTGCGACTGGAAGAAACCGGCGAAACCGATTCGTTTCTGGTTTCCGGACGTGGTGAGCTGCATCTGACCATTCTGCTGGAAAACATGCGCCGTGAGGGATACGAGCTGGCGGTATCCCGTCCCAGGGTGGTCATCCGCGAAATTGACGGTATGAAATGCGAACCGTTTGAAGTGCTGACCATAGATATTGATGAAGCCAATCAGGGTTCGGTAATGGAAGTACTGGGAACGCGTCGCGGTGATCTGCTGGATATGGTGAGTGACGGGCGCGGCCGGGTAAGGCTGGATTACCGTATCCCCGCACGCGGTCTGATTGGATTCCAGTCCGAGTTCATGACACTGACACGCGGCACCGGCATCATGAGCCATGTTTTCGACGAATATGCACCGATGCGGCCGGATATGGCCTCACGCAAAAACGGAGTGCTGATTTCAGCGGAAATGGGTGAGGCTGTGGCTTACGCGCTGTGGAAGCTGCAGGATCGCGGACGCATGTTCGTCAGTCCCGGAGAGCCTTTGTATGAAGGCATGGTCATCGGCATACACAGCCGTGAGAATGATCTGGTCGTCAACCCGATCAAGGGCAAGCAACTGACCAACATTCGGGCATCCGGACATGATGAGGCTGTCGTGCTGACGCCACCAATCCAGTTGACGCTGGAATCGGCCATCGAATTCATTGCAGATGACGAGCTGGTTGAAATCACGCCGAAAAGTATTCGTATCCGCAAACGTTTCCTGCTGGAACACGAACGCAAGCGTGCATCCCGCAGCGCAGCCTGACACATTTTGCCGGTCGCCATGGAAAAACCGGTTCTGTGGTATATCGCCGATCCAATGTGCTCATGGTGCTGGGGGTTTGCACCGGTAATTGAAACAATCCGGCAGGAATACGCGGCAGCATTAACCGTGAAGGTGCTGCCGGGCGGGCTGCGGCCAGGAACAGATACCCCGCTTCTGCCGGAAAAAAGAGCCCAGATCCTGCATCACTGGCATTCGGTTCATGCCACTACCGGCCAGCTTTTCACTTTTGAGAATGCTTTGCCGGAGGGATTTATTTATGACACTGAGCCCGCCTGCCGAGCTGTCATCAGCGTTTCCCTGATTGAGCCGGACAGGGTGTTTCCTCTGTTTGCCGCAATTCAGCAGGCGTTTTATGTCCGGCAGGAGGACGTTACCCAATTTGCCACCCTGAAAAAACTTGCAGTGGATCTGGGCATACCGGAACCACGATTTGCCGCGATGTTTCAGTCAGATGAAGCGAAACAGCAAACGCAAGCAGGTTTTCAGCGTGCGGCACAATGGGGAATCAGCGGATTTCCGGCTCTTGTGATTGAACATGGATCGGATCGCTACCTGATTGCCACAGGTTATCGTCCGGTTGAAGCGCTGCGCCAACAGTTGGACACATGGTTACAGCGGTTTGCCGACTGAATCCTGACAAGGATCAGAACGTTTTTTACTGCTGGCACTGTGCGCAAAAGAAAGTGGATCGCTGACCCAGTCGTGTTTTACTCACAAGCCTTTCACACTGCCGGCATGGCTGGCCGGCTCGTCCATATACCCAGTATTGCTGCTGAAAATAGCCGGGACTGCCTTCGCAATCAGTGAAATCGCGCAGGCTGCTTCCTCCTGCCTCGATAGCGCGCTGTAAAGTTATTCTGACAGCGTCAACCAGTCGTTCATACTGCGTCATATTCAAACTGCCGGCAGCGGCTAATGGAGAAATACCGGCATGAAACAGGGCTTCATTGGCGTAAATGTTCCCCACTCCGACCACAATGTGCTGATTCATCAGTGCCTCCTTGATGCTGACACTGCGGCCACGTGTCTTTTCATACAGAAACTGACTGTTGAAGGCATCGTTCAGGGGTTCCGGGCCCAGCTTTCGCAGTAGTGGGTGTTCCTGAATATCGCCTTCCCACCATAATATGGCGCCAAACCGCCGCGGGTCACGGAAACGCAGCATCATTCCATCATCCAGTTGCATATCGAAATGTTCATGCTGCCGGGGTGGGGTGGATGCCGGCAGTACGCGCAGACTGCCTGACATGCCCAGATGCAGAATAAGCGTGCCATGGCTGCAGGTGAGCAACAGGTATTTTGCCCGCCGGGCAACCATGCTGATCAGCTGTCCGGGTAGCAGTGTGATCAGCTCGGAGGGAACAGGCCAGCGCAAAATGGAGTGATGAATGCTGACCCGTGTAATAACTCTGCCAGCCAGATGCGCATTGATTCCGCGGCGGGTAATTTCAACTTCAGGTAATTCAGGCATGGTCGGGCTGGGAGTGGAAAAAACAGCAGAAACCAGATTGCGCGCTATCTGCGCTTGCGATACCAGTTAATTGCAATTCCGCTGATCAGAAACACCAGCGGCAGGATAATCAGAAAGCTGGTGACGATGAGCGTTAGCTGCAGTTCGTTTAGCATCAGCCGGCTGTCACGGGTGACACGCGGCTGGATTGGGATAAATGCTTCATCACCGGCAAGCCAGTTGATCATGTTCATGCCCAGATCCAGATTGCCACCATTGCCAAGATAACCGTTGGCCAGAAAATGCCCGCTGCCAGCGACGATAACCCGTTGTTCATGATCTTCTGCTTCCCGGTTTAATGCCACTGCGACAGCAACCGGGCCCGCCACGTCATTTTCCTCATCAAAGGTGATGCTTCCTTCCAGTGGGCTGGTTTCCACCCAGCCTTCCGGAGCAGCTTCTGTCAGGATGGTGCGGTGCCAGTCACCGTTTTCTTCCGGGATAAGCTGGCGTGCGAAAGGAAATACGGTGAGGTAATCGAAGTTTTCCGTTATGGCATGGGCACCATAGAGCGTGCCCAGTGCAAACGTGGTTGGTAGTCTTAATTTGTCTGCCTGTGGGTCAACAACGGTGCCGGGAGTGAACATGATTCCCAGTTTCTCGGCCAGTGGCAGCAGTCCGTTCAATGAGCCGGTATCGGCCAGCCATAACAGATTTCCGCCGCGGGCAAGATAATCCAGAATCTGTTTTACTTCGCCTTCCAGCAGATCAATTTGTGGAGATGCAATCACCAGTACTCCGGTAGTGGGAATCTCCGATTGCCCGGTAAAACTGAAAGGTTTACTTTCAAAACCGGCTTCCAGCAGTTTTTTACCAAAGTTACCCAGATCACGCTGGGTGATCCCGTCCATTTTCCGTTCACCATGGCCGGATAATTCCAGCAGCAGTTTTTTTTCGGTGCGCGCCAGCCGAACCAGTGCATTCGAAAACGCCTGTTCGTTGATTGAGGAAAGGCGTTCTTTACGATCGTTATAGTGAATAACAATTTCACCATTGAGCCTGACACCGGCAGCTTGTGCTTCCTGCGGCTGTTTTACCGGGTCAATGAAATCCAGTGTGAGGTCGGGCTTTATGCGCTGATATACGCTGATGAAGTTACCGATGATCCCGCGAATATCACCCAGCTGCAGATCCTGTTGTGTGGCATAGACCGTAACGTGTAGCGGGCCATCGAGCTTCTTCAGCAGATCAATGCTGGCCTGGCTCAGGCTGTTGCGGCTGTTCTGGCTGAGATCCCACTGGGTGCGGAATTCCTGTGCCAGATACCCAAGTATTCCCATCAGGGTTAGAAGCAGAACGATGAGTATGCTGTTCTGCCAGCGGGATCGTGACCGTAATGTTTTATTGAAGAGGGTCATAAAAAATCAGATACAAAAAGACTCAGCCATTCAATCGTTCATTATCCAGGTGACAGATAGTCAATATCAGAAAAGTGATGGCGAACAGAAGGAAAAAAACCAGACTGAACGAGTCGATCAGGCCAATATTGAAATTCTCAAAATGCCTGAACAGTGAAAAATGGCGGACGACACTTTCTGAATGGGTAGCAACAATATCCATGACCCACAGGCACAACAGTACGCCCAGGCTGCCCAGCGCAGCTACAGCCGGATGTGACGTGAGGCTGGAAATATACAGCCCCAGTGCAGCGAAACAGCCTGCCAGCAGAGTCAGGCCGATTACGTTGCTGCCCAGCAGGCCGAAATCCAGTATTCCCCCGGCCAGTAATGACATTGCCAAAGCCATGATCAGCAGTGGTACCAGACAGAAGAAGATCATCAACGCCAGAAATTTGCCAAGTACGATCGCTCCGATGGAAATCGGAGCAGAAATCAGCAGGGTTAGTGTATGGTTACGGCGTTCTTCGGCAAACAGGCGCATGCTCAGTACCGGGGTGACTGCCAGCAGTATGAGAGAGGCAACGGAAAATATCGGTGAGATGATGACTTCAGTTACTCCGGGTGGGTTGGCCAGTTGTGTCAGTTGAGGTTGAATTTCAAGAAAAGTGTTTAACCGCCCCAGAAATACCCAGGCCAGTATCAGCTGCATTCCCGCCAGAAAAACCCAGATCAGCGATGATGCAAATAACAGTTTCAGTTCCTTGCGAGCGATGGTAAACAGTGTCATTGCACTGACTCCTCAGCAGAAAGATCTCCGGCAGTGAGCCGGGTGAACAAATTTTCCAGGCTCATGTCCTGCTGTTTCAGGTTATCCAGACTGTCATCCAGCACCAGTTTGCCCTGATGCATGATTTGTACCCGATTGCAGATACTTTCTATTTCCGGAAGGATGTGGGAAGACAGAATGATGGTATGTGTTTTGCCCAGCTCCCGAATCAATGTGCGCACTTTCTGGATCTGGTTTGGGTCAAGCCCGGCGGTTGGTTCGTCCAGAATAATCAGTGGCGGGCGATGGATGATTGCCTGGGCAATTCCAACCCGCTGCTGATAGCCTTTCGACAGGATACCAATCAGCCGTTTCCCCATGTCAGCAAGTTCACATTGCTGTTTGACTTCATCCAGTGCAATTTGCAGCGATATGCCGGTAAGGCCATGCAACCGGGCGGCAAAACGTAAATATTCATCGACAGTCAGCTCTTTATAGAGCGGCGGGATTTCGGGCAGATAGCCAATATAGCGCTTTGCTTCGAGGGGGTTATCCTGCAGATCAATGCCGCAAATTCGTACCTCTCCTCTTCCGGGTGCGAGATTGCCGGTCAGCATTCGCATGGTAGTGCTTTTACCGGCACCGTTCGGGCCAAGAAACCCGAGAACGTCGCCACGGTACAATTTCAGACTGACATCCTGTACGGCGACATGCTGACCAAACTGGTGACTTAAACGGGTTACTTCAATGACGGGATCGGTAGTATTTGGAATCACGGCGACGTCTGTTATCAATTTTGCATAATAGGTTTACTCGTTTCAACGGCGACTCCGATTAACAGGCAATTGAAAAGATGATTTAGCCAGTTCTGCATTTATCGTGTTGTTTGTGAAAGTTTTTATTTTAAATATACGCTATTTGCACTGTATCATTTGGTTTGGTACAGTGTTGTACTAAAGACACACTTAGGTTTGACAAAGGTAAAAGGATCAACTCATAATCCCCGCCAGTAGTGTACGAGCAGTTACGCTGATTGTGGTGGGCGGGAGCGCCGTAGCAGCGCAAGTGAGCGTATAAATGGGGTGCGTGTGGTGATACAGGGTTTTTATACTTAAGGACAAGGACAATAGCATGAAAAAATTGACATTTGCCAGGAAATATCTGATAGGAGCCGTTATTTTACCCGGGTTGCTGGCATCCGGTGTGGTAATGGCTGGCGCATATGAAGAAGAAAGACAGGGTTTTAGCGCAGCTGAGAAGCCTGAAGCCTATGCTTCGGATGATAACGGTGTCGTTGCCAGAAATTCAACAGGCCTGTGCTGGCGCACCGGCTACTGGACACCTGCCAAAGCTATTTATGAATGCGATCCTGATCTGGTTAAGCAGCCTGAAAAAGTGGCTGAGGCGCCAGTTCCGGTGCCTGTTGTCACTGAGCCTGAAAAAGTATCTTTTTCAGCTGACGCGTTGTTCGATTTTGATAAAGCTGTTCTGAAGCCGGCTGGTAAACAGGCTCTGGATGATTTTGCAGCTAACCTGGCAGGTGTAAATTACGATTTGATCATTGCTGTAGGTTATACCGACCGTATCGGCTCGGAAGCGTACAACAAAAATCTGTCGGTTAAACGTGCCGAAGCAGTTAAAAGCTATCTGGTTTCCAGAGGGATCGGTGCTGACCGCGTCTTTACGGATGGTAAAGGAAAAGCTAACCCGATAACAGGTGATTCCTGCAAAGGAACCAAGAAAACCAAGGCACTGATCGAGTGCCTGGCACCGGATCGTCGTGTGGAAATTGAGGTTGCCGGTACAAAAGAAACCGTTAACTAAAGTTTGCATTGTATCCGTCTGGATCAACAAAAAGCCCTGCCAGTGTGCAGGGCTTTTTGTTATAAAAAGGCCGATCGACCGGAAATCTATTTAGCTAGAGCTAATTGATAAAACAGTTTTCCAGTTAAACTTCAGGTAAGTAAATTGTATGAAAAATAATGGGATTAACGCAGATCCGGCAGAATTGGAAAAATTTAATCAGCTGGCACACCGCTGGTGGGATCCAAACAGTGAATTCAAGCCGTTGCACGAAATTAACCCACTTCGGTTGGGTTATATCGATGAGATTGCAGGGTTAAGTGGGAAAGCTGTTGTTGATGTTGGTTGTGGCGGCGGGATTTTGTCAGAATCCATGGCGACACATGGTGCTGCAGTGACGGGGATTGATCTGGGCGATAAAGCACTGAAAGTGGCCAAATTGCATTTGCTGGAAAGCGGCAATCAGGTGGATTATCGGAAAATAACCGTGGAGGCGCTTGCAGCGGAGCAACCGCACCATTATGACGTTGTCACCTGTATGGAAATGCTGGAACACGTGCCGGACCCCGCCAGTGTAATCCAGTCATGCGCACGGCTCGTGAAAAGCGGCGGATGGGTATTTTTTTCGACGCTGAACCGCAACCCGAAATCCTATCTCTATGCCATCCTCGGTGCTGAGTACATTCTTCACCTGCTGCCGCGAGGGACACACGAATATGCAAAATTCATTAAACCTTCTGAACTCGCGCACATGGCTCGTACCGCCGGACTCATGGAATCCGGAATCATCGGTATGACTTACAATCCATTCACAAAAATCTATGCTTTGGAAGCGGACACCAGCGTTAACTACATCATGGCGTTTCAAGCCTGATCGGAACCAGCACACCGGATGATCAAAGCTGTTTTATTCGATTTCGATGGCACCATTGCGGATACTGCACCGGATCTTGGTCGTGCGCTTAACCGACAGCGCATCGCCCGTAACCAGTCACCATTACCGATAGAGCTGATCCGCACAGAAGCTTCTGCCGGAGCGCGTGGATTGCTGGAGCTTGGTTTTAACCTGAAACCGGGCGACTCTGAATACCAGGCTATGCGGGAAGAGTTTCTTTCCTTTTACACGGAGCAGTTATGTGAGGATACACAACTGTTTCCGGGCGTTGCCAAATTGCTTGATCAACTGGATAGTCAGGCAATTCCATGGGGAATCGTCACCAACAAACCTGCAAGATTTACCCGGCCGCTGATGCACCTGCTGGGTTTGCATCAGCGTGCAGCCTGTATTATCAGCGGGGACGATACTCCCTACACCAAACCTCACCCGGAACCGTTACTTACCGCTTGCCGCCAGATAAACATAGCCTCTGACCGCTGCATTTATCTGGGTGATGATATTCGTGACGTACAGGCCAGTCTCGCCGCCGGAATGAAGCCTGTTGTGGCGCTATACGGCTATCTTGGTAACAGCGCACCACCAGAAACATGGGGTGCTTCCGGGTTAATCGACTACCCGGGTGATCTGCTGCACTATATTTAATCTGTTACAATCCCCCAGTTGAACTTTCTTACTAACCGCAGCTCTTACACAGCAAGAATTCAAGTTAGGGGGCGATCCGGTTTCGACGTGGGTTGCAAAGCAGTGCAGGGCATACCGAGGTTCAGTACCCTCGTAAAACAGCTGAAAAAAAATAGTCGCAAACGACGAAAACTACGCTTTAGCCGCTTAATCCGGCTAAACTCCACGCCGGTGGGCCTCAACGCCGGGTCTGGCAACAGACAGTGGAGTCATTAACGAGGATCGCGCTTTACAGGGTTACTTTGCAGAGCGCTAAAAAGTAGGTAACTCGCCTGTCGTCAGCCTGCCGGTTGGCGGATGCCAGGTTAAATCAAATAACATGGCTAAGTATGTAGAACTGTCTGTAGAGGACTTGCGGACGCGGGTTCAATTCCCGCCGCCTCCACCAATA